>CAZHTD010000031.1:0-33809 GCA_964535675.1 uncultured Bifidobacteriaceae bacterium | reverse complement strand
CCTGGTGGTGCTAAGCCACTCGCAGCAGCTGCTGTGACTGCGCGTCTACCGCCGGCAGACGATGGCGGTGCTGAGCGCCGGGCTGGAGAGCGCGTTCGAGCGGTTCGGCGGTGTGCCGTGGGAGCTGCTGTTTGACCAAATGCGGGCGGTGGTGCGGTCGGACGGCCGCGTGAGCAGCAGCACGCTGGTGCTCAACGCGGAGTTCCTGTGCGTCGCCCTGCACTGGGCCTTCCACTCACGCGGGCGTGCCGACCGTACCCTGCGTGCTTTAAAAAAAGTGTGCAGTTTGTGCCATTGACACCACCAACGCGGTTCATGTGTAAGTGCTGGAATCAGGAGGGGATTCGTGTCGTATACGGCGCCACCGCCGATGGTAGCGGCGACCTGCTCTACGTCCAGCACGGCCGCCTCCAGGTCTTGGGCTGCGACGAGAACCGCTGGTCGTGCGTGATCGACCCAGAGAAAACCGCGGGTGAACACGCTCGGCCCAGTCTTGGCATGGTTGCCTCCGTGCTAACCGTCGGCCTCCTGACTGATACCGTACTGTTCGAGCTTCTTGTAGAGGTTACTGCGCGGCGTGTCCAGCGTTTCGGCCGTCTTCGAGATGTTCCACTGCTGCTCACGTAGCCTCTCCACGAGGAACGCCCGTTCTGAGGCTTCCTTAAAGGCCCGCAGCGTGCCGTCCTTCGGCACGGCGTCTGGCATCGCCACGACGTTGTCCCTGCCCGGTGTTCCCCCGTGGATCTCCACGGGCAGGTCGACCAACCCGATCCGGGGTCCCGTCGCCATAATCAGCACGCGCTCGACGGTGTTGCGCAGCTCACGGATGTTCCCTGGCCAGCGGTGCCGCTGCAGCGCATCGAGCACGGCCGGCTCGAACATCCGAGGCTTCAGGTTGTGCTCGTCGGTCTTCCGTAACGCAAAATGCTCCACCAGCTGTGGGATGTCCTCGGCCCGCTCACGCAGCGGCGGCACAATGATCGGAATCACGTTGAGCCGGAAATAGAGGTCCTCGCGGAACTCGCTGTTGGCGATCGCCTCTTCGAGGTCCTTGTTGGTCGCGGCCACCACCCGCACGTCGACTTTGATCGTGCGCGCCGAGCCTAGGCGCTCCACCTCCTGTTCCTGCAGGACTCGCAATACCTTCGCCTGCGTCTTCGGGCTCATGTCGCCCACTTCATCGAGGAAGATCGTGCCCTCGTTGGCCTGCTCGAACTTCCCGATCTGCTTCACGGTGGCGCCTGTGAAAGCACCGCGCTCGTGCCCAAACAGCTCCGATTCGATCAGCTCCTCAGGGATCGCCGCGCAGTTGACCTGGACGAAGCGGTGCTTCGCCCGCGGGCTCTGCTGGTGAATAGCGCGCGCCACCAGTTCCTTGCCCACACCGCTCTCGCCCCGCAGCAGGACACTGGCGTTGGTCGGCGCGGCACGGGCCACCACGTCCAGCACTTTGCGCAAGGCACCGCTCTCGCCGATGATCTCGTAGCGGCGCTCCACCGAGCGACGTAACTCCCGGTTCTCCTGCCGCAGCTCGCGCAGCTCGAGGCCGGTCTGCACCACGCGAACCACGCGGTCACTGGCCAGCGGCTTCTCGATGAAGGCGAAGGCGCCGAGCTCCTTGGCCTCCATGCCTTCGGTCGGTCCTCCATGTCCCGAGATGATCGCTACCGGCAACGTGGAGTCGCGCTTGCGGATCTCGGCCAAGGCCTCAAATCCGGTCATGCCGGGCATCCGCAAGTCAAGCAGCACTACGTCCGGCGATTCCTTCTCCACTAGGGCCACACCCTCAAGGCCAGACGAGGCCCCCACGAAGTCGAACTGGTCGTACTCGAGGATCAGCCGAAGCGAATTGCGGATGGCTGCTTCGTCGTCAATCACCAGCACCTTAGGCTTCATCGGGGCTCGGTGTCCTCAAGCCGTAGGCGAAATGCCGCCTCGTCGAGCTGCTCGATGCCGAGGGTCTGTGCCTTTTCGGTCTTGCTACCGGGATCGGCCCCCACGACGACTGTCGTGGTTTTCCGGCTCACGCTTTTGGTTACTTTACCGCCTCGGCGCTCGATCTCGGCCCGGGCCTCTTCGCGCGTCATCGACTCCAGCGTACCAGTGAGCACCCAGAGCTGTCCCGTCAGAGCGCGGGTCTCCTTCACGGCGGTCCGCTCTGCCGGGTCGGCCTCCAGCCGGCAGCCGGCCCTGCCCAGCCGCTCGATTAGCGTCCAGTTGTGCGGCTCGTCGAGCCAGGTGCGCACCGACTCAGCCACAATGGGACCGATCTCCACGGTGGCCTCCAGCTGCCCGCGGGTGGCCACACGCAGGGCCTCCATTGACCCGAAGGCCGAGGCCAGCACCTGCGCCACGCGCTCGCCCACGTGACGAATGTTCAGCCCGAAGATGAGCCGCCACAATGGGTTGGCCTTGCTGCGCTCGATCTCGGCCACTACCTTCGCGGCGTTCTTCTCGCCTACACGCCGCGTGATCGCCTTCCCGTCACTCCGCCTGCTGGTCTTAGTCAGATCCGCCACCTGGCCGGCCGTCAGCGTGTAGAGGTCGCCGAAGTCCTTCACGAGC
The DNA here is from genome assembly GCA_964535675.1 of uncultured Bifidobacteriaceae bacterium. Lineage (GTDB taxonomy): Bacteria > Acidobacteriota > Vicinamibacteria > Vicinamibacterales > UBA2999 > CAZHTD01. The sequence goes on along the minus strand of CAZHTD010000031.1, from coordinate 31,244 downwards.
GCGGCATCCAACAGCTGTGCCACCAGCGCCTCACCGAGGCCCTCGATGTTCATCGCTCCCCGCGAGGCGAAGTGTTCTAGGCTGCGGCGGAGCTTGGCCGAGCACGACGTGTTCTCACACCGCCACGCGGCCTCACCCTCGGACCGGTGCAGGCGGCTCTCGCACGCGGGACAGGCTTCGGGCATCGCCCACGCCTTAGCCAACTTCGACCGCTTCGTCAGCACAGGGCCCACCACCTTCGGGATCACGTCTCCGCCCTTCTCGACGATCACGGTGTCGCCCTCGCGCAGATCCTTGCGGGTCACGTCGTCCGCGTTGTGCAGAGTCGACATCGACACCGTAGTACCTGCGATGACCACCGGATCGAGCACCGCGTAAGGGGTGACCGCGCCCGTGCGCCCGACATTGATACGTATTTCCCGCAAGACGGTGGTTCGCTGCTCCGCAGGATACTTGAAGGCGATCGCCCAACGCGGAAACTTGCTGGTCGCGCCCAGCCCGCGGCGCGTCGCCAGGTCGTCGACTTTCACGACCACCCCGTCAATCTGGTAGTCCACGTCCTCGCGTCGGTCGCTCCAGCGGCGGCACACATCGAGTACCGCCTCGATCCCTTCGCAGCGCGTCCAGTTGGGCTCGACGGGCAGGCCCCATTCAGTAAGCGCGTTGAGAACCTCGCTGTGCCGCGTGAACGCACCGTCGGAGTCGATCGCGTCGACAAACACTGGTTGGTAGAACCACACCCGCAGCCCGCGCGTTGCGACGACCACCGGGTCGAGCTGCCGGAGGGCGCCTGCGGCCGCGTTGCGCGGGTTCATGAACACGGGCTCACCCTCGGCACGCCGCTGCTCGTTGGTCCGTTCGAAGGTCGTCCTCGGGATGTAGACCTCCCCGCGCACTTCGATCGACCCTTGGGGCACAGCCTGCGCCCTCGGTGCTCCGTCTTTCAGCCGGAGCGGCACCGCTCGGATGGTCCGGACGTTGGATGTCACGTCCTCGCCCGTCGTGCCGTCGCCACGGGTGACGCCTCGTGTCAGCACGCCCTGCTCGTAGCGGGCTGCGACCCCCAGACCGTCGATCTTCAACTCGGCGACGTAGTCGACCGTCGCTGGCGGTGCGCCGTCGGCCGCCAGCCCCTGACGCACGCGTTCGTCGAACGCCCGCAGGTCGTCCTCGGTGTAGGCATTGTCGAGACTGAGCATCTGGCTGGCGTGGGCGACGGCTGCGAACCCAGCGGCCACCTTCCCGCCGACGCGCTGCGTCGGCGAGTCCGGCGTGACCAGATCGGGATGCTCGGCCTCGAACGCCCGCAGTTCCGCCATCAGTGCGTCGAACTCGGTGTCCGAGATCTCAGGGCTGTCGTGGACGTAGTAGCAGTCTTCGTGGTGACGGATGAGGCGACGCAACTCGTCGAGTCGTTCGGTGGGCGTCACGGTCGCTCTCAGGCTGCAGTAGCGCGGAGGGCCTCAGCCCTCGCGGCGCTGGCTAGCGATCGCGGGACAGGACGTAATCGGGCAACGTCAGCAGCGCCTCGTGCTCGGCGCTCGACGGGAACCGGTCCAGTGCCCGCTTGGCGCGCTCGACGAAGGCTTCTGCTTGTCGCCGGGCATAGTCGATCGACCCGTGGCGCGCGAGCAGCGCCCGCAGCGTGCGCCACTCAGCGAGGGTGGCACTCCGACCCTCGACGATCGTCCGCACCAGCACCTCAGCCTCGCTGGCGGCGTGCTGCAGCAGATGAATCACGGCAAGGGTCATCTTGCCCTCGCGGAGGTCACCGCCCACGGGCTTGCCCAGCACGACCTCCTCGCCAGTGAAGTCGAGCAGGTCGTCGACCAATTGGAAGGCCATGCCGATGTTGAACCCGTAGTCCCACAGGGCATCCTGCTCCTCCACCGTGATCGGCCCCAGCATCCCGCCGATCTTCGCGCACCCGGCAAACAGGTAGGCCGTCTTGCGCCGGATGATCTCGAAGTGTTCTTCCTCGGTCAGCGCCACCAGCCCGTTCTTCGTCAGCTGGTCGAGCTCGCCCTCGATCATCTGCAACGTGACGTCGCACAGCGTTCGGATGACCTCCAGGCGATCCTGGGTCAGCGCCATCGACATCGACTTGATGTAGAGAAAGTCGCCCAGCAGCACCGTGACGTTGTTGCCCCAGCGAGCGTGGACGGCCTGCTGCCCACGCCGCAGCTCGGACTCGTCGATGATGTCGTCATGCACCAGCGTCGCGGTATGGATGAACTCCACCACCGAGGCGTAAAGCACAGCCTGCTCGCCGGTGTAGCCCCTCATCCGCGCCACCATCAGCAGCACGGCCGGTCGAATCCGCTTCCCACCGCTGTTCTGAATGTACTTCCCGATGGCGGGAATCAGCGACACCTGTGACTGCACGTGGCGCTGAAACGCCTCCTCGACCAGGCGGAGATCGCCGCGGATCGGCTCGAACATCTGTGCCAGCAAGGCCGCGGAGGGGTTCTGTGCGGTGGGGGACAAGCCGCTCGATCTCACCACGAACGCCGCACGGGTGTCAACGCGAACGATGACAGGCTAATTCTCGCCAGGACTATAAGTTACGGCTTGAAGAGTCGCTCGAAGTTCTCTGCGACATCTCTGCCAACCGCCTGAGCTGTGGTCCCACGCAGCTCGGCGATGACTTCCGCCACGTGCACCACCAGCGCGGGCTCGTTGCGGGAACCCCGGTGCGGCACCGGTGCCAGGTACGGACTGTCCGTCTCGATCAGGAGCCGATCGGCAGGGACGAGCCGGGCTACCTCTCTAAGCTCCAGTGCCTTGGGGAACGTCACGATGCCCGACAGTGACAGCGAGAAGCCCGCCTCTAGCGCGCGGCGTGCCATCGCCCGGTCGCCGGTGAAACAGTGGAAGACGCCACCGACCTCCCCAGCTCCTTCTGCCTCGAGGATGGCGAAGGTGTCATCCTCGGCCTCGCGCGTGTGGAGAACCAACGGCAGCCCCAGCCGCCGCGCCAGGCCGATCTGCGCCCGGAACACCTGCTGCTGTGCGTCCCTCGGAGAGAAGTCGTAATGATAGTCGAGACCGATCTCGCCAAGGGCCCGCGTCAGCGGCTGGGCGGCGATCGCCACCTCGACTGCTTCCACGGCGCGCAACGGAGCGTCACCGAACGGGCCCGCCGAGTGGGGGTGGATGCCGATGGCAAAGCGCACCTCCGGCCAGCGCGCGGCCACCTCGGGCGCTCGGGCCAGTTCCGCATCGTCCTCGGCCGCCAGGACAACGAACGCCCGCCCCAGCCCAGTTGCACGCGCCCGCGCGATCACGGCGTCGAGATCAGCGGTGAACTCCTCACCCGCAATGTGACAGTGAGTGTCGATCACCGGACCCGCGTGCCCGGGGGCACCGACTCGTCGACGGTGAGCAGTGACGGCACGTCCTCCTCGAGACTCGCCGCCAGCACCATGCCGTTCGACTCAATGCCCATCAGCTTGGCGGGCTTCAGGTTGTAGACCACCACGACCTTCCGGCCCACGAGCGCCTCCGGCGCGTAGGTCGTCGCCAGGCCGCCAAGAATGGTTCGGGGCTCGGTCTCGCCGACGTCGATCCGCATCTTGACCAGCTTTTTCGACTTCGGCACCACCTCGGCTTCCAGTACCTTGCCGACGCGCAGCGCGATCTTCATGAAGTCGTCGATGCCAATGCGCGCGGGCTCAGGCGGTGCTGGTGCCGCGACCGGCGTGCTGCCATCTCCTGCGCGTGGTTGTGGCTTCTCGTCCACCTTTGACTCCTTGTTCGCGGTGGGCCTGTCTCCGGCCTCCGCGGTTTCGACGCGCGGCCAGAGCGCCGCACCCTTGGCGACTATCCGTTCGCCCGTGGACCGCCAGGCTCCGTCGGCCTCGAGGCGCAGTTCGCCGACGGGACGCGTCTCTCCCATCCGGCGCAGGATCTCCGCACACGAGCCCGGCATGATCGGCAACAGCAGGACAGCCGCCACGCGCACCGCCTCGGCCACTTCGAACAGGATCGCGTCCAGGCGTCCCTCGTTGGCTGAGTCTTTCGCCAGCGCCCACGGAGCCGACTCGGCAATAAACTCGTTGGCCGCGTCCACCAACCCGAAGGCTGCCGCCACGCCCTCGTGCAGCCGGTAGGCCTCCATGCCCGCGCGATAGCGCGTTAGGGCTTCGGTAGCGACCCGGGCCAGTCGGCCGCCGTCCCCGGCCGGCACTAGCTGCCCTTGGCGGTACTTCCCGGCCATGGCACCTAGCCGGCTCACCAGGTTGCCCAAGCTATTGGCCAAGTCCACGTTGTAGCGCTCCGCATAGCGCTCCCCCGTGAAGTCGCCGTCACTGCCGTAGGCCACTTCTTTCGTCAAGTACAGCCGCAGTGGGTCGGGCCCGAACCGGGCGGCCACGCCTACCGGGTCGAGGCTCGTGCCGGCTGACTTGCTCATACGCTGACCACCGAAATTGATCCACCCGTGGCCGAAGACCGTCCCCGGCAGGGGCAGCCCCGCACTCATCAGCATCGCGGGCCACACCACCGCGTGAAACCTGGTGATGTCCTTGCCGATGACGTGAAGGCTGGCCGGCCACCAGCGCGCGAACAGCGCATCGTCCCAGCTGTAGCCCACCGCCGCCGCGTAGTTGATCAGTGCATCGAACCACACGTAGACAACGTTGTCGGGCGCAAACGGCAGCGAAATACCCCAGAGCTGCCCTGCGCGGCTCACAGAGATGTCCTCAAGGCCTGCCTCGATCAGTCGCAGCATCTCGTTGCGCCGCGGCTCGGGCTGGAGAAACTCCGGATGATCCACGAAGTGCTGCAGTAGCCTGTCCTGGTACTTCGAGAGCCGGAAGAAGTAGTTGCGCTCGCGGATCCAGTCCGGCGTCAGCGACGGGTGGAGCGGACACTTCCCCTCCTCAAGGTCCCTTTCTTGTTTGAAAGCCTCGCACGACACACAGTACCAGCCCTCGTACTGCCCCTCGTAGATGTCGTGGGCCTCGAACGACGCTTGGACCAGTCGCTCGACCGCGCGGCGGTGCCGCGGCTCGGTGGTACGAATAAAATCATCGAACGACACGTCGAGCGCGGCCCAAACCGTCCGAAACTCCTGTTCCATCCGGTCGCAATAGGCGAGCGGATGGAGGCCAAGTTCCTTCGCCCGCCGATGAACGTTTTGCGAGTGCTCGTCGTTGCCCATCACGAAGTGAGTCTCGACGCCGCAGAGGCGCTTATACCGAGCGATGACATCGGCCGTGACCTTCTCGTAGGCCGTGCCCAGATGGGGCTGGCTGTTGACGTAGTCGATGGCCGTGGTGAGGTAGAAGCCCATTCAGGATGTCGAGGACGCGCCAGTCGACTGCTGCTCGTGGTACGCGCGCAGGGCCGCGGCCTGCACGTCCTTGACCACTTGCCCGCCCACCGCCGCCACGCGCACGCAGTCCTCAAACTCCGGCGCCACGTTCAGCACCTCGCGGCCGCGCCGTGAGACCTTCACGCGCACCTCGCCGCCGGGCACAGTCACCCACACTACGTCGCGCTCAAGGCACTCGCGCGCCATGGTCCGGTAGCGGACGCCGATCGTGGTAGTCTCGCGGAACATCAAGGCCGTCAGCTCTTCTCGCAACGCTGGCGGCGCGATCACCGTCAGCAGTGTCCCTGGGCGGTTCTTCTTCATTTGGACGGCTGTGTAGTAGACGTCTAGCGCTCCGGCGGCCAAGAGCCGGTCCATAGCGAGCCCGAAGAGCTGCGGGTTCATGTCGTCGATCTCGGCCTCGATCACCGTGACGTCGGCCACCTGATCGTCAGCGCGGGTCTCGCCGACTATCACCCGCAGCACGTTCGGCCAGTCCTTGAAGCTTCTCGTGCCCGCACCATAGCCGGCGGTCTCGATCCGCATCGCCGGCACCGGCCCGAACTCAGACGCATAGCCGGTGACGAGCAAGGCCCCGGTCGGCGTGACCAGCTCAGCCTGCTGCGGCCCCGCATAGACAGGCGCACCCTCCAGCAGCCGCAGCGTCGCCGGGGCCGGGACCGGATACTGCCCGTGCGCCGAGCAGATCGTCCCGCCGCCGACATTCAGGGGCGAGGCCACGACCCGGTCGATCCCGAGGGCACCGACGGCACAGACCGATCCCACGATATCGACGATCGAATCGAGCGTGCCCAGCTCGTGCAACTGGACGTCCTCGACCGAAACGCCGTGCACGCCTGCTTCTACCTCCGCCAAGCGCCGGAACAGGTCTCTGGCTTGTTCCCGGTCCTCCGGCAGCAGGGCGGAGCGGTCGATCAGTCTATGAATCTCGGCGAGGCTCCGGTGCGGTTCGTGGTGGTGCTGATGGCGGTGGTCATCGGCCACCGGCAGTGGGTCCTCGCCTCGCACGCAAAACTTCGTGGCTTGGATGCCGGTCCGCGTCACGCGCTCGATCCAGACGGCCTCCCGGTCCACGGCAAGCCGGCCCAGCGCATCGCGCACCGCGTCCAGCGGTACCCCGGCATCGATCAGCGCGCCGAGGAACATGTCGCCCGCCGCGCCCGAGAAGCAATCCAAATACAGGACACGCACGAGCAAATCATCATATCCGACACCCTGCCCTGGGTCCGAGCCGGCCCGCCTTAAGCAGCGAGCAATAGCGCTGGTCGGCGAGGATCACGGGGTCCACCATCTCGATCCCCAGCACCTTGCCTACGCGCATCAGCCGCGCGGTGAGCGACAGGGTGTCGGCACCCGCAGTCGGGTCGTCGGACGGATGGTTGTGGAAGAGGACCATGGCGGCGGCCGATGCCAGCACTGCCTCGTAAAACATTTCTGGCGAGTCGACGATCGCCGCATCCAGCAAGCCTACCGACACCAGCGCCACGCGGATCAGCTGGGGCCTGGTGTCAAGCAGGACGAGGCTCGGCATGGCTTCACCACGGCCGTCCCCGTGCCACGGCACCCGGTGGGAAGCTAGGCTCAAAGCGAGGTCAACTTGGGCCGGGCCTCGTCAGCAGGCAACAGCGTCCGGCGGTCCAGTTCAGTGGCCGTGCCCACCCTCGACGTTAGTCGAACCGCACCTCGGTCAGTCGCCCGGCTACCCACGCTCCATCAAGCACGACCTCGGCCCAGCCGGTCAGGTACACGCCGTCGTCGCGCCATTCCACGCGCTGCGTGCCGCCCGGCGAGACCACGTCGACCTCCCGCGAGGCTCCTCCATGCGCCGCGGCCGCCACGGCCGACGCTGAAGCGCCCGTACCAGATGCCATAGTCGGCCCTACCCCACGCTCCCAGATCCGGATGCGCACGCGGTCAGGTCCTTCCACCTGGACGAACTCAACGTTGGTGCCCTCGGGAAACGCGACGTGGGTCGACAGGGCGGCGCCCACGCGCGCGACGGTCTCGTCGTCGGGCAACGGTCCAAGCACCACGCACTGCGGGTTACCCATGCTCAGCACCGTCACCTCCACCGTGGCGCCGTCTACCTCCAGCTGCTTGCGGCGCACGCCAGTCGGCGGGCCGAGCGCGGCGCGGAAGGTGCAACGGGCGCCGTCGCGCTCCAGCAGTTCCAGTGTCTTGCGGCCTGCGCTGGTCTCCACGTCGACGGCTGATCCCGGGGCCAGCCGCTCGACACGCGCCACATGCGCGGCCAGACACCGCAGACCATTGCCCGACAGCTCGGCTACCCCGCCGTCTGCGTTGTGCAGGCGCATGCGCGCCTGGCGGCCGTTGAGCGCGTAGAGGATCAGGCCATCGGCGCCGATCCCGGTGTGACGATCGCACAACGCCCGCGCGAGCGCGGTCACGTCCCCGGTGTCCCCATCTTCCGGCACCAGCAGGAAGTCGTTGCCATAGGCGTGGCTTTTGGTGACGCCCAGCGCGGCCATTTGGCTACGGCAGGTCGAAGGCGTTGAACACATAGGTGAGTCCGGCGGTTACGCCGAGGCCGGGATCGTCAGCGGTCACGCCGAAGAGCATCGCGCCGTCCAACCGCCACGTGCCCACCGTGTACCGGCCACCGATGCGGAGCGTGCTGCGGTCCCCGGTGCCCGGAGGTGGCTCGCCGTTGCGCGTGCTCACCCGTCCGTTGAACTCGCCGACGATCTCGGCGCTGAACGTCAGCGCGCGCGCGAACGAGATGCCGTACAGCAGGACGTTGTTCTGCCGATCCCCGCGCGTCGGATCGCTCAGGATGCCGACCCCGATGTTCCCCACGACGCGCACCGATTCGACCGTCTTGCCCGCCAACAGCGTCAGCAGAAAGTCGGTGGTATCAAGGCCCAGCCCGTTCTCGTTCGACGCGTTGGGGAGTTTGGTCGCGAACCGCACTCCGAACGCCGGCCTGGCGGCGCCCTCCGACACCAGACGCACCTTGGTCGCCACTACCGTGTCCTCCACACTGCTGGTCCTGTCACCGGTTACCTCGACCAAGGCCGCCAGCGCCGCGTCTGGGTCGCGTCCGAGGATGCTCAGTCGGTTGTAGAGGCCAGTGTCGATCTGGATCTCGCCGATCGGTGAGATCCCGATGCTGATCCCCAGCAGCGCCGCGCGCGTCAGGTTCCCTTCGAGGCCCGACACCGGAAACAGGACATCGCGGGCGTAGTCAATCCCGCCCTCGATGAGGATGCGACCCGTTCCGATGGTCTCGGGATCCTCGGTCGCGAGAGGGCGCTGCTGCGCTGTAGCCGGTAGCGCCAGCGCGGTCAAGGCGGCGGTGGCAAGCAGGAGCCGCCCTCCGGCGGCACGGCGGTGGCCGAGAGACCGGGGCGGGCGAAGTCGGAAACTCTGCATGAGAGCGATCACCGTGAATCGGACGTTGCAGGACTGTCGATTAGAATCGTGACGGGCCCGTCGTTCACCAGATGCACCTGCATCATGGACTGGAACTCGCCCGTGGCGACGTCAAGGCCGCCCACTCGCAATTCTCTCACGAGCGCCTCGTAGATCTCCCGGGCCCGCTTTGGCTCGGCCGCCCGGTCGAACGACGGTCGCCGGCCGTGGCGCACATCGCCATAGAGGGTGAACTGCGAAACCACCAGCACGCTGCCACCGACCTGTTCCACGGAGCGGTCCATCGTTCGGGTGCGCCTTCCCTCTCCCTCAAAGACCCGTAGCGTCCGGATCTTGTCCGCGACGTAGCGGACGTCGTCGGGCCCGTCGTCGTGCGACACGCCGACCAGCACCAGGAGGCCGCGGTGGATGGCGCCCGTCACCCGCCCCGCCACCTCGACGCGGGCTTGGCACACGCGCTGGACCACGGTGCGCACGCTGTGACTCCTAGTGCTGAATCTGGACGAGCGGCGGCAATTCGTCCTGCAGCCGCAGCGCCGCGTCGTCGCGCAACTCGCCGCTGGGGTTCAGCCGCGTATCGTGCCGGTGCCGCGGCATGACGATGCCCGGGGCTCGGTGCATGGACCGCTTCACCGCGGGGTGCTCATGCTCGAGATCCAGAATCAGCCACTTGACCCGCTGACGCTGCAAGCGCAGGTCGCCGCAGGCCGAACAGCAACACCCGATGATCGGCTGCCCAAGCTGCTTGGTGTAGACACGCGCCTCGGCCTCCTCCACGTACACGAGCGGCCGGCTCACCACGTGGTGGGGGCCGTCGTCGGAGACGAGCCGCGCCAGCATAGCCTTGAGCGAGCCCAAAAAGAAGAGATTGAGCAGCAGCGTCTCGATGAAGTCATCGAGGTGGTGGCTAAGCGCGATCTTATTTGGTCCTCAGGTCGCTGGCAATTCAGTACAGCACACCCCGGCGCAGCCAGGCGCATAGCAAGCACGGCATCGCATCGGCGTCGAGGATGTCGTCCCTGACGTCGTGGATCGCCGTGTGCTCAAGACGGTACTCCCAGCCTCGCTCGCGGCACATCTTGGCGATTATACCGGTAGTCCCTTGTAGCCCGAGTTGACGTTGACGACAATTGGCGAGAACCGCACCGGTGACCGCCGCCGCAGCTCGTCGAGCATCTGCAGCAGCGCTCTCCTTGCCGCCCGACAGTCCGACCATAACGCGGTCGTCGTCCTCGACCAGTGCGAACTCGGCGATAGCCCGGCTTGTCTTGCGGGCGATGCGGGGTTCAACGACACCCCAAGTGGGGCGCGCTACAAGCCTCAGCAACGGATCAGTCTCCTGGAGCGACGACGGGAGCCAAAGCGTACCGTTCTGGCTCTCGTCATCGACCAAGAGGATCTCGTACGGCGCGCCGAACTGCACCACCACGCCGGTTCATTCGACGTGTGGCAGGTTCCGCTTCGTCACGCAGCGGGATCACGGTGGAAGACTCCGGCATCACGACCCGCGATTGTATCGTTGCCACCCCCACCAACCGGCCGCACCCAGCCCGATGAGCACCGCCGCCGACAGCGCGACCAGCTCTCCCCGTGTCCGCATGAGCTCCAGCGCCTGGTCGCCGTACCGCACCGTGAGCAGGCCTAGGGCCACGTACCGGCTCCCGCGCGCCAGCGTGATCGCTGTTACAAAGGTCACGGGCCGCACGTTGGCGACGCCCGCCAGCAGCACGAACAGCTTGAATGGCGCCGGCGGCGGCAATAGCGCGGGTACTACCAGCGCCAGCAGCCCGTACCGACGATAGGTGGCCAGGGCCCGCTTGATCCGGCCCGCGCCTGCCCGCCGCCGCAGGAACGCCTCACTGCCCCGCTCGGCCAGCAGGTAGATCGTGAAACAGCCAGCCACCGAGCCCAGCGTGGCCGCTGCGACGTACCACGGCATAAGGGTGCCACGTTGCAGCACCATCGCCACCACCAGTGAGTCGTTGATCAGGGGGAGCGAGAGGAATGAGGAATCAAGAAACGCAACGATGAAGAGCCCCGGCCCTCCGATCGCCAAAGTGACCGCGCTGAGCCAACTGATGAACGCGCCCACGGACGCGCTCGATTATACGGCGCCCCGGGAGGGAGAGTCCTGCGCCGCCGGCCGCGACATCGCTCTAGAAGCTGCGGCCGATCGTTACCTGCCAGGTCCAGCCGCCGAGGTCGATCTTCGGGTCAAGCCCGGCGAACCGGTTGTCGAGTGGCGCCGTGACACTACGGTGGCGTACTTCCCCGCCTACCGAGAAGTCGGGGTCGGCGAACCGAATCCCCACTACCACCACCGGTGCGGTCTCGCTGCCGCTGGCCGCGAACTGATCGCGGAAGATCTGGCTCTGCGCACCGACAAACTCTCCTGACTCCGCGTAGCGCCACCACAGCACGCCGAGCCCGGCCCCGACGTAGGGTTGCACGGCGCGCCGTTGCCCGAGGGGTACGGCACGCACGGTGAAGTCGATCGGGACGATCCGCAGACGCAAATCCTGCTCGATCTCCGAGCCGTCGCTGTCGACCAGCCGCTCGTAGACGCTGTGGACAGTGCGCCGTGTGAACGACACGCCGGCCCCGGCCTCGAGGAAATCCCCGAGCCCAACCAGCCACTCGGCACCAGCCGATGGACCGAGGAAATCCGCAATGTCGAAGAGCAGGTCGCGGCGGTTCTCGTTCAGCACATCGCCACGGGGGCGCGCATCCTCACTAGTCGGCTGGAACACCCCCACGGTGAGGTTCAGCGTCTGCTGCGCCTCGGCCGGCGTCGCCAGCAGCGCGACCGTGCCCAAGGCGAAGCCTGTCACCACTCGAAGTCTGGACATAGTCACCACCTCTCGGCCCTGTCTCGGCCGTCTGCCATTGGTCAGTGCATGGCCAATGCCAGCTGGGTCAAGGCGAGGGAAAGGCCTGTCAGAGCGAGGGATTCTGGCACCCAGCGGTGCGCGCGGGACGTGCGCTCACTGTTGCGTCAAGCGGTCACTGCCGTCCTGTCTGGAGCACAGCCGGCCACAGCGATCACCTTCAGCATCGCCTCGTGCACCAAGCCGTTGGTGGCGAGCAGCTGGCCAGCCCCCGGGTCGAACGGGTCACCGTCCATGTTGGTCACCTGCCCCCCTGCTTCGCGGACGATCAGTGTCCCGGCAGCCACGTCCCAGGGCCACAGCCGCCGCTCCCAGAACCCCTCGTACCGCCCGGCCGCGACATGACACAGGTCGAGCGCCGCGGCACCGAACCGCCGCACGGCCTGTGCGCTCTTCAGCATCGCGCCGAAGACCTGCAACAGCTCGACTGGGTCGCGCTGCAGGTCATAGGGGAAACCGGTGACCAACAGCGCGTCGATCAGGCGCTTAACTGTCGACACGCGCAGGGGCCTCCCGTTCATCCAGGCCCCCTCGCCCCGCGCAGCCGTATACAGCTCGTCGTGGGTGGGATCGAAGACGGCCGCGACCACTGCCTCGCCGTCCACCTCCAGCGCCAAGGACGCGCAGAAGGCCGGCACGTGATGGGCGTAGTTCGTAGTACCGTCCAGGGGATCAAAAACCCAGCGGTGAGAGCCCCCGTCCTCGCAGCTGCCGCCTGCCTCCTCGGCTAGGATGCCGTGGGTCGGGAACCGCTCGGCCAGCACCTCGAGCCCCATCCGCTCGCATGCCACGTCGACCTCGGTCACGAGGTCGCGCGCACCTTTCTTGTCGACGTGGAACCCCTCGGCCTGCCCCGCGAGCTGAATCTCGCCCGCTCGCCGGACGATCTCGATCGCCGTCGCCAGCCAGGCTGGGTCCGGCCGCGCCGGACTCACCGGCCCGCCGGAGGCGCGGCATCACCGCCGGCTGCCGCGCGCTTGACCATGACGACCTCCGTGGCGCCCTGCGGTGTCTGCTTGAAGATCAACTCGTCCATGAAGCTGCGGATGAGAAAGATACCGCGGCCGCTGGACTTCAGGATATTCTCGGGAGCGAGAGGATCGGGCAGAGCGTCGGGGTTGAAACCACACCCCTCGTCGCGCACCTTGATGCGTACACCCGGGGCATCCTCAAGCAGCAGCGTGAACTCGAGGTAGACACGCTTGCCGACGTCGTTGCAGTTACCGTGCTTGATGGCGTTCACGACCGACTCGCGAACGGCGACGCCCACCCAGTGCAGTGCGTCGTCGTCGAGCCCGGCTAGGCGCGCCATGTGCTCGCTGACCGATTGCACCAAGTCGAGCATGGCCAGCGAACCGCCGAAGTCCAGATGGACCGTGTCTCCATGCGTCATCGGCCACTCTCGATTATAGAACGCGCGCTAACGCCTGATATAGTTCGATGATGCCCGCCGTGACCGTCGCACCCACTGATCGCGTGGGCGGTCACGTCCGTCCTCCCGGCGACAAGTCGATCTCGCACCGTTACGCGCTGCTGGCCGCGATTGCCGATGGGGTGTCGACGATTCATGGCTTCTCGACCGGCGCGGACACCACCTCCACCCTACGCTGCCTCCGCTGGCTCGGCGTCCGGATCGACGAGCAGGCGAGCGGGCCGGACGGACTCTCGCTGCACGTGCACGGACGAGGGCTGCGGGGCCTCGGCGCGCCATCCGACGTGCTCGACGCAGGCAACTCGGGTAGCACGATGCGCATGCTGGCCGGCCTGCTTGCCGCGCACCCCTTCGCGAGCACGGTGACCGGCGACGCCTCGCTCCGGCGGCGGCCTATGGGCCGGATCATCACGCCCCTGGAGCAAATGGGCGCGCAGATCGAGGCGGTGGAGAGGCACCCTCCGCTGACCATTCACGGCACGCCCTCGCCCAGGCCGATCACTTTCACGCCGGAGGTGCCGAGCGCGCAGGTCAAGAGCGCCGTCCTGTTGGCCGGGCTGCACACCGACGGCACCACGCGGATCCGCGAGTCGATCCCCACACGCGATCATACGGAGCGGGCGCTTGCGGCGTTCGGGGTCCCCGCGGAACGGGACGCCGACACGGTGGCAGTCACGGGAGGCCGGCCGCTGCGCGCGACGACCCTCCACGTGCCCGGAGACGTCTCGTCCGCGGCGTTCTGGATGATCGCGGCTGCGGCCCTGCCCGGCTCCGAGGTCACAATCGAAGGTGTGGGACTGAACCCGACACGCACCGGCGTGGTCGATGTGCTGCGACGGGCCGGCGCCAGCGTCGAGGTGGCCGAGGACGATCCCGCAACGATCGGCGAGCCTGCTGGCTTGATCACCGTCCGTCACGGTGCCCTGCAGCCGGTCGTCATCGCGCCGGACGAGGTGCCGGGAGTCATCGACGAGCTACCGGTCCTAGCCGCGCTCGCCACCCATGGCGGCCAGCTTGAGGTGAGCGGCGCGACCGAGCTCCGGGTCAAGGAGAGCGACCGCATCTCCGCGCTCGCCGACGGGTTGCGGCGGATGGGCGCCGACATTGAGGAGCGCCCGGACGGGTTCTTGGTGCGCGGGACCGCCCGCCTGTGCGGCGGCGAGGTGAACGCCCGGGACGATCACCGCTTGGCGATGGCCTTCGCGGTCGCGGCGCTCGGCGCCTCGGGCCCAACCGTCATCGAGGGGGCGGGGGCCACTGCGGTCTCCTACCCCGAGTTCTTCACCGTGCTCGACGCCCTGCGCGCGTGAATACCGACAAGCTGTATCTCGTGGGCTTCATGGGCGTGGGCAAGACCTCGGTAGCGACCGCGCTCGGCCAGCGAATCGACTGGCAGGTCGCCGACATCGACCAGTGCGTCGAGGCGCGCGAGCGGCGGACCGTCGCCGCAATCTTCCAGCGGGACGGCGAGCCGTGCTTCCGGCGTGTGGAGCGTGAGGTCCTCTCCGAGCTCGTCCCTGCGCGCCACCTCATCGTGGCCACCGGCGGCGGCACGTTCGTGGATCCCGACAATCGCGCCATGATGCTCGCCGACGGCGCCGTCGCCTGGCTCGACGTGCCGCTAGCCGGCGTTCTCGAGCGGATTCCCGCCGACGGGGGCCGGCCTCTGGCGACCGATCGGGCGCAGCTCGAGCAGCTCTACCTGCGCCGTGAAATCGCCTACCGCGAGGCTCACGTCCGTATCGACGCCACCGCGCCGGTGCCGGAGGTCGTCGAGCGCCTGATGGCCTGGATGGAGTACTGACGCGATGCGGTACCTCGTGCTCAGTGACATCCACGCCAACCTCGAGGCCCTCGAGTCAGTGTTGACCGACGCAAGCAACTACGAGCGCGTCCTCATGCTGGGTGACGTCGTCGGCTACGGCGCCTCACCGAACGAGGTCGTCGAGCGCGTGCGCGCCCTGCCCAACATCACCTCGATCCGAGGCAACCATGACAAGGTAGCCGCCAGGCTCGACCCGGCCGACGCCTTCAACCGGCTGGCACGCTTCGCCATCCTTTGGACGACCGAACAGCTGACCACGCCCAATCTGGAATGGCTCGTGGCGCTGGCGCAGGGACCAGCGAGCGTTGACGGCGACGTGGAAATCTGTCACGGCTCGCCGCTCGATGAGGATCTCTACATCTTGGACGAGAGCGACGCGATGCCAGCGCTGAAGGCGGCCGCCGCGCCCGTATGCCTGTTCGGGCACACGCACGTCCCCGCCGCATACTGCTTGCATGTCGGTCTCGAGGTCCTCGAGCCGCCAAACGGTGCGCGGCACACCACGACGCTGGAGCGGGGACGCTACCTGATCAATTGCGGAGCCGTCGGACAGCCACGGGACGGGGACCCGCGCGCGGCCTACGGCGTACTCGACACCGAGGCCCGCACGATCGAGTTGTGCCGGGTCGAGTACGATATCCGCGGGGCTCAACAGCGGATCCTCGACGCCGACCTGCCGGAGATCCTCGCCGAGCGCCTCGCCAGAGGCCGCTAGGTCGACGGCGTGCCGCCCGAGCGGCGGGCCACGCGTTCGGTGCGCGCCTTCTCGCGGCGCTCCCGCGCCGAGTACTCGTCAGCCGCGGCACGGCTGCCCAGCACGAAGCCGATCGCCAGCCCTACCAACAGGACGGCGGGGATGAACAGGAAGTGAGCCGCGGTCATCCACGCTCGCCGCGCTGCTTCAGTTCACCCTCGAGCCGTCGCACCTCATCGGACACTCCGCGCAGGCGCTGCGCCACCGACCACAGATACGCAAACAACGCCACCAGCGAAAAGATGTAGGCTGCCACCAGCAGCGGTGCAGCGGGGAGTTGCTCCTGCGGGGGCAGGTTATCCAGAGGAACGAACTCCTGGGTCTGATCGGTTTGGTCGGGCGGCTGCGCGGCTGCGGGCGCCCCGATGCCCAACACCCCCACCATCAGGGCCGCGATCAGGGTTTGCGTCACCACTTGCCCCATGTCAATTGCCATCCACGGACAGATAGAGTTGGTCGACTCGCGCCCGCTGCTCCTCGAGATGTACGCGCATGCGCAGCAGGACCACAAACAGCAAGATGAAACTCGCCAGCGAGAACCAGAGCGGCACGCCCATCGAGACGGGCAGCGTCGGTACTACCGTCGTTGAAGGGTGGATCGTCCGCCAGTAGTTCACCGAGATGTAGATGAACGGCACGTTCGCCATGCCGAACAACGCCAGCCCGGCTCCCAGCTTATCGGACCCTGGCCCGCCGTACTTCCGCACCAGCAGATAGGCCACGGCCACCATCCAGCCCATCAGGCTCGCAGTGAGCCGCACGTCCCACTGCCACCAGACGCCCCACGACTTGCGCGCCCAGAGAGGTCCGGTTACTAGCGTGATAAGGCCGAACAGCACGACGAGCTCGGCAGCCGCCCACGCCAGGCGATCCTGCCGCGCCGACCCGCCGAACAGATACCGGACGCTCGCCACGCCACAGACGATGGCGGCCACCAGGAACGTAATGGCCGACGGCAGGTGGTAATAAAAGATCTTCTGTACCAGCCCCATCTCGGCCTCGTAGGGCGCGCGGGCGATGAGGATCGGCGCAACGGCGAACATCAGCGCACACACGCCGGCAGCGAGAGTGAACCATTTCGGCATCGAAGCGTTCCTAATCCGTCATCAGCGGCTCGAACGTCCAGAGCGCGAGTGTGATGAACACCACGTCGAAGGTCACAAGCAGTAGCAACCAGAAGCGGACAAGGTCGAGCTCCAGCTCCGGTTGCAACAGCGTCGCGGTGCCCCGGACCCCGGCAATGATGACTGGAAAGATGATCGGATACAACAGGATGGGCAGCAGCACGTCGCGGCTGCGCGCTCGCACGAGCATGGCGGCAAACAGCGTCCCCACAGCCGCAAATCCCGTCGTCCCGGTGACGAGGATGGCCGCCAGCCACACCGGGTGCGCGAACATCGGCTCCTGGAACAGCAGCGCGATGAGCGGCACCAGCACGAGCTCCACGCCGAAGAGCAGCCCCACGATGCCCACCAGTTTCCCGATGTAGATCGCGGGACGCGCCGCCGGCGCCAACAGCAGCGCGCGCAGCGTCTCAGACTGCCGCTCGCGCTCGAACGTGCGGCCCAGCGCCAGGGTGCCGGCGAATGTGACCGCGATCCATAGGATTCCCGCCGCGCCGTCTTCCGGCGGCTGCCCCTCTCGCACCAGCGCCAGCGCGAAAGCCAGCACGACGGTGACGGCGAAGAACAGCGTCGTCCAGGCGATCTCGAGACTGCGCACCTCGACCGTGAGATCCTTGCGGGCGACCAGCCAGGCGGTGCGGGCGAACATCAGCCTACCGGGCACGCCCGCCAAGGACACTTCGATAAGCCGCCCGCAGCCCGTCCGGGTGATCGAGGGTTTCGACCGCCGAGCCCTGCCGCAGGAAGACTGCCTGGTCCAGCAGCCCCTCAGCCAAGTCCAGATCGTGAGTGGCCAGCACGACGATGGCGCCTTCGTCACGCAGGGCCTTCAGGCGTGTCACTAGCGCCTCGGCCGACAGAGTGTCGAGCCCCGTGAACGGCTCATCAAGTAAGAGCAGGCGAGGCTGATGGATCAGCGCACGCTCGAGTGCCGTCCGCTGCCGCATCCCGCGCGAGAAGCTGCTGACTGGATCATCAGCGCGATCGGCTAGCCTCGCTACCTCCAGCGCACATCTAGCCGCCTCGCCCGGTGACGGATCACCGTGCAGCGCCCCGAAGAAGGTGAGGTTCTCGCGGGCCGTCAGCTCGGGATACAGAAAAAGGTCATGGCCGAGCACGCCGATCGCAGCCCGCAATGCTACGCCCACCTCGCTGGCGCCCTCGGTGTGCCCGACGACGTGCTCGCCGTAGCGGACCGTACCGTCGGTCGGTCGCAAGAGCGTGGCCAGCACCGCAATCATCGTAGACTTGCCGGCGCCGTTCGCGCCCAGGAGCCCCAGGATGGTGCCCCGGCACACCTCGAAGCTCACCTTCGTCAGCGCGCGGCGCCGACCGAAGTGGCGCGAGACCTGGTCGGCAGTGAGCCGCTGGAAATCCAGGGCCGCGCCGGCGGCTGCGGCCGGCGGTGTCACGCCGCGAGGTCCTCGCCGCCTCCCTGCGGGCCCACCTGGTCGAGCGCCGCATAGATCTGCTCGAGTTCACGGACCAGACGATCCCGACGGGCTGCGTCACGAGCCGACAGACGGCCCTCGCGCCTACGGCCCTCGAGCTGCACCAAGTCACCTAGCAGCGTGTCACGCTGCTGCCGCAGCTTGGCCCGCGTCACGACCTCGGGCTCCCCGCGAAACGTGACCCACGTGCCGACCCCGAAGATCAGCGCCACGAGCGTCAAGGCGATGTTGCGCGGCAGCGTGCTCGCCACGGGTAGGCCGGTGAGTTGAATCTCGATCGTGGCGTCGGCCGGTAGCGGCGGGATGTCGCCCAGGAAGTACGGCGTGCCGTCGTTGGCGCGTATCTGCCCTGTCGTCAGGAACTGCTCGGAGGCCATCGCGAGATCGCCGACGGTCTCGATCCCGAACGACAGGCCGTCGACTGGTACGGGCCACGTCTGGGCAATCGTCAGGTTCGGCGACGAGTGCGGCAGCGTGAAGGCCACTTGCACGGGCGTCGTGCCCGACTGGAACGGCCCGGTGACCGTCAGCAGGTCACCGCTGACGATGGTCGTCGGCGTCGACCCAGTCATCACACTGGCACCTGCTGCACCCTGCGGCAGCTCCATCTGCAGCGGCCCCCCAAGATCGACGGGCTGCCGCCGCTCGTTGATGACCTCCAGTAAATAGAACACCTGCAGCTGGTCTTCCTGGAACTGCGCGATGATTCGGCTGCCGGGCCCGAGCACCACCGTTCCTGACACCGCCAACGCGGGCGACGCTGTCCTGACGCCGGAAATCAGGATGACGCGCAGCCCACCGGACGCGGGCACGGTGAAGGGTGCCGAAGTCAGCTCCTCGCCGTCGACTAGCGCCGAGGCGATGCCGGTGGCTCCGGCGGGCAGGCCGCCGAATTCGGCCCGACCTTCCACGTCGGTCGTCGCGGTCTGCGTGACGCCGTTCACGGTCACACCGGCCGTCTCGCCCGCGGCGTCATTGCCCACTGTCTCGCGCATCACGCGCACGGTGACCGTCCCGTCGGGCAACTCGGGCGCCGGTAGCGCCTGCCCGTTCATCAGTGACGGGTCCGGTATCCCGACCTGCCCGGCCACGGGAACTGCCATACCAAGTACCAGCACCGCAGTAACCACGGCTCCCCGCACCTTCATGCCTGTTCACTCCGCCGCGCACCACAGCCCTTACAGAACCGCGCGTCGGCATCGTTGGCCGCCCCGCACGCGCCGCACGTCGTGGCGGCCTCCGCTTTTGCGCGCGCCGGCGCGTCGCCCTTCACCGGGGCCATCTGGGCGAACCTGCACGCCACTTCACGCCGAATCACGTCCTGGTAGGCCTCGCCCGCATCGAGCTGCTGGATCAGACGCGCCGCACGCACTCGCAACCGGCCCGATAGCTCGGCAAAGTCCTTCTCGGAGATCTTGTGCATCGCGCGGTCGAACTCGAGCTCTTTGATCGACCGGAGCACGAGCATCTTCTCGCGCTCGAGCATTGCACGCGAGCGGCTGCCCAACACGCGGGCCATGACCGTCTCGAGTGTGGAGGTCAGCGGCGCGAACGACCGCCAGACGGCAACGCCGAGCGCGCCGGCCGCCAACACTGTGAAGCCCAAGAAGATCGTTTCAACTCGCGGCGAGCCCCGGCCCAAGAGCACGACCACGATGCCGCCGATTAGGGCCGCAAGGGTGAAGAGCTCCCAAGGGCGAAAGGCCTGGGACTCAGTCGAAGTCTCGGAGCTCATCGTCTAGACGTGCGCTCAGCTCCGGATCGAGCGCCGCCCCACCGGCCACCGCCGGCGTCGAGCGAGACCACCGCCGGGCAGTCAGGAGAATCCCGCCAAGCGCCACGGCACCCACGAGGTAGGGAAAGGCCCACGCCACACGGTTGAACCCGCGGTCGATGGGCGAGGCCAGCACCTGCTGGCCGCCGTACTTCACCACGTAGAACTCAAGGATCTGCGGCTTCGTGAGGCCGCTGTCCACCAGCATGCCGATCTCGTCACGCATCGACTCGGCGTAGCTGCACTCGCACTCGCCCGCCAGCTTGCGAAAGCACGTGCCACACATGCAGACGACCGAATGCCCGATGTCAACTTCCAAAGGCGAGCGCGCGTCGAGCGCGATCGTCTCACCGGTGACGACATGCTCTTGTGGCGTGCCCGGTGCCTGGGCAAAGGCCATGGCCGGAGCGAGCGCGAGGCCGAGCAGCAGCAACGAGGTGGTCGCCCCGGCTGGCATGCGCGCGACGGCGCGTCGAAAGACGGTCTCTGGCAGCAACGCGAAACCGGTGCCGAGCGCCATGATCGCAAAGCCGAACCACACCCAGTTGACCAGCGGGTTAACAACCACGCTGAGGCTCACGTTCTGGTTCTGCACGTCGAAGGCCGGCATCACCACGTAGAGGTCTTCGGCGAACGTCCGACGGATCGCCACCTCAGTGGTCGGCTCGGTCTCGAAGTTTCGGAAGTACCACCGCGCCGGGTACATCTGGCCAATGGCCTCGCCGTCCTTGAAGACCGAGAGCTGCGCCGTGATCATCTGCTTTTGCGCGTCGCTGGTGTTGCTGAGCGCGTCGTGGCGCACGAGGTAAGACCCCACCTGCACCTGCTGGCCCGGCTGCAGCAGCACCTGCTCCTCAAGCTTGAAGCCCTCGCCGGCAAAGCCTAGGAACATCACGACGATGCCGAGGTGTACCACGTAGCCGCCGTAGCGTCGTTTGTTGCGCGCCATCAGGCCGACCAGCGCCGTGAAGAAGTCGCTGCCGGAGACCCCCTGACGCACGCGCGTACCGCGCCAGAACTCCTGAGCGAGCGCCCCCACCACGAACCCGCTGAGCGCGAAGCAGATCCCCGAACTCCACACCCGGACGCCGAGCGCCGCCATAGCCCCGCCGACCGCGACGCCCAGTAGTACCGGGAACAGGAACTGATCGCGCAGATTGACAAGCGTCGACTTGCGCCATGCCAACAACGGGCCGACGCCGGTCAGTGCCAGCAGGACGAGCCCGATGGGCAGCATCCACTGGTTGAAGAACGGCGGGCCCATCGTGAGGCGCTCGCCCGTCACTGCCTCGCTGATCGTCGGGAACAGTGTGGCGAACAGGACGAACAGCGCCGCGAAGAGCAGGATCCAGTTGTTGGCCAGAAACGCCGCCTCGCGCGACATCCACGAGTCGAGTTCGTTGCGCGCGCGCAGCAGCGGCAGGCGATAGAGAACCCACCCGAAGCTGAAGGCCAGGATCCCGATCATGAAGATCGTGAACATCCGCGCGAGCGCGATGTCCTCGCCGAAGGCATGCACCGATTGGACGATGCCCGAGCGCGTCATGAACGTGCCGACGATGGTGAGGAAGAACGTCAGGATGACCAGCGTCACGTTCCAGACGCGCAGCATCCCGCGACGCTCCTGCACCATCACCGAGTGCAGGAAGGCCGTGGCGGTGAACCACGGCAACAGGCCTGCGTTCTCCACTGGGTCCCAGCCCCAGTAGCCACCCCAGCCCAGCTCTTCGTAGGCCCACAGCATGCCGAGCACCAGACCGAACGACAGCAGGAACCACGCACCCATCGTCCAGCGACGGACAGCGCGGAGCCACGCGTCGTCAAGGTAGCCGGTGATGAGCGCCGCCATGCAGAACGCGAACGGGATGGTGAGCCCCACGAAGCCGAGGTACATCGTCGGCGGGTGGATCACCATGTAGAAGTTCTGCAGCAGCGGGTTAAGCCCCTGCCCGTCGATGGGGTTCTCCGTCAGGTAGGTCGCGAATGGGTTGTTGCGGACCACCATCAGGAACAGGAAAAACATCTGCACCCCTGCGATCACCGCTACAACGTAGGGGATCAGCTCGCGGTGTCGCTCGCGGTTCAGGTACACCGCCGCGCTACCGAACAGCGACAGCATGAATACCCAGAACATGATCGAGCCGTCGAGCCCGCCCCAGTAGGCGGTGATCTTGTAAAAAAGCGGCTGCGCGGAGTCGGAGTACCGCTGGACGTAGCGGATCGAGTAGTCGCCGGCGACGAAAGCGTAGACGATGATCGTCGACGCCACGGTCATGATGGCCGCGGTCAAGTAGTAGGCCCCGATCCCGCTTTCCACCATGCGCTGCGAGCGCCGCCGCGCGCCAGCCACCGACACCGCGATGGCGTAAGCGCTGACGACGAACGCTGCTAGCAGCAGGTATTCGCCGAGAGTAGCCATGCGGCTACACCTCCGGGATGGTCAGATCAGGTACGGCTTCGTACTTGGACGGGCACTTGGCCATGATCCCGCCCCGTTCGACCTGAAAGGTGCCATTGTCGAGGATACGGCCCGTCAGCACCACCTCCGACTCCTCCTGGAAGGTGTCGGGCACGATGCCGGTGTAGTAGGCCCGGATCGTCTGGCCGTTGTAGGTGACGTCGAACTGATAGTCGAGCGTGTCGCGAGCACGCCCGATGTTGGTGGCTATCCCGAACAACTGCAGGTTGCGGTCCTGCCACTCGGTCGGATCGGCCAGCACCTCGTCGACGTGCTTGTAGTAAGCCGTCCCTTCGCTGAGGGTCGAGTACAGGAGGCCTCCGAAGGTGACGATCAAGACGACGCTTGTGATACCGAGTCTGGCTGCTTTGTGGCTCATGACTAAGGGATTAGGGGTTTCGTACCTCGCCCATAGGATAGTGCCAAAGCCCCGCCTCCCGCAACAGCGCGTGGACCACCGCCACCGAAAGCCCCACCACCGCCGAATAGGACCCGTCGACGCGGGTGACGAAGCGCGACGCCATGCCCTGGACCCCGTACGCCCCTGCTTTGTCAGCTCCTTCTCCGGTAGCCACGTACCAAGCGACCTCGTCCTCGCCGAGCGTCGCCATCTCGACCGTGACTACCTCCACACGAGTCAAGATCCGCCCGGCCGGCCAGACCAGCGCAACGCCGGTCAGCACCTCGTGCGTCCGACCCGAGAGGCGCCAAAGCATGGCCGTCGCCTCCGCCTCATCGGCGGGCTTGCCCAATACGTCGCCGTCCACGACGACCACGGTGTCCGCCCCCAGCACCGGCCACCCGGGCCGGTGGGCTGCCACAGCCGAGACCTTGGCCACCGCCAAACGCTCCACATGTGCGGCCGGTGTCTCCCCCGCCACGAACCGCTCGTCCACGCCCGCAGGCACTACGTCGAAGGCAATGCCGGCGGCCCTCAATAGCTCGGCTCGACGTGGCGAGGCTGACGCCAGGATGAGACGTGGGGCAGCGCCGTCCGGGTGCATGGCCTGGAATGCTATCGTTATTTGCAATGATTCCCGTCCGCGACATCGCTCTCGCCGCCTTGGGTCCCGTCCTGCGGCGGGCACCCCTAACGCCAGAGAAGGTGGCCTTCGCGTGGCGCGCCGTGGTCGGCCCCAAGGTAGCGGAGGCGACCTCCTCGATCGCGTTCGAATCGGGCGTGCTGCAGGTGACGGCGCGGGATGTCGCGTGGCGCAACGAGCTGGAGCGTTCGGCAGGGCTGATTCGTCGCCGGATCAACGAGGTGCTCAGCGAGGACATCGTCAAGGGCCTCAATGTCCGTTTGGGCTAATCCCGGGGAACGGCAGCCGCGCCGGGGGCGGGCGCAAGCCCTTCGCTACACGGCAGGCGTCGCGAGGGCGAGCGAGTGGCGAGGGGCCTTCAGGCCGCTCGTCACTGCAGGCCGGTCACAATTGGACTGCCCGCAATCTCCAGCGGTTCGACGATGTCGAGCGGCGTGCCACCACCCGCTCGCCATCCCAGCGGCGCAGTAGATCGCGAAACCTCGTGCGTGCGCCGAACAGCATCACCTCCGCGCCGGCCAGCACGGTCCGGGCATCTCTGATTGCAACACACAACAGCCTCAACCACTTCGACAGCTGCCACGAGGCCACGACGACCCGGGCGGTCAGAGCCCCAGTGAGAACCTAACGACGGTGGCGAGCGTCAGCACGAGGCTCGGCTCCCGGAAGAACTGACCGCCATGCAGCGACATGTAGCTGCCGACACCCAGGACAACATCAGCAGGATGATCCCGGTCTGCACGGCACGCAGGAAGCCCGCCTGGGCGGCAGTGATGCCCCGCTCAGTGCGGAGCAACTCCTGGACCCCCGCCCGCCGTCTGCGCTGAAGGACTCACTGACGTGGCTGGCCGACCTGAAGCGGTCGAGCAGCTTGTTGTGGAACTCGCTGGTGATGCGGAGCTACTGCCGCCCCCCGTCGACGATCATGATGATCCACACGATCAGCGTAAGGCCGCCGAGCACTGCAATCGGGGGAATGAGCACAACCATCGTCGGTTTCCCGGGGCCAACCCAGTGGCACTTGAGGACACAACGGCCCCGCCGTCCATGAGGTTAACCGCCGCACACTCGCTGATGGACAGATTGGGGCTTCGGCCGATGCCGGATTGGGGGCGATTCCTACCGGCGGTAAACTGGAAATCTTGAGCCTGAGCGCTCTAAGTCATTGATCTCATTAGTCTCTGCGTTTGTTTTCGCTTGACTTTCGTGTAGCACGTTCCTAGGATCTAGCCCGGCCGTGACCTCTGCTGTCACTACCAGCAGTCATGCTGTGCGCATGCACGGCCCACGCCCAAGGAGAATCATGGCCCACGATGACCTCACGGAACGCGCCAAGGCCCTCAACATCGCGGTCGGCCAGATCGAGAAGCAGTTTGGCAAGGGCTCGATCATGCGCCTCGGCAGCCACTCGCCCGTCGCATCGCTCGACGCCATCTCAACCGGCTCGATCAGCATTGACTACGCGCTTGGCATCGGCGGCGTGCCCCGCGGCCGCGTGATCGAGATCTTCGGACCGGAGTCGTCCGGGAAGACCACGCTCGCGCTACAAATCATCGCCAACGCCCAGGCCACGGGCGGGATGGCCGCCTTCGTCGACGCCGAGCACGCGCTCGACGCACAGTACGCACGGAAGCTCGGGGTCGACATCGAGAATCTGCTGGTCTCGCAACCGGACCACGGTGAGCAGGCGCTGGAGATCGTCGAGGTGCTGATTCGGTCGGGCGGCATCGACGTGGTCGTCGTCGACTCGGTCGCGGCACTCGTGCCCAAGTCCGAAATCGACGGTGAGATGGGCGAGGCCCAAATGGGCCTACAGGCGCGGTTGATGTCGCAGGCGCTCCGCAAGCTGACCGGCGTAGTGTCGAAGTCGAAGACCACGCTGATCTTTATCAATCAGCTCCGCGAGAAGATCGGCGTCATGTTTGGCAACCCCGAAACGACTACCGGCGGGCGCGCGCTCAAGTTTTACTCGTCGGTCAGGATCGACATCCGCCGCATCGCCAGCATCAAGGACGGTGACCAGGTGGTTGGCGGGCGGACGCGAATCAAAGTGGTGAAAAACAAGGTGGCACCGCCGTTCCGCAACTCCGAGTTCGACATTATGTACGGTCAGGGCATCTCACGCGAGGGCGATCTACTCGACCTAGCCGTCGAGCACCGCCTCATCGAGAAGAGCGGCTCCTGGTTCTCGTACGGCGGTGAGCGGCTGGGCCAAGGGCGCGAGAACGTCAAACAGTACCTGAAGGAGCACCCCGAGATTAGGGACGCGATCACCCAGAAAGTGCGGGTCAAGCTTGGCCTCGCCACCGCGCCCGCCGAGATTGAATCGACCACCGCCTGACGCGATGGGCCGTAGCGCTAGGCTGTCCTATCGCCGTCGCGTCAGGGCTTCAGCCTATAGCAGCTCAGGGCGCGCTAGATTCGCCCTGGGCCGCCGTCGATGCGCCCAGCAGTCGTCCCTCGGTCACGAACCGGCGGTAGTTCTCGAACTGCTGGGAGCGGAAGTAGCGCGGCACGATTCCACTGCCTTCGAACGACCAGCTCTTCTCGATCGACCGGGGTAGCATCAGCGTCTCGTCCGGTCGCTGGAACGCCACACGCTCATAGCGGGTCACCGTATCGTCGCGCTCGAGTGTCATCCAGCGCACGCTGGCCCGAGGGCGATCTTGCGGTTCGCGAAACTCGAACCGGCGCCGAAGGTGCTCGTCGTGTCGCAGTACGTCACTAGACTCGATGTCGATCCAGACCTCCCCGCCGTGCCACCCGTCGAGCTCAATCCGGAGGCACTCGTCCTCCCACGTCACCTCACCCGGCGTCGCCTCGAGCGGCCAGTACTCCACCTGCGCCACCTCGCGCCCATCGACCACGTCGATTTCCACCAGTGTGAACTCGTATTGCGACTGTCGCACCGGGAGCAGGAACGCCAGCGGGTGTTCCCCCTCGGCGCCAAGGGCCTGGCAGCCGTCCTCGTCGCCAGGCTCGGGGTCGCGTCCGTTCACTGACAGCAGCCGCCGGAGTACGGTCACCGAGGGCACGCCGTCCTCGCCGGCCGCCTCCCACTCGACCCGACGCTCGTACTCAAGCCGGCGCGGGAACCCGTTGAGCTGCATAGCCCGGTCGAACGAGCGGACCAATACGATCTCGGTGGCGATGATCCGCTGGGCACGCTGGAAATAGCGTTCGAGCTGGGCGCCTGCGCGTGTGAGGATCGTCTCGATGACGACGCCCTCGTCCTGCGCGGATCCAGGCGCCGGCACCGCCATGACGGCAGCTGCTGCTATCCCTGCGGCGATCCAGCTGGCACGCATCATCGGAGCATCCTGCGCGTCAGGCAGGGCGCCGGCAATCCTTACGGCGCCTCGTTCCAGGCCACACGCGCGGCTGCCGCCACGCCGTTGCTGCGTCCCCAATCGGGGTGTTCCGCGCGCTGTTCGGCCAGTACCATCTCGCCGGTCTCCTCTGCCGAGCGGCCCGCAGTCTTCAGCTCTCGTGCCCGTGTCTGGATCTCAAGCATCGTCTCCCGCTGAACTCCGATCAACGACCCGTTGCCCACCTCGCCGTGCGCGGGTACGATGGTCGTTGGCCCCATCGCCTCGAACGCGTCGAACGCAGCCAGCCAAGCGGTGACGCTGGAGCCGTCGTTGGCGGCCAGAAACGACTCGTTCATCACCACGTCGCCTGCAAACAGCACGTTGTCGCCCTCGACGAAGAAGCCTGTGTCACCGCGCGTATGGGTCGGCCCGACAACAAGAAACCGCACCTCGACGCCGCCGAGCTCAAGCGTGTACTCGCGGTCGAAGGTAATGTCGGGCAGGCGGCGCTCCGCGTCGCTCAGGAGATCGCCCATCACGGCGTTCCGGCTGGCGAACCGTTCGAACATCCCAAGGCCGTTCTCGCTGAACTCCTCCTCTTGCACCGTGGAGTTGATGTATTGCGCTGAGTCGGGGAACGCGATGTAGCCGCTGGTGTGCTCGGGGTGGAAGTGTGTCGATGCGATGTAGACCTCATCGGTGTCGGTGAGCTTCCGCAGCTCGCGAAGCACGATCTCCCCATTGCGGCGCCCCAGCCCCGGGTCGATGACCAGCGCCGCGCGGTCGCCAACGACGAAGCCGACGTTAGGCACACCGCCAATGTTGTTGTCGAAAATGACCCAAGTGTGCGGGGCCACCTGTTCGGTAGCGTTCTCAGGCACCATCGGATCCTGCGCGGCAGCGGTGCCAACCGCCAGCATCACGAGGACAAAACTTCCGAAGATCTCCCGCATGATCTGCTCCTCTACTGGCTGCCGTGTTGATCGTCCGTAACAACGACCGCGGTTCCGAATGCCAGCTCGGCGGCGCCAGCCATTATCATCGACCTCTGGAACCGCACACCGACCACGGCGTTGCCTCGCAGCCGGCACGCCGCGGCGATCATCCTGTCGACGGCCTACTCGCGCGCCTCGACCATGAGTTTCGTGTAGCGCAGTCACTTTGCCTCCCACGAACCCTGGTAGGCCGGCCATAATGCCCTTCCCGAGGTGCCGGGCGCGAATTGCAGCGGGCGGATGAGGCTGAGCGTCCGCACGATGCGTTCACTGCCACCCCTCTGCCCAGCGCGCAAAATACCGTTGGATCCAGCCCGGAAGCATTGTACTGGGCGCCCCAAGGCTTTCAAGCCCGGAAGCACGTGCAGTAGATGACGGTGAGGCCTAGAAGATGGTACCGGTCCGGAGTTGACCACGGTGTTAAACCATTGATTTACAGTGACTTAAGTTGTCAATGTTTAATCCTTGCCCCACGAGCGGACCCACGTCACGCTTTTCTCGTCGGGATCCACGAAGCGGTCGCCGCTGCCAACGAACGGCGCTGATTAATCGACACAGATTGCCGTGACAACGTGTGACGGGACCTTGAGCTGGTGTCAACGCTCGTTCGTCTGCGCCAACACTGTCACGACTTCACTACGGCTCGGGCTCGCCACAGTCCGTGTAGCCGGACGCCAGGCAAACACTTGCCTGGGCCTCTACTGCCTGCCGTGTCTCGGGCGTCAGGAGCAGCCAAGCCCGGTCCTGCGCGTTCGCGGCCTGCGCCTCGGCCACTGCGCGCTCTTCCGGAGGAATGCGCGACAGGACCTCATCCCGTTCAGCCTCTGACCCTGTCTGGGCGAACCTCCCGGCAGCCAAGCCGAACCAGAGGTACGCCCGCTGGAAATCCTGGGGCGCGCCGCGCCCAAACAGGTAGGCCGTGCCGAGGCTGAACTGCGCGTACGGCATCCCTTGCGCCGCTGCACGGCGGTACCAGTGAACCGCCTGCACTTCGTCTGGCCGCACTGCGATGCCTGCTTCGTACACCTGTCCGAGACCGTACTGGCCGGTCGGGTCACCCTGTTCCGCGGCAAGGCTAAACCAGCGCGCCGCCTCGGCCTCGTCGGCCTCCACACCGCGTCCGTTGTAGTACATCAGACCGAGGTTGGACTGCGACGCCGCGTGCCCTTGCTCGGCGGCGAGTCGGTACCAGCGCGCCGCCTCGGCCGAATCTTGCGTAACCCCCCGGCCGTCCACGTAGAGCGCGCCTAGTGCGTTCTGTGCGGGTGCATAGCCTTGGTCGGCAGCACGACGGTACCACTCCACCGCCTGCGCCTCGTCGCGTTCGACACCCTCACCCGACTCGAACGAAGCTCCCAACTCGTACAGGGCCGCGAGCAGCCCCTGGTCCGCCGCACTGCGATACCAGCGGACCGCCTCGGCGTCGTCCTCGGGGATCACCTCACCGACCGCCAGCATCAGGCCTAGGCTGTACTGTGCCAAGGGGTGTCCCAAACCGGCAGCGCTCCGATACCACCGCGCGGCCTCTATCGGATCTGCAGGCGTCCCCTCGCCGGCGGCAAGCAGTGCGCCCAGACCGTACTGCGCCTCAGCGCTCCCCTGCTCCGCGGCCAGGAGCAACCACCTGAACGCCTCGGCGTCATTTTCAGCCACGCCATCACCCGCCGCCAACAGCGCGCCCAGTCTGTACTGCGCAGCGGGATGCCCCTGTTCGGCAGCTAGGCGATACCATCTGGCCGCCTCCGCCGTGTCCACTTCGACAGCCAGCCCCGCCGCGTACGCGGCACCGAGGTTGAACTGGGCGTCAACATGCCCCTGCTCGGCGGCATGACGAAACCAGCGGACTGCCTCTGCGGCGTCACGTGGCATCCCTAGGCCATCTGCGTACCGATACGCCAGCGCGATCTGCGCACTCACGTCACCCGACTCAGCCGCTTCGATCTGCTGATCCAGGAGCGCCTCCGGACCGGTGGCACATGCGACGGCGCCAAGTCCCAGCGCTACCCACACCAAGGTCAGCCGTGTGGCCCGCATTCGGTGGTTCCCCTCAAACGCCATCCTATCGCTCTGGTCACGACATCATCCAGTTGTGTACGCAACGAAGCCCCTGCCGGCGCACCGGCAGGGGCTGTATTCCCTCGCAGTGCCCCTAGGGCCCTGGGCTCACCAGTCGAACTGGACGCTGAACTTCGCCACCCGCGCCTGCAGGACCGACCGCGGCGTGAGCCACCCGCCCCCGAACGTCTGGTTGACCCCCAGCACGGCATCGCTGTTGAGCGCGTTGAAGAAGTCCACGCTCACAACCGCGCGCGCGCCGCCGGCCCGCAACACCTTGCCGATGCGCAGGTCAAGCTCGTTCCGGCCGTCGAGCGCCATGCTGTGATGTTCCATCAGCTCGATCCTGATATTCGGCGCGCCGCCGGCCAGCGCCCGACCGAGCGTCGAGTTGGCCGCCAGGTACGCGTTGTCGGCATCGAAGGTGGCTTGCACGAAGCCGCCCGGCGTATGGCGGAAGGTGCCCGACAGCTGCACGTCGACCACCGGGATCGTGTAGACCGCGAAGCCCTTCACCGACGTCTGGAACTTCTCGGTGATGTCACACAGGCCAAGCGAGCGGACGCCCGTGCCGCCGCCACGCCCGGTGGGGAAGAAGTTCTCCTCCGGAATCTGGCGCGCGATGTCACAGGTGTTGAACTCGGTCCGGCCTGTACTGGTGCCGAACTGCAGCTGCAGCCCGTTCTGGAGCCGCGCGTTGAGGTTCACGTCGACGCCCTGCCAGGTCTCGTTCAGCTCGCCGATCTCCTTGGCGCGGATGTCGATATTGTCAGGCCGCTTCGCACGACCTGTTTCGGTGATCGCCCGCAGGCCCGTCAGCGTGTAGCCGCCGCCGTTGGGCAGCCGCGAGTCGGTCGGCACCACCAAGTCAAAGAAGGTAAAGTCCGACGCATCCAGCGCCCGGTTGTCCCGCGCCTGCAGGTTCTGCCAGTCGCGGCGGAAGTAGCCGATGTCGAGCGACACGCCCGTCATCACCTCGGTCTGGAAGCCCACCGAGTACTCCCAGTTGGCCTCCCGGTTACCGAACCCGCTCAGCAGGGCGTCCGAGTAGCTTTGTGCCGGACGCAGGGTCCCGAACGCCCGGTTGCTCCAGCTGCTGCACTCGCCGTTGGCCTCAGGGTTGAACAGGTTGCAGTCAGGGAAGAAGTCGCCGTCGGCGTCAGTCCAGTTGATGTTCGTACTGTTGGCCAACCGCGCCACGGGATGCCCCGCGCGGCCAATGCCGTTCAACGTCTGCCCCTCGAGGTATTTGTTCGCCGTGAGCTTGATCGCCGACCGGCCGTTGCCGAACACGTCGTAGGTCACCGACGAGCGGTAGGTCACGTCCTGGAAGTCAAGGATGTCACCGGCCGGGAACGAGAAGTTCCGCTCCGGCGTGAACTCGCTCGGACCCAGTGTGCCCG
>CAZHTD010000030.1:0-35653 GCA_964535675.1 uncultured Bifidobacteriaceae bacterium | reverse complement strand
GCCGCCGCCGCCGCCCGAGCCGATCGTGGAGGTGAACCCGAACGCGGCGCCGATCGAGGCTCCCGAAGAGATCATCGAGGAGCCGCCCATCGACACAAGCTTCGACCAAGCCCCTGTGGCCGCTGTGCCCGGAGGCGTGGTGGGCGGCATCGTTGGTGGCGTTCCGGACGAGCCGCCGCCGCCACCCCCTCCGCCGCCAGAGCCGGTTCGCGTCGGCGGGAACATCACGCCCCCGACCAAGATTCGTGACGTCCAGCCGGTGTACCCCGCGATCGCGCAATCGGCGCGCGTGGCCGGCGTGGTCATCATCGAAGCGGTCATCGGGACCGATGGTCGGGTGCAGGATGCGCGCGTGTTGCGCTCCATCCCGTTGCTCGACCAAGCTGCACTTGAGGCGGTGCGTCAGTGGGAGTACACGCCGACGACGCTGAACGGGGTAGCGGTGCCCGTCATCATGACGGTCACGGTGAACTTCCAGATCAGCTAGGCGTCAACGGGTGTCGTCAGCGCAAGTGACATCGTAGGCAACGCGGAGGAGATGCAGTAATGAAAGGTCGACAGATACGAAATCTCGGACTGACCGCGGGCAGCGCGCTCGCGCTTGTGCTGATGAGTGCGCCGGCGTTCGCACAGGAAGGCGGGGGTGGCGGCCTCGACCTCATTGAGATGTTCTCGCAGATGGGCATGATCGCCTGGGGTGTGGCTATCGTCCTCTTCATCATGTCATTCTGGTCGGTGGGTGTCGCCATCGAGCGGCTCTACACCTACAATCAGGCGAAGAACCAGTCGAAGCTCTATGCGCCGCAGGTGGCCAAGCACCTCAAGGACGGTCGTCTGAAGGAGGCCATCGCGCTGTCGGGCTCGAAAGACTACCGCTACAGCCACTTGGCCAAGGTCGTCCTCGCCGGCCTGCAGGAGTATCAGTTCCAGCAGGACAGCGGCGGCACGGCGCTCAACCGTGACGATGTGCTCGACACGGTGCGCCGGGCCATTCAGCGCGCCACTGCGCTGACGGCGAACGACCTAAAGAAGGGCGTCAGTGGACTGGCAACCATCGGCTCGACGGCCCCGTTCGTCGGGCTGCTCGGGACCGTGGTCGGCGTCATCAATGCTTTCACGGGCATCGCAACCACCGGGTCGGGTGGTATCGGTGCCGTGTCGGCCGGTATCGCCGAGGCGCTGGTCGAAACCGCGCTCGGGTTGTTCGTGGCCATTCCGGCAGTGTGGTTCTACAACGCACTGACTAACCGGCTTGAGTACTTCAACGTCGAGATGGATAACTCGTCGTCGGAGATGGTCGACTACTTCATCAAGAAGACCGCTCAGTAGCCGGGCTAGGATACGAAGCATGGTTGGGGCGCCGGAGGCCCGCCCAGCGGGTTCTCCGGCCTTTTTGCAGGAGTAGCTGAACTATGGCAATGAGCATGGGGGGCGGTGAAGGCGGAATCAAAGCCGACATCAACGTCACTCCGCTTGTCGACGTCATGCTGGTGCTGCTCATCATCATGATGATCGTCGCCCCGTTGCTGAACCAAGGAGTATCGCTACAGTTGCCGCAGGCGCAGAACAGCGCTGAGATGCCTGAGACTCAGGGCCAGACCGTGGTGGCGATCACTGTGGACGGCAGCTACTGGGTTGACTCGATCCAGGTGCCGTTCAACGGCTTGGCGGACCGCGTCAACGATGTGCTCGCGACCAAGACCGAGCAGCTGATCATCATCAAGGCTGACGACGAAGCCGAGTACAGTTACATCATGGATGCCCTTGACCAGCTGCGAACCTTGGGCATTGAGGACATCGGTCTGATCGCTGAGCGTCGCGAGCCGGCAGTCGGGGGCAACTAGATGGCAGCCCACAAGCATCACGGGGCGGAGAAGGTCTACAAGGGCCAGGAACTGCACGCCACGTCGGATATGAACATGACTCCGATGATTGACGTGCTCCTCGTGCTCTTGGTCATCTTCATGGCCGCCCTGCCGCTCGGTCAGCGCGGCGTGGACATCCACCTGCCGGCCGAGACCCAGAACCAGGACCAGCCGCCACCGACGCTGAGCCAGATCATGCTGGAGTACACGGGCGACCGGAACATCATGATCAACAATCAGGACGTGGCCTTGGCCGAGCTTGAGACGCGGCTGCGTGACATCTTCGAGGAGCGGCGTGACAAAACAATGTTTATCGCCGCGGCCGGGAACCTGATGTACGGCGAGATCGTCGAGGTGATCGACGCTGCCAAGGGCGCCGGGGTTGAGAAAGTGGGCATCGTCACTGAGGCGATGCGCGCGGCAGGTGGCGTCCAGCCGCCGCAGTAACACCGGTACCACACGACCACTTCAGGCCGCACCCCGAGGGGCCGCGGCCTTTTTCACGTACCGACGATCCAAGGAGCGGTGCCAACTGAGCCGAAGATGCTGGGAAACTGCCGAAGTAAAATGGTGCGACCCTGCCTATTCGGAAGAAACGATCGCGCCCTCGATGATGTCGACGTCGAGCATCAGCGGACTGCAGGCGGAGGCGCACTGTAGCTGACGCACGGCCGTCATCGCGCGCGACGAAGGTCGGTCAGGGCGTTCGCGCTTGAAGGGGTTGATCAGGTAGCCGATCACGGCCGGCCACAGCGTGACCCTGGGGTCGAGTTCCATCAGGTTTCTCAACCATGGTTGTCGGCATGACGGCCTCCAGGCGTCTCCAGAGGGGGTAGCAGGGTCCGTCGTGACCGAGGAAGCTGACAAGCTCACAGGCACTATACCTAGTCGACGACGACGGGCGTCGGTTACTGATCAAGGAGGTAACCGCGTTCGTGTGTGGACGCCTCGGCATTTTCTGACCGTCTGAATCGGTTCTCCGCGATAGCGGCGCGACCCCTAAGCGCCACGGTTGCTCTCGTGTGACCGGGGGGGGCAGCCAAAGGCTGGCCCTCAAGTGTTGGCGGCAAGTGTAAATCTCCCATTTGGGTCAACCGAACACTGCACACATTGCTGGTGGGCGGGCGATGGTCTGCGTTCCACGATGTTGGTGGATCCAACAGCGAGGGAGTTCCTGCGCGTCGCTGCGCACTGGGGCTTCCACCTGCGGGCTGCCGGCCGTAGCGGGCGCGGACGCAGGGCCAGGTGGAGCGGCTGATCCGCGACCTTCGGGACGGCTTCTTCTACGGCTGCGCGTTCATCAACGACGAGGACCTCAACGAGCAGGCGTCGCGCTGGCTGGACGAGATGGGCAACGTGCGCCGGCACGGCAGGCGAGCGTCCGGTGGACCGCTTCGAGCGGGACGAGCGTGGGGCGCTGCGTCCCTTGGCGGACCGCCCCTACGGGCGTCCGATATCCTCGATCGGCCAGACAGGCCCGATCGAGTTGGCAATTTCCCCAAGGCCACCCCCGCCCCTAAGGCCGAACGACCGGGATTTTCTCATGCCCGGTGGGCCAAGATCGGGGGCATGCCCAATCCGGCGGTGCCACCCCAGGTCGCCATCGCTATCGCCACCGGCCTCGGTCCACAGGGTCGCCATGTCAGGGCGCAAGAAACCGTCCTTCCGCCCGCCAAGCGGGCGGTGGGACGGGCGTGAAGGTGCACCTGCGAGCGTGGGGAAGGGGCTAGGCTTCAGGGGCCAGCGCGGCACCGTTTCCCTGCTGGATCTGCCGTAGCTCGTTAGAGCGTTGCTCCAGCTCATCGGCCTGCTCGATGAGGGCCGTCGCCTCGTCGAAGTCGTCAACGAGTAGGGCCTGCCGTCGGAGCAACAGGTTCTTGAAGGTGAGCGCGTCGGCGAAGTTGGGATTAAGCGCGATGGCCTCGTCTGAGGCATCGATGCCGGCCAGCACGTACTCCAATCGCTCATCGTCGGTCAGCCGAAAGTTGCTGAACACCTCGTCCCAGTAGTACTGCGACAGCGCGTGATGGGCCTCCGGGTTGTCGGGTTCCTGCCCGATGCGCGCCTCGAGCGAGTCGACCACGGCCGGGAAGTTGCCTTGGCGCGCGTAGAAGCCGGCTTGGCGGATGTAGACATCCGGGCTGTCGGGGCGCGCTTGGCGAGCCGACTGCAAGGCCTGCTCGGCCAGCTGATAGGCGCCCGCGTCCTCGTAGATCTGCGCCAGCACGAAGTAGTTGGCCTCGTTCTGCGGGTCGAGTTCGATCATGCGCATGACGATTGGCTCGGCCTGCGCTGGGTCGTTCATTTTGTCGGGGCCGTAGGCCGCCACTAGGTACTCAAGCGCCAGTTGCCGCAGGTCGGGCATCATGACCTCGCGCTCGGCCGAGAGGCGGTAGTTCGCGATGGCCTCCTCGAGCAGGGCGTCGTTGGCGGGCTCGCCGCGGCGGGCCGGCCGGTACTGCTGGTCGAGGCTGTTGGCCAGGAAGAAGTAAGCTGCCGTCAAATCCGGATTCAGCGCGAGGACTTCCTCGTAGGCCTCGGCAGCCACGGCATAGTTACCACTCGCGTACGCTTGGTTGGCCTCGCGGAACGCCAGCTGGGCCTGGAACATGTTGACGAAGCCGCACCCGCCCACCACGAGCCCGAGCGCGGCCACGAGGACAAACTGGACCCCCCGAGAAGACCACATCCGCATCATTTCCCCCTTGCAAAACACCGTCAGGAACTCTCCAGCCGCAGAAGGCGCCGGCTTCTCCTCTCGCGTGAGTATACGTGCCCATGACGGCGTCCGCCCAGGCACTCGCAAGACGGGCATTGTAATGAGCTGCATTTTGGCGAGTCAAGCGCACCCGCCTGCTGCCTTGACCATCCGCTATCCCTTTCTCTATCATGGGGATAGCTGGTCCCCGATGCCGCCTGCGACCGGCCCGGGGGATGCCCGTTCCACCTGCCTGGGCTCGATCGCCCTCGACCGTGGGGATGCCGCTAGGGGGTGTGCCGCCTGACCGGGGCTGGCGGCTCCGGCCGAATACCCCCCTCGGTAGATCGTTAAGACACCGATTCCGATGATTCGATTCGAGACCCTCCTGGAGAAGGTTCGGGGATACAGCGGCGACGCGGAGATCGAGCTCCTGCGGCGGGCGTACGTCTTCTCTGCCCTTGAGCACAAGGGACAGGTGCGCCACTCGGGCGAGCCCTACTTGGTGCACCCGCTTGAAGTGGCCAGCATGCTGGCCGACATGCGCCTCGACGTGGTGGCCGTGGCGGCCGGCCTGCTCCACGACGTGGTGGAGGACACGCTCACCACGCCCGAGGCCGTCGCCGCGAAGTTCGGCGACGAGGTGGCCCATGTCGTCGAGGGCGTCACCAAGATCGGCGCCATCCAGTTCTCGTCGAGCGAAGAGCGGCAGGCGGAGAACTTCCGCAAGATGCTGCTGGCGATGGTCGACGACATCCGGGTCATTTTGGTCAAGCTGGCCGATCGCCTGCACAACATGCGCACGCTGCACCATCTGCCCGAGGGGCGGCGCGTGCGGATCGCCCAGGAGACGCTTGACATCTATGCCCCGATTGCTAACCGCCTCGGCATGAGCAAGGTGAAGAACGAACTCGAGGAGCTTGCGTTCCGGACGCTTGAGCCCAAGGCCTACGAGGCGCTGCGCTCGAAGGCCCAGTTCAAGCGGCGCAGCGCCGAGCCGGTGATCAACAGCCTCATCGAGGTGCTGCGGGGCAAGCTCGAGCAGGCCCACGTCCCGGTGGTCGAGCTCGAGGGCCGCATCAAGCGCCTCTATAGTATCCACCAGAAGCTCAAGCGGCAGCAGATCGACCTCGACCGTGTCTACGACTTCGTCGCGTTGCGGCTGATCACCAGCTCGGTGCAGGACTGCTACGCCGCGCTCGGCATCATTCACCAGACCTGGTCGCCGGTGCCTGGGCGGATCAAGGACTTCATCGCCATGCCGCGCCCGAACGCCTACCAAGCGCTGCACACGTCGGTGGTCAGCGAGCACGGCTTCCCGTTCGAGGTGCAGATCCGCAGCGAGGACATGCACCGCCGCGCGGAAGAGGGTATCGCCGCGCACTGGAAGTACAAAGAGGGCCGCGTTGGCGATCAGAAGGACGAGCGCTACTTCCAGTGGATGCGCCAGCTCCTCGAGGTGCAGCAGGAGGTGCGCGACCCCGAGGAGTTCCTGCAGAACCTGCGGGTGGACCTCTACCCCGAGGAGGTCTACATCTTCACGCCGAAGGGCGAAGTGCGGTCACTGGCGCGCGGTGCCACGGTGGTCGACTTCGCGTACGGCATCCATACCGACGTGGGCCACCAGTGTGTGGGCGCGCGGGTCAACGGCCAGATGGTGCCGCTGCGCACCGTGCTGTGCAATGGCGACATCGTGGAGGTACTGACCCAGAAGGCCCACAAGCCGAGCCGCGACTGGCTGGCATTTGTGGCCACCTCGCGCGCGCGCAGCCGCATCAAGCACGTGCTGCAGGCTGAGGAGCGCGCCCACAGCGTGGACTTGGGCAGGCGCCTACTTGAGAAGGAGGCGCGGCGGTTTGGTGTCAGCCCGAAGGAAGTCCTTGAGGGTGACAAACTGGTGCGCTACGCCGGCGAGTACGGCGTCGCGAAGCCCGACGAGCTGCTGGCGCTGGTCGGCTACGGCAAGCTGGCCGCGCGGGTGCTGCTGCAGAAGGTGCTGCCCGACCGCGAGCTGGCGGAGAAGAAGCCCGACTCGACAGTCGTTTCAGCTGTCAAGCGCGTGCTGCGGCCCGGCCGCGCTGATCGCATCAAGGTGCGGGGCACCGACGACGTGCTGGTATTCCGCGCGCGATGTTGCAACCCCATCCAGGGGGAGAAGATCGTCGGTTACATTACCCGCGGTAAGGGCGTGTCGGTGCATGCGGCCGCCTGTCCCAACGTGCTCAACCTGATGTTCGACCCGGGCCGGCGCATCGATGTCGAGTGGGACCGCGACGGGGGTGATCTCTCCTACGTGGTGGCGCTGGCCGTGCAGGTGGAGGACCGCAAAGGCGTGCTCGCCGAGCTCAGCGCCAAGGTGTCTGCGGTCAACACCAACATCACCAACCTGCAGGCCTGGCCAACCGGCACGGGGCGCGCGCGGATCGACCTCACGGTTGAGATCCACGATTTGCGCCACCTCGAGCGGGTGATGAAGGCGATCAAGAATGTGAAAGGCGTGCTCGACGTCGAACGCACACGGGGCAAAGTGGTCGAGGAGTCCGAAGCAGCCGAAGCCTAGTCGAGGATCGCGACCGCGTCGATCTCAACGCGCACGTCCTTGGGAAGCCGCGAGACTTGCACCGTCGCCCGGGCAGGCGGCGGGTCGGTGAAGTGCCGGCCGTAGATCTCATTGACCGCACCGAAGTCATCCATGTCGGCGAGGTAGATGGTGGTCTTCGCCACCTGCGCGAACCCCGCGCCGGCTGCTCGCAGCAGCGCCTTGAGGTTGCGCATCACCTGCTCGGTTTGCTCGGCGACGTCGCCGCCCACCAGAGTGCCCAAAGCCGGATCGAGGGGAATCTGTCCCGAGACGAAAAGGAAGTTGCCGACCCGGAGGGCCGGCGAGTAGGGTCCGATGGCGGCGGGTGCGCCGACCGCAGTGAGTGCCTGTCGTCTGACCACGGTCAGATCAGGCGGCCTTGACGACCTTACCAGACCGCAAACACCGCGTACAAACGCGCATGCGCTTGGTGGCGCCGTTGACCAGCGCCCTAACCGACTGGATGTTGGGCTCAAACCGCCGTGGTCCCACGTTGTGTGCGTGGGACACGGTGCGCCCGAACTTCGGTCCCTTCCCGCAGAGCGCGCATCGCTTCGCCATGGTCGTCCTCGCTGGCACGGCCCAGTCCATTTGAACTAGGCTGAACACAGCATTCTAGCCCGTCCGGCAGCGTGGCGCCAACCCTACCGGGCGATGATGGTCTGAATCCGACCCTCGCCTTGGCCAGCCGGGGGGGGCTGCTGGACTTGGAGCAGGCGACCCATCAGCGCGAGGTAAGCCCGGTCCCCAGGCCGGGTTTTCCGCGTCACACGGGCGCCACGCTCAATGGCCCTTAGGGCCCGGGCGGCCTCGCTGTCGTAGATGATGGGCCCCTGTGCACGCATCTTCTCAAGCGTTACGGTCAGTTCGCCGGCCAGCCGCTGGGCCGGGGCGGCGGCGGGCTGCTGCTCGTAGATCACGCCTCGCGAAGCGGTTTCGAGTGTCGTGGCACAGGCGGCAGCCGCTGCGGCCACGTCATCGTCCACCAGGGGTGCTGTGGTGTTACGCGTGTGCCGTGCGATGGTGCCGTGAAACACGAAGAAGAGCTGCTGCTGGCGCTCAGTCAGTCCTTCCATGCTAGGCAGTAGGGCCAAGACATCGGCCTCCTGCCGACGCTTGACCTCGGCGGCCGGGTGCTCCCGTGCCATGGCCAGATGCGGGCAGCTGTTCGGGCAGCGAATCTCGGTCAGTCGCTTGATGCCGCAGCACCGCGAGCAGATCGTCTTCGACAGTGCCGGGCAGGTGCGGCGCGCCTTGCGCTTACCACACAGGGGACACGTCATTGGGTGGCGGAAGCTTCGCACAGCGGAACGGACGGTGGCAACAGGCGGTTGAGGCAGCCGCTCCTGCCAGTGATCATCATACAGAACCTTCACACCGACTCGATACATGCGTCCCGGCCGATGTGTAGATTTGCGAACAACATG
This sequence comes from uncultured Bifidobacteriaceae bacterium, assembly GCA_964535675.1. Classification (GTDB taxonomy): domain Bacteria; phylum Acidobacteriota; class Vicinamibacteria; order Vicinamibacterales; family UBA2999; genus CAZHTD01. Next base: position 27,082 of record CAZHTD010000030.1, on the reverse strand, counting down.
TAGAAAAACATACAATATACGGACGGACGATGCTAAGGACGGTGTTGACATAGAGTTAGAGGTTCACTTTGAGGAGACATCTTGGGACACGTGGGCGGCCAGCATATGCTCCTTGGGGGACAGAATCTCACCCAAGACTTTCCAGCGACCCGTGGTGTCCAATCAAGAAAGGGCCGGCGGGGGGGCAAACGGCGGGTATTGTAGTCCCGTAAGCTATTGGAAGATATGGATTTATTTCAGGTCGAGCCAGTGAAGTACGATTTTGGCCTTGGCGGGCTGAAACGGACTCATACGGGAACGGTATTTGCACACGTAGAGGTCGTGACACGTCTCGTGCCACCGTGGGCACCGGGAAGGAGCGGCTGAGCATCATGGTAATCAGGAAGAGCACGAAGCGGGCGGCGATCAAGGCCGATCGCTACACCGAGCTGAAGGCGATGCTTGAGGAACGCCGCCGCGAACTAATGCACGAGGTTCAGGGCAAGATTCGCAACGCCCGGGCCGACGGTAACAAGGAGCGGGATGTTTACGACGAGGGTGAGACCTCTGAGGTCGACATCCAGGACGACATCGAGTTCGCCCTGATCCAGATGAAGACCGAGACGCTCCAGCGGATCAACGAGGCGCTGGGGCGCCTTGAGGAAGGGAAGTACGGCAACTGCTTTGAGTGCGGCGAGGAGATCGCGCGGGCCCGCCTGAGCGCCCTGCCGTTTGCGGTGCGGTGCAAGGAGTGCGAGCAAGCACGCGAGAACGCCGAACTCCGTGAGCGTGTGCTGGCGCGGCGCGGTCCTTCGGCGTCATTGTTCCAGGACGTGTCGCAGTAAGTCGGACAAGTTGTACGTCGTCGTCTGTTCATGCCCGGGTGCTGTGGCCCTCCGACTGCATCGCAAGCCGGGCTCCCGGGCCGCCCGGCTTTCTCTATACCGGGGCTGAGGGTGGTGGATCGCGCTAGTGATGCAGGTCGAGTAGCGCGAGTGCGGCCACCGTCTTCAAGTCGATGATGTCGTTTCGGCGCACCATCGCCTCGATGTGTGTGCGCGTGAAGGCTTCCACCGTGATGTCCTCGTCCTCGTCCGGCCGTGCCTCGGGATCGTCGATGCCGGGCTCGCGCAGGGCGGTCGCCCGGAACATGGTGATGCGCTCATCGCAGAACCCGAGCGTGGGCAGGAACGACCCGAGCGGCTCGAGCCGGCCGGGGATAAGGCCCACCTCCTCGTGACACTCGCGGGCCGCAGTGGCCAGCAGGTCCTCGCCCGCCTCGACGCGCCCGGCCGGTAGCTCCCAGACCGGCGCGTTCACAGTTGCACGAAACTGGCGCACCAGCACGATGCGCCCATCGCCACGTACGGGGATCAGCACCACCGACCCGGCGTGCCGCACCAACTCGGCGTCGAGTGTCCGGCCGCTCGGCAGGTTCACGCGCTCTACCGTCACGCGGAACACCCTGCCGTCGAATACCCGCCGCACACGGTCGTCGGTCACGCTATGCTTCCTCGTCCGCGGGCTGTCCCCATCCGGGCAGGTCGTCCAGTACCTCCTGCAAGTCGGGCGGCAGCGGCGCTGTGAACTCCATGTGGCGCTGGTCGCGGGGATGCGTGAACCCCAGACGCTCGGCGTGGAGAAACGGCCGGGTCAGGCGCCGCACCGTGCGGAGCTTCCTGGGCACCCGCCGGTGCACGCCCCCGTAGACGGCGTCACCCACCACCGGATGGCCGATGCTGCTCAGGTGCACGCGGATTTGGTGGGTGCGCCCCGCGTGGATCGCCACTTGGCACAGCGTGACGCCGGGCATGTGGTGGGCACGGGTGACGCGGGTCACTGCACTCCGCGCACGCCTGGCCCGCGTCGACATGCGCTGGCGGTTCGCTGGGTCGCGCCCGATTGGTGCCTCGATGCGGCGGCCGGCTTGGACGACGCCCCAGACGAGCGCCACGTACTCCTTCTCAACCTCGCGGTCGTGGAATTGCCGCGCCAACTCTTGATGGGCCTCGTCGTTCTTGGCCACCACCATGACGCCAGAGGTGCCCTTGTCCAGCCGGTGCACGATCCCCGGGCGCAACTCGCCGCCCACGCCGCTCAGGTCGGTCAGATGGTGCAGAAGCGCGTTGACTAGTGTACCCGAGGCGTGCCCGGCGGCCGGGTGGACCACCATGCCGGCGGGCTTGTCAAGCACGGCAAGGTCGGTGTCCTGATAGAGTACCGTGAGCGGGATCGCCTCGGGCTCCACGGTGGACGGCGTCGGCGCCCGGATGTCCACGGTGACGTGGTCGCCTTTGCGGACGGCGAGATTGGCGCGGGCGGTGCGCCCCTGCACCAGCACCCGCCCGTCGGTGATCAGCTTCTGGATCTGCGAACGCGACAAATCGTCGAGCGCGCCGGCGAGCATCCGGTCGAGCCGTTCGCCCGCTTGGTCGGCCGTCACGTCGAGTTCGATGGGTGGTAACAGAGGCAATTGTCGATCCGATGTGAACGACAGCCGTTTGCTTGGCAGTGTATCTGTTTCAAACGAAGACACTGCCCGTTGCCGAGCGGGCTGAAGATCCCTTGCTACCGTCGGGTCTGGACGGCGTCGGCGGGCGCAGACAGGATCATTTCAAGTAGCATCAGCCCCACACCCACGGTGATCGCCGCATCGGCGATATTGAACGCCCAGAAGTGCCAGCCCCAGAACTCGAAATCGAAGAAGTCGAGCACGTAGCCGAACCGCACGCGGTCGATAAGGTTGCCGATGGCGCCGCCAAGCACCAGTGCCAGCCCAGCGCGCGACAAGCGCTGGGCTACCGGCAGAGTGGCCGCGAACCAGGCGAGCAGCCCGAGGGCGGTCAACCCGACCAGTGTCAGCACCGCCGTCTTGAAGGGGAAGTCCAGCGCGTTGAACAGGCCGAAGGCCGTGCCCGTGTTGTGGATGCGCGTGAGCGAGAAGAAACCAGGGACTACCGGCATCGACTCGAGCTCGCTCAGCCGTCCGTCGACCAGGATCTTGACGATCTGGTCCGTCACCACCACTAGGCCGGCCGTCATGAGCTCGGCGGGCCTGAAGTTCACCCTCACGAGTTGTCCGTGGCAGAAACCCGTCCGTGTAACGCGAACGGTACAACAAGTTGATAACACGTTGACACGGGGCCGATCCACGACGGACTTGGCCGATCGGACGGCATGAGGGCCGGAGAAGGCGATACAAGGCGCCAGACCCAAGTGAAGACCGCCTGGGGCGTCTCGACGTCAACCCGGCGACGCGTGCGCGACACCGTCGGGTGACCCGGCGGTGCCTCGCCCAACGCGACATCCAGGCACAGCCGAAGGCTCCGCGAATCGGCGGCGCGCCAAGTGATCGCCCGTTCCGCATCCAGGCCTTCGACGGAGTCCAGACGCCGCCTCCGGGAGGGGCGGCTCGGCACCAGACTCGGCCGGCCGACCCCGTCGGCGTCGAGCTTCGCGCACTGCTCGTCGAGGAAGCCGCCGTCGTCGAGCCTGTGATTCAGTCGTTGGTAGCACGGGTGGCCCGCGCTTCGCGGCAGGTCCGTACTCGCCACCCACATCGACGGCTGCCGCGCACGTGTGCGGCGTTTGTCCCTCGCCATGGGCACCAGTGTGGGGCAGGATCGATCCTGTCGATCCCGCTCAGGAAGTTTCACCACGGGCTGCTAGGTCTCGACGGCTTCGGCGAGCGTCTCCACGCAGCGCTCGCAGAGGCCCTCCCACGCAGGCTCTGTGCGGACCGCGGGCACCCACCGCCAGCAGCGGCCGCACTTGCTGCCTCTGGCGCGGGTGACCTGCACCTGCACGCCGTCGGCGCTGTCGGGCGCGGAGGCCGAGAGTGCGATCTCCGATACAATGAATAGCATCGGCAACTCTGCAGCGTGCCGTTCGAGCACCGCGCCCACCGCCCCGGTGGCCGAGAGTGCCACCCGCGCGGTCAGCGAGTTGCCGATCACCTTAGCCTTGCGCTGCTCCTCGAGCGCGGCGTTCACCTGCTCCCGTACCGCCATCAGCCGGTCCCACTCGGCGGCAAGCGCCTCGTCAGCGAGATCCTCGACGGCGGGGAACTCCTCGAGGTGCACCGACGCGGACCGGCCGCCTGGCATGTGGCGCCACAGCTCGTCCGCGGTGAACGGCAGGACAGGTGCCATCAGGCGGGCTAGGCCGTCGCAGATCCGGTACATCGCCGACTGGGTCGAGCGTCGCTCGCGTGACCGCGCCGCGAACGTGTACATCCGGTCCTTAGTGACGTCGATGTAGAACGTGCTCAGGTCGAGCGTCGCGAGCTGGTTCAGCGCATGGAAGACGACCGGAAAGTCGTACGCGGCATAGCCCCTCACGGCCACCTTGGCCCGGGCGGCGAAGCGCGTCAGCGCGTAGCGGTCCACCGCATCGAGCGCCTCGACGGGCACCAGGTCGGCGGCCGGGTCGAAGTCGTAGAGGTTGGCCACAAGGATGCGGCACGTGTTCCGCAGCTTGCGGTAGGCGTCGACGACGCGTGAGAGGATCTCGGGCCCCACCCGTACCTCGTCACCGTAGTCGACCATCGATACCCACAGCCGAAGCACCTCGGCCCCGCTTTGGGCGATCACGTCTTGGGGGGCGACGGTGTTGCCGAGCGACTTCGACATCTTGCGACCGTTCTCGTCGACGACGAAGCCGTGCGTCAGCACCTCGCCGAATGGCGGCCTGCCGCGCGTGGTCAGCCCTACCAGCAGCGAGCTGTTGAACCAGCCCCGGTGTTGGTCGCTACCCTCTAAGTACATGTCGGCGGGCCACGTGAGCTCGGGGTAGGCTGGCAGCACCGCCTCGTGACTCGCCCCCGAGTCGAACCACACGTCGAGGATGTCTTGCTCGCGCTCGAACGCGGTACCCCCGCACGCCGGACAGCTCAGCCCGTCGGGCAGGAACTCCTTGAGGGGGCGCTCGTACCAAGCCTCGGCACCATGCTCGGTGAACACGGCGACCGCCCGGTCCACCAGGCCGCGCGTCAGGACGGCCTCGCCGCAGGTGCAGTCGACCGCTGGGATCGGCACGCCCCACGACCGTTGGCGCGAGATGCACCAGTCGGGCCGGGTGCCCATCATGTCGCGGATGCGGTCACGGCCCCACGCCGGGAGCCACCGCACCTGTGTGTCGATGGCGTGCAGCGCGGCGGCGCGCAACGTGCGACGTACGCCGTCGGTGCCCTCGATCGTGGCGTCACCGTCCATCCGCACGAACCACTGCGACGTAGCGAGGAAGATCACCGGGTTGTGGCACCGCCAGCAGTGCGGGTACTGGTGCTCAATGTCGACGTGCTGCCACAGTCGGCCGCGTTCCTTGAGCGCCTCCACCACGTTCGGGTTAGCCTCCCAGACGTGCTGGCCCGCGAAGTGCTCCACCGTCTTGAGGAAGTGCCCGCTGGGCTCGACCGGCGCAAGGATCTCAAGGTCGTACTTCCGCCCGGTCAGATAGTCGTCACTGCCGTGGCCGGGCGCGGTGTGCACGGCGCCGGTGCCCGCGTCCAGCGTTACGTAGTCGGCCAGCACGCCCACCGAGTCGCGCTCGTAGATCGGATGGCGGAAGCGCAGGTGCTCGAGCACGGTACCCTTCATCGTCGCGATGAGCGGGCCGAGGGTCTCGCCCGTCGCTGCCGATACCTGTGCGCCGAGTTGCCAGGCGACGATCACTGCGCGGCCGCCCACGTCGTAGGCCGCGTAGTCGAACTCGGGGTGGAATGCGATCGCTAAGTTCGACGGAATGGTCCAGGGCGTGGTGGTCCAGATGAGCACCGCCACGTCGCGCCCGTGCAGCGCGGGCACGCGCTTTGCCAGCGTGGCGTGCTCCTCGCGCGCCAGCGGGAACTCCACGTAGATCGACGGCGATGTGTGCGCCTCGTACTCAACCTCGGCCTCGGCCAGTGCCGTGCGGCAGTGCGTGCACCAGTGCACGGGCCGCTTGCCCTTGTAGAGCAGGCTGCGATCAACGAAGTGGCCCAGGGTGCCGGTGATGGCCGCCTGGTAGGGGTAGCGCATGGTGAGGTAGGGGGTGTCCCAGGCGCCGAAGACGCCGAGGCGTACGAACTCCTCACGTTGCCGCTCGACGTACTGTTCGGCGTAGGCGCGGCAGGCGCGGCGGAAGTCTGCCGTGCTCATGTTCTTCTTCTTCTCGCCAAGTTCGCGGTCGACGTTCAACTCGATCGGCAGCCCATGGCAGTCCCAGCCGGGCACGTAGGGCGCGTCGAAGCCGGCCATCGTTCGGCTCTTCGCAATGACATCCTTGAGGACCTTGTTGAACGCGTGGCCCATGTGGATCCGCCCGTTGGCGTAGGGCGGCCCGTCGTGCAGGACGAACTTCGGCGCCCCGCGCCGCCGCGCGCGGATCTGCCCGTACAGGTCCATCTCGTTCCAGCGGGCGATGGCCGCTGGCTCGGCGGTCTGCAGGCTGGCCTTCATCGGGAAGTCCGTGCGCGGCAGGTTGACGGTGTGCTTCCACTCTGGCATGAACTTGGCATTGTACTCGCGTGTACTCACGCACCATGCAGTCACCGTCTGGGCTCCCCTACAACCCGAGGATGCCCGAGGCGTGCGAGTCGGAGCGGACCGAGATCATCTCGGAGCTCGAGGGCGGCGAGAACGACTCCGGTGAGTTGCGGATGCTCAAGACCCACGCAGGCATCGCGGCGTTCCTGCAGATGGAGGAGGCCTTTCGGCTTCGGGCTCGATTACGACGCACGGCTGGCCGAGGTGACGCGCAAGCCGGTGCAGCAGGTCGCCGCGCGGGCTGGCCGACCCAGCCCGCGCGGTCATCGTCATCGCTGGCGGATGACCCCGATGTGCAGCGCTGGGACACCAGCCCTGGCCGCAATGGCTGTCGCGGCACGGAGAGGCCTGAAGGCCCGCGCTGCAGGAAAGGGTTGCCTATCCTGGTGGCCAGGCCAGCCCGCGTCCCGCCAGCAGGTGCAGGTGGATGTGGAACACCGACTGCCCGCCGTCCTGCTCGCAGTTGAGCACGGTGCGGTACCCGCGCTTCGCGTACCCCCGGTCGGCGGCAATGGCCGCCGCGAGGCGCACCATCGAACCCACCACCCCGTCGTCATCAGACCCGAGATCGTTCAGGGTCGCGATGTGTCGACGCGGCACGATCAGCACATGCAGGGGCGCTTGCGGGTCGATGTCCTCGAAGGCGACAAGGTCGTCGTCCTGATGGACGATCTTCCCGGGAATCTCGCCCACGACGATCTTGCAGAACAAGCAATCAGCCATCGTCAGGTCCGTTGAATCACTGCGGTACGCGGGATGCCCTGCAGGTCCTCGACCATGCGCACTAGCTGCAGCGAGGGGACCGCTGCCACCAACGCTTCCACATGGCTGTCCTGGCCGTAACCGAACTCCATCAGCAGCCATCCGCCTGGGTGCAGACGCCAGGCGGAGGCGTTCAGCGTGCAGACGATGGCCTTAAGGCCGGTCTCGCCGCCGAAGAGCGCCACGCTAGGCTCGTGCAGCACCGGCCGCCCGAGTGCGGAGCGGTCGCCCTCACGGACGTACGGCGGGTTGGCCACAATCAGGTCGAACGGGCCGTCCACGCCGTCGAGGAACGAGGTCTCGACGAAGTCGATCCGCTCGGCCACGCCGTGACGGGTCGCGTTGGCGCGCGCCACCTCGAGCGCGTCGCGCGAGATGTCGGTGGCAACAAACCGGCACGCCGGCCGTTCGGTGGCCAGCGCCACGACCAAGCACCCGCTGCCCGTGCCGACGTCGGCCACGCACGACGGGTCGAGTAGCTGCAGTGCCTCTTCGACAATCAGCTCGGTCTCGGGCCGCGGGATGAGTACGGCGGGCGACACCCCCAGCTCGAGCCCCCAGAACTCCTTGGTGCCGACGATGTAGGCTGACGGCTCGCCTTGGCACCGGCGGGACGTCCATTCGGAGAGGCCCGGCTCAAGACCCTCGGGCACGGGGCCGACGAGCTCGGTCAGCAGCCGCGCCCGGTCCCAGCCGAGCAGCGTGCACGTGTAGAGGTCCACGTCGAGCGCCGCCTCCACGGGCGCCACACCGGCCGCGGTCAGGCCGATGCGCGCCGCCACCAGCGCATCCTGCAGCGTCGCGGGAAGAATGGGGCCGGAGGTCATTGGAAGAGAATGCTCGGCTCAGGCCGTGGCCTCCTTCAGCTTCTCGGCGTTGTAGAACGACGTCACCTGGTCGATCAGCTCGGTGATATTGCCGTCGAGCGTCTGCATGAGCGCGTAGGTCGTGAAGTTGATCCGGTGGTCGGTGATGCGGCTCTGCGAGAAGTTGTACGTGCGGATCTTCTCAGAGCGCTCGCCGGTGCCCACCTGGCCACGCCGCTCCTTCGCGATGGCCTCCTGCTGCTTGCGCATCTTCAGTTCGTAGAGCCGCGCTCGCAGCACCTTCATGGCTTTCGCCTTGTTCTTGATCTGCGACTTCTCGTCCTGCTGCGAGACAACCAGCTTCGTAGGGAGGTGCGTGAGCCGCACGGCCGAGTAGGTGGTGTTGACGCTCTGCCCGCCCGGCCCGCTTGAGCAGAAGGTGTCGATGCGCAGGTCCTTGTCGGGAATCTGGATGTCGACCTCCTCGGCCTCGGGCAACACGGCCACCGTGGCGGTCGAGGTGTGGATACGCCCGCTGGCCTCGGTCTCGGGCACGCGCTGCACGCGGTGGACGCCGCTTTCGTACTTCAGCCGGCTGTAGACGCCGCGTCCGTCGACCGACGCGATCACTTCCTTCAGCCCGCCACCGGCCGTCTCGTTACTCGACATCACCTCGAGCTTCCAGTTCTGGCGCTCCACGTAGCGGCTGTACATCCGGAACAAGTCGGCGGCGAACAGCGCGGCCTCGTCGCCGCCGGTGCCCGCGCGTACCTCGAGCAGCACGTTGCGCTCGTCGTTGGGATCCTTGGGAATGAGAAGGATCTTCAGCGACTGTAGTAGCTCGTCACGCCTGAGGACCAACGTCTCGAACTCTTCGGTGGCGAGCGCTTTCATCTCGTTGTCACCCGTCTCGACGAGCTCCTGGGCACCGGCGATGTCCTGTTCCACCGACTTGTACTCCCGGAACGCCTGGACGATCGGCTCGACCTCGGCCAGCGCTTTCGCCAAGCGCATGTACTCGGTGGGATCCGACTGCACCTCTACCGTGCCGAGCCGTGTGCTCAGATTCTCGTAGTGTGCCTCGACGTCTGCCAGCTTGCTGAACATTCTCCCACTCGTGGGGTCAACCTGCCGGGTGCTCACCCTCCCGACACGGGCGGCAGGAACACCACCTCGTCGCCGTCGGCCACCGGCGCCGCCATCTGTGCGTAATCGGCGTTGATCGCCACCGAGATCGCGCGGTCGTACTCGGCCAGTCTTGGGAACTCGTCCACCAGTCCCTGCCAAACCGTAGCCGCGGTGGCTGGTGGTGCGACCTCACGTGTCAACTCGGCCGCGCCCGTGAGATCCCGCAGGCGCGCAAACAGCTTCACCGTCACGCGCATGCCGTCTTGTAGGCGGCCCTCCGCGCCGCCTCGTCGTCGGGGTCGACTGTGGTGCCCTCCAGCCACACGTCACCGCCCTCGAAATGCTCGTGCTTCCAGATAGGCACGATCTGTTTGATGCGTTCAATCGCGTAGCGGCACGCCGCAAAGGCGTCGGCTCGATGGGGTGATGCCGCCACGATGATCACACTGGCCTCGCCGAGCGCCAAGCGTCCGGTCCGGTGGTGGATGCCCAGCACCGCGCTCGGCCATTCGGCCCGTGCCTCGTCGCGGATGCGCTCCAAGGACCGGACTGCCAGCGGCTCGTAGGCTTCGTACTCGAGAAAACGTACCTCGCGGCCTTGGTTGCTGCCGCGGACTAGGCCCACGAAGCTGGCGACTGCCCCGTGGGCGCCGGCCGCGTCGGCCACCGCCGCCGACAAGGCACCCACAACGAGCACCTCGGGCGTGACCGCCGTCAGGGGCACCACCATAACCCCTTGATTATCCCATGCAGCGAGGGGGCGTTAGCCCTCTCGTCGGTCGTCCGTGGCACCAGGCTTCAGCTCGGCGATCTCCACGCGTGGTTCAGCAACCGCCCGCCGATGCCGTCGTGCCCGTGTTGCAGGGCGCCCGCCACATAGGCCTGCGCGGCCGGGATGGCCTCGACGAGGCCGTGGCCGGTGCCGAGCAGCGCCGTCAGGGTGGCGGCGAAGGTACAACCGGTGCCGTGCGCCCGGCCGCCGGGCACCCGCGGGGTGGTGAAGGCGCGGAAACTGCCGCAGTCGAACAGCAGGTCCCGCACCGTGTTTCCCGAGGCGTCGTGGCCCCCCGTGATGATGACCGTGCCGGGGCCCAACTCCTGGAGGCGGCGGGCGGCCTCGCGCAGGTCCTCGTCGCTCTTGATCGCTAGCCCGGTGATGGCCTCAGCCTCTGGCAGGTTGGGTGTCACGACGGTGGCCAACGGAAACAGGCGCTCGCGCATCGCGCCGAGCGCGCCATCGTCGAGCAGCCGCGCGCCCGACGTGGCCACAAGGACGGGATCCACCACCAGCGGGCTCAGGGCGTGGCGCTTCACCGTAGTGGCCACCGCGTCGACGATCGCGAACGTCACGAGCATGCCTGTCTTCGTTGCGACGGCGCCCGTGTCGCTTATCACCGCGTCGACCTGAGCAGTCACCAACGCCGGCGTCAGCGGTTCCATGGTGGTGATGCCTGCCGTGTTCTGAGCGGTGATGGCCGTGACGGCGCTGGCGCCGAAGACGCCGTGCGCGGCGAACGTCTTCAGGTCAGCCTGCAGCCCGGCACCGCCCCCGGAGTCGCTGCCCGCGATTGTCAGCGCTGCTACCATTTCAAGTAGACTACCGTCCCGATGGCACTCTCCGCAGCACAAGCCACGCTCTTCGACGCGTTCGTCGCGCGTGGCACCGTCTCGTCCACCACGCTCGCTCGCGGCGGAGCCGTGGTGTTCATGGCCGCCCTGACCGCATTGGCCGCGCAGGTCAGCGTGAGCATACCGCTTACGCAGGTGCCGTTCACGATGCAGCCGATGATCGTGCTGCTGGGCGGGCTGGCGCTCGGCCCGCACCTAGGCGCCTACAGTCAGCTGCTGTATCTGGCCGCCGGGATTGCCGGCCTGCCGGTGTTCGCGGCCTCGGTCACGCTGCCGCCGGGCGCGTTGCGACTGCTCGGCCCCACGGGTGGCTACCTGATGGTCTACCCGATCGCCGCCGGCTTGGTGGGCTACTTGGCTGCGCGGGGCTTCGACCGCCGCTATCTGACCTCCGTGTTGGCGATGGCGACCGGCTTGACCGTGATCTATGCCTCGGGCGTGCTGTGGCTGGCGTTGTTCGCCACGGCGATGGGGGAGAGCGCCGCGGTCGGTTTCGGGGCCGCGCTAGCCGCCGGGCTGTATCCGTTCGTCCTGACCGACGTGCTGAAGCTGGTCGTCGCCGCCGGCGTCCTGCCCGGTGTGTGGCGCATCATCGGCCGCGCCTGAACGCACACCCCCATCGAATCCGGAATCTGACGGGCGGCCCTGCAGCTAGGGGGTGCAGTCCTCTCGTCTGGTCACATGTTCACGTCACATCGATCTTCTACAACTCCAGGCATGTCCGAATGGAAGGTGTACGTGGCGAGGCCCACCGTGTTCCTGCCCGATCCCCAGGCGACGTTGGCCGCCAAGAAAGCCCTCTGCCGCGAGGCTGGCATGGCGGGCCACACGCCGCTCGGCAGCGCCCCGCAGCCGGCCCTTGCCCTCGCGCTCAAGATCGCCCGCCGCACCGAGCAGGTGATGGAGGCGTGCACCCTGCTGATCGCCAAGGATGACGCCGTTGTGAGAGCCCAGGCTGGACGTCGACACATGCACGGGCTGGACAAAACCCGTGTTCGCATACTCGAACGACGGCTGGATCGACCTGAATAAGGGCCGGGCGACCAGCGGTGCGCCCCGCGCTCAACGGAACTTGGGAGATGGTGACATGGTGATGGTCGAGCACTTCGGGCTAATCAACAACCTGATGCTCGAGGGAGCGGCGCGCGGCAGCACACCCGACGGCCCGGTGGCCGAGCCACTGACCGAGCGTGTGTTCCAGGAAGCGGTAGCCATCGCCAAGCGCGTGAGGGATAACCGGGCGGGCTGAAGCCCCTCGCTACTCGTCCCAGCGCATTCATCTGTTGCGAGCGGGCGTCAGCCCGCTCGCAGCGGCTGTCGTCCCTATGAACTGAGCACCAGGAGGTAGTGATACGGCAGTGTCTGTGCGTCGATTACGCGCAGTCCGGCGGCACGCGCGTCGGCCTCCACCAACTCGCGCGCCACGCGCACGCCCTCGCTCGGCGCCGGACCCGGCCCGCCCTCACCAGGCGTGTAGTTGACCACACCCAGCCGCCCACCCGCCCGCAGCGCGGCCGCTAGGTTGTGCAAGAAGGTCACGCGGTCCTCGACCTCCGGGTAGACGTCCACTACCAGGATCGCGTCGAGCGTGCCCTCGGGCAGGTTCGGATCACTTCCCTCGCCGAGCCGCGTCTCCACGTTCTGCAGGCCCTCGCGTGCCACGCGCCGCCCGATGGCCTCGAGCATCTGCGGCTGCACGTCCTGCGCGAAGACCAGCCCGTTCGGTCCCACGCGCCGAGCCAGCCGGATGGTGAACCACCCGGCACCCGCGCCGATGTCGGCCACCACCGAGCCGTCGGCAATCGCAAGTGCGTCCATGATCTCATCCGGCCTCTGCCAGATGTCGCGGTCGGGGGCCTCGAGCAGACCGAGGTCCTGCGGTGGGAAGAGGTCGCCGTGGCGCTGCGGCGCCAGCGTGTTCTGGGCCGTTGTCGCCCCTGTGGCCGGCAGGCAGACCGCGATCACCGCCGTTCCGAGCACGCGTCCCATGACGGTCATAGGCCAGTCCAAATATATACTGGCAGAATGCAGTTGCCAGCCTTCACCGAGAGCGTGCTGTCGCTCGTCGTCCAGACCTCCACGAACCTCCCACCCGATGTGCGCGCTGCCATGAAGACGGCGATCGACAACGAGCACGAAGGCAGCCAGTCGGCGCAGGCCCTCCAGATCATCGCGGTCAACATCGACGAGGCCGCCGAGGACGAGGGTGCCATCTGCCAGGACACGGGGATGCCCACCTTCAAGGTGATGACGCCGGTTGGCGCCAACCAGATCGAGATACGCCGGCGAATCCAGGACGCGGTGGTCGAGGCCACGAAGCAGGGCAAGCTGCGGCCGAACTCGGTGGACTCGATCACGGGCGAGAACTCGGGCAACAACTTGGGCCCAGGCACGCCCATCGTCCACTTCCACCAGTGGGAGCGCCAAGAGATCGAGGTCAAGCTGATCCTCAAGGGTGGTGGCTGTGAGAACACCAATGCGCAGTATGCGCTGCCGGTGGAACTTGACCACCTAGGGCGCGCCGACCGCTCGCTGGCCGGCGTCCGCAAGTGCATCCTGCACGCGGTGTGGAAGGCACAGGGCAAGGGCTGCGCGCCGGGTGCGGTGGGCGTGGGCATCGGCGGCGACCGCACCTCGGGCTACACGCTGGCCAAGGAGCAGCTCTTCCGCACGCTCGACGACGTGAACCCCGACCCGCGTCTGGCGGAGCTCGAGGCGTCGATCATGGGCGAGGTCAACAGGCTGGGGGTCGGTGCCATGGGCTTCGGCGGCGCGGTGTCGCTGATCGGCTGCAAGATCGGCGCGCAGAATCGCTTGCCCGCCAGCTTCTACGTGTCGGTGGCCTACGATTGCTGGGCGTTCCGCCGGCTGGGCATCGTCTGCGACGCGGAGACTGGGGCCATCAGCCAGTGGCTCTATCGCGACCCGGCGACGCCGGTGGCCGCGATGGCCGATCGGGCGGGCGTCCCGCGGACGGGTCGCGAGGTCCGGCTCGAGGCACCGATCAGCGAGGAGACGATCCGCTCACTGCAAGTCGGCGATGTGGTGCTGATCTCGGGCCGTATGTTCACGGGCCGCGATGCCGTGCATGCGTACCTGATGAAGAACCCGCCGTCGGTGGATCTGAACGGCTCGGTGCTCTACCACTGCGGACCGGTGGCGGTGAAGCAGGGCGATACTTGGTCGATCAAAGCGGCTGGGCCCACGACGAGCATCCGCGAGGAGGCCTACCAGGCGGACATCATCAAGCGGTACGGCGTGCGGGCCGTGATCGGCAAGGGTGGGATGGGCCTCAAGACGCTGGCCGGGCTCAAGGAGTCGGGCGCGGTCTACCTGAACGCCATCGGGGGTGCGGCCCAGTACTACGCTAGGACGATCGAACGCGTGGACGGAGTGTCACTGACCGAGTTCGGTACGCCCGAGGCCATGTGGCACCTGTGGGTGAAGGACTTCCCGGCCATCGTCACCATGGACGCCAACGGCAACAGCCTCCACAAGGACGTGGAGGAGCAGACCGGCACCGAGCTGGCTACCTTGGGCGTGTGACGAGCGGCTGGAGCCCCCCTCGCTACACGCGGTCGGGCACGCAACGAACTGACACGAAATGACTTCTCCGAATCCGCCGGCCCCGGCCGCCCTTGCTGGCCCCCCTCCTTGGGCTTTATAATAACAATCTCAGGTTTCTAGGAGAATCGCGCATGATCAACGTGTCTGAAGTGGCTGCTACCAAGATCAACGAGCTGCTGGCCGAGGAAGGCAAGGCCGGCTCGGGCCTGCGGGTGTTCGTCCAGGGCGGGGGCTGCTCGGGCTTCCAGTACGGCCTGATGATCGAAGAGAACAACGGTGTCGCGGACCAGGTGTACGAGTCCAACGGCATCAGGCTCTTCGTCGACCCCGTGAGTATCAGTTACCTTAAGGGTGCGGAGGTTGACTTCGTCGACACCGTGACCGGTGGTGGCTTCACGATCAAGAACCCCAATGCCACGTCGACCTGTGGCTGCGGGCAGTCGTTCAGCGCGTAACACCCGTCGTGTAACACACCGGTTCGAGGCAGAGGCAAAGGTCGAGGTATCACCTTTGGCCTTGCCCCGGCCACAGAGTTCGTAGTGACCAACCTTCCCGACATTCACGAGCTCAAGCCGGGCGGCAAGCGGTCCAGCAAGCGGCAACACATCGTTCGTGTGTTCCTTGGCCAGGACGGGCACCTCAGCGCCGACGATCTGGTCGACCTGATCCGCAAGGAGGACCGCCGCATCAGCCGGGCCACCGTCTACCGCACGCTGCAGTGGATGGTGGAGGCGGGCATCGCGCGCAAGGTCGACTTCGGCGAGGGGCGCTTCCGGTTCGAGCACTCGTACCGCCAGCCCCGGCATTTCCACCTCATCTGCAAGAGCTGCCACAAGTCGTACGAGTTCCTCAGTTCCGACATAGAGACCGTCGTTGACGAGGTGGCTGCGGTCCGCAACTTCCAGCCCAGCCAGAGCGTCGTGCAGATCTACGGCACGTGCGAGGAGTGCCGCACGGGGCAGGAGCCCGAGGCCGAGGAAGGCGGGACCGACCTGGTGTTTGCCCGCGACGCGTTGCGCATCGCGATCGCTACCGAGCGGAGCGGCCTCGAGTTCTACAGCCACGCCGCGAAGACCACGCGCGACGCGCGCGGGCGTAAGATCTTCGAAGACTTGGCGCGCGAGGAGCAGCATCACCTCAGCGAACTCGATGCGCGCCTCGACGAGTTGCTCAAGCGCGACCCTCAGCTCGACTCGCGGCCCACGTTCCTCTTCTTCAAGGGCGCGGCCAACGGGCTGTTCACCAAGGCCGCCGAGCGGCTGAAGCGGGGCGTGGACGACGAGCAGGCGCTGCAGATCGGCATCGAATGCGAGCGCGGCTCGCACCGGTTCTTCAAGAAGTACGGCGAGCAGTTCGAGGACTCGGAAGGGAGGCAGATCTTCCTCGACTTCGCCCGCGAGGAGAAGCGCCACCTCGACCTGCTGGTTCGCGAGTACCAGGCGCTGGTCCGGCGCCAGCGCAAGCCGAAGCCACGCCGGGCTGCCGCCCGGTGACCGATCTCCACATGCACACGACCGCGTCCGACGGTCGGTGCACTCCCGAGCAGCTCATCGACGAGGCCGTCGCTGTTGGGCTGTCCGTCCTCGCCGTGACCGATCACGACACGACGGCGTCCACGGTCGAGATCCGCGATCTTGCTGGGACAAGGGGGATCGAGACGATTCCCGGCATCGAGATCACCGCGGTCGAGCACCAGAAGGACGTCCACGTGCTGGGCTACTTTCACGACATAACGCACCCGCCGCTGGTGGAGTTCTTGGCGCGGGGGCGGGGGCAGCGGCTGGGCCGCATGCACCAAATCGCCGAGAAGCTGTCGGCGCTGGGAGCGCCCATCGACGTGGAGCCGCTTCTAGCCCAAGCCGCGAAGGGCCGCGCGATCGGCCGGCCGCAGATTGCCCAGGCGCTGCAGGAAGCGGGCCACGTGAAGGACGTGTTCGACGCCTTCGAGAAGTACCTGGCCGGAGACCGCCCGGCGTTTGTGCCGCGCACCGGCGCGCCCGTGAAGATGGTGATCGACGTCATCCACGAGGCGGGCGGGCTGGTGTCGCTGGCACACCCGGGGCTGACCAAGATCGACCAGCGAATCCTCGAGTTGCGCGAAGTGGGGCTCGACGCGCTTGAGGTGTACCACCCGGGCCACGACGCCGAGGCCGTCGAGCGCTACGAGGCGATGGCCGCCGACTACGGATTGCTTATTACAGCTGGCTCCGACTATCACGGTGATCCCGCTATGCGGCCACTCGGTGGGACGACGCTCCCGGCCGAGGCCTGGGACCGACTACGCGAGGGCCGCCGATCGTATGCCTGATCGGGGCGACGTCCTCGTTTCGATCCGCGCCGTCACCAAGGACTACCGCAGCCTGCGGCCGCTCCGAGTCGAGCAACTCGACCTGTGGCCCGGCCAGACCACGGCGCTGCTGGGTATGGACGCCGCGGCCGCCGAGGTGTTGGTCAACCTCATCACCACCACCACGCTCCCGGACGCCGGTGAGGTGTGCGTCTTCGGGCGGGCGACCACCGAGGTGAAGGACCGCGACGCGTGGATCGACCTGCTGGATCACTTTGGGATCCTGAGCGAGCGCGCAGTGCTGGTAGACTCGCTGTCGGTGCGCCAGAACCTGTTGATGCCGCACTCGCTGGAGGTGGACGAGCCATCTGAGGAGGTGTGTGAAAAGGTGGCGCGGATGGTGGAGGAGATCGGACTGGACGCATCGGTCCTGGATCAGCCGGCGGGTGAGGTGGGCAAGGCCGTGCGCGCTCGCGTCCGGCTGGGCCGCGCGCTGGCGCTCAAGCCGCGGGTCTTGCTGGTCGAGCACCCGAGCACGCTGGTCGACGAGCACGAGGCGAAAGATCTGGCCACCGATCTGGCCCGCGTCGTCGCCGCCCGCAAAGTGGCCTGCTTGGTGATGACCGCCGACCGCGCCTTCGCCTACGCCGTCACGGACCGCGTGCTGGAATTGGAGGCCGCGACCGGAAGACTCCGGCCACCGTCGCGCTGGAAGCGATTCTTCTCGTAACGCGTTTTGCACCCATCAAGCCCGTGACCTACGCCACCAGCTTCGCCGTCGCGCTCAACATCAACCACTAATCGGCCCGCGGGTCCCCCCAGTGGTGCGGGTTCGCTACGTCGTATCGGCTGCCGCGCATCATCACCTCGACGCCCGTGCTCGGCTAGCTTGTGCCGAAACGCGTTCCACGGCCGGCGCGCGGAAACTGTGAGTGCACCGTAATCACGGACTGCCATCCCTAGTCAG
The DNA here is from genome assembly GCA_964535675.1 of uncultured Bifidobacteriaceae bacterium. Classification (GTDB taxonomy): domain Bacteria; phylum Acidobacteriota; class Vicinamibacteria; order Vicinamibacterales; family UBA2999; genus CAZHTD01. Next base: position 9,433 of record CAZHTD010000030.1, on the reverse strand, counting down.
CCGGCAGCTCGCTCCAGATGGGGTTCAGCTGCCTTGAGCGGGTGCTCTATCGCTGTCCCAGCCAATACGTAGATCGCATCGGCTGACTGCAAGGGGTCTTCGGCGCACTAGATTAATGGCACTAGGCGTCGCCCGCCGTACACAGCAGGGTCCGCAACGACGGGCGCAAAGATGGCTAGGGGTTTGAGGGCGCGGCCACCTGGGCGGGAGGTCGATCGCGACACGGTCGAGCTGACGTTCCGCCCGCGCCGGGGCAGGCGGGGACAGACGGGTTAGCCTTCGAGCAAACGAACGTCGCCGGCACGCGGACCCTTGGTCGATTCCTCGGGCGTGAACTCCACACGCTGGCCTTCCCGCAGCAACTCGAAGACGGCGCCCCGAACCGCGCTGCGATGGAAGAAGTGTTCGATGCCGCCCTCATCTCGAATGAAGCCGAAGCCCTTGTCGATGAGCAGGCGAGCGATGGTTCCGTTCGGCATTGCCGCGATCCTCCGATGCGCGAGACCTGGGACCACCCCAAGGGTTTTCAGGAACCGGGCACTCGGCCCCTGCAACCACGATGCGCACGGCGAACCGTGCACGTCGATCACAAGATGCGCCAGTCTAGGAGCCCGGGCCGGGGAAGTCAAGCACGCCCAAGTGGTTTGTGTCGTGATGGTTACAGGGGTTAGGATCGCCTCGTGATCACTCCTGTCATCCTCGCGGCGGGCCGTTCCACGCGGATGGGCCGACCAAAGCCGTTATTGCCAGACCGCGAGGGACGCTCGTTTGTGGCCCGAATCGTCCGCACGTTCGCTGCCACGGGCCTCGACGACACCGTGATCGTTACAGGGGAGACACACGACCTAGTGAAGCAGGCCCTTACGGCCGACGCCCCGCCTGTGCGGTGGGAGTGCTGCCGGAACCCCGATCCAGACCGAGGCCAGCTCTCGTCGCTTTGGGTGGGGCTGGACGCCGCGGAGGAGCGGGGGGCGGAGGCGGTACTGGTGCACCTGGTGGATATTCCGTTGGTACTGCCGGAGACGGTCCACGCCGTTGTGGATGCCTGGAGGGTGTCCGATGCCGCGATCATCCGTCCTATGATGGGCGCCAGACACGGGCACCCTGTTGTGCTTGCCCGCAAGCTTTTTGGTGAACTCCGGGCAGCCAGCCTTGAGGAGGGAGCAAAGCCCGTTCTCCGGGCCCACTCACCCAAGGTTCTGAACGTCAGGGTTTCGGACGCCGGGTGCTTGGAAGATATTGATCGTCCGGAGGACTATGGAGCTCTGCGTCCGCTTAGCCTTCTTGGCGTACGAACAGGTTAAGGTTTCGACGGGCCGAGGCCCCTGGTTTCGATCGCCGCCCTTGTAGCGTCTCGCGCAGCATGACCCGGAAGCATTCGTCGAGCGCAGTGCCGTGAAGCGTTCGATAACCGTTGGTCTTCGGGCTGCGGACCGTCGTGCGGGGTACTCAAGGCCGTTGCGGTCGAGATAGCGCTCATGCGCGTCCGTGCGGCAGAACTCGCGGCCAGTGTCTTGACCGGCAGCTTGCGCCGACGGTAGAAGGGCAGCACGTCGTTGTGCACGACGGCCACGGCAGCCTCGTGCGGCTTGGAAACATGCCGGACGCCGAAGGCCTAGGTCTGTGCGGCCAGCGTCTTGCCTTGCATGTGCTTGTTACAGCGTCAGCCAGCGGTCGCGACGCGTGCCCACACCGTTGTCCGTTGAGAGGACTTCTGGAGGTGATCGACGTCACCCGCCGGCCACCCAGCACCAGGATCGCCTCAAGGCAGTTGCAGCCATAGGCTGGAGGCTTCAGCGCCAGGTCCGTGAGCCGCGCCATCGTCTCCGGCGTCGTCGTCTGCGGATGGGTCCTGTGGACGGGCCGCAGGTCTTTGAGCCCCTCGAACCCGTGGGTCCGGAAGCGGCACTTCCACTCGTAGAAGCTCGTGCGGTCCAGTCCACGGCGACACGCCTCGGCGACGTTGCCCGACTCACAGGCCAGCGCCAGCACGTTTAACCGGTGCGCGGTCAGCTTGGTCCTCGCATCCCGTGGACTGCTCTCAGACTGCGTGGCGGTGTCCCATGACAGCTCCTCGCTGTGCCAGAAAATAGCACGGCTAGAAGGTCAAGAGGACAGTCCCGCTCTCTTGCTTTCCAGCGCAGCACGGGGACACAAGGAAGCACCTCCGCCAAGGCCGATCACGGCCGATTCCGAGGCACAGTGACGACATAGGTTCCGGCAATCTTGTCGTGCCAGGATTGCCGTTCCGCATCTTTCAGAATCCAGAAGAACCCCAGACCCACCACGGCCACCGAGAAGATGCTGGCCAGCCCTCGGATCAACGCGTCGGTGAAACCCAGCGCCCGGCCGTCAGTCCGGACGAGGCGCATCTGGAGGATGATGCCTCCCACCGTCGTTCCCTTCCAGGTCCAGAGCGCGATGTGATAGACGAGCAGGAGCGTTGCGAACCATTGGCCGACGCCCAGTCCGAGCAGTCCGTAGATCAGCGTAACCAGGAGGCAATCGAGCAAGAACGCTCCCGTACGCGCGAGGAACGTCGCCCGGGGGAAGGCGGCCAGATCCACGAGAGGCGCCTGTTCTAACGAGTCGGCTACGGATGCGGTCGCCACGGGGTTTTCGGAGACTGGTGCCGACCCCTCCTGCGGTAGCGGTGGCGGTACTGGATTTTCCCGACGGAGCCCTTCCCGCACGGCCATTGAGGTGGCACCCAGTCCTAGGACTCCAAGACTCGCCCACGAGATTAGTCCAAGGACCGGAACCATCAACGCCACGCAGATGACGGCAAACCCGAGGCAGAGCGAGCGTGCCCCCTGGGCCCGATTCTCCGGGGCCGTCTCAGTCACAAGCATTGCACCGATCCAGCGGGAAACCGCAACGCCTCCGAGGGCGGCCGCTCCCGCCAGGGCTGTCCAGAGGAACGGCACGATCGCTATGCCGATGACGGACACCGTCAGAATGAACGTGACGGGCCCAACCAGCCCTAGGACGAGCAATCCGATGAGGAACGTCGTCAGAGGCTTGGCAGCGAGCGGCTGGATCGAGGCGCGGACCGGTCCGTCGAGAACGAAGTTGAGACCGAAGAAGACCGCTAGGAGAATGCCGACGACAACCCAGATCCACACCAGGTCCGGCACAATCAGCCGTCCCAGGAGCAGTCCCCGTGTGCCCCAAGGCATCAGGCGATCCATCCAGACACTGACACCGGGGACCATGCGTGCAAGGTCGCCGCCGAACATCGTGTCGGCGATGACCAAGTCCCCTCCGGGCGCAAAGTCCGGTGGGCCTTCGAATCTCCCACCAACTACCACCATGTCGCCATCGACCGTGGCACCGGCGGTAACGGTGGCCCCGCCGCCCAGAACGACGACGTCGCCGCCCACGCTTGCGGTTCCAGAAAGCTCTACCCCCCCACCGATGATCACGGCATCGCGCTGGACCTCTCCGTGGATCGTCGCCGATCCACCGAAGAGAACGAGATCCCGCACGGTTGCGCCAGCCTCGAGCGTGTAGTTTTGGCCAAACTGCACGACCTCAACATCGCGGTCGGGAAGCGGATTCGGATCCTGGGCCAGGACGACTCCCGGCAACAACAGCATGCCGATCCAGAGCGATACGATACGTTTCATACTTCGGACACTCCTCCTCCCAGAGAGGCCAGGCGCTTGAGCGCCAGACTCAGTGCCGTTAACGCCACGCCGGCTAGGAGCCCAACGGGGAGCGCGTAGGCGAAGAGCGGTTCAACAAGGATGCGTCGGAGGACTTCCGCCGCCTCCAGCAGGGCCCGCAGATGTGCGATCCCTGAGCTGCCAATCCCCTGAAGTGCATGGAGCCCCTGGCCCCACAGTGCCGGGACGACGGGCTCGACCAGCACTAAAGCGAGGAAGGCAACCGCCAGAAGCCCGATGGCCGAAGCCACCTGTAGCGCTGGTGGCCAAGTGCGCCACGCGCGCTGGTGCCAAGGCTGTGTGAGACGCGCTTCAATCGCGGCCAGAACGCGCGGCAGGAGTGTCGGCGGCGCCACAGGCTGCGGCAACTCCCCGAGCTTTCTGTCGATCAGCCGTTCGAGATCACTGGGGTGCATCGTCCGCTGCTAAGCTGTTCTTCAATGCCTGACGTCCTCGGTGGATATCCGTCTTGACCTTGCCGAGCGAGACCCCCAGCAGCACCGCGATCTCCTGGTAGCTCCGGCCTTCGAAATGAAACAGGACCAACGGAATTCTCTGGTGGTCGGGCAGCGCCCGCAACGACGCCTGGAGTTGGGCGTGGGCATCACGGGACGTATCGGATGCGCAAATCGTGTCTGCAAACGGTGTTGCTCCATCTTCAGGCTCCATCTCGCTGAACAGCCGCCAGCGTCTTCGGTAACGGCTCAGGTGGTTGAGCGCGAGGTTCGTTGCCACCGTGCTGAGCCACCCACCTGCGGCCGGACTGTTCCCGATCGTGTCGAAACGTTCGAACGCCATAAGGAACACCGTTTGAACCACATCCTCTGCGTCGGACTGGCTTCCCAACAGACGCAGCGCGGTGGTGAAGACTCGGTCCTGATGGTTTCGGACAAACGTCTCAAATTGCGAGACGTCAGTCATGGCTTTACGGTCATTTGCCAGAGGTCATCGCTCTCTGTTCATTCTCTTAACCCACAGCGAGGGCACAAAGTTTCACCTAGGCTGGTGTGTCGGCTCACTTTCGCATGTGAAGCCGCCCGCGACGCATGCAGTGCTTGATGACAGTACCAGGCGTTGACCCCGTCTCGGGCGCGAGCCTTGTCGCCACCGTCGACCGCGTGTATCGATACCAGATGCGTCCAGCGTCGCGTCGTATTTCGGCCCGGTCTCAGGCGAGAAGACCAGGCGCTTCCGCACCAGGCGCCGCCGACTCACGCGTGCTTGGCACTACAGGTGTGGTGGGCTGGAAGAGAGCTTGCGCTTCGTGGAGTGAAAGAGAGGGGCGTGCAGGACCTCTCCCGAGACGCCCGGTGGAAACGTTTGATGAAGGCGTTCTGCACCGACTGACCGGGTTGGATGTACTGCAGGCCGATGCTGCGCTGCGTACACCACTCGGTGAGCACCGGTGCGGTCAGCTCGGGGGGCCGTTAGCGAGTCGGAGTCGAGAGAGGGGCGCCCGGAGAGCGCCACGAGTTGGCCGAGCATGCGCATCACGCGTGCCGCGGGAATCGACGGCCCCACCGCAATTGCCAGTCCTTCGCGGACCCTTCATCAAGCATGTGAAGGGTGCGAAACCGTCGCCCGCTAGAGCGCGCATCGTGCATTCAGTCAAAGGTCCACACCTCGTTGAACCGTATCAATGCCACGAGCGCGTGTTGAAGACGAAGCAAGACACGCCGTCGCGGTGCCCCGTGGTATCGTCCACGGCATGGGCTGCTGCGAGGCGACGAGTCCGAATCTGGCCGGGGTCGTATCCGAGCCCCAGACGGAGTCGAGGCTTGGCGCGCGACGATGGCCCGGGGCAGGTGTGGTCTGGGACCGGCGTGCCATCCTCAAGAGCCTCGTGGGCGCGGCCGGGATCATCGCAGTCAGCGGCTGCGGAGAGCCGCGGGACAACATGACCGGCGTCCGTCTGGCCTTTTGCGGCCAGCTTCTCTGCGTCGTGCCGTACGAGGTCTCACGGGTTCGCGGGCACTTCGCTGAGCAGAATCTGGCGGTCGAGCTCGTGTACACCCGCGGTGGGAACGCAGCGATGCAGGCGCTGGTGGGCGGCGCCGTCGACTATGCCGGAACCTCGTTCGACGTTGCGCTGCAGGCGGCTGCTAACGGGGCACCGATCCGCCGGGTGGCATCCACCGGACGGCTGCCGCTCTTCGCATTGGCGACGGCACCGGCGCGCGCCGTCGACATTGACTCCGTCGCGGCGCTCGATGGCCGGACGGTGGGGATCTCAGCCCTTGGCAACGCTGATCATGCTCTCCTCTTGCTCCTGCTCGATCAGGCCAGCGTGGACGCCGGCGCCGTGCAGTTCGCGGCCATCGGTACCAATGTGTTCGATGCCCTGCGCATAGGGCAGGTCGATGCGGCGATGCTGCAGGAGCCGGCCTTGTCGCTGATCGTCGAAGCAGGCGGGCGCGAGTTGGTCAACTTCATGGAGATCGAGGAGGCGCGGCGTCATCTGGGTGGCTCCTATGCGTTCATGGGGGTCTCGGTGCGTGCGGCCGAGCGGGATAGGCGGTTGCCGGAGATGCGGAAGCTCGCGATTGCCCTTGCCGCCGGCTTGGTCGATACGCGGACCCTGTCGCCGGCCGAGGTCGTGGCCGCGCTCCCGGACGCCCTCGTCGCCGGCGGCGATGTCGCCCGACTTGAACAGGTCATTGATCGCTACCGCCTCTCGCTGTATCCGGAGCGCGTCGATGTGGATGTCGAGGCGGCCGGGCGGGTAGTGCGCGCGCAGGAAGTCGCCGGCCTCTTGGAGCCGGGGCAGGTCGAGCTGGAGAGCCTGCTGGACACCGGCGCTCTTGCCACCGGTTAGGAGACCGCACACGGACGCCCATGCTACGGGTCAGTGGGCTGGCGGTCGGCTACGGCGAAGAGCCGGTTCTCGACGACATCGATCTCGACGTGGAGGCGGGGGAGTTCGCCACGCTCATCGGGCCGTCCGGCTCAGGCAAGACGAGCATCCTGCGGGTGGTGACCGGCTTGTTAGAGCCGTTGCGGGGCACGGTCGATCTTGAGGTCGGGGTGCGCGACGTCGGCTTCTTGTTCCAGGACGACGCGCTACTGCCGTGGCGCACGGCGCGCCAGAACGTGGCTCTGGGACTGCGCATCCGCGAAGTCGTGCCGGCCATCGCCGATGAGCAGGCCGATCACTGGCTGGCGGTACTAGGGTTGGCCGGATACGGCGATCGTTATCCTGGCCAGCTCTCCGGCGGGCAGCGCAAGCGGGTGGCCATTGCGCAGGTTTTGGCGTTGCGACCCCGGTTGCTACTGATGGACGAGCCGTTCGCCGCGCTGGACGCCATCGTCCGGACGCGCATCACACAGGAACTGCTCGAGTGGGTCGAGCGCGAGCAGCTCACCGTGCTACTGGTGACGCACGATCTGGAAGAGGCGATTAGCGCCTCTGACGTCGTGCATGTGCTGAGCCAGGGGCCACGCGCCGCGATCCGGGCTAGCCACCGCGTCGGGATTCCGCGTCCCCGGCGTGTGCTGGAGGCGCGCGGGCATCCTGCTTTCGGGCCGCTTTTGCAGCTTCTTTGGGATGAACTGGCCGCGGAACCACCGGCAGAGGCGGTAACGTCATGAAGGAGTGGCGCCGGTCTCCCTTCGTCCGCCGCGGCGTGGCATTGCTGTTCCTGTTGGCGGCATGGGAGGTGGCGTCACGCGCCGGCGTGCTGGATCCGTTCTATGCACCTCCGCCGTCGGCCGTTGCAGAGGTCCTGTTCACCCTGTCTGCCGGTAGCGACCTGTGGCCGCACCTAGGCGTCACCGCGGCAGCTGCGTTCGCTGGCCTGCTCGTCGGTCTCGTGCTCGGCATCGCACTCGGCTTTGCCGCTGCGCTTTTGCCGCTTGTCGCCGACCTGCTCGAGCCGGTGATGATCCTGCTCAATGCCATACCCCGCGTTATACTGGCACCGCTGTTCGTCATCTGGCTCGGCATCGGTCTAGCGTCGAAGCTAGCGCTCGCCACCATCCTCGTCGCCGTGCTCATCTTTTTTGCGGTTTACAACGGCGTCCGGGAAGTGGACCGGCGGCTGGTCGAGCGGGTGCGAACCTTGGGCGGGGGACGGCGGACGCTGGTGCGCGAGGTGTACGTCCCGTCGGTCACGAGCTGGGTTATGGGGAGCTTCAAGGTCGCGGTGGGGTTCGCGTTCACCGGTGCCGTGGTGGGCGAGTTCGTCGCGTCCAGCCGTGGCTTGGGCTACCTGCTGCAGTTCGCGCAGAGCACCTATAACGCCGCGCTGACCATCGCGCTGATCCTCATCATCATGGGTATCGTCCTGCTGCTGTTCGCCTGTGCCGAACAGATCGAACGCCGCCTACTGCGCTGGCGCTACCTTTGATGCGGCCTCTTCGTCTTGATACGTATCCTCGCGCTCGGTGCACCTCCTCGATCAGCACTTCCAGTGGATTCACCAGAACCGCTTGAAACTGCACTGGAAGATCCATCGCGGGCGGAGCGGACGTTCTCCAGTTGATATTCATCGGACGGTCCGGGGTGGGGTTGTATACGTCAGGTTGTGCACATGCTGGTCACGGCTGAAGTCGTCGTTGTCGGTCATGCAGTCTGCAACACGTCCTTCTTCTGCGCCTTGAGGAAGTCCATGTGCAGGGAGCGGTGGTCTTCGAGCCCGCCTCGTGGGTCTCGGCGCACAGCGCCCGACTCAGTCGCAGGCAACTGGCCGGAGTCGGCCAGATCCGGACGACCCGGGTGCGGCGCGTGATCGCCTCGTGAAGCCGTTCGAGCAGAATCGCCGACGTCAAGTTCAGCTCCACGGCGTGTGTCCCGAGATCGTCGGCGTATGGCGGCCCGTTGCGGCCCCCGGCTGGCTCGCCGTACGCCGGGCGGTTTGGGCCCCTCTCCCGATCGCGGCACGCTTGAAGACGGACTGCATCCGGGCCGTCCAACAACATCGACGTGGGCGACGGCTGTGGCACTTCCAAGTCGAGCAGGGCTGGGCAAAGGCCCGTGCGACGGTAGCCGTGCCGCACGGGCACAACGCGGGTATGCGCGCAATCGTGCGGCTCGTCGCGCGCCTCGACGTCATCGGCGATCCGCTCGACACCGTGGCCGACGAGCGGCAGGGGAGACCGTTCCGGAAGCCACGTACTGGCGCACGCTCCCGGGGCTTGGCTGGGCTGCCGTGCCGCCTTGATCGCGGAAATCGGCCCCTCGGGTCGCTCTCGTCACGGTCGACAGCGGGGCACGCTGGCGGACCTCCACCCGTCGCGACGAGAGCGTGTCGCGCGCGCTGGCCGCACCCCGATCACGAAACGCGGACGGGCACAATTGCGGGCCGCCGTCTACCTGGCCACATGGTCGTCGTGGCAGCACACCCCCCGGATCAAAGCGCACGACGAGCGCCTCACGCAGCGAGTGACACGGCCACGGTCCTCGCTGCAGGCGTGCGGCGCGGGTAGGACGAAGCTCCTGCACTACGCGGTCGTGAAGCATCAAGCGCCTTGCGACGGCGACCACCTGTGGCGGGACACGCCCATGGCCGCTTAGCAGCCTCGAGGCTCCGGCACTCGCCGGAGAGGAGACCAGGCCCACCGTTCTCCTGCGCCCTTCAGTGCGAAGCACGCCGCCGACCGCTTGGCACCCTCCGTGCTTCGGGTACGAGTCCGGATGAAGCACGATGAGCCGGCTCTGGCGAGTCGATCCCGCAACTATCCGTCGATTGGACGACCCAACGGTGCGAGGAGCCGTAAGCTTCCCGGATCGATTGACACCTGAGGGTAGACTGCTCCGGCCCAGGAGC
>CAZHTD010000029.1:0-36972 GCA_964535675.1 uncultured Bifidobacteriaceae bacterium | reverse complement strand
TGTTGGCGATATGGTGCTCGGCGAGGTGAAGCGGACGTTCAATCCCGAGTTCATCAACCGGGTCGATGAGATCATCGTGTTCCAGGCGCTCGGTGACGACGACCTGCGCCGGATCATGGGACTGCTGCTCGAGCAACTCAACGCGAACCTCACCGACCGGCGCATCCAGATCCGACTGGCGCCGGACGTGATCGACTGGGTCATCGACGTGACGTGCAAGGACCGTTCGTACGGGGCGCGGCCGCTCAGGCGTGCCATCCAGCGCTACGTCGAGGATCCGCTCTCGGAGGAGTTGATCCGCGGGCACCTCGGCGACGGCGAGATCGAGGTCTACCTCGACGGTGGCCAGCTGGCTTATCGGCCGGCGGGCGAGCTGACTGCGGGCCGGCCCTTGGCCTAAGGCCGGGCGCTCCCGTTTCAAACCGTTTCGCACTTCGGCGCGTCCATACAGGCATCCGGTTTGCACCATCGCCGGTTGCAGCCGGGGCGGGCTGGTGGCTATTCTGGAGGGCAGATGCCCATACCGACGGACCGTTTCGTGCATGTGGCGGTGCTGGCCACCCTGCTGGCCGGGCTTCCGGCGCTGGCCGCTGCCCAGTTGCCGCAGCTGCCGGGCTTGGGGACGACCCTGCTCCCCGAGGCTCCGCAGCCGACCACGAGCCTCGAAGTCTGTGACACGCCGATTCCGGCGCCGGCGGTGCTGCCGCCCGAGGGCTCCAGCCCCGTCGTTTACCTGCTCGTGCCGTGCTTCGAGCAGCAGGACGCCGTCTCGCTGGTGCCCGCTGATACCTACCTCTTCAACGTGCGACTTTCGCCGAGCCTGCCCTCGCAGGGCGTCTGGACGCCGTACGACGACGCGGCCGTCCAGACCCTCCGCGACGACTTCTGGCGCCTCTGGGACACCGGCTGGCTCGAGGATCTGTCAATCGAAGTCCACGACTACATCTTCCAGAATGGCGTGGTCGGCAAGGTCGTCAACTACAACATCGAGGAGCGTGAGCGGATCCGGGTCGTCGACTACGAGGGTAGCGACGAGCTGGATCGGACAGCCATCGACGAGCAGCTGACCGCCCTCGGCATGCAGCTCAACTTCGACACCTTCCTGGACCTCGGTCGCGTGCAGCAGGTCGAGAATGTGGTGCGCAGCTTCATGGCAGAGAAGGGCTACAACAACGCGGTGGTTGACCACCGCGTCGAGCCCACCGCCGCGGGTCCCAAAATTGTCAACGTCACCTTCACGGTGGAACAGGGGCCGAAGAGCCGCATCCGTGAGGTCGAGTTCATCGGCAACGAGGCGTTCAGCGACGGCGACCTGCGCGGGCAGCTGCAGCAGAACAAGCCAGCGAACTTCCTTTCGTTCATTACCGGTTCGGGCACGTACAAGGTCAACCAGTTCGGCCAGGACGTCGATGCCATCCAAACGTACTACCGCGACCGCGGGTACGCGAGGGTGCGCGTGAACGCGCCGGAGATCCGCGTGCTTGAAACCGAGGCCGACGGCGAGACCCAATGGGTGCAGCTGCGGATTCCGGTGACCGAGGGCCCGCGGTACCGGCTGCGCCGGCTGGACTTCTCGGGTAACACCGTCGTACCCGACGACTTCATGCGTCCGCTGTTCGACATCGAGCCGGGCGAATGGTACAGCCAGGCGGCGCTTAGGGAAGGCCTTGAAGTGGCGCAGGGGGTCTACGGCTCGGGCGGCTACATGGATTTCACGGGCGTGCCCGATCTGCACTTCAGCGACGACGCCGACCCGATCGTGCCCGTTGCGCTGCTGGCACCGCCTGGCGCCGGCGAGCCGCCAACCGTCGACGTGGTGATGCGGTTGACCGAAGGTGACCAGTTCCGGGTGAACCAGCTCACGTTCACGGGCAACACTACCACTCACGATAATGTGATCCGGCGGGAATTCCGGCTGGTGGAGGGCGGCGTTTACGACACCGAGGCGCTCGACTTCAGCGTCCGCCGCATCAACCAGCTCGGGTACTTCGAACCCATTGAGGTCGACACCGAGGCGGTCACCGTGGAACGTCTCCCGGGCGAGGACAACGTCGTCGATGTCACAGTGCGACTGCAGGAGCAGAACCGGAACACGCTAACCTTTGGTGCCGGCGTGTCCCAGTACGAGGGCTTCTTCGGGCAGCTGGCGTTCTCGACGGCGAACTTTCTCGGTCGCGGCGAGAGCCTGACGGTCTCGCTGCAGGGCGGCGCCCGCTCGCAGAATTACCAACTGGCCTTCACGGAGCCCTTCCTTTTCGATCGGAACATCACGGGCGGGTTCGACGTCTACAAGCGCAAATTGCAGTACATCGGGTTCTACACACAGAACACTAGCGGTGGGAATGTCACCTTCGGGTTCCCGTCCTTCGACTTCGCGCGAATGTTCATTAACTACAGCTATGAAGAGGCGTCGGTGACCGACCTGAACGAGGGGTTCAACGATCCGCTCGTGCTCGCGCGCAACCCGTTCCTGCAAGACTCGTTGCTGCTGGGGAATAACGGCACGCGGACCATCAGCAAGGTCACCCCGAGTTTCGTCTACAACACGATCGACAACCCGATCTTTCCGAATACAGGGTCACGGCTAACGGCTGAGTTCGGCCTGGCTGGCATCGGCGGGGACACCAGCTACTACAAGCCGAGCGTCGAGGCCATCATGTACCGGCGGCACACGTCGCGGTCGTCGTTCGGTTTCCGAGTGCAGGCCCAGTACATCACACCGTACGGCGACACAACACAGTTGCCGATCTGGGAAAAGCTGTTTCTCGGCGGCGAGTACACGATCCGCGGGTTCGACATCCGGAGCGTCGGCCCGTCGGACCCCGTCACGGGCTTGGTGCTTGGCGGCAACAAGTCGATTCTGTTCAACGCCGAGTACCTGATCCGGATCGCCGATCCGGTTCGACTGATCGCGTTCTACGACGCGGGCCAGGTGCGGGACGCAGGCGAGTCGTTCTCGCTGCGCGAGGACCTCTTCGAGCGCCTGATCCCGGACCTGCCGCTGTTGTTCGACCCGTTGCAGCAGATCACCCTGAGCGACCCCACTCAGCCGCTGGCCGAGTTCCGGACCGTGGGCTCGACGAGCGCGTTCAAGACGTCCACCGGGCTCGAGGTGCGGTTCTTCATGCCTGTGCTCAACGTTCCCTTCCGACTGATCTGGGCGAAGAACTTCCAGCGCGGCAACGTGCTCGACAACAACCTGCAGCCGGCCGAGGGCACGACCTTCAAGTTCGCCGTCGGCACCACGTTTTAGGGATCAGGTGGCAGGGGCGCGGTGTCTCGGCCTATGGGTGCTCGAGATAGATGGCGTAGTTTGCGGGTCCAGTGAGGCTGCCAGTGTCGTAGACGCGCACGCAGAGGCTTCCGGCAGCCGAGGCGGCCAGGACGATGCGGGTGCCCTCCTCGGCTTCGTCGACCGATTGTACTGCGGTGCAGAGGATGCCGTTGGCAGTGCCCATTTGGAAGCCGATGATGGTGCCGTCAGGTGAGATATCACCAAGCACGGCGAGGATGCTGCCGCTTTGGGTCGCCTCAAAGAAATGTGTTTGCGCTCCGTTGACCGTCACCCTGCCTGTCAACGTCTCAATAATGGGTGCCGTGATGGTGGGCATAGTGGGCGTGGAGACCTCGCTACGCCCGCAGGCGGCACTCAGCAGCGGCACGATAGCGAGCAGTGTCAAACGACCGAGCGCGGACATGATGCGCCCATCTTAACTTGTCCACGGGATTTCGTGTAAAATCGACGAGTTTATGAGGCTTACAGTCGGACCGGCCCTGAGCAGGTGCCTCGTTGTTGCCATGCTGGCGGGGCTCGGTGTCACTCCGGTATTCGCGCAGGCAGCGGATCCGTTAGTACCACCTCAGGTGGACGTACCGGCACCGGCCCCGGCGGATGTGCCGTTCCCCGAGGGTGCGCGCTTCGCCTACATCGACGTACAGCGCATCGCTGCTGAGTCGGCGCTCGGCCAGACTGCTAACAGCCAAGTCTTGGTGTTGCAGCAGCAGCGCGTGAATGAGATCAACCAGCGGAACCAGGCGCTGCAGGCGTCGCAGCAGAAGCTTGAGGCAGGCGCGGCCGTGATGAGCGCACAGGCCATCACGCAGTTGCAGCGAGAGATCGAGCGCCAGCAGCTCGACCTCCAGCGCTTCACCGAGGACGCTCAGGTCGAGGTGCAGGCCCTGCAGGAAGAGCTGTTCTCGGATTTTGAACAACGTCTGTCACCGGTGATCCAGCAGGTGTTCGAGGAGCGGGCTCTCCTAATGCTCTTCGACGCGGCGGCCACGGGACTCATCCTGGCCAACCCGGCGCTCGACTTGACGACCGAGATCATCGAGCTGTTCGATCAGGCCAACCCGGTGGTGCCCGCGCCGTAGCGGCGGCGCGCCCCGGGGGTGCGCTCCCGCCAGCGAACCTATTTCTGAGGCAGCTGCGTGCCGGCGAGACCCCGACGTGTCTATCGATTTTCAAGTTCTCCTTGACCGCGTCGACTGCTGCTACCCGTCATGCCTGCTCGACGCCGTCGCCGAACACGAACCCGGTGTCCGGCTGGTGGCATACAAGAACGTCACCATTAATGAGGAGTTCTTCCAGGGGCACTTCCCTGGCGCGCCGCTGATGCCAGGCGTGATGATGATCGAGGCGCTGACCCAAGGGGCCGCGATCCTCGTGTTGGACCGGGCATCCCAGCCAGCGACGGCCCGCGTTTCGCTACGTGGCGTCAACCACGTGAAGTTCCGCAAGCAGGTGGTTCCTGGCGATCGGCTGCGTCTCGAGGTGCGGCTCGGGCGCGAGCGCACGCGGCTCGCCACGGCTGCGGCGATCGCCTACGCGGGAGACGTCACGGTGGCCGAGGCGGAGCTGCTCCTGGCGATCGAGCCGGGTGCAGGGGAGGTCCACCCCACGGCGATCGTGCATCCGGGTGCGCGGATTGGGCCCGGCACCACCATCGGGCCGTACTGCGTAATCGGGCCGGACGTCACGGTCGGTGCCCGCTGCCGAATCGCCGCGTCGGTGTCGATCGACGGCTGGACCGAGATCGGCGACGACACGCAGGTCTATCCGATGGCCTCGATCGGACTCGCCCCCCAGGACCTGAAGTACCAAGGCGAGCGTTCCCGGCTGATCATCGGCCAGCGAAACATCTTCCGTGAGTTCGTCACCATCAACCGTGGCACGGCGCTCGGCGGCGGCCGGACGGTCATCGGTGACGACAATCTCTTCATGGCGTACGCCCACGTGGCCCACGACTGCCGGATCGGCAGTCACACGATCTTCGGGCCGCACGCCACTGCCGGTGGGCATGTAACGGTCGAGGACTACGTGAACATCAGCGCCGTGTCAGCCGTGCATCAGTTCTGCCGCGTAGGGGCCCACGGATTCATCGGTGGATACTCGGTAATCACCAAAGACACGCCGCCGTACGCGCGGACTGTGGGCGGGCGGCCGGCGCGCATCTTCGGTGTCAACACGATCGGGCTTACGCGACGGGGGTTCACAGCCGACACGGTTACGCAGCTCAAGCGAGCGTACCGCTACGTCCTGCAGTCGAAGCTGAACACCACGCAGGCCCTTGCGGAGATCGAACGGGATGCGTCGCTGTCGGCGCCCGAAATACGCCGTCTCGTGGAGTTCATCCGCAGCTCCAAGCGTGGCGTTATCCTACGGCGCCCGGCTAGGCGGTCGGCCGAGGCGATGGCCGACGGCGTCGTGGCCGAGGACGACTAGGGGTGCTCCTTGGCCTAATCGCTGGCAACGGCCGCTTCCCCTTCCTTGTGCTTGAGGCTGCGCGTGCCCAGGAACATCAGGTAACGGTCGTTGCGGTGAGGGAGGAGACCTTCCCGGAGCTGGCCGACACGGCGGCTCGCGTCGGCGCCCCCATTCATTGGATCTCGCTGGGCCAGCTGGGGACGTGCCTGGAATTGCTGCAGGCCGCCGGAGTGACCCGGGCGGTGATGGCGGGCCAGATCAAGCACACGAAGATCTTCGCGGACGGTATCGTACCCGACGCGACCTTCCTGCGAGTCCTTGCGCGGGTTGCCGCCCGGAACACCGACGGCCTGATCGGCGCGGTCGCTGAGGAGTTGCGCTTACGCGGCATCGAGTTGATGGACTCCACCGCGCTGCTGCAGTCGTTGCTGGCCGGCGCCGGGACGCTGACTGCCCGAGAGCCGAGCGTCGACCAGTGCGAGGACCTCGCGTTCGGCTATCGAATGGCCGACGCGATCGCGGGGCTCGACGTCGGGCAGACGGTGGCCGTGAAGTCGAGGGCGGTCGTGGCCGTCGAGGCCATGGAGGGGACCGACGCGATGATCCAGCGAGCGGCCCAACTGGCCGGAGCGGGGGTGTGCGTCGTGAAAGTGGCAAAGCCGCAGCAGGATATGCGGTTCGACGTGCCGGTCATCGGCGTGGCGACCATCCGGGCCATGCGGGAGGCCGGCGCCGCAGTGCTCTCGGTCGACGCCGGGCGGGCACTGCTGATCGATGGCGACGCTGTGGTGGCCGAGGCCGATGCGTCTGGGATCGTGGTCGTGGGCCGGGTTCGGGAGGTCGCGGGCGCATGAGCGTGCTGCGCGTCGCAGTGGTCGGCGTGGGACACCTCGGGCGTCACCACGCCCGTCTGCTGTCGAGTATCGAGGGCGTGGATCTCGTGGGTGTCGTTGACACGAAGCGTGACCGAGCCGAGGCTGTGGCCGCCGAGTACGGCACGGCGCCGTTTACCGATGCTGCGGAGGTCCTTGACGCAGTGGACGCGGTCTCAATCGCCGTGCCGACCGAGTCCCACGCCGAGGTGGCACTGCCGTTCCTCGACCGCAGGCGGGCTGTGCTGGTGGAGAAGCCCATGACCGCGTCGCTTACCGAGGCCGACCGGCTGGTGGCGACCGCCGAGGGCCGGGGCGTTCCGCTGGCCGTAGGCCACACGGAGCGCTTCAATCCCGCGTTCCTGGCCGCACGGCCGCACGTGGCCGAGCCCGGGTTCGTCGAGGTGCACCGGCTGGGCACGTTCCCAGACCGGAGTCTTGACATCGACGTGGTGTTCGACCTGATGATCCACGACCTCGATCTGCTTCTGGCGCTGGCCGGCCCGGAGGTTGTCGAGATCAAGGCGGTGGGCGTTAACGTGCTCACCCCCCGCGTCGACATCGCCAACGCCCGCCTCGAGTTCGGGTCTGGGTGCATCGCCAACTTGACGGCCAGCCGGATCAGCCGCGACCGCGTCCGCAAGGCCCGGTTCTTCGCCCGCGAGGCGTACGTGAGCATCGACTTGGCGGCGCGAGAAGTGGAAGTGCTGCGCTTGACACACCGGGATGGGGCGCCGCGCGTGGCAGGCGGCAAGATCGACGTCAAGCAGGCCGATCCCCTGGGCCGCGAGCTGGAGGACTTCGTGTCCGCGGTGCGTGATGGGCGGCCGCCGCAGGTGACGGGGCAGCAGGGGCGCGAGGCGCTGGCTCTGGCAACTAGGATCGCGGAACAGATGGCCAACGGAGGACGCACGTGATGAGCGTCGACGCGGCCTTTGGGCAGTACATGGAGCGGGTGACGGCGGGCGAGCGCCTGCTAGGCGAGGCGTTGGTCGCGCTGGCAGCCGCGCCCGACATCCTGCCGCTCGGGATGCTGGCCGACGTTGCCAGGCGCCGGGCGCACGGGGGAGACGTGACCTATCTCCGGGTGGTCTCCTGGGACCTAGCGGCGCCGCCGGCCGAGGTGCCGGCTGCGGCACGTGAGGTGCGCCTGACCGGCGAGCCCGCGACACTCGATGCCGCCGTGGCTGCCGTGGCCGCGGCCCGGCAGCTGGCGGGGGAGCGGGCGGTGGCGGGCTTCGCCTGGACCGACGTCGTCCGTCTCGGGACGGCCGCTGGTGGTGTGGCGACCGTACTCGCAGCGCTGCGCGCGGCTGGGCTCGACGCCATCGCGCGCGTGCCGCTCGACGGCGAGGGCGGTGTCCGCGGCGTGCTGGAATCGCTGGCGGAGGCCGGCTTTCGGCGCCTGCGGGTCGGCATCGAGCGGGAGGCGCGCTTGGCGCTGTTCGAGGATCTGGCGGCGTTCCAGGACTCGGCGACGTGCGTGCAGGCGGTCGGCCCGCTGCCGTACGGTGTCAGCGCGGCACGCCCGACCACCGGCTACCAGGACGTGCGGGCTGTGGCACTGGCTAGGCTCGGCGCGCCGAACGTGCCGGTGGTGCAGGTGGACTGGCAGCGCTATGGGCCCAAGCTCGCCCAAGTTGCCCTGGTCTTCGGGGCCGACGACCTCGACGCCGTCTCGGCGTCGGATGAGACACCCCACGGCGCGCGCCGCGCGCCGCTTGAGGACGTACGCCGCAACGTCGAGGCCGCGGGGCTGGTGGCCATCGAGCGCGACGGGCATTTCGCCGCCGTGGTGTGATGGGTGCGACGCGGCTCGGGGCAGTGGGCTTTCTCAATGCGCGGCCGCTTACGTGGGCACTCGACCGGGCACCGGGGGACTGGGAGGTGCGCTACGACGTGCCCTCGGTCTGCTCGGCGCTGCTGCGCGCCGATGAGATCGACCTAGGGCTGGTGCCTTCGATCGACTACGCGCAGGACGACTACCGACTGGTGCCCGGCGTGGGCATCTGCTCGCATGGCCCGGTGGCCTCAGTGGCGCTTTACCTGCGCCGCCCGCTGGGGGAAGTCCGGCGCCTTGCGCTTGACACCAGCTCGCGCACGTCGGTGGCGCTGCTGCGCATCCTGTGCCGGCACCGGTTTGGCATCGACCCCGAGTTCGTCGCGCACGGCCCTGACTTGGCTGGTATGCTCGACAGCCACGGCGCGGGCCTGCTGATCGGGGATCCGGCCTTCGACGCCGACGCTGGCGCGCTGGGTGCGGCGAAGCTGGATCTGGGCGAGGAGTGGACGGCGATGACCGGCCTGCCGTTCGTCTACGCCGCTTGGACGGGCCGGCGCGGGGCGGTCGACGTCGCGGGGGTGCACCGGCTGCAGGCCGCGCAGGCGGCCGGGCTCGCCGCCGTTGACGCCATCGCCGCCGAGTACGGGCGCGGCGAAACAATGCGCACGGCGCGCGCGGCGGCGTACCTAAGGGATAATGTCCGTTACGGTCTCGGCTCCGACGAGCGCGCCGGGCTGCAGGCCTTCCTGGATCATGCCGCCGAGCTCGGCCTCGTGCCCGGCGGGCGGACCCTGGAGTTCTACGAAGGATGATCGATGCCATCGCGGGCAAGGTCGCGGACGGCGGGCGGGTGGACGCGGGCGAGGCGTTGGTGTTGTACCGCGAGGCACCCACGCACCTGCTCGGGCGGCTGGCCGACGACATCCGCGCCCGCCGGCACCCAGACCGCATCGTCACCTACATCATTGACCGTAACGTCAACTACACAAACGTGTGCGTGGCGCGGTGTCGGTTCTGTGCGTTCTACCGCCCGGTCGGCGATCTTGAGGGATACGTCTTGGGCTTTGACGAGATCTTCCGCAAGATCGATGAGACTATCGCGGTGGGCGGCGGCCAGCTGCTGCTGCAGGGTGGGCACAACCCCGATCTGCCGATCGCCTGGTACGAGGACCTGTTCCGGGCGGTGAAGGCGCGCTATCCGAAGTTCAAGCTGCACGCGCTGTCGCCGCCCGAAGTGCTGCACATCGCGCGGGTGAACCAGCTGCCGATGCCCGCTGTCATCGAGCGGCTCGTGGCGGCCGGGCTCGACTCGATTCCCGGCGGCGGCGCCGAGATCCTCGTCGACCGCGTGCGGCGCCTGCTCAACTGCTACACCAAGGCGTCTGCCGACGAGTGGATCGGCGTGATGCGCGAGGCGCACAGCGTGGGGCTCCGCACGACGGCCACGATGATGTACGGGACCGTCGAGACGCTGGAGGAACGGATCGCACACCTGCTCCGGCTGCGCGACCTGCAGGACGAGACCGGCGGCTTTACCGCGTTCATCACGTGGAGCTACCAGCCCGAGCACACCGAGCAGGGGGGGGTGGAGGCCACGGGCCTCGAGTACCTACGCACACTCGCACTAGCCCGGATCGTCCTCGACAACGTCGACAGCCTGCAGGCGTCGTGGGTGACGCAGGGCGGCAAGGTCGGGCAACTGAGCCTCGCCTTCGGCGCCAACGACATGGGCAGCGTGATGATCGAGGAGAACGTCGTCCGGGCGGCCGGCGCGAGTTACTGCATGGATGAGCTCGAGATCGTCACCAACGTCGAGGACGCCGGGTTCACTCCCAAGCGCCGCAACATGCACTACGAAGTGCTGGGCGACCCAGTGGTCCGGATGCGCGAGGTGCCGCGGATGCTTGCGCTGGCCACCGCCAGGGCCGAGGGCGACACGGCGGTCCCCAAGGAGCTGAGCCGGTACCTCGCCCGGAGCCGCCACGGTAAGGCCCTTCGCTTGCAGTGATCTACCGGGCCGACTGGGTGCTCCCGATCGCGGGGCCGCCGCTCGCCGATGCTTGGGTTGAGACCGACGGGACGCGCGTGACTGCGGTCGGTACGGGCCCGGTCGCCGAGGCGGTTGACCTGGGGCACGTAGCCATCCTGCCTGCACTCGTCAATGCCCACACGCACCTTGAACTCTCGCATCTTGCGGGCCGCGTGCCGCCGGCGGCCAGCCTGCCGGACTGGGTGCGTGCGCTGCTTGTCGAGCGGGACTTGCGGGGCGGGGACGAGGCGGCGATCGCGGCCGCGGGTCGAGCAGCCATCGCGACGATGCGGCGTGCCGGCATCGGTCTGGTCGGCGACGTTTCCAACACGCTGGCCACAGTGCCGTGGCTGGTCGAGGCGGGCTTGGCAGCCGAGGTGTTCTACGAGCTAATCGGGTTTCGGGTGGCCGACCCCGACGGCCTTGTCCGAGAGGCTCGGCACCGGGTGGAGGCACTGCCTCCTCGGCCGGACGATCGCGTGCGCGTCGCCCTCGCACCCCATGCACCGTACTCGGTGTCGCGGGCGCTGTTTGCGGCGCTCCGGGCCGATCTCGATGCCGCACCGGCGCGTCGGTCGATGGTGCACTTGGCCGAGTCACTCGACGAGATCGAGCTGCTGGCCACTGGGACCGGTCGGTGGCGCGCTGTGCTGGAGGACTTTGGGATGTGGCGTGACGACTGGGTGCCGCCCGCCGTCTCACCGGTCGCTTATCTCTCAGACCTGGGCTTTCTCGACTCGCGGGTTGCAGCGGTGCACGGCACCCAGTGTAACGGCCCAGACCTCGACCGCCTGCGGGCCCTCGACGTCAGCGTCGTGGTCTGTCCCCGCAGCAACCAGCACGTGGGGGCTGGCTCGCCGCCGCTTGAGGCCCTCTACGCCATGGACGTGCCGGTGGCTTTCGGCACCGACAGCCTCGCCAGCGCACCGACGCTCAGCGTGTTCGACGAGCTCGCCGAAGCGTGCACGATCGCGCCCCAGGTGCCGGCAGGGCGCCTGCTCGACAGCGCCACGCGCGGGGGCGCACGGGCGCTTGGCCGCGACGACGAGCTCGGCACGATCGAGCCCGGCCGCTTGGCGCGCCTGATCGTCGTTCGCGTGCCGCCGGCCACCGACGATGTGGAACAATACTTGGTTTCGGCTGTCGCGCCCGACGCTGTCGCTTGGCTCGACGAGACGCCGGACCCCGAATCATGAGCCGCCTGTCCACCTACTTGTCCTTCGTGCGTGTCAGCCATTCGGTCTTCGCGCTGCCGTTCGCCTTTACTGGCGCGCTGCTCGCGTGGCGGGTGGCCCCGTTCTCCTGGGCGCAGGTTCTCTGGATCGTGGTCTGCATGGTGGGGGCGCGTAGCGCGGCGATGGGGTTCAACCGGCTCGTCGACGCGCGGTTCGACGCGCTCAACCCGCGCACGGTGATGCGCGAGCTGCCGCGCGGGGCGATGAGCCGAAGCGAGGCCATCTGGTTCGTCGTGGCGTCGTCGGCCGTGTTCCTGTTCGGCGCTTGGCGACTGTCGCCGCTGTGCCTAGCACTGGCGCCGGTTGCGCTCGCGATCGTCTTCTGGTATTCGCTCGCAAAGCGCCACACGGCTTGGACACAGCTGTTTCTCAGCTTGGCAATGGCCGTTGCCCCGGTAGGCGGCTGGATCGCCGCCGGCGGCGGGGGGGGCGTGGAGCCGTGGCTGCTGGGGCTGGCCATCGGGCTCTGGGTCGGCGGGTTCGACGTGTTGTACGCTTGCCAGGACGTCGAGTTCGATCGGGGGCACGGCCTGCGCTCCATCCCCACGCGGTTCGGCGTGGCGGGCGCGATCCAGATCTCGCGCGCCATGCACATAGCCACTGTCACGGCGATGGTCGTGTTGTGGACGGCGGCCGATCTGCCGACGCTCTACCTCGGCGGCGTTGCGCTGGTGGCCGTGTTGCTCGCCTATGAGCAGTCGTTAGTGCACGCTGGCGACCTGTCGAAGGTCAAGCAGGCGTTCGACCTCAACGGATGGGTCGGGATCGCCTACTTCACCACCACGGCGCTCTCGCTCTACGTAGGGTAGCGGGCTGACGGGTGCCACCCCCTCCTGACAAGCACCCCGAGCGCATCGCAGGAATGTTCGATGCAATTGCGCCGTGGTACGACCTGCTCAACCGCAGCCTCAGCCTCGGCATTGATCGCCGGTGGCGGCGGCGGGCTGTCGGCTCGCTCGACCTCGACGGGTCGCAGACACTGCTCGACGTCTGCACTGGCACGGCAGACGTCGCGCTTGAAGGCCGGCGGCGGGGGGCCGCTCGCGTGGTGGGCGTCGACTTCGCCGGCGCGATGCTGTCGCTCGGCTGGCGGAAGGTGGCCGCAGCTGGGGAGGCCGGGCGCGTCCTGCTCGTGCGCGGCGATGCTACGGCGCTCCCGGTGCCTGCCGCCTGCGCGCACGCAGCGACGGTGGCCTTCGGCATCCGGAACGTCCAGAAGCCCAGGGCGGCGTGTCGGGAGTTGGCCCGCGCACTGCGCCCTGGCGGCCGCCTTGCGATCCTTGAGTTCGGGACACCGTGGATGCCGGGCCTGTGCCATCTCTACGCGTGGTACTTCGAGCGGCTGCTGCCGCGCATCGGGCGGGCCGTCTCGGGTCATGACAGTGCGTACTCGTACCTGCCGGCGTCGGTCGGCGCCTTCCCATCCCCCGAGGCGTTCATGACGATCCTGCGGCAGGCAGGCTTTGACCAGGTGTGCGCCGTCCCCCTGACCCTGGGCGTCGTCTATCTCTACACGGCCAGGAAACCCTGAGGGCGGGTGGTACAATCGGCTGAAAGCGTTGATTGCCTTCGACATCGACCAGCGCTACCAGGACGATCAGGCGGTGGGCCGCGCCATGTCGCGCCGCGAGGGCATCCTGCTATCGATCGTCATGCACGGGGCGGTGATGGCCTTCGCGCTGATCGTGCCCCACCTCCAGATCGTTCAGGACCTGTTTCCCGAGCCCGAGCCGCTCGTGGCTGAGATCATGCGCGAAGTGCCCGAGGAAGAGGCGCGGTTCGTCTTCGTGCAGCCGCGCGTCGAGCTCCCGGCGCCTGAGCCGCCGCCCGTGGCCGAGTTGTCCGATGTCGACCGGCAGGCGCAGGACCCGGAGATGGCCGCCCTGTCTGACAACGCGCTGCCGTTCTCGCTCGGTAACTCGTCGGAGCGGATCCTTGAGGTGCCCGACGAGGACGCGGCCAGTGAAGGGGCAGCCGATCCTGTACCGGAGTCGACCGTCACGCGCTTTGAGACCCTCGACGACGGGCTTGAGTTCGCCGTCGAGCGGCCTGCATCCCAGCAGGGCTCGTTGCTCGCCGATGCGCTGCGCAACCTCGAGCGCTACGTGCAGGGACAGACGTTCGACAACCCACAGGGCGGTGCAAACGATCCCGGCGCCGCGATTCAGTTCGACACCCGGGGCGTGGACTTCGGCCCGTGGCTGCGGCGCTTCCAGGCCCGTGTCTACAGCAACTGGTTCGTGCCCGTGTCGGCCCTTGTGATGCGGGGCGAGGTGGTGCTGCAGTTCAACATTCACAGGAACGGGCGCATTTCTGATATCCGGGTGGTGCGGCCGTCCGCGATCGAGGGTTTCAATGTCGCCGCCTACAACGCCATCTTCGCGTCGAGCCCCCTCGACCCGCTGCCCGAAGAGTACCCCCTTGACCCGGCGCTGTTTACCGTGACGTTCTACTACAACCGGTAGGGGCCACCAGTGCCCACGCGGACCCAGCAGCTCTGGCGCCTCGTCCTGCTCACGGCGCTGACCCTCTACGTCTTGGTCAGGATCGGCGGGTGAGCGCGCGACCCCGCGTGGTGGCCGTGGTCGGCCCGACCGCGTCGGGAAAGAGTGCGCTCGGCATCTCGCTCGCCAGACGGCTCGACGGTGAGATCGTCAACTGCGACTCCACGGCCGTCTACTGCGGCTTCGACATCGGCACCGACAAGGTGGCGGCCGGGGCCCGGCAGGGGGTGCCCCATCACTTGGTCGACGTCGTCGCTCCCACCGAGGTCTACAGTGCAGCGCGCTTCGCTAGTGACGCCTCGGCCGTGGTACGCGAGATTCTCGCCCGCGGGCGGACACCAATTCTGGTCGGTGGCACCGGCCTCTACTACCGAGTGCTGACCCGCGGGCTGTTTCCCGGACCGGGGGCTGACGAGGTGATGCGGGCCCGGCTCGAGCGGATAGCCGCGCGACAAGGCGAGGGCCGGCTTCATGCCATGCTGGCGCGAGTCGACCCCATCTCGGCCGCGCGGATCTCGCCGGGCGACCGGAAGCGCGTGGTCCGGGCGCTGGAGGTGTACCGCCTCACGGGACGCACTCTAACCGAGCACTTCGAGGCGACCGTCTCACCGCTTGGCGACTGCGAGATCGTGACCTTAGCGCTGCGGATGCCGGCGGGCCTGTTGCTCGAGCGCCTGACTCGGCGCGTCGACGAGCAATTTGCGCGCGGGATTGTCGCGGAGGTGAACGGTCTCCTCAAGCGCGGAGTGCCCGAGACGGCACGACCCTTCGGTGGGCTCGTCTACCGTCAGGTTATGGAGCTGCGGCGCGGTGTCCGCGACGAGCCGGCCACCCGCGGCCTCATCGTGCAGGAGAACCGCCGTTACGCGCGTCGGCAGATGGCTTGGTTCCGGAAAGAGCCGGGGCTGCATTGGCTCGATGGGCCGGGCGAACAGCCTGAGGTGACCGTGCGCGCGGCGATGCTGCTGGCCTGAGCGCGCCCGCAGCCTTGCGGCCGGCGGCCCATCACGGCGATGATCGTCGAGGTGTCAAGCATTCGGGAAACCCTCGAACAACGCGAGGAGGAGATGCTGGCCCCGCAGGCCGCCAAGAGCAGCCGGTCGCGTGGGCGCCCGCGGCCGGAGCCGGAAGACGACGTCCGGCCCGCCTTTCAGCACGATCGGGATCGGATCATTCACAGCAAGGCGTTCCGGCGTCTCAAGCACAAGACGCAGGTTTTCTTTGCCCCTGCGGGTGATCACTACCGGACGCGGCTAACCCACACCTTCGAGGTGTCGCAGGTGTCGCGGACCATCGCGAAGGTGCTGCGCCTGCACGAGGAGCTGGCCGAGTCGATCGCGCTCGGTCACGACCTGGGGCACACGCCGTTCGGCCATGCGGGCGAGCGTGTGCTGCGCGAGCTGGTGCCGGGCGGGTTCACCCATTACGAGCAAAGCCTGCGGATCGTTGACACCCTAGAGCAGGATGGGCAGGGTCTCAACCTGAGCTGGGAGGTGCGCGACGGCATCGCGCGTCACTCGAAGGGCAAGGATGGCTCCCCTGTGGGCATGCCTCCCGACAAGCGCGCCTCCACTCTCGAAGGGCAGGTGATGCGTGTGGCCGACCTGATTGCCTATGTCAACCACGACATCGACGACGCCGTGCGCGCGGGTATGCTCGACGGGGCCGAGCTGCCAGCCGGCCCCGTCGAGGTGCTCGGCACCACGTCGTCGGCGCGGATTGCGCGGATGGTGAAGGACGTAGTAACCGAGACGACGGCCCACGGGCTGACCGAGATCCGGATGAGCGCGCCTGTTCTGGCGGCCACGCTTGAGATGCGCAGCTTCTTGTTCACCGCCGTCTACGAGAACGAGAGCGCCACCGCGGAGTTCCGGAAGGCAACTGGCATCCTCGGCGGGCTCTGGGAGAAGGTGCGCGAGCGCCCGCGCGAGTTCCTGGACTGGCGGGTGCTTGAGGCCGAGGGCATCGACGTGGCGGCCAGGGACTTCCTGGCAGGCATGACCGACCGCTTCGCGGTCAGCCTCTATGAGCAGCTCTTCATCCCCAAGCCTTGGGTCGGGCCGCTCTCTTGGAATCAGCTATAATCAAAGGTCCATCTGCCGCGACGGATCGCTGGCGGGTGGTTTGGGATGAAGCTCGACCTGACGCGATTCCGGCGCCCGTTTGAGCACCTCGATCGCGTGATTGCGCCGGTCGACATGGCGCCGGGGGCCGATGGCGCATACCGCGTGGTGGAGCCGGTCGAACTGTCGGTCGATGTCCACAAGGACAAGGCTAGGTATCGCCTCGACGGGATGGTGCGCACCGAGCTCGAGCTGCCGTGCAGCCGGTGTCTCGAACTGTTCCGCCTGCCGATTGACGCCGCGTTCGACCTAAGGTACCTCCCCGTGTCGGAGGGGCTGGAGTGCGGCGACCGGGAGGTGACCGACGAGGACGTCGACACCAACTTCTACCGGGACGACGAGATCAGTCTGGGCGATGTGCTGCAGGAGCAGTTCTACCTGGCGATGCCGATGAAGCCGTTGTGCCGGGACGCGTGCTGCGGGCTGTGTCCCCAGTGCGGCAAGAACTTGAACGAGGGAACGTGCTCATGCACGGCGACTTGGGACGACCCGCGGCTGGCACCGCTGAAAGAGATCGGAAGGACGGGAGATGCCTAATCCGAAACGACGTCACTCGAAGACGCGCACGGCCAAGCGTCGTACGCACGATGCGCTGCCGACCGCGTCCACGGGTTTCTGCCCGCAGTGCCGCGAGCCGAAGGCGCCGCACCGCGTCTGCCCGCACTGCGGGTTCTACCGACAGCGTCAGGTGCGGGCCGTGGACGAGGAATAGCACGCCGGTTCCTCCCCGTGCCTCCGGTGCACCGGGCCTCGTGCACTGGTGATGATCACGATTGCCATTGACGCCATGGGGGGCGATCACGCCCCGGACAGGATCGTGGCCGGAGCCATCGCGGCCGCGCGACATCTCGACGTGCGCTTGGCACTCGTTGGCCGGCGCAACGCGTTGGAGGCGCTGCTGGCCGCGCACGGTGCTTGGGAGACGCTCGGACTGGGGATCGTGGATGCGCCAGATGTCGTGGGGATGTCCGAGACCCCGGCCGTGGCGCTGCGCCGTCGCCCGGGCGCCTCGATTCGGGTGGCGGCTGACTTGGTGGTCTCTGGCGAAGCCGGCGCACTGGTGAGCGCCGGCAACACGGGTGCGACCGTGCTGGCCGCCCGTGCCGCGTTCGGCATGCTGCCGGGTGCTGGCCGGCCGGCGCTGGCGCCCTTGATTCCCACACGCGCGGCGCCGTCGGTGCTCGTCGACGCGGGTGCCAACGTAGCGGCGAAGCCACAGCACCTGCTGCAATTTGCGGTCATGGGGGCGGCCTACGCCCGGCTGGCGCTGGGCGTGGACGACCCGCGGGTCGGGCTTCTCTCGGTTGGTGAGGAGGAGAGCAAGGGCAACGAGCTGACGCGTGAGGCGCATCGTCTGCTCAAGGCTGGGCCCGTGCGGTTTATCGGCAACGTAGAGGGACGCGAGATGTACGGCGGGGCCGCCGACGTTGTAGTGTGTGACGGGTTCACTGGCAACGTGGTGCTCAAGACGAGCGAGGGGCTCGTCGAGGCCATCGAGACGCTGCTCGGAGACGAACTCCAGAGCACGTTCTCGAGCCAAGTAGGCTACTTACTGGCCCGCCGGGCGTTCCGGCGCTTCCGGCGGCGGGTGGGCTACTCGGAATACGGCGGCGCGCCCCTGCTAGGTGTCCGGGGGCTTGTGGTCGTCGGCCACGGGCGCTCGTCTGCCAAGGCCGTTCGTAACGCCATCGCTATGGCGGCACGGTTCGTGCGTGAGGGTTTCACGGCCCGGGTCGAGGCGGGCATTGCCAACCTAGCGGTGGCGCGCCAGTGACTGCGGCCTTTCTGTTTCCGGGACAGGGATCACAGGGCGTCGGCATGGGCCGCGCGCTTGCCGGGGCGTACACCGAGGCACGGGCCGTGTTCGACGAGGCGGATGCGGCGCTCGGCGAGGCGCTCTCGACCCTTTGCTTCAACGGGCCGATCGAGCAGCTTTCGCTCACCGCCAATACCCAGCCGGCGATTCTCACCGTGAGCGTTGCTGCCTGGCGGGTCCTTGAGGCCCGCGGCTTGGCCCCGGCTTGGGTCGCGGGCCACAGCCTCGGCGAGTACTCGGCCAACGTCGCGGCCGGCACCTTCGGCTTTGCCGACGCCGTCCGGATCGTGCGCCACCGGGGACGCTACATGCAGGAGGCCGTGCCGGTCGGTACCGGCGTGATGGCCGCCGTGCTGGGCCTCGAGGCTGAGGCGGTCATGCGGGCGTGCGCCGAGGTGGCCGACGGCGCGGTAGTAGCGCCGGCCAACTTCAACGGAGCTGGTCAGGTGGTGATTGCCGGCGAAACCGCTGCCGTGGCCCGCGCCGGAGAACGCGCGAAGGTGCTCGGTGCGCGTCGCGTCGTGACCCTGCCGGTCAGCGCCCCCTTCCATTGTGCCTTGATGGCACCGGCCGAGGCCCGCTTGGCTCCCGAGTTGCGTGCGCTGAAGACCGAGACTCCGCGGGTACCGGTAGTGGCCAACGTCGACGCGGAGCCGAAGCGCGACGCGGGGGCGGTGATCGAGACGCTCGTGCGTCAGGTGTCGGTGCCCGTGCGGTGGGATGAAGTGGTACGCCGTCTTGCGTCCGAAGGCGTTACCACGTATGTTGAGGTCGGCCCGGGCAGCGTCCTCGCCGGTCTCGTCAGGAAGATCCACAAGGGCGCCACGGTGGTCGGCTTCGGCGCGCCCGAGGATCTGGAAGCCGTGGAGGCGGCACTCGGCGCCTGAGCCCCCTTCCATGTCGATGTTCGATCTCACCGGAAAAGTGGCAGTCGTCACCGGCGCGTCGCGCGGCATCGGTCGTGCCGTGGCCGAGACGCTGGCTGCCGGTGGCGCGCTCGTGGTGGCCGTGGCGCGCGGAGACCATGCGGCGGCGACGGTCGTGGCGATCGGCGCCGCAGGCGGCCGCGCCGAGCCTGCCACGCTCGACGTCACCGACGAGCCTTCGGTCCACGCGCTGCTGGAAGCCGTGGTCGAGCGGCACGGGCGGCTCGACATCCTTGTTAACAACGCGGGTATCGTGGCCGACCAGCTCCTGCTGCGTATGAAGCGCGAGGACTGGGACCGCGTGCTCGCCACCAATCTGACCGCTGCCTACACCTGTGTCCAGGCGGTGCTCAAGACCATGATCCGGCAGCGGGCGGGCCGGATTATCACCATTAGCTCGGTGGTGGGGCAGACGGGCAACGCTGGCCAAGCCAACTACGCAGCGTCGAAGGCCGGAGTCATTGGATTCAGCAAGTCGGTGGCGCGGGAGGTGGCCTCGCGGAACGTCACCGTCAACGTGGTGACGCCGGGGCTGATCGAAACCGACATGACCCGGGTCCTCGTCGAGCAGGCGCAGGGCGACTGGGTCAGTCAGATTCCGCTCGGGAGGGCGGGCACCACGGCCGATGTGGCTGCAGCAGTCCGGTTTCTCGCGTCGGACGAGGCAGCATATATTACAGGGCATGTACTCGCCGTGAACGGCGGCATGTACATGTAGGTCGATGTCCGGTGCCGGTGGCGCCAGGAGACGAGACGGCTCTCGGCGCGTGCCGGGCGTCGATTAGGGAGGATGCATGGCGGTCGCAGACAAGGTGAAGAGCATCATCGTTGAGCAGCTCGGCGTGGACGAGGAGGAAGTCACCCCAGATGCCTCGTTCGTCGATGACTTGGGCGCGGACTCTCTCGACACGGTGGAGCTCGTGATGGCGTTCGAGGAGGAGTTTGGGATCGAAATCCCCGACGAGGACGCCGAGAAGATCACTCGCGTTAAGGAAGCCGTCGAGTACATCGACAAGCGCACGGCGAAGGGCAAGAAGTAGGGGGGCGCGGATCGGGAGGCACCTGTGAGCAGGCGCGTCGTCGTCACCGGTATCGGCTTGGTGTCGTCGCTAGGCGTCGGGACCAGCATGAACTGGGAGGCGCTGCTGGCCGGGACGAGTGGGGTCGATACCATCACGAAATTCGACGCCAGCAGCTTCGCGACCCGGATTGCCGCCGAGGTCAGGGGGTTCGACCCCCTGCAGTTCATCGAGAAGAAGGACGTCAAGAAGATGGACGTCTTCATCCAGTACGTGATCGCCGCGTCGCAGTTCGCGGTGGACGACGCGAAGCTGGATATCAGCGAGGCAGACGCGCCCCGTGTCGGCGTCTTCATCGGGTCTGGTATCGGCGGGTTTTCGACCATCGAGCGCGAGCACGAGGCGCTGCTTCACGGCGGGCCACGCCGCATCTCGCCGTTTTTCATCCCGTCGGCCATCATCAACCTCGCATCCGGACAGGTGTCGATCCGGTTCGGCGCCAAGGGCCCGAACCTAGCCACGTGCACGGCATGCTCGGCGTCGGCCCACGCGATTGGTGAGTCGTGGGAGATCATCCGCCGCGGTGACGCCGACGCAATGATCGCAGGTGGGTCGGAGGCGGCTATCACGCCGATGAGCGTCGGCGGCTTCGGTGCGATGCGCGCGCTGTCGACCCGCAATGACGAGCCGGGGCGTGCCAGCCGGCCGTTTGACCGCGACCGCGACGGGTTTATCATCGGCGAGGGTGCGGGTGTCGTGATTCTCGAGGCGCTTGAGCGAGCGCAGGCCCGGGACGCGACGATCTACGCCGAGGTCGTCGGCTATGGCGCGTCCGCTGACGCGTATCACATCACCGCGCCCTCCGAGGACGGCGATGGCGGTCGCCGCGTGATGGCGATGGCCATTGACAAGGCCGGCATCCAGCCAGACGAGGTGGATTACATCAACGCCCACGGCACCGCCACGCCGTATAACGACAAGCTCGAGACCCTGGCGATCAAGGCCTGCTTCGGCGATCACGCCCGGATGCTGGCCATTTCGTCGACCAAGTCGATGACCGGGCACCTGCTGGGCGGCGCCGGCGGCCTCGAGGCGGGCTTCTCGACGCTGGCTGTCTACCACCAAGCCGTCCCGCCCACGATCAACCTCGAGACGCCGGACCCGGAGTGCGACCTTGACTACGTGCCAGGCACAGGGCGCGAGATGTCGATCCGCTACGCGCTGTCGAACTCGTTCGGGTTTGGCGGCACCAACGCGGCGCTCTTGTTCAAGCACTACGAGGGCTGAACGCCACGCCGTGGCTGCCCCGGAAGCCCCAATGAAGATCGTCGTTTTGCAGCAAGCACGGCCCGTCCCGCGGCTGGCAGCCGTGCGTGGACGCGGCGGGGGCGGTGGGTGCGCGAGGCGGATGCTGACTTCGCGATGAACGAGTCCGACGCGTACGCCCTGGAGCCAGCGCTCCGGCCTTACGTCAAACTGCGTGTATTGCAAGACGTGTGACATC
Source organism: uncultured Bifidobacteriaceae bacterium (assembly GCA_964535675.1). Classification (GTDB taxonomy): domain Bacteria; phylum Acidobacteriota; class Vicinamibacteria; order Vicinamibacterales; family UBA2999; genus CAZHTD01. The sequence continues at coordinate 15,454 of CAZHTD010000029.1, read as the reverse complement.
ATGGACCCGTACTAGGCCATCACGTGGGGGTGCCGCCCGAAGGGGCTGGCGGCCCGCGCTTCACGAGTCCCTAGTTCCCATGGTAACCACGCTCACGCGGCGCCAGCGGATTACCGCCGCCCTCATTGCCGGCCTCGGCTACCCGATAATCCTGGCGCTCGGCTGCACTTTGCGGTGGCGGGTCGAAGGGCTTGAGCGCCTCGAGGCAATTCAGGCGTCAGGCCGTCAGCCCGTCATGGGGTTCTGGCACGGCCGCATCCTGTCGGCGACCGTCTACTTCCGTCGCCGCAAGATCGTCGTGATCACAAGCGAGAACTTCGACGGCGAGTGGATCACTCGGATCATCAAGCGGTTCGGGTACGACACGGCCCGCGGCTCGACCTCGCGCGGCGGCCGCCGCGCGTTGCGCGAGTTGATGCGGCGGATGGCCGAGGGCCGGCCCGCTGGCGTCACCCTTGACGGTCCGCGGGGGCCGGCGAGGGTCGCGCAGCCGGGCGCGGTCTGGTTAGCGAGGGTCACCGGCAACCCCGTCCTACCGTTCCACCTTGAGGCAGACGGTTGCTGGACGGTGGACAGCTGGGACCGTACGCAGATTCCGAAGCCGTTCGCGACCGTGGCGCTGGTGGTGGGCGAGCCCCTCGAGGTGCCGCGTGACGCGGACGCCGAGGGCCTAGAGCGCGCGCGGTTGGAGCTCGAAGCCAAGCTGCGGGGCCTCGAGGCGCGGGCCGCCACGCTGCTCGGCGGCTGAGGCCTGTTGGTGTACACTGGCGGGCGGGAACTAGGAGCAATCATGGCAAAGACGGGCAGGAACGAGTTGTGCCCTTGCGGCAGCGGCAAGAAGTACAAGCGATGCCACGGTGCCGAAGGGTCGGCTTCCAGCGGGTACCGGCTGATGATACTGGCCGTGGTGGGCGCCATGTTCGCGGCGCTGATCGTGGGCATCGCGTCGTTCACCGGCGATCGGAGTGCCTCGACTAACCGTGTCTGGTCGGCTGAGCACGGCCACTGGCACGACCCCGTCACTGGCCTCCAGGTCCCGTGAGCCGCCGTGCTGTGACGCTGGCGTGCGCGCTGCTGCTGGTCGCCCTCGTGTTCCCGGCCAGGGCTCAGGGCACGCTCGACATCTCTCTGATCGATGTCGCGGACGGCAATACCAGGCTGTTCGTCGCGCCCGTCAAGTTGCTCCTCATCGACACCGGCAACGGCAGCGACAACGCTGCGCGCGACGCGCGCCGCATTGTGGCGGCGGCGCGGGTAGCCAGCCTCGATGCTATCGATCGCCTTATCCTTACCCACTACCACGGCGATCACTACGGGGCCACTGAGGCGCTGGCAACGCTCATCCCGATCTGCGAGTACCTCGACTACGGCTCGAGCGTCCAAGGCCCGAACGCGTTTCTTGAGGAGGTTTCTCCGGCGCTGTACGGCCCGGCCAGCCACTGGGTCGTAGCCCGGGCGACACGATTCCCCTCGGTGGGGCCTAGGCACGCGTTGTTATGAGCACCGGCACGCCCGTCGACCAGGTGCTGCCGGGCGGCGGCGGGCCGAACCCGTACTGTGCGGACATCGCGCTGCGGACCGTCATCACGGGTGAAAGCGCCCAGTCGGTGGGCACGTAGGTCCGGTTCGGCGACTTCCGACCGTGCACCTTGGCGGTCTCAGCTGGAACAATGAGTGCGAGCTGATGTGCCCGGCACACACCTCGGCACGGTGGACCTGTTTCGCGTCTCGCACCACGGCTTTGAGGCGTCGAATTCGCCCGCGCTCGTGCACGTGCTGGCGCTACAGCTGGCACTGATGAACAACGGCACCCTGGAGGGCGGCCATCCGAGCCCATGCGGACGCTGCTCACCTCGCCCGGGCTTGAGGACTGGCAGCTGCATTTCGCGCTGCTTGGTGGCCAGGAGCACACCGTGCCCGGGCTCTTCATCGCTAACGACGTGGACGAGCCGCTCAAGGCGATGCCTATCGCGCCCCCCGTGCAAGCCGATCGGGGTGGCCTGCCCTCCGCAGCAGATGGCCAGGCGTACTGGCTGCACGCGTCGGCCAGCGAAGACGGTACCTTCACCGTCACCAATTCGCGTAACGGCTTCTCGAAGACTTACCGCTAGCCGCCCGTGCCGCTGACGCTGGTCACGAGCCGTCTGTTCCTCGGGCATCGGCCGGCCCAGGGGCATCCCGAGCGGGCCGAGCGGGCCGAGGCCATGCAGCGTGTGGCCGCGCGATTCGCGGCCGGGGGCGGGGCGGTCGAGGACGCCCCGCCTGTCGGCATGGCCGCGCTATGCCGCGTGCACGACCCAGCGTACGTGCGCTCCATCTTTGCGCTGACCGGGCAGTCGGCGGCGCTCGACCCCGACACCCACGTCTCCTCGGACTCGATCGACGCAGCGCGGCACGCCGTGGGTGCCTCAGTGCGTGTCGTGGACCTAGTCCTCGATGCCGGCGAGCCCGGCACGCGGGCCGCCGCACTCGTCCGGCCTCCTGGGCACCACGCTGAGCGCGTCCGCGCCATGGGGTTCTGCCTTTTCAACAACGTGGCCGTTGCGGCGGCACACGCCTTGGCGCGTGGGCTGCGGCGGGTGGCGATCGTGGACTACGATGTGCATCATGGCAACGGCACGCAGGCGGCGTTCTATGAGAACGCCTCGGTGCTGTTCGCCTCGTCGCACCAGTTTCCCTTCTACCCGGGCACCGGCGCCGCCACCGAGACCGGGCGTGGCGCGGGCGCTGGCTTCACGGTGAATGTGCCCATGGCGGCTGGCGCCAACGATGCCGACTACGAGTTGGTGTACGAGCAACTGATCGTGCCGGTCGTCTCGCAGTTCCGGCCAGAACTGCTGCTGCTCTCGGCCGGGTTCGATGCTCACGTGGATGATCCGTTAGGCGGCATGCGGGTGTCGGCCGGGGGGTTTGGCCGGCTGACGGCGCTGCTCGTCTCGCTGGCGGACGAAGTGTGTGAGGGCCGTATGGCGGCGGTGACCGAGGGTGGCTACGACCTACCCGCGCTTGAGGCGTCGATGACGGCAATGGTAGACGCGCTGGCGGGCAACGATGGCGGTGCGCCGCCGGTGCTGGGCGCCGCCGCACCCCGTGGCGAGGCAGCACGCGCAGCCGCGGCCCGCGCGCTGGCCCCGTACTGGCGGCTATAATCGGATCCTCGCGCATTCATGGCCGACTACCAGCCCCAACAACTCGATCGCAAGTGGCAGGCGCGCTGGGCCGAGCCGCGCGCCTTCGAGGTCGAGATCGACCCGTCACGCCCCAAGTTCTATTGCCTGGAGATGTTCGCCTACCCGTCCGGGCACGCACACGTCGGCCACGTCCGGAACTACATCATCGGCGACGTAATGGCACGCACGAAGCGGATGCGGGGCTACAACGTCTTACACCCCTTCGGCTGGGATGCGTTCGGCCTGCCGGCCGAGAACGCCGCGATCAAGAACGGCATCCATCCCGCGGAGTCGACGCGCGGCAACATCGCCCACATGAAGGCGCAGCTCCAGCGACTCGGGATTAGCTATGCGTGGGAGCGTGAGTTCGCGACCTGTGACGCGACCTACTACCACTGGAACCAGTGGCTCTTCATCCGGATGTACGAGAAGGGCTTGGCATACCGGCGTCACTCGTCGGTCAACTGGTGCCCGAGTTGCCAGACGGTGCTAGCTAACGAACAGGTGGTCGACGGCGGGTGCTGGCGGTGTGCAACGGTGGTCGAGACCCGTGACTTCGAGCAGTGGTTCTTACGCATCACGGCATTTGCCGAGGAGCTGCTTGAGGCGACCGACGCGCTGACCGGCTGGCCCGAGAAGGTCCTGACGATGCAGCGGAACTGGATCGGGCGTTCCGAGGGTGTTACCGTCCAGTTCCCGCTTGAGCACGGCAACACTGCGGTCGAGATCTTCACCACCCGGGTCGATACCATCTTCGGCGTCACCGTGGTGTTGCTCGGCCCCGAGCACCCGCTGGTGGATACCCTAGCCGCGCGCGCGCCGGATCCAGAGGCGATGCGCCGCCAGACCGAGACCTTCCGGACCCAGGACCGGGCGGCACGGTTGAGCGGTGAGATCGAGAAGCAGGGGTTCGACACCAGCGCGCGGGTGATCAACCCGTTCACCGGCGACTCTGTACCGCTGTGGGTGGCCAACTTCGTGCTGGGCGAGTACGGCACCGGCGCAGTGATGGCCGTGCCTGCCCACGACCAGCGCGACTTCGAGTTCGCACGCAAGTACGGGCTGGATGTGAAACCCGTCGTTCTGCCGGTGGGCCAGGACTGGTGCGTGAGCGGCGAAAAGCGCGCTACGCGCGCACCGGACCCCGCGTCGCTGACCGAGGCGATGACCGACTACGGCGTCCTGGTGGACTCGGGACCGTTCTCGGGCCTCTCGTCGACCGCAGCGATGACGGCAATGGTGGCGGCGGCCCGCAAGGACGGCTTCGGCGACGCGACCATCCAGTTCCGACTGAAGGATTGGGGCATCTCGCGGCAGCGCTACTGGGGCACCCCCATCCCGATGATCCACTGCGAGAAGGACGGAGTAGTTCCGGTACCCGACGACCAGCTGCCGGTGGAACTGCCGCACATGGCCAAGTTCACCGGCGAGGGGGCGTCGCCGCTGGCTAGAGCCGAGGCGTTCGTCAACGTGACGTGCCCGGCGTGCGGCGGGCCGGCACGGCGCGAGACTGACACCATGGACACTTTCGTGGACTCGTCCTGGTACTTCTACCGGTTCGCAGATCCGACCAACGCGTCGCTGCCGTTCGCGCCAGAGGCGGTCCGCTACTGGCTGCCAGTCGACTTCTACAGCGGCGGTGTCGAGCATGCGATCCTACACCTGATCTACTCGCGTTTCTTCTCGCGCGTGTTCCGCGAGCTGGGCCTGGTGGAGCACAGCGAGCCGTTCACCCAGCTCCTCACGCAGGGCATGGTGCTGAAGGACGGCCAGGTGATGTCCAAGTCCAGGGGCAACATGGTCGACCCCGACGCAATGCTGGAGCAGTACGGTGCCGATGCACTTCGACTCTATGTCATGTTTGTCGCGCCGCCGGAAAAAGAGGTCGAGTGGACCGACTCCGGCCTAGAGGGCAGCTATCGGTTCCTCGCGCGCGTGTGGCGGCTGCTTGACCGCTGGGGCCCGGAGGGCGCGGGCTCCGTCGCACCGGGCCCGTCCGCAGATCTCGATGAGCGTGAGCGTGCGCTCCGGCGCAAGACCCACACGACCATTCGCCGAGTAACCGAGGACATCGAGCAGCGGCAGCAGTTCAATACTGCGGTCTCGGCGATGATGGAGCTGGTCAACGAGCTCTACGCCTTCACTGAGGCAGACACGATCGGACGGCCGCAGGCCGGGGCCGTCGTGGGGGAGGCCATCGAGGCGCTGGTCCGGATGCTGGCGCCCTTCGCGCCGCACACCGCCGAGGAGCTCTGGGAGCGGTTGGGGCACGCCGACGGTCTGACCGCTGCCGCGTGGCCCGAGTTCGATCCCGAGGTCGCCAAGGCCGAAGAGGTCGTCGTGCCGGTGCAGGTGAACGGCAAGGTGCGCGCTAGGCTGACGGTGCCGGTGGCCATCGACGCGACGGAACTCGAGCGCCTTGCGCTGGCTGAGGCGAGCGTCCGGGCGCACGTGGCTGGCAGGACCGTGCGCAAAGTGGTGGTGGCGGGGGGCGGTAAGCTGGTTTCGGTCGTCGTCTAGTGCAGGGAGAGTGAGCAGCCGACATGAGGACGCCACGGGGATGCGCGCGCGCGACGCGGCTGGCCGCCGCCGGCTTGGCCACGTTGTGCCTCTCGGGGTGCGGCTACGCGCTGGCGGGTCAGGGGGCGTTCCTCCCGGCCGACATCATCACGGTGGGCATCCCGCTGCTTGAGAACACCACAACATTTTTCGACGTCGAACAGGTGCTGACCGAGAAGATCCGAACCGAATTCATCGGCCGCGGGCGTTACGAGGTCGTGGCCGTCGAGGTCGGCGCCGACGCCGTGCTCACGGGCACCGTCAGCTCGATCACCCTGCAGCCGGTGGCCTTTTCCGAAGGGCAGTTCGCCTCCCGGTACCTGTTCACCGTGGCCATGGGCGTGGAGTTCACCGACGCCCGAACTAACGAGGTCCTGTGGTCGAGTGCCTCGCTGACCTTCAGCGACGAGTACGAACTGGCCAGCGCGGGCGGACTGGCAGTGGACGGCGGTGCTTTCCTCGATCAGGAGCGCAACGCGTTCGACCGGATCTCGGATGACGTGGCGCGGGCCGTGGTCACGGCGATTCTTGAGGCATTCTGATGGACTCGCGTGAGGCGCCGTGGCGGCGCTGACCCCGGAGGCCCTGCGTGCGCAGGTGGCCAGCGGGGCTACTGAGCCCATTTATATGCTGGTGGGTGAGGACGAGGCCGGTAAGGCGGCGGTTGCCGCCGAGTTCCTCGGCCTGGTCGATGAGGGGCTGCACGCGTTCAACGTCGACCGTTTTCACGGCGCCGAGACCGACCCCGATGCGGTGATTCAAGCGGCCGTGACCCTCCCGATGATGGCGCGCCGTCGCCTAGCGCTGGTGTTCGAGGCCGAGCGGCTCCTGGTGCCGAAGCGGGACAGCGAGGTAAGCGCCGCCGGCCTCGATCGTCTTGAGGCTTTTCTCAAGGCACCGCCGGCGCACGCGACGGTTGTCTTCGTCTGCGGGGCGGTGGACCAGCGGCGCCGGGTGGTGAAGCTGCTCATGAAGCAGGCACAGGTGGTCGACTGCGGGTCGATCCACGACGCAGCGGGCGCTGCGCAGTGGGTGACGGCCCAGGCAGAGGACGCAGGCGTCCGCATGGAGCCAGCGGCGGTGTGGGCGCTGGTGGAGCGGACCGGGCCGGATATGGCGTTGCTGCGGGCGGCGCTCGATCGGGTAATGCTCTACGGGCTCGACGCGAAGTCGATCACCGTGCAGACGGTACGAGAATCGGTGCCGGCCGTCCCAGAGGCACAGGAGGACTTCGGCATTGCGAAGGCGATTTGGCGTAACGACACCGCCGCAGCGCTACGCGAGCTATGCCTGGCGATGGACGCCGGCGCCGTGCCCGTGATGCTGATGGGCCAGATCAGGGCCGCCGCCGAGAAGCTGCCTGCGCAGCGGCTGCCGGCCGCCATCGACGCCGTCTTCCGCACCGATGTGGCGCTGAAGTCCTCTGGTGGCGAGCCTCAAGTGCTGCTGGAGAGGCTGGTGCTGGAATTGGTACAGCCCGGACGCTGACCTTTCATCGCGCGGTTTCCACCGCCGGAACGCCTGTCATTTGCGCATGGAAATCCAAGGAGCGGCGTCAAGCCGCTCTGGAGACCTGTGAGGCCGCCGGTGTGCAGCCCCGTCAAGGGGCTGCAGCCTAACTGGCGAGTTCCGAGATGCGGGCGGCGATCCGCGACTTGTGGCGAGCCGCGGTGTTGCGGTGGATGATGCGCTTGGCCGCCATTTTGTCGACGATCGAGACCGTCGAGCTCAAGGCGGCCTTGGCGTCTTCGGCGTCCTTGTTATTGATGGCGCTACGGATGCCCTTCAACGCGGTGCGCAGCTTTGAGCGCAGGGCGCGGTGGTGCTCGCGCCGTTTGATGTTCTGCCGGTTGGCCTTCAGGCCCGATTTCGTCCGCTTGGCCACTGTTACCCTGATCCTCCCTGCATACGCGCCGCACGCAGGCGGCAAACCCTGATTCTACCACCATTGCTCCCCCTAGAGGGGTGAGCCTAGCGTTGTTTACGCTGGAAAGGCCGGTCGAGGACTGCGAGTGGGCGCCGTATCGCTCGAAGCAGGTGTTGGACTGAATCCCGGCCGGCCGACGTGCCGACGAGGCCGCCTGACGGGATAAACCAACGACGCCTGCTGGTGCCGTCTGTGCGCTTGTCGCTGCCAGCCAGCGTCCGGCGCGGGTACACCGACTCGACTCGCATGGTGACACGGGAAAGGGGGATGACGGATGGTTTCAGTCGCAATCGAGAACGGCGGCCTCGGTCTGGTTGAATGGCAAGTGCCAATCAACCATCACCAGACCGGTGAGGAGGCCACGCTGGGCGACGCTAGCCCAAAAGCCCTACGCGGCACGAGTGGCGAAGCGTCGTTGAACGCGATGCGCGAGGCCGAAGCCGACCAACTGTGTCGGGGGCAGCGCGTTGCCCGCGCACCCGAGGGTTGCAGGGCTGTCCGTCCAAGTGGGTCGGGCAACAAGTGCGATCCGTTCGGGGCTGCGTTGGCCAGTATCAGGAGTTCCGCATGACGGTAACCACAGCGACCTTCCCAGGCTTTCCTGGGCGTCGAGCTGGCGGTCCTTGGCGCGCAGGTCCGAGTTGTAGCAGAATGCCGCCAAGGCTGGGATGAGAGGAGCTGCCGCACCCGCGGTCCACCATCCTTGATGTCAGACACCGGAACTGCCGAGTGACAGGCGCGAGGCCCACCTAGACTGGCGACTGCCTTGGTGCCGAGGCGACCCAGTTCCAGCATCAGCGATCACCGGCCCGCCGTGGTGACGCACGACACACTACGAATCGACATCAGAATCTCGGTCTGACGGTCCAGCCCTTCTTCGTCGGCGGCCAGCCGCTTGCTGATCGCGGCACCGCTGGTGGCCAGATGGGCGATGGATCTGTGACAACCGGTCGTGTTCTGCCGTTGAACAACCGGTGGTGAAGGTGATCCTGGCGGGTCAAGGCACCCGTGCTGTGCGGTCACCGTCAGCCTCCGAACCGATACGTTAATGCCACCTTGAACCGGCGCCCCTTCGGATCATGGGTGAAGCCGTCGTACGACTGCTCGACGTTGACCCAAGGCGGCAGGGTGCCCGTCAGGTTCAGCCCGTAGAACGTGACGTCAACTCCGCTGGAGGGCAAGCGCCACAGGAAACTCGCATCCCACGTGACGAACGGGTCGATAGTGGGGACGGTCGTGTCGTTGCCGCGATCCTCGTAGGACGAGATGTAGCTTATGTAATTCGCGAACGTGTAGGTATTCCACGTGTACGACGCCGACCAGCGGTTCTTCCAGCGCGGCAGCGGCACGGCAATCGGATGCGCGAAGTTCAGATAGCCCGCGGCGCTCCCCTCAGGATATAGTGTCAAATCCGTTTCATCCAGTCGCAAGATCTTGGTGTCGTACTCCACCGTGTAGGTGGCATCCCAACTGGCTGTGAACTGTCCTGGCCCCACCTCTTGCCGCGCGGCGAGGTGTGTATCAATGCCCGCAGTCGTGAGCCCTGGCCAGTTCACCAAGTCGAGCTGTACGCGCTCAAGCGTCGCTGCGGCGCAGCGGTCTTGAGATCGCAGGGTTGAGGCCCGACCATCCGGACAGACAATAAACGGCGAGAGGGCTTCGCGGACTCTCTGATCGTCGCTGTTGTACAAATTCGTAACGGCGAGATAGGGCATTGACCCGATCACGTTCTCGAAGTCATAACTCCAGAAGTCGACGGTCGCTTCGACACCTGCTTCCAGAAACAGCACGGTGCCGAGGTTGTACGTGAATGCCTGCTCGGGGAGCAAATCGGGGCGCCCGAACCGATCCACCGCTTGGTAGGCTCCCGTTTCCGGGATCCATTCAAGGGTGGTCAGGGGACTCGGGTTCAGATCGTCGAGCGACGGCGTGCGGAACGTAGTTTGCACTGAGCCGCGCAGCGCCAGGGAGTAACCGAGATTTTCGGCAAGCTGCAGCCGCCCGCCGAACTTCGGGTCAAAGCTGCTGACGTGGCGTCCGGCGACATTGTAGAACTCGTAGTTCGCCGCGATCTGCGTATCGACCCGGGAGCCGATGCCCAAAGCGAGTTCGCCGAAGAATCGCTGCACCTGCTGGTCGGCGGCATAGGGGCGATGGACGTTAGTAAACAGGTAGGGCCCGAAGCGGTCGCCCACTGCGCAGCCTGAGTCACCCGCCACCGGACAGGGATTCACCGTGACGTCACCGGCATCGTTCGGGGTTCCGTCGGCACGCATCGCACGAAACTGGTAGCCCACGGCAAAGTCGGCCACATTCTCGACCAAGTTGCCACTCAGCGTAGCGTCCGCTACCAGCAAGTCGGTCGTGCTGATGAGGTCCACTTCTTCGTTCAGCCAACGCCGCAACTCTTCCGAGTTCGCGAGACTGGCGACATAGTCGGGATTGGGCGAGCTTTCGAACTCCGAGCCCGGTTGATCGGAATGCTGGATAGCGTTGCTGAACGGGTTGTAGTACTGGCAGTCACCTTGACCCGCGACAGCACCGTTAAGCGGCCCGAGCACCATGCCGGCAGGAGAACTCTGATCTGCCACTACGCCGACGCCGCAGTTCGGTCCGCCGTAGCCGCGGAATGCCCGGAAGACCCGATCAGTGTAGACTGCCGGCAGATTCAGGTTGCCCCGAGCACGGGAGTACGAGAGACCAACGTCCCAGTGGGCGTCCCGCCCCCCGAGCAAAAAGTCCCCGTCCACCGATCCCGCGATGCGCTGGGTGCGGGACTCCCGACGCAGAGTGCGCCCGGGACCCGAGTTCCCGAACGGCCGGCCGTTGAAATACCAGTTAGCGTCGCTGGCGCAGGCAGCGCCCGGGTCAGCCTTCGCGTCGCCTGCATAGCGGGCACAGAATGCCTGCCTCCCCGGATGGTCGGGCCCCACTTCCATGATCGTGGTGCTTGTCAGTGGGAAGGGCGGGTAGGACGGGGTCGTGTACCACTCCGGAATAGTCGCGTCCGCCCACAGAGCCTCGACATGGTAGTTGGTCCGCGCGTTAACTGGGCCGTTGACTTCGAAAAAGGCCCGCGACTGCTGCTGCTTGTCGATGAGATTGTCGTACGGCGCGTACCGGAACCGGCAGGTCCAGCCTTCGTCTTGGCCGCCGAACTCTGTGCAGCGGGGGTCAAAGACGGGGGCCGTCCAAGGCATAGGTGCCCCGACGGCGAACGTGCCCGGGTTGCCCAGACTTGACCAGCCCGCGCGGTTCCCCGTGACGTGCGTACTGAGTCGATTCAGGGCCCATGGCCGTTCCGCCATCCGCAACTCCTGGCGGTTGACTCGTTCCGCAGCAACTACCACGCTGGAGTTTGCTATGCGTCCGCCCCAGATGCCGGCAACCGACGTGTCGCCTGCGCCGTCGAAGTGGTCGTGCGAAATGTTGAACTCGAAGCCCCGGAAATCACTGCGTGTTGTGAAGTTGGTGACGCCGCCGACGGCGTCGGAGCCGTAGGTCGCTGAAGCGCCCTCCTTGAGCACTTCGAGCCGGCCGATGGCAATGGCGGGAATGGTGTTGACATCGACAAACCGTCCACCGATGAGACGCGCAGGGACTGGTACGTGTCGCCGGCCATTGATCAACACGAGCGTCCGTGAAGCGCCGAGCCCGCGTAGGTTGACGTTGGCCACGGTCTCGGTAAGCGTCGAGGGCTGATTTGAATTGTACCAACTGTTCCGCTCACCGATCACTCCATGGCTGACGCTGAGATTCTTGAAGAGATCCACGAGCTGTGTGGATCCTTGCTGCTGAATCGTGTCGCGGTTGACCACCGCGACCGCATGGGGCATGTTGATGGCGGGTGCGTCGATAGCAGTGCCGGTCACGGCTACGGTCACTTCCTCGAACAGGCCACCGAGTCGCAGTTGCACGTCAACCGTGGCCGCCACGCCGGCTGTGAGTTCGATGCTACGCGTCAGCGCTTCGAACCCCGGCAGTGTAAACGTGAGAGCATAGCTGCCCGGCGACAAGCCTTCAAAGGCATAGCCCCCGTTGCTGTCGGTCACGACCAAGCGAGGTGTAGGACTGGCGAGCGCTGGCTGGGCAGCCGCAACGGTTACGCCAGGCAGCACGCCACCGAGCTCATCGGTGACGGTGCCCGCGATACGTCCGTCCTGTGCATTAGCGGTGTACGGTAGTAACACTAAGAGCACCACGCTCTGCACGGCCTTCCGCCAGTTTCGAGTAGCAAGAGATAGACTCATACCCCTAATTTTATCATGCCAACTGCTCCTGGGGTTCGATCAGCCGGACACTCGACATTGTCACCGGCGTCGTGACCAGCCTTGGGCAATAACTCGCTGTGACCGGAGCGCTCAGGAGTTAGGTGGGTCGCAAGGACTGTGACTCCATGCACGGCTGGACGACTTTGCTACTGAGCGTGGTGGCTTTCGTGGTCCCCGGTTGTTGGGAGGCTGGCGTGCCAGCTAGCGTGTTGAGAGCAGCCTGTCGAGCTGGTGCTGTCCGGGCGGTCGGCGGCGGAGTTGTCTAAGGAGGTGGATGCGAACGTGTGCACCACAGCGACGCTGCACTTCAGCCGGTTTGACAGCTTTGGGCTCAAGGCCTTCCGGGCCGCCGTATGCTTGGTGCCGATTGTCAGTCTGTTGCCGGCGCGGCCATGTGGTGGCGCCGAGTCCTGGGCCGGCGGGTGCTGCCGGCCGAGTGAAGGCAATACACTGCGCACGCCTGCGCAGTGGGGTGCCCTGATGCCTCGCTACGTGTTGGGAAAGACGAGTGCCTCGACGATACCGGGTGCGGCGGCCAGCATCTCGCCGATGCGCGCCGCATCCTTGCCGCCTGCCTCGGCAAAGTCCGGGCGCCCGCCGCCCCGTCCGTCAACTAGGGGCGCCAGTTGCTTGATGATCTGGCCCGCGGGTGCCTTTTTCGTCAGGTCAGGCGTGACCCCAACGACGATCGACACCTTACCCTCGTCGGCAGCGGCCAGCACCACGACGCCACTCTTGATGCGCGTCCGGTGGCGGTCGGCTAGGGTCCGCAGTCCCTCGCGCTCGAGCCCCTCCACCTGTTCGGCCACTAGGGCGACGCCACCGGCCGTGGCTGGGACCGCCTCGGTGTGGGACGACCTGCCCATGACTGCCCGCAGCTGCGCCTGCCGCAGCCCACGAAGGGTCCGCTTATGCTCCTCCTGCAGCGCCTCGACCCTGGCCGTCAGCTCACCGGGGGGCGCGCCGATCACTGAGCCCAGTCGGGCCAGCTCCTCGCGGGCGTCACAGTACGCGCGCAGCGAATCGAGACCCGTGATCGCCTCGATGCGACGTGTGCCCGCGGCCACTCCGCTCTCGGCGGTGATCACGAACAGCCCGATCTCGCCCGTGGCGTCCACGTGCGTGCCGCCGCACAGCTCGAGGCTGTAGCCGGGCACTTCTACCACACGAACTCGGTCCCCGTACTTCTCGCCGAAGAGCGCCGTCGCTCCGGCGGCGATGGCCTCCTGCGTGGCCTTGACCTCGGTACGCACCGGCGTATCGCGCAGTACCTGCTCGTTGACCAACCGCTCGATCTCACGTTGCTGGTCGGCCGTGACGGCGCTGAAGTGCACGAAGTCGAACCGCAGCCGATCCGGTGCCACCAGCGAGCCGGCCTGCTTGACGTGCTCGCCGAGCACCGTGCGCAGCGCCGCATGGAGCAGATGGGTGGCGGTGTGGTTGCGCTGCGTCGCTGCCCGCCGCACCGCGTCGATCTCAGCTGTCACTGGGGCGCCGACCGTCAGCTCGCCGGCGTCCATGTGCACCAAGTGCCCGTGGACGCCCTCGCCGACCGTTGCCACGTCTTGGACGGTGGCGGCGAAGCCGAAGGCGTTGTGCAGCATGCCGGTGTCCGAGACTTGGCCACCGCTCTCAAGATAGAACGGCGTGTCCTCGAGCACCACCCAGCCGGTTTCCCCGGCGGCGAGCCGGTTGACAATCTCCACCACTCCGTCTGTGCCGCGCCAAGCAAGTGCGGTGGCACGCGTCGCGACCTTCCCTCGACAATAGCCGCTGAAGCTGGTCGCCGGCAGGCCTTCGAACACCGGTCGCCGGGTGTCACCGCGGCCCGGCTTGAACTTGCTGCCTGCCCGGGCGCGCGTGCGCTGGTCCTCAAGCGCCCGCTCGAAGGCTTCCGCATCGAGGCGCAGGTGCCGCTCGTCGATCATGTCCTCGATGAAGTCGCGGGGCAGGCCGAACGTGTCGTAGAGCCGGAATGCCGTGTCCCCTGACACCACGCCGCCGTTGCCGGCTGCCTCGTCGAGCACCTCCTCGAGCTTCGGCAGGCCGGCGGTGAGCACGGAGTCAAACCGCTCCTCTTCACTGCGGATGACCCGAGTGACGGTCGCCTCGCTGGCCACTAGTTCGGGGTACGTTTCTCCGAACTCTCGCACCAGCGTCGGGACCAGCCCGTGGAGGAAGGGCTCGGTGAGGCCCAGCCGCTTGCCGTGCCGCATGGCGCGCCGCATGATCTTGCGTAGTACGTAACCGCGCCACTCGTTCGACGGCACGACGCCGTCGGCGATCAGAAACGTCATCGCGCGTGTGTGGTCGGCCACCACGCGCATCGAGATGTCGGCCAGATCGAGCATGCCGCCGTGCGTTCGGCCCACGCGCTCGCCGATCGCCTGGAGTAACGGCGTGAACAGGTCTGTGTCGTAGTTGGACTGATGCCCCTGCAGCAGTGCTGTGATCCGCTCCAGTCCCATCCCGGTGTCGATCGACGGCGAGGGCAATGGCTCAAGCGTGCCGTCGGTCTGCCGATCGTACTGCATGAAGACGTTGTTCCAGATTTCGACGAACCGGCTGCACTCGCAGGCCATACCGAGACAGGTACCGCCACGCGTCTCCTCGACGCAGGGGAGCTCGGCCCCCCGGAAGTAGTGGATCTCCGAGCAGGGGCCGCACGGCCCAGAATCGCCCATCTGCCAAAAGTTCTCGCCGGCACTGAGCTCGGCGAGGCGGTCCTCCGGAACGAGCGTGCGCCAGATGCGGGCTGCCTCCTCGTCGCGGGGCACGCCGGCATCGCCCCGGAAGACCGAGACGTGCAGCCGGTCGGCGGGCAGGCCCCACTCGGTGGTCAGTAGCTCCCAAGCGAACGGGATGGCCTCGGCCTTGAAGTAGTCGCCAAACGAGAAGTTACCGAGCATCTCGAAGAATGTGTGGTGGGTGAGCGAGGGCCCGACGTTGTCGAGGTCGTTGTGCTTGCCGCTGATCCGCATGCACTTCTGAGTGGTCGCGGCGCGCGTGTAGGGCCGTGGGTCGAGTCCCCGGAACACGTCCTTGAACTGATTCATGCCCGCGTTGTTGAACAGCAGTGTCGGATCGTCGTGTGACACCAAGGGCGCGCTGGGGACGATGCAGTGCCCACGAAATTCGAAGTAGGCGAGAAACGATCGGCGGATCTCGTTCGCGGTCGTCACGACCTGCCAGTACATCAGAAACGCCCGGCGAAGACAAAGCCTAGGGCGGGCGCGGAGGGTGGCAATGACCTGATCCGCGTCGAACCTCTGCCCGAGCAGGTAGCGCTACAGGTGGCACTCGATGGCTGGGGCGGTGAGTGCCGCGCAGACCGAAGCGGACTCTCGGACGACTCGCTAGATGCCAGCTGTTATCTCCTCCGGGACGAATTCGCGCGTGAACACGGCAAAGAGCGACTGGTCGAACGTCTGCATGCGGTTCTGCTGCTGGTGACACGGGAACACTGCTTTCGGAAGCCCTCAGTCACCATGGACGCACGGAGCCGAAGGACTGCGTGCGGCTCCCTG
>CAZHTD010000028.1:0-37075 GCA_964535675.1 uncultured Bifidobacteriaceae bacterium | reverse complement strand
CGCGTGGTCGGGGTCGTGCTGTCGCCCACCGCGGCCTACACGGCGGTGGCGGCGCGACGGCTTATGGTTGGTTGGGCTGCGGACCTTGAGGACACACGCCAACCGCATGCCCCCGGAGAACCAGCCGAACAAGGAGTCGCCGGCAATGCAGCGCCGTGACACACACGAATCCGACCCCGTCTGACTTCGACGCCACGGGCAGCTTGCCAGCGGATCTTGGAAGGAAACGGGCGCTGACTGGCCGGGCGTGACAATTCTGCCGTTCCCGGCAAAGGCTGACGGCCACATGTTCCTCAAGCCGAAACAGGTCCAGGAGATCGCTGAAGCCTTCACGTTCAAGCTGCTGTATTCCACCCCACCGACATGGGATACCTACGATTGACTGTTAACCCTGAGCCATCACTCTCGGAGCCGCTCAGACCACGCGGAGCCCGAGAGATGATATCGACGTGCAATCGTTCCTGTGGTTTGTGGCAGGGCAGCCGTTCATGAAGCAGACACAGCATTAAGTACTCGCTCCTGATCGGATCATTCATGCAATCTGCCGAAGGCCTCCTGCCGGATCTTGCGGCACGATGCTCCCCATCTCGACCGCCACGACGCTATGACGATCAGGCGCCGAAGGCCCGCTATGAGGTCATATTCTGTCGGTTTGGCCGCGCGGTCCGAAAAACCGTGGCGAGCAGGCGATGATCCGGCGTAGCATGCTGAGGTTCGGAAGCACCCTAGGGACGCGCCCGGAAGGATTCGCGGAGCCTCAGGGCCCGCGGGGAGAACACGCACTATGACACGACTCGCTCTCATGACCATTCGTTCGATGGTCCTTGGCGGCCTGCTGGTGGCGCTGGCCGCGCCGGCGATGGCCCAGGATCTCACCATCACCAATGCCAGAATCGTTGTCACGCCCGACCAGATCATCGAGAACGGCTCGATCGTGGTTCAGGACGGGCGGATCTCCTCGGTGACTGCCGGTGCCCCCGCACAGACGGTCGGCCAGGTGATCGACGGCACGGGCCTGACGGCCATGGCCGGTTTCGTCGACGGCCACAAGCACATCCGCGACAGCGAGGACTTCGAGCCGCAGATGCGGTCGCTGCTCGAGGCGGGCTATACCACCATCCTGAACGGTGGCGGGAATCCCGAGACGAACCTCGAGCTCAGCACCCGCATTTCGAGTGGGGCCGTGCTCGGCCCGCGCCTGATTCCGTCCGGTAGCGTCAACCTGCGGCAGACACCGGCCGAGGCGCGCGCCCAAGTGCGCGCACTGGCCGAGATGGGCGTGTTCCACACAGGCGAGATCGGTTTGACGCCCGAGCCGGCGCCGCCACAGTCGGAAATCACCGTGCTGCGGGCCATCCTCGAGGAGGCCGCCGAGGTTGGCGTGCAGGTCAACGTGCACGCGGTCAGCACGCCCGCCACGGTGGCGGCGGTTGAGGCCGGCGTCACGCGTCTCGTGCACCTGCCAAACAAGGACTTCACCGGCTTCGACGAGGCCCGCGTGATCGCCGAGAACGGCGCCATCATCTCGGGGCTGATCGCGTTCGGCGCGCCGATCATCGGCCGCGAGTCGCCGGCGCCGGCGCCCGTCCAGTTCCCGGGTGACAACACGCCGCGTTTCCGCGACGGGGAAATGTGGCCCGAGGCGCTGGCTGGTGCCAATCGCGATCCCCAGGGCCGGGCGCTCGGCACCGAGGGCGGCTACACGATCATCAACGCCCGCCGCTTCTGGGATGCCGACCCGAACCACGGAACGATCTCTTTCTCGACCGACCAGAACTACGACGACATCGTGGTGCTCGAGCACGAGTTGAAGTCGTTCAGCATCGTGTTCTCGATGCAGGACATCTTCCGGATCATGGGTCCCAACTCGGCGCGCTTCGTCGGGATGGAGGACGAGATCGGAACGCTTGAGTTGGGCAAGATCGCCGACATCATCATGCTGTCGGGCGACCCGACGTACAACATCTATGGGATGCTGACCAATGAGGTCACGATCTTGGGCGGCGAGGTCGTTGTCGACAAGCGGTAGTCGACGCGACTGTGTCACGAGGGTTTCGGCCTTCGACGCAGCAGGGCGCGCGCCGACACGGCCGGCCGCGCCCTTCGTGCCTGCGAGGTTGGATCGAGATGCAGGTGTCCGAGCAGATGACGAGCGAGGCCCCACCGTGGCGCCCAGCATGCGGCTGGTGGAGCTGGAGCGGTAACGCCAAGCGCGTGACCAGTGCGGTCGTGGTGCAGGACGGGCTGCTGGTCGGCGTTGTGTCGCGGTCGGACATTGTCCGGCAGCTCGTGGTGGCGCGGACGCGGGCGGAGTACGTCTCGGACATTCAGAGGTCGGACATCGGCACTGACATCCCTTGCCGGACTTCGAAATGGTCAAATGGATCAGCGACGAGGTGGCTGAGCCCTTGGAGCCATGCGCGTGCGTGACATCATGATTGCCGACGTCACCCACCATGGTGGCGCCGGATGCCGATATCCGCGAGGCCGCCCGGATGATGGTGTCCCAGCGGATTCACCACGTGCTGGTCGTCGACAACGAGAAGGGCGCGGCATCCGCAGCATCTCATATCTAGGCCGGGCGGTCGCGCTCGGGGCAGGTGAGTTCTAGCGTCGAGTGGTGCCCGCAGTGGAGACACGGCTCCTGTCGCCAGCGGACCTTTCCCTGCTCAGAAGGCTCATGCGGCTCTTCGGTGAGGCATTCGAGGAGCCCGAAATCTATCAGGGTGCCGTACCGGACGACGCCTACCTCGAAGCTATGCTCTGCAGGGACACCTTCATCGCCCTAGTCGCGCTGGCCGGCGACCGCGTGGTCGGTGGCCTGACAGCCTACGTGCTCGACAAGCCCGAGCAGGTGCGCAGCGAGATCTACATCTACGACCTGGCCGTGGCCCGGAGTCATCGGCGGCAAGGCGTTGCCACGGGCCTGATTCAGGCGCTCAGGCCGATCGCACGCGGGCGAGGGGCGTGGGTGATCTATGTGCAGGCCGACCGCGGTGACGATCCAGCCATCCGGTTGTACGAGTCACTGGGCACACGCGAGGATATCCATCACTTCGACGTGCCGGTCGACGAGTAGAATTCCAGAGTTATGGAGATCGCCTGCCTGGATCTGGAGGGAGTACTCGTCCCCGAAATCTGGATCGCCTTCGCCGAGCGCACCGGTATCGACGAGTTACGGGCCACCACCCGCGACATCGCCGACTACAACGTGTTGATGCAGCAGCGTCTGAACTTGCTCGACGAGCACGGCCTGGGCTTGCCGCAGATTCAGGAAGTCATAGCCGAGTTGCGCCCGCTGGACGGCGCGGTCGACTTCGTGGCCTGGATGCGCGTGCGGTTCCAGGTGATCATCCTTTCCGACACCTTTTACCAGTTTTCGGCACCGCTGATGCAGCAGCTCGGGTGGCCGACGCTGCTGTGCCACAACCTCATGGTCGACGCGTCCGGTAAGGTAACCGACTACACCTTACGCCAGCCCGACGCCAAACGCCAGTGCGTAAGGGCGTTCAAGGCGCTGAACTTCCGCGTGATCGCGGCCGGAGACTCCTACAACGACACGACCATGTTGAGCGAGGCAGACGCCGGCATCCTGTTCAAGGCGCCGGACAACGTCATCAGGGGGGTTCCTCAGTACCCGGCCGTGCACACCTACGACGAACTCAAACAGGAGTTCATCAAAGCCAGCGGGCGCGACCTGAGTCTGTAGGTCGAGAGTCACGAACGCGGGAACTGTCGATAAGGAAGAGTACCGTGCGTGTGAAAGCCCGTTGTCCCCCTCGCACCTACACCATCTACGTCATCGATCTCTCACGCGATTGTGTGAAGCGGCCCTGCGCGCTCGTGCCCCTCTACGTTGGGCAGACCGCCCACGCCCCCGAACACCGTTCCTACCAACCCGCTGGAGCGAAGGATCGATGAGCAAACTCCAGGAATCGACCTCGAATCCTCGCCTACGCTACGCCGTGGACGAACCGCCGTCGCAGGCACTCACACTCGGCCTCAGTCTCCAGGTTGTCACGCTTGTCCTGACCGGCATCATCCTCACTCCGATCATCGTGCTCAACGCTGCGAACTACCTGGAGGGGGTGGAGTGGGCGGTCTTCGCGGCGCTGCTTGTCAGCGGACTCTCGACCATCCTGCAGGCCCGGCCGGTGGGGCCGATAGGCGCCGGGTATCCGCTGTACATGGGCACTTCCGGAGCCTTCATCAGCGTCTCGGCGGCAGCCGTCGTCGCGGGCGGCCTGCCACTGCTCGCGACTTTGGTGGCGATCGCCGCGCTCGTGCAGCTTCTGCTCTCCGCCCGATTGTCACTCTTCCGCAGGCTGATCACGCCGACGGTAGGCGGGACGGTAATCATGCTACTTGCCGTCAACGTCTTTCCCATCTCGACCGACTTGTTGGCGAATGTTCCTTCCGGAGTCGATCCCAACTCCTTGGGCCTTCCGCTGGTGGCCGGCGCCACGTTCCTGACGATCACCCTAGTCTCGCTTTATGGCCGTGGTGCGACTCGCCTGTGGGCGCCGCTCATCGGTATTGTTGTGGGCACCGGCGTCGCAGGCCTGCTCGGCATGGTGAACTGGGGGTCCGTCGCGAATGCCAGCTGGTTCGGCCTGCCGCGGAGCGGGTGGCCCGGTCTCGATCTCTCATTCGACGGGCGGTTCTTCGGTCTACTGGTTCCCTTCTTCATCGTTACGGTCATCGGCGCCATCGAAACCTATGGCGACGCGATCGCAATACAACGGGTGTCCCACCGCACGGCGGTCCCGGTTGACTTCAAGGTCGTACAACGCGCACTGAACGCGGACGGCGTCGGCAATCTATTGTCAGGTCTCGCAGGCACGGTTCCGAACACCACGTATTCCACGAGCATCTCCATTCCTGACCTCACGGGTGTCGCCGCACGACGCGTGGCCCTCTATGGCGGGATCATGATCGTCCTGGCTGCATTCGTACCGAAGCTGCCGGCCTTGGTACGGCTGGTGCCCGACCCGGTCGCCGGAGCATACCTCCTCATATTCATCGTGCTGCTCTTCCGTCAGGGCGTGCGCATGGTCACGTCGGGCGGATTCGACTACGAGAAGGGCCTCATCGTTTGCATCTCGTTCTGGATGGGGCTTGGCTTCCAGTACGGAGTCATCTTCCCCGACCATCTGCCGGACTGGTCCCGAGGGATACTCGACAACGGCATGGCAGGTGGCGGCCTCGTTGCCATGGCCCTAACGGTGTTGGTTTCGCTTCGGTACCGCAGTCGGCTCGTCCTGCTGGAACCCACCATAAGGTCGCTCTCGACGCTGCGCTCGGCGCTGGATTCGGCTGCGGAAAGGGCGGGCTGGGACGAAGCCGCCATCAACCGCCTCGAGCTGGCGGGGGAGGAAGCATTTTTGTACCTGCTCGAACAACAGGCCGAGTCGGAGCCCCGACCAGTCCGCGTCGCGGTGCGGCCGATCGACGACTTGCTCCAAATCGAGTTCGTCAGCGGCCCTGACAGCGCCAATCTCGAAGTACGGCTCGGCGAGCTGAAGGAGGATGCCATAGTACTGGATGATATCGGGCCGCGCCTGCTGCGCCATGTAGCGAAGAACGTACGCCACGAACAGTTCTACGATGTCGATGTGCTCACCGTGACCGTGGACAGCCGGCCGCTCGTGTGACGGCGGGCCATTCGTCGGAGAGCGACTCCGCTCCGCATTGCCGCCGCCGTGCACTGCACCAGCACGATCTAACGAGTGGTTCATACGGCTGAGTTGCCGGGCCGGATGCGGAAGCGTGGTGTCTGCGACGCGTCGAAGCACGCGCGCGACGTCAACAAGAGGCGGTGGTCAAGCCTGCCGAGCAACGGGAGGTGGCTCTCGCGGGGCTACGGAGGGCAGTGCGACGTGACCATCCTGAACAAGCTGACGTTGATGCAGTTGTCGGCCGGAGTCGGGATCGGGAACCCCTGCACCGCCATTCGGTGGCCGCACTGCGAGGCCGGATCGGGGTAGACGTGCATCAGCGAATGTCTCCTCATCTGACGGCGTGGCCGCCAGGGCGCCCAGTTCTTTGGCGCTCGAGTCGGACAGATCGCGCGTGCACGCCATCGCCGTGCTGTTCATCATTGGCCAGTCGTCCGCGCCCTGCGTTCGGCACAAGCACAGTGCTCGAACAGTTTGCGCGTTCGGTGATGGCCCGCTGGTTGTCGTTCCGCATGTCCATCGCGATCGCCCAATCCAGCACGGACCGGATCCGTTGGCGGACGGCGTGGGGTCGTCTTTACGCTCTTGGCGCTGGCACCGGAGACCCGAGCCGTATCACTCACAACCACCAGTTCGAGAGACAGGCTGCGGGGACAGTGGCAACGAGGTCGGAGCTGTCCCGTTAGATGCCCTTGGTGATGCACGGGTGCCGGTGTGGTAGGCTGGCAGGCGGCTCCGGCCGCCACCGGGCCGATCATCTAGGGGTTGGTGAGCGTTGGCCGATCGGCACTTCCGCTTCATACATCGCGACATCATCATCTTGCTGGCGCTGTGCGCCATTGCCGTCGTGGTCTTCCTCGTTACCAACGAGGCCGCCGCAAGTAACCGCGAGCTCTTCCTGCGTGACGCGGCCGCTTGGTACGAGGCGGGCCTAGCCACGCTCGACCAAGGCGACACCGAGGCGGCCATCGAATCGCTGCGCCGGGCCGCGTTCATCGACGACGAGAACGAGGAGTACCGGCTCGCGTTGGCACGGGCACTGGCGGCGGGGCGACAAGACAACCTCGCTCGCGCCGAGCTCCTCGAACTGCGCGAGCTGTTGCCCGAAGACCCCGAGATCAACGTCGAGCTGGCCCGCCTGGAGGCGCGGGGTGACAGTCTCGACGCCGCGGTGCGCTACTATGAGAGCGCGCTCTACGGCGTGTGGCCCGAGACCCGGGCTGAGGACCGGAGCCGGCTGCGCGTGGAACTGATCCGCTACTTGCTCGACCGGGGCGAGGAGAGCACCGCGCTGGCCGAGATTCTCGCGCTCACCGACAACATGCCAGACACGGTAGACTGGCAGATTGAGTCGGCCGGGCTATTCATGGCCGCCGGTGACCCGAGGCGCGCCCTGGACCTGTACACGCTGGCGATCGAGACCGATCCGGAGAATGACGACGCGTTCGCCGGTGCCGGGCGCGCGGCCTTCGCACTCGACGACTTCGCGCGGGCGCGCGACTTGCTGGCACGCGTGCCTGACAATCTGCCCGAGGTCGAGGAGCTGCTGGCTGTCTCCGACTTTGTGCTCTTGCGCGATCCCCTCGCTGCACGACTGTCGACCGAGCAGCGTCGGCAACGCCTGATCGCCAACGTGGAACGCGTGCGCGAGCGGCTTGCTGCGTGTGCCGACGACATCTCGGTGAGCCCCGCGCTGGCTCTGGTGCAGAAGGAGGTGCAAGACTTCGCACCGCTGCTCGAGCCAGCCGCCTTCCGCGACTCGTCCGACACGGTCGAAACCGGCATCGACCTCGTGATGCGCGTGGAGCGGGCGGCTGGCCGCGTGTGCGCCGCGCCGACGGCACTCGACCGGGCGCTGGAGATTATCGGCCGCCTCAGCAGCGCCGAATCGTCGTGAACGGCCCCTCGCTCCCCAGCCTTCCCGAGCTCCGCCTCCGCGAGAACCAGCTGTTCATCGCGCTGACGATCGTCATCGGCATCCTGGCCGGGCTGTCGGCGACGCTCTTCGCCCTGGCCATCGAGCGCGTCGGGCGCGTGCTGTTCGGCTTCGCGCCGTCCAGCGCCCGGTTGTTCCTAGTGCCGGTGCTGTTCTCGATCGTAACCGGCGTGCTGCTCCAGTACGTGTTTCCCGGCGTCCGCGGCAGCGGCGTGCCCCAGACCAAGGCCGCCTATCATCTGAAGAACGGCGCAATCCCGTTGCGTGTGCCGATCGGCAAGTTCCTGATGGGTGTGCTTTGCATCGGGTCGGGCCACTCGATGGGCCGCGAGGGACCATCGGTCCAGATCGGTGCGGGGATGGCCTCGGCGGTCGGGCGCTGGCTGCGGTTGCCGCCGGCACGGATCAAGGACCTTGTGCCGGTCGGCGCGGCCGGAGCGCTGTCGGCGGCGTTCAACACGCCAGTGGCCGCCGTCATCTTTGCGCTTGAGGAGCTGATTGGCGACATGAACGCGGCGCTGCTCGGCTCGACAGTCGTGGCGTCGGTGGCGTCGGTGGTCGTTGCCCGCGCGCTGCTCGGCAACGAGCCGCTGTTCGCCGTGCCCACCTACGAGCTGGTGCACCCGGCCGAGATCGGTGCCTACGCGCTGCTCGGCGTGGTGGGCGGTATCGTCTCGCTCGGCTTCTGCAAAGGCCTGCTTGCGATGCGCCGCCGCTTCATGGACATGCCGACGCGGACGCGGGTGCTGCAGCCGGCGATGGGCGGCATCGTGATCGGCGCGATCCTGCTCGTCGTGCCCGAGGTGATGGGTGTTGGCTACGAGTACGTGGACCAAGCGCTCAACGGCGGGATGGTCTTCCGCACGCTGCTGCTGCTCGGGGCGGTCAAGCTGGTGGCGACGATGGTCTCGTACGCCTCGGGCAACGCTGGCGGCATCTTCGCGCCCAGCCTTTTCATGGGTGCCATGGTCGGTGGCGCGGTTGGAATGCTGGTCAACCAGTTCGCGCCGTTTCCAACGGGCGCGGCCGGCGCGTACGCGCTCGTGGGCATGGGGACGCTCTTTGCCGGGATCATCCGAGCGCCGATGACCTCGGTGTTCATGATCTTCGAGATGACGCAGGACTATCAGATCTTCGTTCCGCTGATGGTGGCCAATCTGCTGAGCTACATGATCTCGCGGCGGTACCAACCAGTGCCGGTCTACAACGCGCTGCTGCAGCAGGACGATGTCCACCTGCCCTCGGCGGCCGCCATTGCCGGTGCCAAGCAGCGCATGGCGCGCGACGTGATGTCGCCCGAGTTGATGTTCGTGCCCGCGGACCGCTCCATCGAGGAGGTGCACCGCACGCTGGCAGCGAGCCAGCAGTCCGTGCTGGTGGGCACACGCGACGCGCTGGCCGGTGTCGTCGGCTCGTCGCGCCTAACGGAGGCCATCGGTGCCGGGCGTGCAGCCAATCCTGTCGTGTCGCTGGTCGACGAGCGGTTGCTGCACGTGCACCCGGACCATCCCATGGAGGTGGTGCTCGAGCGCTTGTCGCAGAGCGAGGGCCTGCTGCCGGTGGTCAGCCGCGAGCGGGTGAGCCGTGTCGAGGGCGTGATCACCCTCGACCACGTGATGCGCGCCGTGGGCGGGCGGCGGCCGCCACCCGACCCCGTGTAGAAGTGCGCGCCGAGAAGAAAGTTCTCCGAAAGTTCCCGCTAGCGTCAGCCTGAGCAGGGCTCCCGCACGGCCGGCGCTACGGGACGCGACGCTAGCCCGATCCTTGCCCCTGCTTACCCGCCGTATGTTGCCATCGACCGGCACTGGCATGTGCTCCAGCACGGCGCATGCGGTGCTTCGGGATCGCTCCCACACCGTGTGAGCACCTTCCTCGCAGGCGTTGCCGGCTGGCCCAGCACCGAGGCGCTGCTGCGCATGGGCGAGATCGTCCCAGGTCATGGTGGTACTTGATCGACCCGGCTCCAGCCTGCATCATTCTGCGAGCAGCGCATCGACGTGCCGCTGGCCGGGGTGTGTATCGTACCTGGTCGGTGTGCCGCTGGCCGCCGAGGACCGGTGCTTTTTCGAGCGACGCGGGTTCGGCTTGGTCCGCGTGGCCGGTGCCGCTGTGAGCAATCCTAGGCAGCGACCCTTGGCCAAGAGCGGCCGCTCCCTCATGCAGCAGCTCGCCCCGTTTGCGCACGAGGCCTAGGGGGCAGGCGGTCCAGCCCCGCCACGGTGTTCCTGCTGACCTCGATGCTCCGCAACGTGTTGACACTGGCACGGGCCGGTCGGCGCTGGCGCTCGGCTTCATGTGCCAGCCGCTGGCAAGACCGGCATCACCACCGCGTACCATGACGCGTGGTTCGTCGGCCACACGCCGGACCTGGCGACCGGTTGTCTGATCGGTACGACCAGTCCTCGTCTCGTCGTGCCCGATGGCTGCGCCAGACGGCTGGCAGTTTCGCTAGGGAGCCGGTTCATGTGAGAGGCCACCGAGGACGATCCGGCGGTCGGGTTCGTCCAGCTGGACGTCGTGGTGCCGTCCGCATCTGCTGGCTGAGGGCTGAGCGGCGCTCAGATCAACGCCGTGTACAGCGGCGTGGAGATATCGTCGGCGAGGACGTTTGGGGTCTTCGCGTGTCCATCTGGCGCGTCCCGGCGGCGATAATACGGGAGTCGGAATTGTTACGCCCGTGCCCCTTGCCTCGATAGTCGGCCACCACCACCTCATCGCCCTGCTGGCGCGCGCCGCCGCGCGCGGGACGCTACCCTCGGCCCTGTTGCTGGGTGGCCCGGCCGGCGTCGGCAAGCGCCGGACCGCGATCGCCCTGGCGCAGACGCTCAACTGTCTGAAGCCGATGGATGCCGCCGCGGGTGATTCGCTTGAGCGGGACGGATGCGGCACTTGTAACGCGTGTCGCCGGATCGGTGACGGGATGCACCCGGATGTGCTGGTGCTCGAGCCCGGCGACACGGACGTGATCAGGATCGAGCAGGTGCGTGACGCAATCGACCGCGCGAACTATCGGCCCTTCGAGGGCCAGCGGCGTGTGGTCGTCATCGACGATGCTGAGGCGCTCGTGCCGCAGGCGCAGCATGCCTTGCTCAAGACACTCGAAGAGCCGCCGTCAGCGTCGGTGTTTGTCTTGGTGTCGGCCGTGCCCGACTCCCTGCTGCCGACCGTCAGGTCGCGGTGCTCACGTCTGCGGTTCGGGATCTTGACACCGGTTGAGGTGGCCGAGGTGCTCGTCCGGGACCACGGGGTTGCCGCGCGGGATGCCGAGGTTACGGCCGCCGATGCCGAAGGGAGCGTGGGGCGCGCGCTGGTGCTCGCGGTCGCCGATCTGACCGCTGCGCGCGATGCGGCACGGGAACTGCTCTGGCGCGTGGTGCGGACCTCCGATCCATCACGCCGGATCAAAGCGATCAAGGGCTTGGCTGGGGGGAAGCGGCGCACCACGGCCGAGGAACGCGACCAACTCGCCTCGTGCCTGCGGGCCGTCTCCTCGATGCTGCGTGACGTCTGTGTGTTAGCCTCGGGTGCCGGAGCCGAGCGCCTGGTGAACGCCGACGCCGCGGTGCAGCTCGAGCGGCTGGCCGCGGGATTCGGTCCAGATCGGGCGATCCGCGCGTTCGACATCGTCGACCGTGCGCTCGGCGCGCTCGATCGCAACGCGAGCCCGAAGATCGTGACAGACTGGCTCGCCGTGCAGCTGTAACCCGCGCCGCGACCTGAGCGAATGCGTCCCAGAGTGGCATTGACCACAGGCGACCCCGCCGGCATCGGACCCGAAATCGCGCGCTTGGCCGTCGAAGATGCCCGGGTGCGGGCGGTGTGCGATCCGGTGCTCTACGGCCCGCCAGACGGGGCGACGTTCGAGCCGGGGCCGACCGCTGAGGGGGGGCATGCGGCCTACGAGGCGATCGAGGTCGCCGTCGCCGATGCCTGCTCGGGCGCCGTCGGGGCCGTGGCCACCGCCCCGATCAGCAAGCACGCCTTCGCGCTGGCAGGCTTTCCTTGGAAGGGTCACACGGAGCTCCTCGCACACCTGACCGGTGCCGTTGACGTCGCGATGCTCTTCTGGTCGGAGCCGCTAAAGGTGGTGCTGGCGACCATCCACGTGCCCCTGGCGGAGGTGCCGCGCCAATTGACGGCCGAACGGGTGAGCCGGGTGATCGCGCTCACCGCGCGTGAGTTGCCGCGTTTCGGCATCCCCTTCCCCCGGCTCGCGGTCGCGGGTCTCAACCCGCACGCAGGCGAGCAGGGCCTGATGGGAGACGAGGAGGCAAGGAGCCTCGAACCTGCCGTGTCCGTGGCTCGGGCCAGCGGGATCGACGTTGACGGCCCGCTGCCCGGCGACACGGTGTTCCTGCGCGCGATACGAGGGGAATTCGACGCCGTGATCGCCTGCTACCACGACCAAGGCCTGATCCCGGTGAAGCTGGCCGCCTTCGGCAAGGCCGTCAACGTCACGCTCGGACTGCCGATCGTGCGCACCTCAGTCGATCATGGCACGGCGTACGACATTGCCGGCAGGGGACGCGCCGACCCGTCGAGCATGATCGAGGCGGTGCTGCTGGCGGCGCGGCTCGCCCGCGGCGCCGATCGCGGCACCTTGTAGAGGACGTCAGCCCGCGTGAGCGTCGTTCCGCCGCAGGACGAGTAGCTGACATGTGACGATCAGCTCATCAACCATCGGTGCCAGCTTGATCGCCAGCCGCGCGCCTCGTCGCAGCCGCTGGAGCATCGCTTCTACGAAGTCGGCCCAGATGTCCGCTCCGTAGTCCGTGCATCCTGCTGCCGACGTCAGCCCCGGCAGCAGCAGCTGCTGGTAGAAACGGAGCATGACCGGAGTCTTCGGGATGAAGGCGGTGTGATGGAGCAGTCCATCCTCGAGTATCGCTCGTAGCGTCGGCTAGTCCTTGTACGGCGTACGATGATCGAGAAATGCTGGGGCCAGGCTCTGCGCGGGCTGTAGCCGCACGAGCACGGCGAGGCCTTCCCCGGACCTTCCAGCTGCTATGCTCGGCCTGCTTGCCCATCTGGTGCAGCTGGTCGTCGATCTTTCTTATGGAGCTCCGCGAGTACGCCTTACCCAGACTGCCCGTAATCCTTGAACGATTTCCTCATCGATTGAACGTATGCGGTAGGTTCGTTGCGGTTCGAGGGGTGTCGGACAATACCACTCGAACGCGGCCGGTTCTCCCGGTTACCGCCCGCTATACTGGCCTTCACGTGACCGCCAAAGCGAAATCCACGCGCGAGAAGATGCAGCGTTTCATCGCCGAGAACCGGAAGGCCCGGCACGACTATCACGTCCTTGAGACTTGGGAAGCGGGCGTGGCGTTGCTGGGGACCGAGGTGAAGGCGGTGCGCGAGAGCCGCGTGAACCTCCGCGACGCCTACGCGCGCGTGACAGATGGCGAGGGGTGGCTGATGAACGTGCACATTAGTCCCTACAGCCACACGGGTTACGCCGGGCACGAGGAACGGCGCCAGCGCAAGCTCCTGCTGCATGCCCACGAGATCCGCAAGATCGCGGGGCTCGTGGCGCGCAAGGGTCTTACGCTAGTACCGCTGAACGTGTATCTCAGGAAGGGCCGCGTGAAGGTGACGTTGGCGCTCGTGCGCGGCAAGCAGATGCACGACAAGCGCGAGGCGCTGCGACGGCGGGACATCGAGCGCGAAACACAGGCCACGGTCAAGGCTCACGGACGCTGAGACGCGATACTGCGGGTGTGCAACTATGTGCTCTGGTTCAATGCGGACTAGATCGTCCGGGCCGAACAGCCGGAAGAGGTGGTCGACGAGTACCAGAACGCCACCCAGATACACGCCGACGTAACGCTGTCTGCACGCCGCCGCCGGTCGAACCACATGCGGGAGATCATGTCAGTGGGCTGGCCACCGCCGGTGACGCACCCGTGGCCGAGGACGTGTTCGTGAGCTCCGGTTCCGCATGGACAAGGACAAGGCGTCGGTGCGCGCGGCATTGGAGCTGCGGACCAAGGGGCTGCTGATCTTCCCAACGGCCGATGACGAGTTGCACTAGATCCGCCGTAAGGGAGTGTACAAGGCGCTGGCCAAGATTCCGGGCAACCTGCTCGCCGAACTGCCGTATACCGTGTCGGTGGGCCTGATGATGCACCGGTAGAACGCCCCGAGGAAGTACTCGCTCGTGGTCTACAATGCGCCGTCGTTCCAGACCTATGGCGCCGCCGGGCCTGCAGCCCGCGACCCGGCGACCGGGTCGACAAGGTTGGCAATCTGGAAGCTTGATTGGAGCCTAGGGGGAACCGAGGCGTGATGCTGCTGGCGCTTGGCGAGATGATCAAGATGTACGACCGGGGTATTTCGGTCGATCCGAATTTCGAGAACGAGTACCAGATGCTCGTCGGCTACTGGACCGGCGGCATGTGGGCGCCGCAATTCGCCAGGGCCGCAGCCCTCGCGGTCGAGCGCTTCATCGACAGCGTCGAGCAGGGTGCCACCCCGGACACCGACGACGAGGCGGACCACCAGCTGGGGCGGCTGTTCGAGGCCGCCGGCTGCTCGATGGCCGAACGGGGCGCGGTGGTGCGGCAATGATTCCCCTTGTCGACCTTAAGGCGCAGTACCGCGGCATCGCGGAAGAAGTCCAGGCGGCGATCACGCCCGTGCTCGAAAGGGGGCAATTCGTCTTGGGTCCCACGGTCGAGGCGTTCGAGCGCGACTTTGCCGCCTATTGCGGCGTGCCTCACGCAGTCGGCGTTAACTCGGGCACCAGCGCGCTCCACCTTGCACTGCGGGCGGTGGGGATCGGCCCGGGTGACGAGATAATCACGGTGCCCTTCACGTTTGTGGCCACGGTGGCGGCGATCGAGCACGCGGGCGCCCGGCCCGTCTTCGTCGACATCGAGCCGGGGTATTGCACGATGGACCCGGCAGCAATCGGGGCGGCCGTAACGGCGCGCACGAAGGCCGTGATCCCCGTGCACCTGTACGGACAGCCTGCGGACATGGACCCCATCCTCGAAGTGGCCCGCCAGCGCGACCTCATCGTCATTGAGGACGCCGCCCAGGCGCACGGGGCGGAGTACAAGGGGCGCCGTGTCGGCTCAATGGGCGATCTCGGCTGCTTCAGCTTCTATCCCGGCAAGAACCTCGGGGCGGCTGGCGAAGGCGGGGCGGTGGTGACGGCCAACCCGGAGTACGCTGACACGCTGCGGCTGTTGCGCGCTTGGGGGGAGCGCGTGCCTTACGAGCACTCGATTCGCGCGTTCAACGCCAGAATGGACGGCATTCAGGGTGCCGTGCTTGGCGTGAAGCTGCGACATCTTGAGGACTGGACCGAGGCGCGTCGTGCCCGGGCCGCCGCGTACCGGCGCGCGCTTGTCGGCACCGGGGCCAAGCCCCTGCCCGAACGCCCCGACGTACGGCACGTCTATCATCTGTTTGTGGTGCGCCTGCCACAGCGCGATGCGTGGCGTGCCCATCTGTTTGACCGGCAGGTGCAGTCGGGCGTGCACTACCCGGCCCCGGTGCACCTGCAGCCGGCGTACCGGGACTTGGGGTACGGTCCGGGCAGTTTCCCCGTCTCGGAAACCGTGGCCGGTGACGTGCTGTCGCTACCCGTGTTCCCCGAGCTGACCGACGTACAGATCGACACGATTGCCGCAATTGTGCGGGACGGGCTGTCAGCCGGTGCTGGCGCGCACGCGTAGATGGCGGCCGGTCTACGAGGCACTCCACGACCGGCTCCTGGAGGCCACGCGCCGCCTCAAGGTCGGTACGGCACATGATGACGATTTCGGCCCGGTCATCAACGAAAGCCAGATGACCACCATGCTGGCGTCGATCGATTGTGCGCGACAGATCGACGCACGGGAGGAGCGGGGTGGGTCGTGACGACGCGGTGGTGTTCGCCTACGGCCCCTGGTTGCTGGTCGACGTGTTCAAGGCGACCCCGCAGATCTGCGAGGCCGGCGGGTGCGGCGTCCGCGTGGTGAACTTGCCTTGGCTGAACAGGGTCAATTTGAGATGGCTACACGAGATCGGCGTACATCGCGCGATCGTCACACTCGACAATCACGACGTCAACGGCGGCCAGTGCGAGATGCTGGCCGCGGCCAGTCTCGGGCTCGGCCCGGTGCCCCACGTTGTGCGGCTCGGCGTTGAGGAGTTGCCGGAGTGGGGCACCAACAACGAGGTGCTCGAGCGCCACGGCCTCGATGTCGCGGCGGTCGAGCGCGCGCTGGTGCGGATGTGCCGGGGCGCTGCCGTGCAGGGCGACAGGGTGCCGCAATGACGGTGCTGTTCTGGGACATCGACGGCACGCTGCTGACCACGGAGAAGGCCGGGCTGATCGCCTGGAACGATGCCGTCAAGGCCGTTACGGGGCGGGAGTTCGACCTGCGCGGGTCGCTGCGCACGGCCGGGTACACTGACTACCAGATCGCCGTACGCACGTTCGAGCTGCTCGGGATCGATGCCGACGATGCATCGTTCGAGGCGCTGGTCCGCTGCTACGAGGAGCGGCTGTCGGTGAGCCTCCCGCGCAGGCGGGGCCGGGTGCTGGACAACGTGCGCGAGGTGCTCGAGCACCTGCGTGCCGAGCGGCCAGACGTCCGATCCTACCTGCTCACGGGCAATACGCCGAGAGGCGCGCGCGCCAAGCTCACGCACTACGGACTGATGGAGTTCTTCCCCTCCGGCGCCTTCTCTGTGGACACCGGCGGCCGGGCTAGCATTGCCGTGCGTGCGCTTGAGCTGGCGCGCGGGGGTGGCCCCGTAGCGCGCGACGGGGTGTACGTGATCGGTGATACGCCGCACGATATCGAGTGTGCGCGCGCCATCGACGCCCGGACGATCGCCGTGGCGACCGGCGACTACGGCCTCGACGAGCTGACGTCCCACCGGCCTTGGTGTGCGTTGGAGGCGCTGCCAGGCCCCGAGGCGTTTGTTCGTCTGCTTGAGAGGCGGAACGAGCCGGTCGGCGGGGTCGCGGCGAACCGGGAGGATCGCGCCCGGTGAAGCGTGGCATCGGCCGATACCCCCGTCTCTGGCGGGCGAGCTACCTGGCCGACGCTCGTCGCGGTGTGCATATCGACTGGCGACCCCTCGTGTCGACGAGCGGGTCAGCATGGCGGCGACGCACGGTACTGCCCGTTGATGGCCGCGGGTGCTGATGGCCTCGTCCATCGAGGTCTACGCCCACGCTGTCACCCTGGCTGGCATCGGCCCTCACGTTTCGTGGCGCCGAGGTGCATGCGCTGTTGTGCGACGGGCACTACCCTCGTTCCCCCGTGTGCGCACGTCGATTGTGTCAGGCAGACTCAGGCGTGCCTTAAGCAAGTCTGAAGGGCGGCCCGGGAGGAAGCTCCGACCACCGGCCACCACGGGGCCGATGGTCGGAGCCTGGGGTGCGCTAGTCGGCTGCGAAGCAGTAGAAAAGGCCGTTGCCGCCCGTCTGCACGAGGTTCTCCTGCGAGCAACCGGCCGAGCTGTGCGTCGCATTCCACGACGCGTTGCCGCCACCCAGGCGGTCGTGATGCCCCACGATCGCGCGGTTGTCAGGCGAGTTGCTCGTCCAGTTGTTGCACGTCACCACGGCGGCCGAGCCTGTGGCGATGCGGCCCATCGAGTCCGAGCCAGTGAGGATGTCGTGCTGGTTCGGCTGGTCACCCGAACCGTTGACTTCGTCGCCGTTCTCGTTGACCGCCGTCGGCTTCCGGATGTTGTTCCGGTCGAGGTGCAGATCGTCGATGTTCGAGGCGATCAGCTGCCCGTTAGCGTTGAACCAGGGACCGCTGCCGATGCGGTCCCGGGCATTGACCGCCGCCTGAGGCGGCGCGCCACGGCCGCCTGCAACAGCTGCGCTCAGGTAGGCACGCCAGGTGCGGTCGCCCGCGCCAGCCGTGTCGGCCAGCATCTGGCAGTGAGCGTCGGCCCCCGCTAGACCACCGAGGTTGCCGCCGTCACCTGGCCCTATGCTGGTGACGAAGAACCCCATCGGGGCGCCGTCCTGCGCGCTGGCCTCGGACGGGCTGAACGCAACGATGGCGACCGCGAGGGCGATTACAAGGCCGAGTGTTCTCATGGTCTCAATCCTCCGGATGTAGGCCACGCCGTTCCGCCAGGGTGGCGTGCGCGGAGATTAGCACAAGGGAAGCACGGCTGTTCAGTCCCCGCCGACCGGGTACGTCATCGTCGCGATGGCGGCCAGGATTGAAGACCCCTTTTTTGACGAGGCGTACGAACCGCAGCTGGTCGTAGTACGTAGCGCATCATCATGGGTGGAAGTCCAATTGATGTCGGACGCCGAGTGCGGTAGATTCTCCGGTGGCATCATCGAAGCCCGTTCGAAATCCGGAGTCATCCAGGCCGAGGTGTCCGCGATGCGCAGGTTCACGACGTTCGCACTCGGCGCCGTCGGCGTGCTGGTTCTCACGGCGCCCCTGATGGCGCATCACCGTTGGCCGGTGGATATGTCGACGCTTGTCACCGTCCAGGGCACAGTGGTCTCGTTTGCATGGCAGAACCCTCACCCGATGATTCAGCTCGACGTCACCACCGAGGACGGTGAGGTGGAACGGTGGCAGGTGGGTGGCCCCGCCATCAACCGCATGGTGGCCAACGGATGGAGCCGTGACACGTTGGAGGGCGGGGAGGTAATCTCCGGTATCGGCCATCAGTTCAGCGACGGACAGCGAATTATCCGGTTGCAGCGGGTTATCTTCGAGGACGGGCGTGAGATGCTTGTTTACGCTCGCGAGTAGCGGCAGTCGGGCACTTCGAGGCAGGAGACACGGGTTAGTCGGCGACGGTCGTCTTGGCTCCCGCAGAATCAGCGTCAGATTCAACCTGTAGACAATTGGACGCGTGACCTGTCCGGTGATGCACGCCGGGTGGGCTCGGTGGGTCGGGGTAAGCGAGCAGCGTCAAGCCGCCGCCGAACGACAGGAACCAGAACGCCATCGGCACGATGCTGCGACCGGCCCGCTTGCTGGCGATCCACTGCACGAGGACCCGGGCCGAGAGGCACGCCTGCCCGAGGAAGCTGATGGCGAGCCAGGTTATGGCGGTCGGGATCAGGCAGGTGTTGCTCCTTCGAGAGTCCGTGCGGACGTTGGCAGCGCTGCAGCCGCCACACCCGCGGCAGGTCGACGGTTCGGATTCGAATTGGTCCGAGCATTCATCGCAGGTGACGCTCAGGCCGTACACTTCGGGTAGTAGCAGTCACGCGACGATTGAGCTATTGATGCTCTTCTTTTGCAAGAGACGGTGCTGGTACACCAACCCATGCTGATGCGCCTCGCCCACGCCGCCGTCATCATCTCCCTCTATCTCGCGTTCTCCTTCGCCCTGTTCTTGGGACTACAGGTCAATCCCGTTTACGGCAACGTCGGCCTGCTGGCCGTCGGTGCTCTGGTGGCACTCTACGTCTACCTGGGCTTCATCAGGAAACGACCCGGCCGGTAGTGGCCTGGAGCCGTCCGTTTAGGAGACATGGGGTTCTCAGAGAAGCGCGAACTGGAATCGCCATCGGGTCCCTGCCCGAGCTTGTCAGGTAGTGTCTCCGTTTGATGATGCTTCGAAGCATCTTCGCTTTCAGGCGCGTCGGTATTGGTATTACGATGCCCGGCGTGGGGGTACCTCTACGCCAAGAGGGCCAACCGGAGAGAGTGCTGGCCGGCCGGTAACAACGAGTGCGCCCCTGGTCTGGCCGCATCGCCACCGGCGACAGCCAGGAGATCTGGAAGCCGCCGGATCGACCGAGGTTGAAGACGCCGGAAGCGCTGGAAGGCCAGGCTGTCTCCTTGCCCCCGTGAGTGCCGACCCGAGCTCGCACGGGCTGGAGGCGGGTGAAGGTGGCTCGCGCAACCGACAGATGGCCTGGACTAGATGGCCAGGGGGGCAAAGCCCGTCGGCTGGAGCGGTTTGATGATTGCACTGACGCGCGTGCTCGTGCCGACCAATCTGGGCGAGCCCTCGAAGGCCGCAGTGACCTACGGCGTCGCGTTCGCGCGGCAGTTCGGCGCCCGGTTGTTCGTGCTCCGGGTACTGCCACGGGAAGAGTACGAGACTGCGGTCGAGGCGCAGCGCGTGATCGATGCCGAGATCGCGGGAGAGGACGGGGCGGGAGACGGAGACGAAGCCGACTCCGACACCGCGGCTAGGCACGCCGCTTGTGAGAGCCTCAGGCAGCTGCTCGATCCGGACGAGGAGCGCGATACCCACGCGGAGTACCTGCTGCTGCCGGCCGGGCCGCATGGGCCGGGCGCGGCGATTGCGGGCTGTGCGCGTGAGCTCGGCATCGAGCTGATTGTCATGGGCAAGCACCGGATGGGCGTCGTCGAGCACTTTGTGGCCGGCAGCGTGACCGAGAAGCTCATGCGGCAGGCCCCGTGCCCGGTGCTCATAGTCCAGCATGCCGGACACGAGTTCGTCGTGCCAGATGCCCCAGAGGACGGGCCACTAGAGAACTAAGGCGCGGCACCGTCGACGGTGTCAGTCGGAGCGCGCACGGGCCGCGTGCGGAGGGCTGCCTTCAGGTCGCCACCCGACTGCGGGCCGGTGGCCAGCAGCTGTCGGGACGCTGTGATCGTCCGAGCGGTGTCGCGGCCGAGTGACACATGGAGATCGAACCATGTAGCGTAGTGCCGTGCATAGGTGCGGTCGAACGCGAGTCCTGCGTTGTTCATTACGGCCGGGCAGGTGTTGAAGGACACGGCCTGGTCCGCCGCCCGGCACTCCCGCGCGAGTTCTGCGTACATCTCGGCCTTCCGCGCCAGTGCCTCGCCGTGGTCGAGTGTGCCCGCGGCGTGCTCCGCGTAGAGCGCCGCTAGGCGATCGAAATACGCGTTGATGGTGCGGGCCTTCAGCAGGTGCCGCTCGGCCTCGCCATCGAGCCGCCGAAACACGTCGGACGTCTCCCCGTACCGCGCGAGTGCGTAATCGCGCGCTGTCAGAAACCCGATGAGCGTGGCGGCCGACTCAGCGACCTCGACCGATGCCCTGGCCGTTTCCCGCTGGTTGTGAAAGTCCTCGTGGGTCACTACCACGAGCGCACGCTCGAGCGGTGCTTCTTCCAGCGCGGGCGACACGGGGCTCGACCCACTGGCCACGGCCTCGATCGGATAAAAGAAGACGTCGAACGCAGCCTCATCCACCGCGCACTCGGGCACATCGCTCTCGATCAGCTGGAGATCGGTATAGGAGGCGGGAAGCTCCAGCAGGCCGGTGAAGTAGCAGCGGTACACTGCGTCGCGCTCGCCGGAGAACTCTTGGAAGTTGTCCGTGCGCTCGATGCCGAGGTCCACCTGGAACGCCTGTAGGTCGGCGATGACCGCTTGGCGAGGCGTCGGCGGTTCGACCTCGGGTGCTGGGCGTCCGCTGGCACAGCTGGCGGTGACGGCGCTCAGGAGAGCGGCGGCGACAGCACGAACCCGCATGCCGGCCATTCTATGTCCCTCCCGAGTGGAAGACGGTGCGTGCCTAGAGGGCTCCCTCGCCAGGGCGACGGAGGCTTGGGTCGACATCGACACCAGTCGGCCACCGAGCGTCCCGAGTCGACGAGAGCCTAGTGCACTAGGGACAGACCGACGCTGGGTCCCTCGCGGCGCCGGCGGTCTAGGTGCCGGCCCATCCATGCGTTCGACCGCCGGGCATCGGTGCTGACGAGTCCCTCCGGCACCCAGTCGGCGGTCTCGGGTGAGTGGGTGTTCCACGAGACGTCGGAAGCCGCTGGCGTTGTGCGCGAAGACCGTGGCCAGTCTAAACGCAACGCTCTCGTGGGGGCCGAGATGGCATTGCCGTGTGTGGGATCCCAGCGTCCAGTGCACCTCGTTGGGGGCATCGGACAAGCCTGAGTCCTCGATCCCGTCGGTGACGTTCGGGGGCCCTAGTGGACGCGCAGCACGAGGGTGCCTGGCAGGCCGGGGAGCCGTACGGCCACGTCGCGCATCGTCTCCTCGGCGAGCGACCGGATGAGACGCTGCTCGGCCCACGAGAACCGCCGGCCGTCGTCGTGGTAGAACACCACGTCGACGGGTGACGAGTCGTCGCGGAGTAGCAGGGGATGGGCACCAAGCCGATGCCGCCCGCCGCGGCGGCAAACGTGGCATCAGTGCGCGTATGATGCCGGTTGGCCAGCCAGGGCCGTTGGCGAGGAGTTCCCATGCAGTCGTTCCCGTATTACCTGGCCAACGCGCCAGAGTCTCCGAACACGGACCTCACGGTTACCGACAAGTACTCGGGCGAGGCGGCCTACCGCGTAGCGCTGGCCGATGCCGCCGCTATCGAGCGGGCCATCGGGGCCGCCGCAGATGCGGCCGCCCCCATGCGTCGGATGCCGCCGTACGCACGGCAGGCCGTGCTCGATCACTGCGTCCGTGCCTTCACGGCGCGCGCAGACGAGCTGGCGCGCTCGCTGTGCGTCGAAGCCGGCAAGCCGATCCGGGACGCACGTGGCGAGGTTTCCCGGCTGATTGACACATTCCGCATTGCCGCGGAGGAGTCGGTGCGGATCGAAGGGGCGGTGATGAATCTGGAGATCGCGCCTCGGACGAAGGGCTACCGCGGCATGTTTCAGCGGGTGCCGATCGGCCCGTGCTCGTTCATCTCGCCGTTCAACTTCCCGCTGAACCTCGCCGCGCACAAGGTGGCGCCGGCGCTGGCCGTGGGCTGCCCGTTCGTACTGAAGCCGGCGAGCCGCACGCCGATCGGCGCGCTGATCATCGGCGAGGTCTTGGCCGAGACCGATCTGCCGGCTGGGGCGTTCTCCATCCTGCCGTGCCATCGCGACAGCGCAGAGCTGTTCATCACTGCCGAGCGGCTTAAGCTGCTGAGCTTCACCGGGTCACCAGAGGTCGGCTGGTCGCTTAAGGCGAAGGCCGGCCGGAAGAAGGTAGTGCTCGAGCTGGGGGGTAACGCCGCATGCGTCGTGGATCGCGACGTCGATCTCGATGACACGGTTGAGCGCCTCGTCATCGGGGCGTTCTACCAGTCGGGGCAGAGCTGCATCGGGGTGCAGCGCATCCTCGTGCACGAGGCCGTATACGACGACCTCCGGGACCGGTTGGTCGTGGCCACCGATCGGCTGGTCGCCGGCGACCCGAAGGACGAGGCCACCTTCATCGGCCCGATGATCTCGGAGGGCGAGGCTAAGCGGCTCGAGTCGTGGATCCGGGCGGCGATAGAAGCAGGCGGTACGCTGCTGTGCGGTGGTGGACGCCAGGGGGCCATGCTCGACGCGACGCTGCTAGAGGACGTGCCGCGGGATCAGGACATCTGCGCCCGCGAGGCGTTCGGTCCCGTGGCGGTGCTGAGCCGGTTCTCGACGTTCGACGACGCGCTGACCGAGGTCAACGACAGCGCATTCGGCCTGCAGGCCGGCGTGTTCACCCGCGACCTCCATCACGCCCAGTGGGCGTGGGACGAACTGGAAGTCGGCGGGGTCATCGTAGGCGACGTGCCGTCCTGGCGCGGGGACAACATGCCGTACGGGGGCGTGAAGGCGAGCGGGCTCGGGCGCGAGGGCGTGCGCTTCGCCATAGGGGACATGAGCGAGATCCGCAACCTCGTGATCCGGACGCCGCCGGCCCGTTCTTAGCACGGGCTTCAGGACACTCCACCGCACACGGCGCGGCGAGAACCCCCTCAGCCCTCGCGTCCGACGTGCCGGCGCCAGACGAGGGCATAGACTACGACGTTGACAAGGACCAGCAGCACGCCGAGAGCGAGCTGGACCCCGGACGTCAGCCCCTCCGGGTAGACAATCGCGGCCAGGTAGTGGCCGATGAAGTCCCCTCCATAGGTGGCCTCGCCGGCCGTCGCACGCAGTCGGTTCTCGAGAGGCGTGAGCGGGCACACGCCCGCCGTGATCTCGATGTAGCCGCCCCACAGGACGGCCGGGACATGCACCCAGGCCACCCGTCGCCACTGTAGCGCGAGCACACCACCGAGCACTGCGAAGAGGATGAAGCCGAGGTGCAGGGCGACCACGAGGTCGGCCAGCACACCGGCGAGCGCTTGCAATTCCAAGTCTGCATTCTGAGTCAGACGACGGCTCCGCCTGCTGGAAAATGTTCCGAGAGTCGCTGAAGATCGCCGATCGCCACCTAACGCGGGCGTTGCTGTCATCTCCTGTCAAGAGACAGAGCCACGAAGCCAGCAACCAGAATTCTGCTGCTCGTCCTGCTCGCCTTGGCGGGGGCGGCTGGGTGGATATGGGGTTGTCGCTGACCGGGCCCTCGCGTGTGTCCGAGGTATCCGCGGTCGGCTGTAGTGCCGCCGGCTCATCTGGCGATACGGCCGACGAGCGATCCGCCCTCAGCGCTCCACGTAGTCGAGGTCCTTGCCGTACGTTTCGTCGAGGTGGGCAAGGGCCAGGAAGCCGATGACCAGTGTCAGCGCGCCCACCACGATCGCGCTGCCCTGGATGCCGAGCTGTGCGCTCAGCGTCTGGAACAGCAGCGTGACCGGCACCACCGAGCCCCGGACGAAATTCGGCGTAGTGGTGGCGGCCGTGGCGCGGATGTTGGTGCCGAACAGTTCCGAGGCCATCAGCACGAACACGGCCCAGTAGCCGCAGCTGAGGCCGAGCAAGAAGCACACCACGTAGAAGAACCATAGCGACAACCCGGCCGCGATAAAGTACACGGCGATGCACGCGCCGGTGCAGATCATGGCCAGCCGCACGGCGCCGCGCCGCGTGCGCCACCACTGGCTCAACGTGCCCCACAGCAGGCTGCCCAAGGAGATTCCCGCGTAGCTGTACATGACCGCGGAGCCCGCGACGGGAATCTCAGTCATGCCCATGGCGCGGCCGAACTCGGGGGCGAAGGTCACGAGGATGCCCACGACGTACCACATCGGCAGGCCAATCAGGATCACCGCCAGGTAGCGCATTCGCCGCTCCGCCGTGCGGAAGAGCATCAAGAAGTCTCCGCGGGGGACGTCGGTGTCCCTCACCTGCTCGAACATGCCCGACTCGGCGACGCCGATCCGGAGGATGAGCAGCGCAATGCCCATACCCCCGCCCACGAAGTACGCGATGCGCCAGTTAAAGAGATCTCCGATCAGCGCGCCAACCACTGCTCCCATAATGCCGATGGCCGAGATGATCATGGCGCCGTAGCCCCGGTGCTCCTTCGACATCACCTCGCTCACCAGCGTAACGCCCGCGCCGAGCTCACCGGCCAGCCCGACGCCAGCGATGAAGCGCCAAACCGCGTAGGTGCCCACCGAGTTGACCAGCCCGTTGGCGATGTTGGCGATCGAGTACATCGCGATCGAGCCAAACAGTACCGAGAGGCGGCCACGGCGGTCCCCGAGCACGCCCCAGAGGATGCCGCCGACCAGCATGCCGCCCATCTGCATGTTGAGCAGCAGCACACCGCGCGACAGCAGGTCGGCCTCCGACACGCCGATGTCGAGCAGGCTCTGGACACGGATGATCGCGAACAGGAGGAGGTCGTAGATGTCGACAAAGTAGCCGAGCGCGGCCACCAGCACGGCGAGGAAGGCGTGGCGGCGGGTGGCGGGCGGGGGCACGGTGCGGGCGCCGGTCCCCGCGTCGGGCGCGGACATGATTCGCGGAGGAGTCGTCGGTGTCGCCTGTTGCTACGGCAACTCGTCGAAGATCAGCCCGACGTTGACGAACAGCCGCTCCGTGGGCACGGCGTAGCCGGTGAAGCGCTCGTCCAGCTCTAGCGTGGCGGCGACGTTCTCCACCGACAGGCCGGCGGCCTTGCCATCGCGCAATGTGGCCAGAACCATCAGTCTTCTCATGCGGTCCCCTTCGCCCCGGCGTGGCCGGGAGCCCCGACATGATACCGCCCTAAAACGGTCCGCGGTTGCGCGCCGGGACGTATACTGCCGTCCATGTCTGCCCGTGCTGTCGCCATCGCCCTGATCGGCTTGTTGCCGAGCTGCGGCGGCCCGCCCCCCCCAACGGCCTACGTGGCCGAGGCGCTCGTCGCTGGTGGATCGCCGTTTCACGGTGTGCACGGCCTGCGGTTCGACGACAACGACACCTTGCACGCTGTCAGCGTGATCGGCCAGTCGGTGTTCCGGGTCGACACCGTCACCGGCGCAGTCGAGACGGTGGTCGGGCCCCGTGAGGGCATGGCCGACGACTTGGCGATTCATCCGAACGGGACCCTCGTGTGGACCGCCATTGAGGACGGCATCGTCTACCGGCGTACGCCCGATGGCACCATCGCGCCGTTGATGGAGGATCGGAAGGGCGTCAACGCCGTGTCGTTCTCGCCCGACAACGAGCGTTTGTTCGTGACCCTAGTGTTCTACGGCGACGCGCTCTACGAGCTGGACGTAACGGGCGAGGCGCGTCCGCGACTGGTGGCCGAGGATCTCGGCGGCCTCAATGCCTTCGAAATTGCCGAGGACGGCTTCATCTACGGCCCGCTGGTGTTTGCCGGTCAGGTCGTCCGCGTCGATCCCGACTCGGGCGCGGTGACCACGATCACCGACGAGGTCGAGGACGCTGGGGCGTTGAAACTGGCGGGTGACGGCACGGCCTTCGTGTTGGACAACGGGGCCGAGGCGTTGCTGCGCGTAAATCTGACGACGGGTGACATCGGCATGGTGGCCGAACTGCCGTTCGGTGCCGACAACCTCGACGTGCGCTCGGACGGGCGGGTGTTTGTGTCGCTGTCTGAGGTGAACGCGATCGTGGAGGTCGATCCCCGGACCGGCGACCTCCAGTACGTGGTCGACCCGGCGCCCTTCACCTCGGCGACCGGCTTGGCCGCGGTGTCCGGCAACGTCGGAGACGTTCTCTACCTCGGTGACCTGTTCGGCGGTGTGAAGACTGTCGATGTGCAGACCGGGGCCATCGAGCGGACACCCATCGACATCTTCCAGCCGGCGCACGTGTCGGTGCGCGCCGACCGCCTAGTGGTGGTGAGTGAGGTGTTCGGTGTCGTCCAGCTCGTGGACCGCACCACGTTCGAGGTGCTCGGCGAATGGGACGGTT
The DNA here is from genome assembly GCA_964535675.1 of uncultured Bifidobacteriaceae bacterium. Lineage (GTDB taxonomy): Bacteria > Acidobacteriota > Vicinamibacteria > Vicinamibacterales > UBA2999 > CAZHTD01. Next base: position 10,497 of record CAZHTD010000028.1, on the reverse strand, counting down.
TCGACCGGCCCGGCGATGCGGTCGAGGCCGTCAACGGCGATCTGATCGTGGCCGAAACCGGCACGGGTCGACTACTGCGGATCACTGGGCCCGCTGAGAGCGACCGCCGTGTGATCGTCGACGAGTTGGCGGGGCCGACTGGAATCGCTTGGGCCAGCGAGGACGTAGTCTATGTCACGGAGGCTGAGGGCGGGCGCGTGGTGCGGGTGGAGCTGGCGAGCGGCGCCACTTCGGTCGAGTCGACCGGACTGGAGCAGCCCGAGGGCATCGCCGTCACCGACGACGGGGCCATGCTGGTCGTCGAGGTCGCCGCGCGGCGGCTGATGCGAATCGAGCCAATGGGCGGCGCTGAAACCGTGGTTGTCACGAACCTGCCGATCGGGTTCGCTGACGGCCCGAGTCTGTTCCGGGGAGTTGCGGTAGGCGCGTCGGCCGTCTACATCAACTCGGATGTCGAGAACACGATCTACCGGCTCACTCCGCAGTAGGCGCGAATGTCCGAGCCCTCACGTCCGACCTTCCGGGACCTCGGGCCGGGGCTGCTGTTGGCGGCCACAGGCATCGGGGCCGGCGACATGGTGGGCGCGACCATCGCCGGAGCCGAGTACGGCCTGACGCTCGTCTGGGCGCTTGCCGCTGGCGTGCTGGTCAAGCTGGCGATTACCGAGGGCGTGGCACGCTGGCAGCTCGCGACCGGCAGGACCATTCTCGAGGGCTGGCGCGACCACCTGCCTGTGGCCGCCGTGGTGGCCTTTTTTCTGTACTTCATGGCGTGGAGCTATTTTGTCTCCAGCGCGCTGGTGGCGGCTAGCGCCCTGGTACCGGCCGCCCTCACGCCGGTGGGCGTGCCGGTCTGGGGCGTGGCGCACGCCGGCGCCGCGCTCGCAATGGTGTGGGTTGGCCGTTACGCGGGCCTGCTTAACGTGATGAAGGTGTTTATTGGCATGATGTTCGCTGCGGTGCTGGCGACCGTGCTGCTTATCATTTTCCGGACGGGCGCCGACTGGATGACGATCGGCGCGCAGGCCCCCCTCTCGGTGCCCTACACGCTCTCGCTGATCGGGGGCGTGGGCGGCACGGTCACACTGCTCTCTTACGGATACTGGATGCGCGAGGCCGGTTGGACCGGGACTGGACACATGGCGTTCGCCCGCGCTGATCTGTTGGTGTCGTTCGGCATGGTGTTCCTGTTCGCGCTGGCGATGATCTTCCTTTCGACGCAGATCTCGTGGTCGGGTGCGATCCTCGACGAGGGACCGGAACTGGCGCTGCTGCTCGGTAACCGCATCGGTGCCGAGATCGGCGTGTTGGGGCGGGGCATCTTTCTGGTCGGGTTTTGGGGCGCTGCTTTTTCGTCGGTGGTCGGCGTTTGGCACGGCGTGCCGTTCTTGTTCGACGACGCATGGCACCTCTGGCAGGGCCAGTCTCCGACGGGCCAGCGCGGCGGTGCCTACCGCACCTGGGCGGTCGTCATGACGGCTGCGGCCGTTTCTGCGATGTTCATTCGCCCTGTGTGGCTGGTGTTCGCCTATACGGTGGTCGGTTCGCTGTTCTTCCCGTTTGTGATCGCGACGCTGCTTTGGATGAACAACTCGCGGTTCGTGGACGACAGATGGCACAGCCCGGTGGCTATCAACGCCATTCTCGGTGCCTCGCTCCTGCTCTACGTCTACTTGGCCGTACGCTCCCTTCCTTTCTGACGCCGCAACGGCTGTCGTTCGCGTTCAGTAGGCTTGGGGATCAGGCCGCGAGGGCCTGCCGTAGCGCGGCCAGGAATACCTCGGGGGGGTGCGCCCCTGATAACGACAGTGTGCCGCCGAACACGAAGTGTGGCACGCCCCGGATGCCGAGCTCCAGCGCCCGTCCGGCCTCGTCGCGAGTCCGGGCGAGCTCATCCGGGTCGGCGGCGAGCCACCGTGCCTCGGCCCGGTCGAACCCGTGCGCGGCGGCCACGTCAAGTAGCACGTCGAGGTCGGCGATGTTCCGCCCTTCGAGGAAGTACGTCTCGAACAGCGCGTCGAGCAGCGCGGCTGCGGTCCCAAACCGCTCCGCGTGGCGCAGCAACGTGTGGGCCGCGACGGTGGGGTAGATCCGTGGCTGCCTCGACAGGTCGAGGTCCAAGCTGCTCCCCGCGGCTGCCGTCTCCACCATCTGGAACAACTCGCGCGGGTCCCGCCGGTATTTCTGCCGGAGGTAGGCCGCTAGGTCGATCCCCTCGGCCGGGGCGTCGGGCTTCAGCAGGAACGGCCGGTGGCGCACCGTGACAGCGGCCCCGCCGTCCAAGGTGGCCAAGGCGTCGGCCAGCCGGCGGGTGCCGATGAAGCACCAAGGGCAGGTGATATCGGAGTGGACCTCGATCGTCAGCGTCGGCATAAGGTAGCCTAACGTTATCTCGCTATCCAGCCGACCCCTGTGAACGCCCGACTTACCACTCTCCTGCACGACATCCTGACCAGCCGCGTGTATGACGTCGCGCGCGAAACCCCGATCGACGAGGCCGAAGGGTTGTCAAGCCGGCTCGGTACCCAGGTGCTCCTCAAGCGCGAAGACTTGCAGCCAGTGTTCAGCTTCAAGCTGCGGGGCGCCTACAACAAGATCGCCAGCCTCGACGAGGCCGCCCGAGCGCGGGGCATCATCACCGCGAGTGCGGGCAATCACTCGCAGGGCGTGGCGTACTCGGCGCGGAAGGTGGGCTTGCACGCGGTGATCGTGATGCCGCAGACCACGCCGCGCATCAAGGTCGACGCCGTGCGCGGGCTTGGTGCCGAGGTGGTCCTGGCGGGCGACAGCTACCCCGAGGCCCAGGAGCACTGCGACCGGCTGGTGGCCGAGACCGGCAGGACCCTCATCCATCCGTTCGACGACCCGCATGTCATCGCGGGGCAGGGGACCATCGGGGCTGAGATCCTGCAGCACACGCGGCAGCCGGCCGCGGTGTTCGTGCCAGTCGGCGGGGGTGGGCTGATCGCCGGCATCGCCGGCTACATTAAGTCGCTGCAACCGGACGTGCAGGTGATCGGCGTCGAGCCATTTGAGGCCGACGCGATGCACCGGTCGCTCGAGGCCGGGCGCCGCATCGAGCTCGACCGCGTGGGTATCTTCGCCGACGGCGTGGCCGTGCGCCGGGTCGGCGAGCTCACCTTCGAGATTGCCCGTGAGACGGTGGACGAGATCGTGCGCGTCACCAACGACGAGACCTGTGCGGCGATCAAGGACATCTTCGACGATACGCGCACCGTCATGGAGCCGGCCGGCGCGCTCGCCGTGGCGGGCTTGAAGCGCTGGGTGGATCGCGAGGGCGCCACGGGCCAGACGCTGGCGGCCATCGCCAGCGGAGCCAACATCAACTTCGACCGACTGCGCTTCGTGGCCGAGCGTGCCGAGGTCGGCGAAGCGCGTGAGGCGCTGCTGGCCGTGACGATTCCCGAGCGCCGCGGGGCGTTCCGTGAGTTCTGTGCCACGATCGGCCGGCGGGTCGTCACCGAGTTCAACTACCGCCTCAGTGACAGGCAAGTGGCGCACATCTTCGTGGGCTTGGCGGTACAGTCGCATCAGGACGCGACCGAGGTGGCCGCACTACTCGTGTCCAAGGGGTACGAGGTGGCTGACCTCACGGACAACGAGATGGCCAAGCTTCATGTTCGGCACATGGTCGGCGGGCGCGCCTCCGCGGTACACGACGAGCGGCTCTGTCGCTTCGAGTTCCCCGAGCGGCCGGGCGCGCTCGTCAACTTCTTGGACAAGCTCGCGAACCGCTGGAACATCAGCCTGTTCCACTACCGCAACCACGGGGCCGACTTCGGCCGCGTGCTGACAGGGCTCGAGGTGCCCGACGCGGAGCTGTCCGACTTCCAAGGGTTCCTTGAAGCGTTGAACTATCGCTACACCGTCGAAACCGACAACCCAGCGTACCGCTTCTTCCTGAAGCACTAGCGGTGGCGCACGAGACGTTCATGGCCGCGGCGCTTCAGGAAGCCCGTCGGGCGCTCAGGCTCGGTGAGGTCCCCGTCGGTGCGGTGATTGTGGTCGACGACCAGATCGTCGCCCGCGGCTGTAACCAGCCTATTGGGACGTCGGACGCGACCGCACACGCCGAGGTGCAGGCGCTGCGGGCGGCGGGGCAGGCGCTGGGCAACTACCGGCTGACCGGGGCCACGCTGTACGTCACGCTGGAGCCGTGCCTGATGTGCGTGGGGGCACTGGTGCATGCCCGTATGGAGGCGGTGGTCTTCGGCGCTGCCGACCCCAAGAGCGGCGCGCTGGGCTCCGTCGTCCAGGCGCTGGAGCTCGGCGGGCTGAACCACCAGTTCGGGGTGGCTGGCGGTGTGCTCGAGGCCGAAGCGCGAGAGCTACTCCAGGGCTTCTTCAGGCAGCGGCGGGTACAATTGAGAGTGCAGGCACCGCGCAGCCTGTAGCGGGGGCGCAACCCTCGCGAAAGACGACCAAGGGGAGAGGTACCGAAGTGGTCGTAACGGGGGCGCCTCGAAAGCGTCTTGTCGGGTAACCGGCACGTGGGTTCGAATCCCACCCTCTCCGCCACACTTAAATATCTGAAAATAAACTACTTATACTGATAATTCATTTCACCGTTCCCAAATCGTTCCAAAAATGCCACAATCTGACCAGGAACGATGCTCACCCTCTACCGCCGCCACTATGCTCCCTGCCGACATACCTCTCGACGCTTTCGCAAGTGCCAGTGCCCCATCTGGGTGCAGGGGACGCTCCGCGGCGAGACCGTTAAGCGGTCTCTGGATCTCCGCTCCTGGGAGGCTGCCAGCGACCTCGTGCGGGGCTGGGAAGCCTCCGGCCAAATTGGGGTCGTCAAGCCGGAGACCCCGACCGTGCAGGCCGCGGTGGACCGGTTCGTGGCCTACCAGCGCTCGCGCCATCTGGCGGACGAGACCATCAGGAAATACCAGCAGCTCCTCGAGAAGCGCTTTCTGGGGTGGTGTGCCAAGACGGGCAGGACACAGTTCCGCCAGCTGACTGTTGATGCATTGCGCCAGTTCCAGGAGAGCTGGGAAGACAGCCCTCTATACGCAATCAAGAACATCGAGCGGCTCCGGTCCTTCTTTGATTTCTGCCTGGACGCGGAGTGGATTCAGCGAAACCCTGCCAAGGGGCTGAAGCGGCCCATGACGAGACAGGCCCCGACGCTGCCGTTTTCGCGCGAGGAGATGGAACGGATTCTTGAGGCATGCATCAAATACCCGGGCAAGCGGGACCGCCTGAAGGCGTTCGTGCTGGTCATGCGGTACTCCGGGCTGCGCATCAGCGACGCTGCCGCACTGACGAACGACAGGATCGTCAGGGGGAAGCTCTTTCTTTACACACAGAAAACGGGCACTCCTGTCTACGTGCCGCTTCCAGATGGTGTTGTTGAGGCGCTCGACAAGCTCGATGTCTACGACAACGGACGGTACTTCAGCACGGGCAACGCGAAGCCGTCGACTGTGCGCTCCAACTGGTCGCGGTATCTGGACACGCTCTTCGACCTGGCGAAGGTGAAGAACGGGCATTCTCACCGCTTCAGGGACACTTTTGCTGTGGAGCTTCTAGCGTCTGGTGTGCCTTTGGAAAGCGTGTCCATCCTACTGGGACATGCATCCATCAAGGTCACCGAGAAACACTACAAGCCGTGGGTCCAGACACTTCAGAACAGGCTTGAGCAGGAAGTGATGAGAGCGTGGGCGTAGAACAATCGACGTAACGAGCATTCAAAACAACAGCGTTGCATTGGAAACAGAGGGTGCCCAACGTCAGGCTCAGTTCCTTCGGAATACTAGCTTCATGGCACGAGTACTTCAGAGCTAGTCCGCAACTCGCGCGAGCGCCTCCGTGACGTGATCACTCGCGTGGCCCGTATGAACTCACCTATCATCTGAGCGAGGTCCACAGCCTGAGCATCCGGCTCAAGAATTAGCTGCAATCGCCCACATCCGTACCAATTGGAGCCGAAGTTACAGCGAGCATCACGGAAGCGTTATTCCAAATCGTCCACCATGGAACCGAGGGTGACGTAACGTTTCTTTCGCACTTTTGAGAACGGTGGCCTCGCGGTCTGGTTGAATGGCAAGTGCCAACCAACCACCACCAGACCGATGAGGTGTCCTCTTAGTCTTCTTGGCTTACGAACAGGTTAAGGGTTTCGAATCCCTCTCCCTCCGCCACTTTAAGTGATTTGTAATGAGTGATTTACCAAGACAGAGGATTATCTGAACCTGAATTGTCCCTTCCACGCTAGAATCGTCGAGAGCGGGAGGCCGGAATCTCGGTTGAAAGCGCGGTTTCAAAACCCGTGCAGGCGACAGGCTTGCGAGGGCCCGCCTCCCGTGGGTTCCGCCTACCCCAATGCTGACGATCTATCGGCGACACCGGGCACCCTGCCGCTATCGGTCCCGCCGCTTTCGTACGTGCAAGTGCCCGATCTGGGTGCAAGGCTCCCTCGGCGGCGAATACATCCGCCGTTCGCTGGACCTCCGGGCCTGGGAAGCGGCGACCGCCGTCGTCCGCGAGTGGGAATCCGCGGGTCGGCTCGGGCAGACGCGCCTCACCATCCCGACAATCGCTGAAGCCGTTGAGAAATTCCTGGCCGACGCGAAAGCCAGGAATCTAAAAGCGTCGAGTCTGAAGAAATACCGGCGGCTTTGGAGGGCGAGCTGTTGCCCTTCTGCGAAGCACGACACGCTGTGTCGCTTGCGCGCCTGACCGTCGAGTTCCTTCGAGACTTCCGTGATTCGCTGCCGCACTCTCCCATTACGCAGCAGAAGAAGCTCGAATACCTTCGGGCGTTCATGACGTTCTGCCACACCTCGGACTGGATTGCGAAGAATTACGCGAAGGCCGTGAAGCTGCCGAAGGTGGATCGCACTCAGGTCACGCCATTCAGCGAGCGCGACATCAGGAAGCTCCTGAAGGCCTGCGACGGGTTCCGTGGCGATGGCGCGCGGATGCGGGCGATGATTCTGCTGCTGCGCAATGCCGGGCTACGTATCTCAGATGCAGTGGCGCTCAGGCGTGACCGCATCACGAACGGCAAGCTGTTCCTCTATACGAGCAAGACGGGCACACCGGTCTGGTGTCCGCTGCCACCGGACACCTTGGATGCGCTGGAGGTGTTGCCAGGCGGGCGGTATTTCTTCTGGTCCGGCAATGGGCAGCTCAAGTCGGCAATCGAAGACTGGCGGCGACGTCTGGCGTCTCTCGCGAGACGGGCCGATCTGGACCATGTCCACTTCCACCGCTTCCGCCACACGTTCTCCGTGGCCTTGCTCACGGCAGGCGTGCCGGTTGAGACCGTGGCCCTGCTGCTCGGCAATACGCCAGGGATCGTGATCAAGCACTACGCGGCGTTTGTTCAGGCGCGCCAGCAGGCGCTGGAAACCGCCGTGCAGGGCGCGTGGCATGTCGCTTCGTGAGACATGATCACGGTGGCTGTAACCGTGCGGGGACTAAAGGCCTCAAGTGGTCCAAGCCTCGGCGACGGGCGTTGGATAGACGTTTTGCGTCCCGCAGCATGGATGAATCGGTCGACAAAGCTTGCTGGCACCTAGGCCAGAAGCCGCTGACGATAAGACGGCGGCGGTAGCCGACTGATTCCTTTAGACGCCAGAAGAGAACCAGAGGGTTTTTGCGGAGACATGCAGCCAAGTGCAGCGCCAGGAGAGGCAACGAGTGTCAGAGCTGCGAGAGCAGGCAACTACGGAATAAGTGCTAAGTCCAGCGACACGGCAATGCGACGAACGCCACACTCAAGCGCCTCTTTGGTTTCTCTCGAGAAGATCATGCTCCAGGACGCTGCTATCGCGTGTACACCGAGGGTGGCTTGATTGCGGCGCAAGCACCACTGGCGGTATGTGACGGTTGGCTACCACGACCCGCGACGACCGGCGACAAGCCGGAACGAGAGTGTGGGCATGTCCATATCCGAGATTTCTTTTGTTTTGAATGGTCGAACTTCAGGAGTCAAGATCGCGATCATGATTCCCTGAGCGACGGTTCAACCATGCGAGTGGATTTTGTTCTCGGCAAGGAAACGCATGACAGACATCAAGCTCGGTGAACTGGAAAGGATAGCCCTCGTTCGGCACCTTCACGCGCTCGGGGTCTCTCAATCAAGGCAGCCGGAACCTCATTGTGCGGCTAGTTTGCTCACGCTGCACGACGCAGTCGAATTGCTTCTGCAGGTAGCCGCTGAGCATGCTGGAATTCCAACTGGCCTTCGGATCACCTTCATGGACTACTGGAAGGCCTTTTCCAAGGCTGGGTACAACCTGCCGTCGACGGGAATGCAACGTCTTAACGCTGCGCGTGTGGGACTCAAGCACCACGCTGTCCTTCCTCGCCGAGTAGATCTTGTCGAATTCGGGTCTCTGGTTCTCAGCTTCATGGAAGCAGTGATGACTGCGGTGTTCGCAATTCCCCTCACTTCTGTATCCCTTGCAACTCTGCTGCCGGAAGGCGAGGCAAGTGAGGAATTGAAGGCAGCTGAGGAAGACCTATCCACCGGCGACTACGAGTCAGCATTGAGACACTGCGCGGTGTCGATGGACGCGCTCGTTAAGGCCTACGAGGATAGCAAAAGGGGGCGCTGGTATGAGTTGCCTTTCCTTTCTGGAAAGCGTCCGATTCACGCTTTCGGCAGATTGGCTACTGGGCTGACGCACTATGGAGAGTGGAATGACGAAAGAGGGCTTCGAGAGTTCCTGCAGGGACAATTTCGAGAACTATGGGAGGAACTCGAAGAGCTTCAGAAGTCACTACGGATCGTCATGCTTGGGTTCGACTATCGGAAGTGGGCACGCTTTACTAGCCTGACTCCTAAAGTCTACTACTCCATCGGTGGTCAGAAGCACGTCCTCCAGCAAGTTACGCCAAAAGACTATAATATCACGAGTGAGGATGTCGATTTCTGTGTAGGATTCGTAGTGGAAACCGCTTTGCGGTTCCGAGAATTTGACTATTCGGCAGTCGACGCTGAGAGCAGGTAGACCTTGAATGGATCGTCACGGTGTACTTATTTTTGCAGCAGCTTGTTAGATGGCTGATTGAGTTATGCGATCGATGGTGAAGTCGATGCGTCAAATGTCAATCTTCGAGCAATGCGAACTGCTGTAGGTTCCGTCGAAAAACAGTGAGAATCACTGATCGATAACTGGCACATCGCTCTTGGACTTTAGCTGTCGGTTCAGGTGTTCCAGCGGTTCTGAGAACGCCTTTTCCAGTTTAACACTGTGCTTGCAAAGCCACTCGATCATCTGCGGCCAATTCTCGTTGTTAGAGCCATCGAACGGATGCGCATAGCAGACTCGACATGCCTTCTTGTCATCTAGTCGCTGCCATTGGAGTTCAGCACCAAAACGGCCATCTATCTCCTGCCTCTCCCGCTCGAGCCGATCGAAAATCCATTTGTTTTCGGTCGCTTGAGGACGCTGGAGGTACAGTTCCACACGCGCCTCGTTTTTCAAGAAGATCAGGTTGTACTCGCAGCCCGACACACCCGTGGCGCTGGCCAGCCAGTTGCAAGACTAGCTGAGTCGCGTCATCGGCCAGATCCGGAGGGTAGCCGTATTTCGCCAGTAGTCGGCGAACATTGCGCCGCAGGCTCGCCCGTACGGACTCGCGATGGGTCCAGTCAAGCTTGGGCATGTTCTTGACCATTTCGGTCAACTTCCGGGCCATGAGACGCAAGGTATCGCTCTGCATCGCTTCTCTGGCTGACTTGTTCTCCGCCAAGGCATCGTAGAAGGCAATTTCCTCGCCGCTTAGACCAAGACTTTCGCCATGCCGCTGCGCGTCTCGCAGGCTCTTCGCCAAGTCGATCAATTGCGAGATCATTTCGGCGGTGGTGATCGCCTTGCTCGTATAGCGCCGCATCGCGGCCTCGAGAGCTTCGCGAAACCTGCGGCTCTGCACAATGTCCGTGCGCTCGGTGATACGAATCTGGTCATTGAGCAGCTTGCGCAGCGTTTCCAAGGCTAGGTTCTTCTGCTCCAGCGCGGCTACCCGACCAAGGAACTCATCGCTAAGGATGTCGAGGCGCGCGTCGGCCAGCCCGGCGACGGCGTACAAATCGATTACTTCGTCGGCATCGATAGCGCTACCGATCACCTGACGCACAGCAGCGTCGATGTCACGTTGCTGAGCGTCAACGGAGCCATTGCCAGAATCTTTACCCAGTCGCTTGTGAATCATCGCCGTCACGCGCTGAAAGAAGGCAAGGTGCGGCGCAATAGCCTCGGCCTGCGGGCGCGGAACAGCCAGCGCGAAGGTCGCTGACAGTTCCTTTAGAAGCATGCGTAAGCGCTTCCCGCCGTCGTCCTGTCCAAAGACGTGATCGATAGCGTGTACGGAGTTGTCAACGGAGAACTCAGGGTAAGCTAGGGGATGGCTTTCCGCACCGCATTGTCTCGATGGTCAGAGACGTGACGATAAGGCGGATGTTCAACGTCAACTATTTCTGCCGGTTTTCGCAGACTATTTTTGCCGGTCGCG
>CAZHTD010000027.1:0-37091 GCA_964535675.1 uncultured Bifidobacteriaceae bacterium | reverse complement strand
TTCGATGCTGCGGCGCCGCGAATCTAGGTGAACAGACCTATTAGGGTCCCCACTCGAAGGCGCTTTAGTTTCAACAGTCACAGGTAAGCGATCACGCCCGGCGACTCGTATAATCCTCCGACACTGCGAGGCCGCGTGGCTTCGCCATCGCAGACACCTCTTGTCGTTGGACGTGCGTAGATTATGATGACCGGTGACGCTGGAGAAGGCCTCGTTGACGCGGAATCTCGGCTCGCTGAGCGCATGGAAGAACGGGAGCAGGAGCGGCAGCGGCGCCGCGGAATCGTCCTGAGCGGCGACCCAGAGCAGGTGCGCGAGTTGGAGTCCTGCCGCCTTGCCCGCACCGAGCTGAAGCGCCAGTTCGAGCTCACGACGCACGAGGTGCGCCGGCGCCAGATCGAGATGGCGCTGACTGCGCTCGACCGGCAAATCACCGAGCTTTCAGCCTAGCTGCTGCTCTTGGTGCGCGCGCGCGAGTACCACGACGGCACCAAGCATCACTTCCATGGGTTCGCCCGGTCGTTAGGCTATCTCGATTGGGCCAGCCAGCCTGACCCCTTCCGCCGGTTCGCAGGCGCGCCGGTGGTCGAGCTGCCGCGGGCCGCACTGCGTCCGTCGGTGCCGTACTCGGCGCTCTACGAAGGCGGTGCCGAGCCGGCGCCGCTGACTGAGGACGCCCTCGGCGAGTTCCTTCGCTGTTCGCTTGGCCTCTCCGCCTGGAAGCAGTACGGCGCGTCCCGCTGGGCGCTACGGGTGAACCCATCGAGCGGCAACCTGCACCCGGTCGAGGGCTATGTCCTGTGGCGCGGCCAAGTCGCGCACTATGCCCCAGAGGCTCACGCGCTGGAGATCCGGTGCCGCCTGCCGGATGGTGCGTGGCGTGCCTTCGCGCCGCCAGACACCGACGGCTTTCTGGTGGCGCTCAGCTCGATCACTTGGCGTGAGGCTTGGAAGTACGGCGAGCGGGCCTACCGGTACTGCCAACACGACGTGGGGCACGCCATCGGCGCGTTGCGTGTGGCGGCGGCGCTGCTCGAATGGCGCCTTCGCCTGCTGTCGCGCTGGTCGGACGGTGAGCTGGCCCGGTTGCTGGGGATCGATCGTGACGGGTTTCCCGAGGGGGAGGGCGAGGAACCCGCCTGTGTGGCAGTGGTCACGCCGGGCAACCCAGATCCATGGCTGGCTTGCGACCCGACACCGCTGGCCGCGTCCGCCGCCGGTGCCGAGTGGCATGGCACCCCGAGTTGCCTGAGCCCGGGCCACGTCGACTGGTCCGGCATCGACGAGATCTCGAAGGCCGCGCGTTACCCAGGTGCCGAGGACGAGGAACCGCACGGCTTGCGGGTGGAGTCGGGTACCACGACGGAGCCCGTGCGGTTGGCTAGGGAGATCATTCTCACGCGGCGCAGTGCCCTTGGGTTCGACGCGCTCTCGACGCTGCCGCGCGATGCGCTGCTGTCGATGCTCCGGCGCACGCTGCCGGCCGGTTCGCCGTGGGACGCCGTCGGCTGGCCGCCGCAGGTCCACCTCGCGTTGTTCGCCCACCGCGTGGACGGCCTGGAGCAGGGCATCTACGCTTGGATGCGTGATGAATCTGCGGCGGCGGACTGGCAGGCGGCGATGCGTCCCGAGTTCCTGTGGGAGCCTGTGGCCCCACCCTTGTACCTGCTGCTGCCGGTCGACGTCCGGGAGGCCGCGCGCCGCGTGTCGTGCAATCAGGAGATCGCCGCCGACGGCTTTCTGAGCCTCGGCATGATCGCGCGCTTCGAGGCGCCGCTCGCCGAACGGGGCGACTGGTTCTACCGTCGGCTATTCTGGGAATGTGGGCTCATCGGACAGGTGCTCTACTTGGAGTCGGAGGCGGTCGGCGCGCGCAGTACTGGTATCGGCTGTTTCTTCGACGATCCCGTGCATGAGATGCTGGGTCTGTCGGGCCACGCGTGGCAGAGCCTCTACCATTTCTCGATGGGCGTGCCAGTCGAGGACCGGCGGCTCACCACCGAGCCGGGGTACGCGTGGGAGTAGCCTCGCCGTTGTAGCGACGGGGTTCAGCCTGCTGGAACGGGGACGCTTGCCGGTGAGCCGGAGATCGTAGGTGCCGGGAACCAGCGGCTCGCTGTTGGGCAGCACTGGCCGCAGGATGCCGAACCACCACTGAACTACGCGCGGATGGATGACAGGTGGGCGGGCCAGCCGGCTGGCCTGGGCGGCGGTTCTGCCGTCATCGCCTCGTTGATCAGTGGTGCGCGCAGCACCGGCCACCCGGCGGTCACCAGGCGGGTGGTGCCCAGTCGCACCGATGGCGGCTTGGCGTCGTGGTTGAAGACGAACTCGGCCAAGTAGTCGTCGATACGCTGCTGCTGTCGCAGGACGCTGGCGCGGCTGGATTGCAAGCTGTTGTCGCGCAGCAGCAGCACACCCGGGCTGCCGAAGACGTGCGGCCATCCGGCCTCGTGGGCGTGTCGGCCGGCTCGTATACCCGGAGCCCGGCGTCGCGAGCCGGTGGCGACAGTGATGGCGGGATCGTCCCGATGGCGAGGGTGCGGCCCACCTCTTCGATGAGTGCAGTCGTGGAGGTCTGGAGGCTCTGGGCAGGCCCACGAAACGGTCATTCCGAAATTGACCTTCCCACCCCTGCTTCTATAGCATGGAACGGTTTGAGAAACTCTTCACAAGCGCGGCCGAGCGTCCTCCCAGCCGCCGCTGAATGGTAGGGGTTCTAGCCATGGACGGTTGGCTGGGCGTCACAATCATGATCGGGCTTGGCGTGGGGTTCGCAGGCGTCATGATCGGCCTCTCCTTCCTGCTGGGCCCCCGCAACCCCACTCCCGAGAAGCTGGCGCCCTATGAGTGCGGCATGCCCGCGGTGGGCGATTCGCGCGAGCGCCACTCGGTGAAGTTCTACTTGGTGGCGATGATCTTCCTGTTGTTCGACATCGAGATTGCGTTCCTGTACCCATGGGCTGTGGCCCTGCGCGACCTCGGGTGGGTGGGCTTCGTGCAGGTGGTGACCTTCTTCCTGATCCTGCTCGTCGGCTTTGTCTACGTCTGGCGCAAGGGGGTATTCGACTGGGGCCCGGCGGTGCACGAGCGGCCTCGGGGCAGCGTCCGGCGGGGGGCGGCCTGAGCCGTGGCCGGAGACGTGCGCGCCAACGGCCACGACGCCGATCTGCCGTTGCTGACCACCACGGTCGAGAGGGTGGTGCAGTGGGCGCGGAAGTCGGCGATCTGGCCCGCGCAGTTCGGCCTGGCGTGCTGTGCGATCGAGATGATGGCGATGGCCGCCAGCCGGTACGACATCGCGCGCTTCGGTGCCGAGGTCTTCCGCGGATCGCCCCGCCAGTCAGACCTGATGATCGTGGCCGGCCGGTTGTCGCGGAAGATGGCGCCTGCGATGCGCCGCGTCTACGACCAGATGCCGGAGCCTAAGTGGGTCATCTCGATGGGCGCCTGCGCGTCGGTCGGCGGCGTGTTCGACAACTACGCGCTCATTCAGGGGGTTGACGAGGTGGTGCCGGTCGACGTGTTCGTGCCCGGCTGCCCCCCGCGGCCCGAGTCGCTCATCTACGGTATCGTTCAATTGCAGCAGAAGATCTCCCGGTCGCGCGCCTGAGGCACATGGACGCCGCGGGCATCATCGACACGCTGACGCCGCTGGTCCCCGGCGCCGTCTACGAGGCGGCCGCGAGCGTGGACTATGCGGCGGTCTACGTGCCAGCCGACCGGCTGGTGGAAACCTGCCTGGCGCTGCGCGACACGCCGTCGCTCGCCTACAACGTGCTGGTGGAGGTCACGGCGGCTGACTACTTGCCGAGCGAGCCTCGCTTCGAGGTGGTCTACCACCTGCTGTCAATCCCCCACCGGGCGAGGCTGCGGCTAAAGGTCCGCGCGGGCGTCGGCGACCCTGTGCCCACGGTGCAGTTGGTGTGGCCCGCCGCTGGCTGGCCCGAGCGCGAGGTCTGGGACATGTTCGGCATCGTGTTCGATGGCCACCCCGATCTACGCCGCCTGCTGATGCCCGAGGACTGGGAGGGGCACCCGGCGCGCAAGGATTACCCTGTGCAGGTCAAGAAGGCGGCGCAGACCTACTCGCCGCTCGCGATCTCCGCGGAGGAGTTTCGAGCCAATCTAGAGCGCGACCGGATGAAGCGCCCGCAGTAGGGAAGCTAGGACGAGACCGACGATGGCAGAGCTTCGCACGAAGACGATGACCGTGAACATGGGGCCGCAGCATCCCAGCACGCACGGCGTCCTGCGCCTCGTCCTCGAGCTGGATGGTGAGGTGGTGCGCTCGGCACGGCCCATGATCGGCTACCTGCACACCGGCATCGAGAAGACTGCCGAGCAGAAGAAGTGGCAGCAGGTTATCCCGCTCGTTGAGCGGATGGATTACCTGGGTGCCCAGTCTAACAGCTTGGCCTACGTGCTCGGCGTCGAGGCGCTGCTCGGGATCGAGACGCCCGACCGGGTGAAGGACATCCGCGTGCTGCTCGCTGAGCTTCAGCGGCTGGCCAGCCATCTCATCTGGCTCGGCACACACGCGATGGAGGTCGGCGCGGTCTCGATGCTCTTCTACGCGCTGCGCGAGCGCGAGCTGTTGCTCAACGTGAACGAGCTGGTGGCGGGTTTCCGGTTCTTCCCGAGCTACTTCCGTGTGGGCGGGCTACGCGAGGACCTGCCGCGCGGCTTCCACGATTCGGTCAACGAGGTGCTCGAGCGGTTGCCCCCGAAGCTCGACGAGTTCGAGGGCCTGTTGACAAAGAACGACATCTTCATGCGGCGCACGCAGAGCGTGGGCGTGATCTCACACGAGAACGCGCTGGCTTGGGGCTTGGTGGGGCCGATCGCCCGTGCCTCCGGCAGTGACTACGACGTCCGGAAGTACTTCCCGTACCTAGGCTACGACACCTACGAGTTCGACGTGCCAACGGCCATCGAGGGCGACGTGTTCGCGCGGTATCGCGTCCGCATGGCCGAGATGCGCCAGAGTCTGAAGATCTGCACGCAGGCGATCACACGTATCACGCCCCGCGGGGTGTACGACTGTGGCGACCGGCGGATCTGCCCGCCGCCGAAGGACGAGGTTTACACGGAGATGGAAGCGCTCATCCAGCACTTCCTCATCTACTCGCAGGGCTTCACAGTGCCAGCCGGCGACGTGTACGTGCCAATTGAGGGACCGCGCGGCGAGCACGGCTGCTACATCGTGTCGGACGGGACCAACCGGCCTTGGCGCGTGAAGATGCGCCCGCCGTCTTTCATGGCCATCCAAGCGCTGCCGTCGGTGATCACCGGTGGCCTGATTGCCGATGTCGTCTCCGTGATCGGGTCGAACGACGTCGTGATGGGGGACTGCGACCGGTGAGCTTCCACCCACAGATGGAGTACGCGCCAGCGAAGTTCCACAAGTCGGCACGCGAGCTGGTCAATGAAGGTGAGCCGTTCGCGTATACGCCAGAAAACCAGGCGAAGTTCAACGAGATCGTGGCGCGGTACCCCGCTGACCAGCGCAAGTCAGCGATTCTCGACGCACTGTACCTCGCGCAGGGCCAGCTCGGTTACCTCACCGGCGCGGCCATGCGGCACGTGGCCGAGCAGCTCGAGTGCACGGCCGCCGAGGTGGAGGACGTCGTGAGCTACTACACGATGTTCTATACCAAGCCGGTCGGGAAGTACGTAATCAACGTCTGTCGGACGCTGTCGTGCGCGCTACTCGGTGCCGAGCGTGTCACCGAGCGGCTGTGCGAAAAGCTGGGCATCAAGCTGGGTGAGACCGATGCCACCGGCACGTTCACGCTGATCGAGGTCGAGTGCTTAGGTGCGTGCGACCGTGCGCCCGTGGTGATGGTCAACGACGACTGGCACGAGCGGCTCTCGCCCGACGATGCCGCGCGGTTTATTGACGACGTGCGGGTCAACGGTGCGAAGGCGCTCACCGGTTGCCACTTGCACAAGGAAGAGGGAAGGGCGTAGTGGCGTACGAGCCGGTCCTGATTCCCAACGTCGATGAGCCGGGTTGCTCGACCCTTGAGTTTTACCTCGAGCGCGAGCACGGCTACGAGGCGCTCAGGACGGCGCTCACGTGGGAGCCCGGCCAGATCATCGAGGCCGTGAAGGCGTCGGGGTTGCGCGGTCGGGGCGGCGCGGGCTTTCCGACAGGCCTCAAGTGGCAGTTCGTCGACAAGAAGTCCGAGAGACCGAAGTACATCTGCTGCAACGCCGACGAGAGCGAGCCCGGGACGTTCAAGGACCATGTGCTGATGGAGCGCAACCCACACCTGCTGATCGAGGGGTGCACAATTGCCTGCTACACCATCGGCGCCAAGGTGGCCTACATCTACATCCGGGGTGAGTTTTACCACGTGCAGCAGGTGCTTGAGCGTGAGATCGCCAAGGCCTACGAAGCGGGCTATCTCGGAAAAAACATCCTCGGTAGCGGGTTCGACTGCGACGTCTACCTCCACCGCGGTGCGGGCGCCTACGAGGCGGGTGAGGAAACCGCGCTGATCGAGTCGCTTGAGGGCAAGCGGGCGCAGCCGCGTATCAAGCCGCCCTTCCCGGCCGTCGCCGGCCTCTACCAGTGCCCGACGGCGGTCAACAATGTCGAAACACTGTGCAACGTGCCGCTGATCGTCCGTCGCGGTGAGGCGTGGTTTGCGGACCTCGGTCCCGAGAAGAACGGCGGCCCCAAGCTCTACTGCATCAGCGGACACGTGAAGAAGCCCGGGGTGTACGAGGCGTCGATGCACACAACGCTCCGCGAGCTAATCTACGACCGCGCCGGAGGCATGAAGGACGACCGGCGACTCAAGGCGCTCATCCCGGGTGGCTCGTCGGTGCCGCTGTTGTTGCCCGACCAGCTCGACACGCCCGCCAGCTTCGACGACATCCAGAAGGCGGGGTCGCTCCTCGGCTCGGCCGGGTTGATCGTGCTCGACGACACGGTGTGCATGGTGTGGCTGGCGATGAACCTGCTGCACTTCTACCGGCACGAGTCGTGCGGTAAGTGCACCCCGTGCCGTGAAGGCGGCGACTGGCTCTACAAGCTTCTGCAGAGGGTGGAGTACGGCGAGGGACGCGAGCAGGATCTCGGTCTGCTGTTTGACGTGTCGAGCAACATCGTCGGCAAGGCGCTTTGCGCGTTCGGTGATGCCGCCGCAACACCGGTGTTGACCACCATGAAGCTGTTCCGGGCCGAATACGAGGAGCACGTCCGCAAGGGCTGCTGCCCGCTGCCCGCGGAGTGGCGCTCGAGCTTGCCCTTGGTCGGGAGCCACTAGGCGCACGCCGTGATCGATCTCCGACTGTTGGTCCAGCTGGGCATCATTGGGCTCACCTTCTTCATGCTGATCAACGCGTCGGCACTGTTGGTGTTGGCCGAGCGGAAGTTCATGGGCTTCATCCAGCAGCGCCACGGGCCCTACCTAGTTGGCCCGCATGGGGTGCTGCAGCCGCTGGCCGACATCCTGAAGCTCCTGATGAAGGAGGAGCTGCGGCCGCGCGGCGCGGACCGGATCCTCTTCACGCTGGCGCCCATCCTGTCGGTGACTGCGGCCTTCGCGGCCTTCGCCACCGTGCCGTGGGGCGCGACGACCACGTTGTTCGGACTGCTCGACGAGCCCGCCACCCTGGGTGTGGCCGACGTGAACGTGGGGCTGCTGGTGATCTTTGCGATCACCTCAATGGGCGTCTACGGCATCGTGCTGGCGGGCTGGGCTTCCAACAGCAAGTATTCGCTGTTCGGCGGGCTACGCGCCTCGGCCCAGATGATCAGCTACGAGCTGGCGTATGCGACGTCGCTGGCTGCGGTGATCCTGCTGGCTGGCTCGATGTCGGTGCGCGAAATGGTCGACTCTCAGGCGGGCACTTGGTTCGGGTTCATCCCGCAGTGGTACGTGTTCCTGCAGCCTATCGGGTTCATCATCTACGGCGTCGCTGGCGTGGCTGAGACTAACCGCGCGCCGTTCGATTTTCCCGAGGCCGAGCAGGAGCTAGTAGCGGGCTACAACACCGAGTACAGCTCGGTGCGCTTCGCCCTGTTCCCACAGGCCGAGTACATCAACATGGTCACGATGTCGGCGGTCGCTGTGGACCTCTACCTCGGCGGCTGGCACGGCGTGCCGTTCCTGACCGAGCACGGACTCGGGTGGCTCGTGTTCTTGGGAAAGGTGGGCGCCCTGCTGTTCGTCTACATCTGGATGCGCTGGACGGTGCCCAGGTACCGCTACGACCAACTCATGAAGTTCGGCTGGAAGTGGCTGTTCCCGGCCTCGGTGCTGAACCTGATTGCCACCGCGGCACTGGTCCTGTACTTCAATGGGTGAGCTTGTCCTCTTCTACGTGCTCGGTGGACTGGGGGTGATCGCCTCGGCACTGGTGATCGGCCAGCGGAACCCGATGTACAGCGTGCTACTGATCATCGTGACATTCGCGGCGCTGGCCGGGCTCTACATTCAACTCGACGCGCCCTTCGTGGCCGTGGTGCAGATCATCATCTATGCCGGCGCGATCATGGTGCTGTTCCTGTTCGTGGTGATGCTGCTCAACGCGCCGTCCGAGACGGGCTCGCAGGGTGACCTGCTGCACCACCCGACCCGCCAGCCGGCGATCACCCGCATCGGTGGGGCACTGGCGGCGCTGCTGGTCATCCAGTTGGCGTGGGCGGTCGTGCGGGCGCGGGAACTGGCGGTGCCGGTGGGCGTGGGCAGCGACGGGGAGACGCTGGCCGACGTGCGGACGCTTGGCCGCGTCCTGTTCACCGACTACATGTTCGCGTTCGAGGCGACGTCGATCCTGATCCTAGTGGCGATGCTCGGTGCTGTCGTCTTGGCGCAGCGGAAGGGAGAGGGCGAGTAGGTGTCCCTGAATCGGCAGACGTCTCCCGGGCAGGGCATCGAACCTGGCGGCGTTGCTCCTTCCTCAAGCATTCCCGACATTCTCGGTCGTCGCGCCTTGCCAGCCGCGCGCTGCATTCCGGAATACTGTCACCGCATGCCGGTTCAGAAACACTAGATGGTCCCCCTAAGTCACTATCTCGTGTTGTCGGCCATGCTTTTCGGCATTGGCACGATGGGCGTGTTGCTGCGGCGCAACCTAATCACGATCCTGCTGTCGGTCGAGATCATGCTTAATGCCGTGAACCTGACATTCGTGGCGCTCGGACGCTCGATCGGCACGGTGGACGGCCAGATCATCGTGTTCTTCGTGATCACGGTCGCCGCTGCCGAGGCCGCCGTAGGGCTGGCGCTGGTCATCTCGCTGTTCCGGCACCGGGAGACGCTCAACCCGGATGCCTACACCTCATTGAAATGGTGACGACGTGATTGCGTTGATCCCGCTCGTTCCGTTCCTCGGGTTCTTGGTCAACGTGACCCTAGGTCGCCGGCTGCCAAAGGCCGCCTCGGGCGGGCTGGCCTCGGCTGCGATTATCGTCTCGTTCGCGATCTCGGCAATGGTCGTGTGGCAACTCGCTGGGATGCCGGCCGAGGCACGGGCGATCGACCAGACGGTCTTCACGTGGATCGCCTCAGGTGACTTCTTGCTTGAGCTTGCGTTCCGGGTGGATCCGTTGTCGGCGGTGATGATCCTAGTGATCACCGGAATCGGCTCGCTGATCCACATCTACTCGACCTCTTACATGCATGAGGAAGCCGACGGCGAGTACGCGCGGTACTTCTCGTACCTGAACCTGTTTGTCGCGTTCATGCTTGTGCTGGTGCTCGGGTCGAACTTCCTGGTGATGTTCGTCGGCTGGGAGGGTGTCGGTCTCTGCTCTTACCTGCTAATCGGCTTCTGGTTCTCGAAGAAGTCGGCCTCCGACGCGGGCAAGAAGGCGTTTGTCGTGAACCGGATCGGCGATTACGCGTTCATCCTTGGGATGCTGCTGCTCTTCGTCCAGTTCGGCACGCTGGACTTCCAGGGCGTGGCGACGGGCGCGGCGGCCCGGCCCGTGGAAGCCAGCTTCGGCATCCTGTCGCTGGCGACGCTACTGCTCTTCGTCGGCGCCACCGGCAAGTCGGCGCAGATCCCACTGTACACGTGGCTGCCCGACGCTATGGAGGGCCCGACGCCGGTGTCTGCGCTCATCCACGCCGCGACAATGGTGACCGCGGGCGTCTACATGATCGGCCGCAACGCGGTGCTGTTCAGCCAGACTCCCGAGACGCTGTTCATCGTGGCCGTGATCGGCGCGCTGACCGCGCTGATGGCCGGTACGATCGGCCTCGTTCAGAATGACATCAAGCGCGTGCTGGCGTACTCCACTGTCTCGCAGCTCGGCTACATGTTCCTGGCGATGGGCGTGGGCGCGTTCGGCGCGGGAATCTTCCACCTCTACACTCACGCATTCTTCAAGGCGCTGCTGTTCCTCGGTTCGGGCGCGGTGATCCACGCGCTGCACGGCGAGCAGGACATCCGCCACATGGGCGGCCTGCGCAAGACGCTGCCGATCACGTACTGGACGTTTGTCATCGGGTCGCTGGCTATCGCCGGCGTGCCCGGGCTTGCCGGGTTCTTCAGCAAGGACGAGATCTTGTTCGAGACCTTCCTGCACGGGCACACGGTCCTGTGGGGTATCGGTGCGGTGACGGCGCTGCTGACCGCCACGTACATGTTCCGGCTCGTTTTCCTGGCCTTCCACGGCGAGTACCGTGGTACGGCGGCTGAGGGGCAGGACGCCGGGTATGGCGGCCACGGTGACGGGCGTCACCTGCACGACGCGCCACCCGCGATGGCGCTGGTGCTGATCGTGCTGGCGATCGGGTCGGTGCTGGCCGGCTACGTGGGCGTGCCCGCCGGGCTCGGCGGCAGCAACCGGCTAGGCGCTTGGCTGGAGCCGACGTTTGAGACACCGGTTGAAACCGGTTTCATCGCCGAAGCCGAGGCCGAGGGCGAAATCACCGAAGAAGAGGAGTTGGCCCTTGAGCATACGCTGACGGCTGTATCGAGCGTCATTGCCTTGGGCGGCATCGGCTTGGCGTTCGTTGTGTGGATCCGCCGGCGTGAGATTGCCGAGCAGATGGCGACGCGCTTCGCCGGCCTGCACCGGTTGCTGCTGAACAAGTACTACGTGGACGAGCTGTACGACGCGAGCGTAGTGCGCTCGATCGGGTCGGTCTCGCGCGAGGGCTTGTGGAAGGGCGTGGACGTGGGCCTGATCGACGGCGCCGTGAACGGCGCGGCGGCGGTGGTCGACAGCACGGCGTGGATCCTGCGCCGACTACAGACCGGCTCGGTACGAACGTATGCGGGGTCGGTCATCTTTGGGGCCGTGCTGCTGCTCGGCTACTACCTGTGGTTCTGACGAAAGGGAGACGAGACCGAAGTGAACGTTCAGTTGCTATCGATCGCGTGGCTGGTGCCGTTCGTGGGCGGGCTGCTCCTGCTGCTGGTCGGTAACGCCGACGGTCGGAAAAACGGCCTGATCCGGTGGCTGGCGTTGGGCGTGTCGCTGCTGACGCTGGTGGTGACACTCGTGCTGTGGGCCGGGTTCGACGCCACCTCGGCCGACTTCCAGTTCGTCGAGCGCCACGACTGGATTCCGGCCTTCGGCATCACGTACTACCTAGGGCTCGATGGCATCAGCCTGCTGCTGGTTCTGCTGACCGGGTTTCTCACGCCAATCGCGCTGCTCTCGTCGTGGGAGTCGGTGGAGAAAAAGGTCAAGGAGTTCTCGATCTTCCTGCTGTTGCTCGAGGCCGCGATGATCGGCGTCTTCGTGTCGCTTGATCTCTTTCTCTTCTACGTATTCTGGGACGCGATGCTCATCCCGATGTACTTCGTGATCGGGATCTGGGGCTACGACCAACGCATCTACGCGGCCATCAAATTCATGCTCTACACGATGGTGGGCAGCGTCCTGATGCTGGTGGCAATCCTCGGGCTGGCGTTCCTGCACAGCCAGACGACCGGCGCCTACAGCTTCGATCTGCTGGCACTCTACGGACTGGAGATCGCGCCGCAGGTGCAGTTCTGGTTTTTCCTGGCCTTTGCGCTGGCCTTCGCCATCAAAGTGCCGCTGTTCCCGTTCCACACGTGGCTGCCCGACGCGCACGTGCAGGCCCCGACTGCCGGGTCGGTGATCCTAGCAGGTGTCCTGCTGAAGATGGGCACCTACGGGTTGGTGCGGTTCGCCTTCCCGCTGTTTCCCGACGCGGCGGTAACCTTCGCGCCGTGGTTGGCGCTGCTGGCGATGATCGGCATTATCTACGGTGCGCTGGTGGCGATGGTACAGCCGGACATGAAGAAGCTGGTGGCCTACTCGTCGGTAAGCCACCTGGGCTTCGTGGTGCTCGGCATCTGCGCGATGAACGCGCAGGGCGTGCAGGGCGCGGTCTATCAGATGCTGGCGCACGGCGTCAGCACTGGCGGTCTCTTTCTCATCGTCGGGATGCTATCGGACCGGCGGCACACGCGTCTGATCAGTGAGTTTGGCGGGCTCAAGCACGTGATGCCGCGGCTGAGCGCAGCGTTCCTGATTATCATGCTCGCGTCGATCGGCCTGCCCGGGCTGAACGGCTTCGTCGGCGAGTTCCTCATCATGCTTGGTGCGTTCCGTTGGGATCCGCGCTTCGTGGTCGGCGCCGGGCTGGGCGTGATCCTGTCGGCCGTCTACATGCTGTGGATGTTCCAGCGTGTGTATTACGGGACGGTGACTAACGAGAAGAACGAGTCACTGCCGGATCTGAAGCCGCGCGAATGGGTCAGCGTGGTGCCACTGTGCGCGATGGCGATCATCATGGGTGTGTTCCCAACGCTATTCCTGCGGCCGATGGAACCGGCGGTGCAGCGGATTGTGGACCGGGTGCAAGCGGCGCAGACGTTCCAGGTCGAGCGGAGCGAAGACGGTGCCGCGGAGCCTGACGTTGCGCTTGCGCGGCCCTGAAGCAGTAGGGTGGACATGGACGGATACGACGCGCTCGTCCCGATGGTCTGCGTGATGCTGGCTGGCTTGGCCTCGATGGGGGCCGAAGCCTTCCGCCGCGAGGGCACGCGTCCGCCGATTGGTGGCTTGGGCATCGTTGGTCTGCTCGGGGCCGCGGTGTCGGGCGTACTCCTGTGGGGCCGCAACGAGGCGAGCGTCGGCGTAATCTTGGCCGACGACTTCAGCCTGTTCGTCACATTCGTGCTGGTGGCGATCGGCATCCTGACGATCATGTTCTCGTCACAAGTGATCGACCGCGACGAGATCCCTGCGGGCGAGTACTACGCACTGACATTGTTTGCTATCACCGGCATGATCATGATGGCGATGGCGGCCGACTTGCTGGTCGTCTTTGTCGCCCTTGAGGTGCTGTCGCTGTCGGTCTATGTGTTGACGGGCATCCGCCGCGACAACCTGCAGGGCAGCGAGGCCGCGTTCAAGTACTTCCTGCTCGGTGCGTTCTCAAGCGCGTTCTTCCTTTACGGTGTGGCGTTCACTTTCGGTGTGGCCGGCAGTACGCGCCTGGACGTAGTGGCCGACGTATTGGCCCAGGGCGGAACCGCGGACAACCCGATGGTGGTAATCGCCCTCGGCCTGCTGCTCGTGGGCTTCGCGTTCAAGATCTCGGCCGTGCCATTCCACATGTGGACGCCAGACGCGTACGAAGGCGCCCCGGCCGTGGTGACCGGCTTCATGTCGACGGCGGTGAAGGTGGCGGCTTTCGCGGCGTTCGTGCGGGTGTTCCTGTCTGTGTTCGGGCCGTTCAGTGTCGACTGGGTAGGGCCGATCTGGGCCATCGCCATGGCGACGATGATCTTTGGTACGGTCGTCGGCGTCGTGCAGAGTAACCTGAAGCGGATGCTCGCGTACTCGAGCATCGCGCACGCAGGCTACCTGCTGGTGGGGCTTGTGTCTGCCAACGAGGTGGGGCGGGCCGCGATCCTGTTCTACTTAGCGGTTTACTCGGTGACCAATGTGGCGGCGTTCGGCGTGATCGCTATGCTCGGCATGAAGGACCAGCCCCAGGACGAGTTGAAGGACTATGCCGGGCTGTGGCATAGTCGGCCGGCGCTGGCAGCGCTGATGACGGCGTGTCTGCTATCGCTCGGTGGCCTGCCGCCGACGGCCGGCTTCATCGGCAAGTGGTATGTGTTCAGTGCGGCGGTGAGCGCCGGCTACTATGGCCTAGCCATTGTCGGCGTGCTGACCAGCGTGATCGCGGTATTCTTCTATCTGCGCGTGGTCGTCATGATGTACATGTCTGACCGTGACGAGGCGGTGATGCCTGCGACCATTACCCCCGTGGGCATGTTTGCTTTGGCCATTGCCATCGCTGCCATCATCTACCTCGGCATCCTTCCGACCCGTGTCCTCGACCTTGCCGTTGCCTCCGTCTCGGCGATTCTTTGATCGGTACGTTTCATCCAACCTTCGTAGCGAGTGTCCACGCGGTCTACGACCTGTACGGCCTCGGCTTCATTCGTCGCGAAGGCGTGGCTGAGCGGGAAAGGGTTTGGCGGATATTGTCGCGCTGCTCGTCAGGACGGCCGTGATCGCGGCCCTGCTGCGCCAGGCGGGCTGGCCGGGGATCGACACGCGGTTCGTGCGGGTGTGGCGGCGCGAGGGGCGAAAGGGTACCTGTGCGTCAACCGCAGAGCGGACCACGTCTGGGCCTATGCCTGCAGGCATCACCGGCCCGACAACGGCCGGCCGTGTCGCACTCGTAAGGTCCTGGACGCGTGCATGCGCAAGCGCTTGGTGAGTCGGGGTTGGCGGACACGCTCGTTGACTGCGATCATCGACGTGCCGCCCGCCTGGGCCTCCAGCGCGGTGTCCCGATGTCCATCCGGTCTGCCCTTGGGCCGGCGTGGGTCGCTAAGGTCGTCGCGCCGGCTGTCACGGTCGGTGCCCGCACGGCCGTCCGCAAGCACGGCTATCTCGAGCGCATCAACGCGCGGCGGTGCGATGCCCTGCGGGATGGCGCGCTCTACTACCCCGCAAGGCAGCCCAGGACCTCCTCGAAGACTGGCACCATCCGCCCGCACAGCAGTGTGGGCTACCGCCCACCGGCCCCGGAGATGCTGATCCCGCTGCGCGGGCTGCCGGGATCGGCGGATAGACCAGCAATGCACTACTATTCCAACTGGATCAGTCAGAGCGGGGCGAGCCAGCATCTCGCGGCCCGGACCGAGATAAAGATGGCTTGGGTCCTTTAGTCCCACGCTCAGCGGCAGGGCGGTTCACAATGAGAGTGGTGTCTATCGGACGGACTCGGAATCGATAATTTCGGATATCCACCCATGAAAGCGATCCGGCCCCACTCGATTGCCGAGGCCTTTGACGCTTCTTCACGGCGCGAGAGCCAGCCCCGTATCATCGACTGTCAGGATCCGGTGATATATGGCAAGAAAAAAGACGCCGCTGCTCGGTGCCAGTCAGATTGCGTTGTTGCGAGCGGGAGGGGTTTCTGTTGCTGCCGTCGCTGATCTCCGAGGATGAAGTCAGCGCCCTGCTATCGGAAATCGAGCGGCTCCAGCGTCAGTGCTGCGAGTTCGACGAAACGGCGACTCGGGAAAAAACACACCCAGGCGACGTGCTCTATGTGCACAGTGCATTGGCTCACCAACTGGGGGAAGGTCAATCCGCATGCTGAGCCGCTGCTGGCGTCTTGTATCGCGCTCGCTGACGCTTGCTACTCCGGATCCGTCGTGGATTGCCCCTACGACACTGCTTCATCAATTTGTTCCACTTGCATTGCACGAACGGGTTTTCTGCTACGGGTAGCTAGGAAGTGATGTCCACCACTGGAGCCCCGCCCGACGGGGCGCGGTCCACGTCGCTACGTGAGCGCCTGCAGGACGCAACTCACCTCCTCGAGCAGATCGCGGCGAAACGGATCATCCTAGCCGGCGTGCCGGACGAGGACCGCGCACGGTTGCTCCAGGCCGTGGCCGAGGTCTACAGCCCGGACCGCTACGCTCGGCGGCGCATGTCGAAGGCCGTGCACCAAGCTCGGAAGGCGGCGCGCGCCCGGCAGGACGATCGCACGCTGGCCCAATCGGCGGTCCGTACTACGTACCGCCGCCCCCCGGTGAACACGCCGAATGTCTTCGCGCCGCGCGGCTTCCTGCCTGAGGACGTCGACGACGCCAACGCCCCCCGTGAGGCGGTCGAGCCGCAGCACTGCTACGTGTGCAAGCAGAGGTACTCGATCATCCACCACTTCTACGACCAGCTGTGCCCTGCATGTGCGGAGCTGAACTTCGTCAAGCGCACCGAGCTGGCCGACCTGCGGGGGCGGGTCGCGTTGCTCACCGGCGGGCGAGTGAAGATCGGGTACCAGGCGGGGCTGAAGCTTCTGCGGTCGGGTGCCCAGCTAGTGGTCACCACGCGGTTCCCGCGTGACGCGGCCGCCCGCTACGCCCGTGAGCCCGACTTCGCCGACTGGGTTGACCGGCTTGAGGTGTTCGGCCTCGACCTGCGCCAGGTGCCGAGCGTGGAAGCCTTCTGCCACCACCTGCAGGAGACGCGCGAGCGTCTCGACTTCATCGTTAATAACGCCTGCCAGACCGTGCGCCGGCCCCCCGACTTCTACGCGCACATGATGGCGGGCGAGACAGCGGCGCTCGACAGCCTGCCCGACGAAGCCGGCCGCGTGCTGGGATCGTACGAAGGCCTGCGCCGCTATCACATGCTGCCCAATGCCGGTGCGCTCGAACAGGCCGTGGCCGGAGTCACCGGACTCACCCGGGCGGCCGAGCTGTCGCAGGCCTCGCTTCTGCCGGAGGATCGCCGTGCGCGGCAGGACGACCTGTTCCCCGAGGGGCAGCTCGACCAGGACCTGCAGCAGGTCGACTTGCGCGGCCGCAACTCGTGGCGGCTGCTGCTGGCGGAGGTCTCCACTGTGGAGCTGCTGGAGGTGCATCTGGTCAATGCCGTGGCGCCCTTCGTGCTCAACGCGCGGCTGAAGCCCCTGATGTTGCGCACTGCCGAGCGTGACAAGCACATCGTGAACGTGTCGGCGGTGGAGGGGCAGTTCTACCGGCGCTTCAAGACGACGCGCCATCCACACACCAACATGGCCAAGGCGGCGCTCAACATGATGACGCGCACCGCTGCGGCCGACTACCACGGCGACGGCATCCACATGAACAGTGTCGATACCGGCTGGGTGACCGACGAAGACCCGGTGGCCATCGCCGAGCGCAAGACACGCGACCACCGCTTCCACCCTCCGCTCGACATCGTGGACGGGGGCGCGCGCATCGTCGACCCGATCATCGCGGGCTTCAACACCGGAACGCACGTCTGGGGGCAGTTCCTCAAGGACTATCAGGCTACGGACTGGTAGCTGCTGCGGTCAGCGGTGGCGGCGGTGGGTCGCTCCGGCCATGATGGCCTCCCGGGCCATTCAACTACCAGCAGGCCGAGTCGGTCGAGGCGTGGCCGTTCTCAGTTGTCGGGGAATTGATGCCGGAGACTGAAGACGCCCGGCGTCGGATGCCGACGCCGGGCTGACGATCGAGGGCGTTACGGCTTGGTGACGTTGCCCGCCTGCGGGCCCTTGGGACCGTCGACGATTTCGAACTCGACGGCCTGCCCCTCCTCTAGGGAACGGAACCCATTCCCGCTGATTGCCGAGTAGTGAACGAACACGTCGCTACCGCCATCGCGCTCGATGAACCCGTAGCCCTTGGCGTTGTTGAACCACTTGACCTTGCCGGTAATTCGCATCGTTACTTCTTCCTGCTCCAGAGCGGACCGCCTTCGCAGTGTCAGGCCGGGACCGCTAGGCGTGCCGCCGGGTGCCCCGTAGGCCATCGGCGCACAAAAAAGGCCGCGAGTACGGACACGCGGCCTCGACTCCGGCACGGGACAACACCCACGCCGGGGCTATTGTACGGTGGTACCGTGCTTTCCGTCAAGACCGGACTCAGCGCATAACTTACCGTGTTGCAACAGGATGCGCGCGAGACTACGAGATACTAGAAGGATGCCGAGAGCGTTGTTGAGTGTGTCGGGCAAGGCGGGTCTCGCCGGGTTCGCCCAGGGGCTTGCTGACCGGGGATTCGAGCTGGTGTCGACCGGCGGGACGGCCCGGGCCCTTGCGGAGGCTGGGCTCCCGGTAATCGGGATCGCCGAGGTGACCGGGTTTCCCGAGATGATGGATGGTCGCCTGAAGACCCTGCATCCAATGGTGCACGGAGGGATCCTGGCGCGCCGCAACCATCCCGACGACGTGACCGCGGCTGCCGCTCACGGCATCACACTGGTCGACCTCGTGGTCGTCAACCTCTACCCGTTCGTGCGGGCGGCCGCCGATCCCGACACGCCGTTCGCCGACTTAGTGGAGAAAATCGACATCGGCGGCCCGAGTCTGGTCAGGGCGGCTGCCAAGAACTTCCGAGACGTGCTGGTGGTGGTCTCGCCCGACGACTATCCGCGCGTCCTTGAACAGCTCGACCGTCCCGGTGGCCCGACGCTGGCGTTTCGCTTCGACCTTGCGCGCGCGGCGTTTACCCACACGGCCAAGTACGACACCGCCATCGCGTCGATGCTTGAGACCGTGACCGTCAGCGACAACGGCCTCGCCAGGGGGCTGGGGGACGGGGCTTCGGCCGCGCTGGCCATAGGGCTTCGTAAGCTGAGCGATCTACGCTACGGCGAGAACCCCCACCAAACCGCAGCCTGGTACGCTGAGACGCCGCCCGCCGCGCTCGGGGCCGCGACGGTCCTGCAGGGGAAGGAGCTCTCCTACACCAATCTGCTCGACCTCGATGCCGTGGTGCGGCTCGTTCTCGAGTTCGACGAGCCGGCGGCCGCGGTCATGAAACACACCAATCCGTGTGGGGCGGCGACCGGATCCTCCGTGACCGACGCCTACGTCCACGCGCGCGAGGTCGACCCGCTGTCGGCCTTCGGCGGCTTCGTGGGCCTTAACCGGCCTATCGACACGGACACGGCCAGCGCCTTGGTGTCGACCTTCATCGAGGCGGTCGTCGCACCGACGGTCGATGACGCGGCGCGCCAAATCCTGACCAGCAAGCCCAATATGCGTGTGATCACGGCCGACTTCTCGCGGCTGGCCGCCGACGCGGGGCAAGAGCTGAGGTCGATCCTCGGTGCCGTGCTGGTGCAGGACCGCGATCACGTGCGCGAAGCCGCGGTGCCGTGGCCGTCCGGTGACCTGCGCGTGGTGACCCACCGCCAGCCGTCGGCCGACGAGTGGCAGGCCCTGCGGTTCGCCTGGCGGGTCTGCGCGCACGTGAAGTCGAACACCGTGCTCTTCACGGCCGCCGACCGCACGCTGGCCATTGGCGCCGGCCAGATGAGCCGCGTGGATGCCGTCAACGTGGCGCGCATGAAGGCCGAAGCCGCGGGGCCGGAACTGCTGAAGGGGGCCGCGGTGGCCTCCGATGCGTTCTTCCCGTTCCGCGACGGCCTCGACGCGGCGGCCGCCGCTGGTGCCACCGCTGTAGTACAGCCAGGCGGATCGAAACGCGACGGGGAAGTGATCCAGGCGGCCGACGAGCACGGCATCGCCATGGTCTTTACGGGTCGCCGTCATTTCCGGCATTAGCACGCGTTGCAGCACCCGTTCGCCGTCGTCGTCGCGCTGACGCTGCTCGCTGTGTGCGGCGCCACGACACGCCAGACGATATAGACCGCCTTACATCCCGCGGCCCGAGGCGGCGGCAACTCGGTAGCCACTCTCGAGCTCCAGTACGACCGCGGTGCCGGACGGTGGTGGCGCGCTGACCTAGGCCTATTCGGGTGTGGGGCCGAGGACCGTGCCAGGGGCGGGCGTGAGGTCACTGTCGGACCGCGTTGCTGCGAATGGCGCCGTCACCAGCAGTAGGAATAGCATCAGGAATTCGGAGTCGCCGAAGTTGTACTCGAACAACCCGGCCGCCAGCATCGCCACGATGGCCGCGAGCGCCGTGGCCGGGAGCACCCGGTTCTCACCATTGCCACGGGTGCACCTGAAGAGCACAACAGCGAGCCCGCCGATGAACCACAACCAGACGAGCGCGGCAGGCACACCACGCTCGGCTGCGATGTGTAGCGGCACGTTGTGCAAGTGCGGATTGGTCTCCTGCACGGCGTCCGGCGGGCGATAGTCGGGATAGACCCGCAGCACCATCTCCGGGCCCACGCCGGTCAGGGGATGCTCGGCAATCATGGCGGTCCCGGCGTGCAGCATCGCCAAGCGGTCTCGGTTGGTCGGGTCCTGCAGATCGACCATCGACAGCATACGATCGATGATGCGGTCAGGCGCGGCCGCAAACACCATGGCCACAGCGACGGGCAGCAGCGCCGTCAGCCGCAGGTCGCGCAGCACGAACAGCAGGCCCACCGCCACGCAGGCGCCCACCCAGGCGCTCCGCGTGAAGGTGAGCACTAGGGCTACGACTAGAGCCGGCATCACCAACGCCGGCCAGGTCCGCTCGCGAGCGCTGAAGACTAGCCGCCCGACGGCTACCACGATCATCAGCATCAGGAGTCCCGAGTAGGTCATGTAGTGGCTCATGGTGCCCTGTGGTCGCTGGCCCAGATTGTCGTAGTGCAGCATGGCGTACTGCACAATGCCGAACACAGCGCTAGCGGCGCCGACCGACAGGGCCACGGTAAGGACTGTCGTGGCCCGCTGCCCACGGCCTAGGTCATACATGAGGGGCACGATCGCGAACAGTAGCAGTTGCCGGCTATCGATGAGGCTGGCAATCGGGTCGAGCGAGAACGCGGATGAGACGAGCGTCATCACCGCGTAGAGCCCCAGCGGTGCAAACACCAGCGGTACCCGGGGCCACCCGCGGTCGCGCACCCGGATGGCGGCCCAGCAGATGAGCGTGGCGGTGAGAAGGATGTTGGCCGCGGCGATCGAGATCTGAAGCGAAGCCGCGAAGGCCAGCAGCAGACCGAAGGTCAGACGGTCCAGACCGTGGGTCGTGCCGACGCGCCCCACGCTCATCGTCATCGTTGTCATGCTGCCGTCCCCCTGACCATGCGCGAGAGCCTCAGGACTCGATCGTCGCCTCGTCGATCAGCATGACGGGAATGTCGTCCTTGATGGGGTAGACCCGGTGACAGGTGTCGCACTTGAGGCCTGTGCCGTCCTGCACGAGATGCACCGACGTCTTGCACGCCGGACACACGAGGATTTCGAGCAATTGAGCGTCAACAGGCATCGCGCCCCCCCGATCGATTGCGGAGACTATAGCATTCGGTGGGATTTTGGGGTGGCGGGTCGCGACCGCGGGACACTAGAATGAACCCTCTAATGACAGTTGCTCGCGTCACGCTGCGCTTGGTGCTAACGGGGTTGCTCGTTTCGTCGGTGGCCTCGCCTGCGCTCGCGCAGGACAGCGATGCGTTCTTCGAGTTTCTCATGGCCCGCCGCCTCGAGGCGGCGGGCGATCTGGCGGGTGCGCTGGCCGCCCTCGAGCGCGCCTCGATAGCCGACCCTGAGTCGGCCGAGATCCGTGCCGAACTCGCTGCGTTCCACCTGCGCCGCAATGATCGTGACGAGGCCGAGGCCGCTGCGCGCAATGCGCTCGAGCTCGATGGTGACAACGTTGAGGCGCACCGCGTGCTTGGGCTGTTGACCGCAGCCTTGGCCGACGGGGCCCGTAACGGCAGCCCTGCCCGTTCACGCCGGTTTGCCGAGGAGGCAATCGAGCACCTCGAGCGTGCCGTCGATGGCCCCACCGGTGCCACCGACATCGGGCTGCAGTACACGCTGGGCCGGCTTTATCTGCGGTTGGGTCGCAGCGATGACGCCGTCGACGTACTCGGCGGCGTGGTGGAGGAGAACCCCGGGTCGGTGCAGGCGCGGCTGGCCTTTGCCCAGGCGCTGGCCACCTCGGGTAGCCTCGCTGGTGCTGTCGAGACCCTGGAGGCTATCGTCGAGCGCGCGCCCCGCGTTTCTGCCGTGCTGGGGCAGTACCAGGAGCAGGCTGGCCGCTATCTGGACGCGGCGGACAGTTACTCTACCGCGCTGGAACTGAACCCCGACAGCGCCGAGCTGAAGTTCCGGCGCATCGTCGTGCTGTTCAGCGCCGGGCGCTTCGACGACGTCGCAAGCTTGTCGGTTGATGCGGCCGAGGCCCACCCCGACGACCCGCGCTTCGATCGCCTGCGCGCGCGTGCGCTGTTCGAGACTGGCGACCCGGACGCGGCCTACGCAGTGATGCTGGGGCTCGTGGCCTCCGATCCGGGCGACGCGAGCCTGCGGCTGGCGCTCGCCGACCTCTACTACGATGGCGACCGCCGTGCCGACGCCGAAGAGATGCTCCGGGAGTTGGTGCGGGCGGAGCCCACCAACGCCGGCGCGCTGAACTACCTCGGCTACCTGCTGGCCGAGGACGGTCGGCAGCTCGACGAGGCGGTCGAACTGGTGCAGCGGGCGCTGGAGTTGGATCCGGGCAACCCGTCCTTCCAGGACAGCCTCGGCTGGGCGTACTACCAGCTCGGGCAGCTGGAGGAGGCCGAGGCGTTCCTTGAGCCCGCCGCCGCACAGATGCCGGGCAACTCTGTCATCCTCGACCACTTGGGTGACCTGCGCTCCCGACAGGGCCGGTGGGCGGAGGCAATCGAGGCTTGGACGCAGGCGCTCGATGGTGATGGGGACGACATCGACCCGGCCGTCATCCGGCAGAAGATCGACGACGCGAGAACCGAGCTGCCCGCCTCGCAATGACCCCGGCTGCCCGCGCCGTCGTGCTGGCGGTCGCGCTGACGGTCGGCGCCTGCACGCTGGCAGCCCCGCGCCTACCCGCTGGCGTCGGCGTGCCCTTTCTGGGCTTCGCTGCCGCGCACGCTGACGCCTCGTCGGCCTGCCGGGCGGTGCGCACCTTCACCGCCGAGATCGCGCTCAGCGGACGCGTAGCCGACGAACCGCTGCGCGGCCGCATGATCGGCGGTTTCGAGCGTCCCGCGTCGCTGCGTCTGGTCGGGCTTGTGCCCTTTGGGCCGGCCGCCTTCATCCTCGCCGCCCACGACACCGAGACCGTTCTCTACCTGCCGCGCGACCAGCGTGTCCTGCGAGGTGCTACCACCGCGCAGGTACTTGAGTCGATTGCCGGCGTCGACTTCGCGCCGGCCGAACTACAGGCCTTGCTGACCGGCTGCGTCACGGTGGCGCCGACCCCGGTGGCTGGTCGCCTGCACGAGAACGGCTGGGTGGGGATCGAGTTGGACGACGGCACCACCGTCTTTCTTGAGATGGACGATGCCGGCTGGCGGCCGCGCGCGGCTCGTCGGACCGGCTGGGTGATCGAGTACCCGCCCTTTACGAGCACCTTCCCCGACTCGGTCGTGCTGCGCTCGACGCGCCAGCCAGTCGAGGTGACCGCACAGATCTCGCAGTTCGAGGCCAACACCCCGATCGACCCGGCAGCGTTTGTCGTCGATGTCCCCGGCGCCGCGGTGCCGATGACTCTCGACGAGCTGCGGGCCGCGGGGCCACTGCGGGCAACGGGCGAAGCGCCGTGAGCGACGCCCCGACCCCGGTCATCACCGTGCGCGCGCACGCCAAGATCAACCTCGACCTGCAGGTGCTCGGCGTCCGCCCTGACGGTTTCCACGAACTGCGCACGGTGTTTCAGTCGTTGGCTCTGCACGACACGCTCATCTGCATTCCTCGGCGTGGCCCGTTCCGGCTTGAGTGCGCCGCGCCGGGCGTGCCGGTGGACCGGACGAACCTCGTTTGGCGCGCGGCCGATCAACTGTGGCGAATGCTCGGTCGCCGCGGACCAGCGCGCGACGTGTCGATCCGGCTCGTCAAACGCATTCCGGCCGAGGCCGGCCTCGGCGGGGGCAGTGCCGACGCCGCTGCGGCGCTCAGGGCGCTGGCGCGCGTCTGGGGGGTGCGCGTGCGGGTGGCCGACCTGGCGGCCATCGCCGCGGGGTTGGGGGCCGACGTGCCCTTCTTCCTCTGGGGTGGCACCGCCCTCGGGTTGGGGCGCGGTGACGACATCTCACCGATGCCCGACATGCCGCGCGACACGGCCGTGTTGCTGTTGCCTGGGTTCGGCGTCTCGAGCCGCGAGGCCTACCGCTGGTACGACAAGTTGGCCGTCTCCAAACGCCGCCGTCGACGGGCTAGGCCTGGGGCGTGGTCGTCTCGCTCGAAGCGGCTGGCCAACGACCTAGAGCTTGGCGTCGCCCGGCACCACGCGGAGATCGGACGGATGAAAACCGCACTCACACGGGCCGGTGCCTGGGGGGCAGCGATGTCGGGCAGTGGTTCCACGGTCTACGGCCTGTTCGATGAGCGGGAGGCAGCGCGGGCCGCGGCTCGGACGCTGGAGGGCCGACGTTGGCGGGTCGTCGTCACCGAGTTGCTTGACCGTCGCGCCTACGCGCGCCGGGCGCGGCCGGGGAGGGCCACCACCTTGCCGGCCAGAGCGCGGCTCGGCTAGACTTATCGTTTGTACCGCTAGCGGCGACTGTGTACCAGGGATGTTTCGTCTCCGGCACGCGCGCATGGTGGGGCGTGGCCAAGTGGTAAGGCGCGGGACTTTGACTCCCGTATTCGAAGGTTCGAATCCTTCCGCCCCAGCCAACCGTGGTGCGGGCGTGCCGCACGGGCGTGGCGGCGGGGGGCGGGTGGACCGACCTAAGTGGCAAAGCGACCGCTGAGCGGCGAAGGCTTGGTATCGACGGGGTTCGGCGAGATCAAGCTGTTCTCGGGCAGTGCCCATCCGGTGCTGGCTAAGGAGATTGCCGAGTTCCTCGGGATTCCTCTCGGCCAGGCACGGCTGCGGCGATTTCCCGACAGCGAGGTCTCGTTCCAGATCGACGAGAACATCCGGGGCACCGACGTCTTCATCGTGCAGCCGACGTCGAACCCGGTGGACCAGCATCTCGTGGAGATGATGGTCATGATCGATGCGTTCCGCCGCTCGTCGGCGGCGCGGATCACGGCGGTGGTGCCGTACTTCGGCTACGCGCGGCAGGACCGGAAGGACAAGCCGCGCGTCCCGATCTCAGCCAAGCTAGTGGCGAACTTGATCAGCACGGCCGGCACGAATCGGGTGCTGACTATGGACCTGCACAAGGCGCAGATCCAGGGGTTCTTCGACATCCCGGTTGATCATCTCTTCGCCGCGCCGGTGATCGTGGAGTACCTGGCGCGGCAGCGGTTCGAGAACCTCACGCTCGTGGCACCCGACGCGGGCGGTGCCGAGCGGGCGCGGGCCTATGCCAAGCGTCTCGATGCGGAGTTGGCTGTGGTTGATAAGCGGCGCTCGGAGAACGGCACCGCAGAGGTCATGAACGTCATCGGGCAGGCCAAGGGGCGCACTTGCGTGCTCCAGGACGACATGATTGACACTGCGGGCACCATCGTGAAGGCTGCTGCGGCGCTCAAGGCGGCCGGGGCCAAGCGGGTGGTGGCGTGCGCGGTGCATGGCGTGCTGTCGGGGCCTGCGCTCGAGCGGATCGAGAAGGCGCCGCTTGACCAGTTGATCGTGACCAACACGATCGCAGTTCCGAACGGACCTGGGCATTCGCCGAAAATTGTTGTGCTGTCAGTGGCGCGGTTGCTGGGACAGGCAATCCGGAATATTCACGAGGAGACGTCGGTTTCCTCGTTGTTCGTGTAGCACGAGTAAG
Organism: uncultured Bifidobacteriaceae bacterium; assembly: GCA_964535675.1. Classification (GTDB taxonomy): domain Bacteria; phylum Acidobacteriota; class Vicinamibacteria; order Vicinamibacterales; family UBA2999; genus CAZHTD01. Next base: position 11,551 of record CAZHTD010000027.1, on the reverse strand, counting down.
ACGGACCGAAGACGACCATGGATGCAACACTCGAAGTTACGAAGCGGGACGGCAGGGGCAAGAACGAGGCGCGGCGTCTCCGTGGGGCCGGCCGGATTCCGGCGGTGGTGTACGGCTCCCAGAAGGACGGCGAGGCGCCGAGCAGCGTTGCGGTGGCCGTCGATCCCAAGGAGGTCCTGCAGATCCTGCGCTCGGAGGCCGGCGCCAACACGCTGATCAACCTGAAGCTCGATGACGCGGAGTCGCGGGTGATGGTGCGCGACTACCAGGTCGACCCGGTGACGCATCGCCTGCTGCACGCCGACTTCTACCAACTGCGGATGGACCGTGTGATGACGGTCGCCGTGCCTGTGGCGCTGCACGGCGAGGCTCAGGGCGTGAAGCTGCAGAGCGGCATGCTCGACTTCGTGAACCGCGAGATCGAGGTTGAGTGCCTGCCGACCGACATCCCGGAGCACATCGACGTCGACGTCACGAACCTGAAGCTGAACGAGGGGATCCGCGTCCGCGATCTGCCCGAGGACCCCAAGTGGAAGCCGCTGGCCGACCCGGGCACGCTGCTTGTGCACGTCGTGATGCCGAAGGCCGAGGAGTCGGCGCAGGCGACCGAAGACGAGGTGGCGGTGGCCGAGCCGACCGGCGGCGAGGAGTCGGAGGCCGCGAAGCAGGCGGGCGAGGGCGAGAAGAAGTAATTGCACCTCATTGTCGGGCTCGGGAACCCTGGCCGCGAGTACCGCAAGACGCGGCACAACGTCGGGTTCATGGTGGTTGACGAAATGGCGGGAAGCCACGGCTTGGCGTTCGCGTCGGGCCCGTTGCAGGTGCCCGACACACTGGTGGCCAAGCGCTACGGTGAGCACCCCGTGCTGCTGGCCAAGCCGCTGACGTACATGAACCGTAGCGGCGACGCGGTGGCGTCGCTGGTGCGGTACTTCGATGTTGCGCTTGAGGCGGTCTTGATGATCGTCGACGATGCGGCGCTGCCCTTCGGTCGCCTCAGGGTCCGCGCGCGGGGCTCGGCTGGTGGCCACAACGGGCTCAAGTCGGTCATCGACCGGCTCGGATCCACGGAGTTTGCCCGGTTGCGGCTCGGTGTGGGCCGTGGCGACAGGCGGCGCGATCTCTCGTCGCACGTGCTCGGGGCGTTCGAGCCGGGTGAGCGGCCCGCGCTGAAGGAGTTCATCACCCGTGCGGCCGATGTCGCGGAGACGTTCGTCGCGGAAGGGATCGAGAAGGTGATGAACGTGTACAATCCGGAGCCTTCGGGCCCGGCGCCCGACTGACTCCTTGCTATGGGGGAGGCCCTGTGGCCGTTTGGATTCTGGTCTAGACCAGAGTTCGTCAGTCCAGAAGGAGACGCATGAACCTATACGAACTGGTCTACGTCATTTCGCCGGATGCCACCGAGGAACAGGTAGCGGAACTGCATACGCTCGTCGAGCAGACCGTGCAGGGAGCTGGCGGCACCATCGACAAGACGGAGAACTGGGGCCGGCGGCGGCTGGCCTACGAGATTGACCGTCACCGTGAGGCCACCTACGTGCTTGAGCTAATCTCGGGTGTTGGGGACCTGATGGCCGAGCTTGAGCGGCGCCTGCGCGTATCGGACATGGTGCTGCGGCACCTAGTTGTCCGCGTGGACGAGGAGAATGCCCGCGTCGAGCGCGTGCGTGCGCGCCGCACCACTACCACGGCGCGTCGGCGGGCGGCGCGCGGCCTGCCGCCCGAGCGGCAGCCGGGCGAGGGCCAGCGCAGTGACAACGAGGACCGCGACCGCGAGGAGCGGCCCAGGGTGGAGGTACAGTCATGAACGGGCGCAAAGGCGGCGGCGGGCGCGGGCGCCGCGACGGCGGCCAGCGGCGGTCAATGTTCCGGCGCCGCAAGGTCTGCAAGTTCTGCGTCGACAAGATCGACTACATCAACTACCAGGACACGAAGCTCCTGCTGCCCTTCGTACCTGAGCGCGCCAAGATTCTGCCACGACGGATCTCGGGTACCTGTGCGCGGCACCAGCGGAAGCTCCGTACGGCGATCATGCGCGCGCGGCAGATCGCGCTACTTCCCTACACCTCCGAGTAGGCCGCCATGGACGTCATCCTCAGAACGTACGTGAGCCACTTGGGTGAACGCGGCGATCTGGTGAAAGTCGCCGACGGCTACGCCCGCAACTACCTCTTGCCGCGGAAGCTGGCGTTGCCGGCCACCGAAGGGAACCGCAAGCGTGTGGAGCGCGAGCGGAAGCTCATGGAGGAGCGCGAAACCGAAGAGAAGGCGCAGGCCGAGGCGATCGCTGCCCGGCTGACCGCGCTCGAGCTCGAGTTCACGCGGCGAGTCGGCGACACCGAGCAGCTCTACGGGTCGGTGACCGGCGTCGACATCGCAGGTCTGCTTAAGGAGAAGGGCTTCGAAATCGATCGGCGTAAGCTGGTGCTCCCCGATCCCATCAAGGCGCTCGGGACGCACGAGGTGCCGCTGAAGCTGCATCGTGCGGTCACCGTGGCGCTGAAGGTGCAGGTACTGCGCCAGGGTGGCGAGGCCGAGCCCGCGTTCGCAGAGCCCGCAGAGTAAGACGCAAAAGGTCCGCTCATGGCCGAGACCGCCGGGGTTGCCGAACGCCCGCTTCCACACAACCTGGAGGCCGAGCGTTCGGTCCTTGGTGCCATCCTGATCCACAACGACTCGTTCAACCTAGCCGCTGAAGTCATCAGCGCGGCCGACTTCTACCGCGATGCGCACCGGCGCATCTTCGAGAAGATGACGTTGCTTAGCGAGCGCAACGAAGCCGTGGACTTCGTCACGCTCAAGGAGGCGCTGGCCAAAAGCGGCGAGCTCGACGAGGTGGGCGGGCCTGCCTACGTAGCGTCACTCGCCGACGGCGTGCCGCGGGCGACTAACGTCGAGTACTACGCGCGCATCGTCAAGGAGAAGTCCACGCTGCGGAACCTGATCTACGCAGCGACCAAGATCATCGGCAACGCGTACGAGGCGGACCAGGAGTCGGACCTCGTGCTCGATGAGGCCGAGGCGGCCATCTTCGCGGTCGCCGACGACCGGATCAAGGCCGGGTTTACGCCGATTCGCGACTTGGTAAAGGAGAGCTTCCCGAAGATCGATCAGCTTTTTGAGCACAAGCGGCTCATCACTGGTGTGCCGACGGGCTTCGTCGACCTCGACGAGATGACCCGCGGCCTTCAGAAGGGCGACCTTGTCATCGTCGCGGCACGGCCGTCGATGGGGAAGACGAGCCTCGTGCTGAACATCGCACAGCACGTGGCGACCCAGCCCGAGCATGCCGTGGGCTTTTTCAGCCTCGAAATGTCGAAGGAGTCGCTCTTCCTGCGCCTCCTGACCGCTGAGGCGCAGATCGACAGCCATCGGTTGATGAGTGGCACGATCGGCCAGAAGGACTACGCTCGCATCTCGCACGCGCTCGAGACGTTGAGTGCGATGCGGCTCTTCATCGATGACACGGCCAACCTCGGCGTGCTTGAGATGCGCGCCAAGGCGCGGCGTCTCCGCGCCGAGTGCGGCCTAAGCTTGCTGGTAGTCGACTATATCCAGCTAATGACCGGCCGAGGGCGGTTTGAGAACCGGACGCTTGAGCTGGCCGCGATCTCGCGCGCGCTCAAGGGACTGGCCAAGGAACTCGACGTTCCCATCGTCGTCCTGTCGCAACTCAGCCGTGCGCCCGAGTCGCGGTCCGATCACCGGCCGCAGCTCTCCGATCTGCGTGAGTCGGGTGCCCTCGAGCAGGACGCGGACGTCGTCATGATGATCTATCGGGACGACGTGTACAACCGCAATCCAAACAACCCAAACGCGGGCACCGCTGAGCTGATCGTCGCCAAGCAACGCAACGGCCCGACCGGGCTCGTGCGCTTCGCGTTCCTACGGGAGCAGACGCGCTTCGCCAACCTCGCGCAGGGGCCGGACTGATGCCGGCGGGCGACGGATGATTCGCTCCACAGTGGCCCGGGTCGACCTCGATGCGCTGACGCGCAACTTCACCGAGATTCAGCGGTTCGTGGCCGCCGGCATTCTGCGTTCCGCGCCAGCCGTGATGGCTGTGGTCAAGGCCAACGCGTACGGCCACGGAGCGGCGCGTGTCGGGCTGGCGCTCGAGGCCGCCGGGGCCTCGACGCTCGCGTGCTGCGACATCGAAGAAGGTGTTGAGCTACGGCGCGCGGGCGTGCGCGTGCCCATCCTCATCTTCGGCGCGCTCAGCGTGAGCGACCTCGATGGCGTTTTCGAGCACGCGCTGACTCCCACCATCTCTTCCCCATCGGCCGCCCGTGCGGTGCAGGGGGCCGCCGCCCGCCGCGGCGTGACGGTGGGCTACCACCTGAAGATCGACACGGGCATGAACCGGATAGGCTTCCGGCACGACAACCTTGAGCGCACGCTGCCCGACGTGCTGGCGAGTCCGAACCTGCACTTGGAGGCCGTCTACACGCATTTCGCGACGGCCGACCTGCCGGAGCATCCGCTGTTCGATGAGCAGCGCCTGCGGTTCGATCGGGCCTTGGCCAGGCTCGAGGCACTCGGGGCGCCCCGCGTGCCCTGGCACGCGGCCAACAGCGCCGCGCTACTGCGCGACGAGCGCGTCTGGCACGATGCCGTCCGGCCTGGGCTCCTGCTCTACGGAATCGTGCCGCCGCCACTCGCGTCGACGCTGGCGCTGTCGCCCGTGATGTCGCTTACCAGCCGCGTGGTGGCAGTTAAGGGGCTGCGTCCGGGCGAGGGTGTGGGCTACGGGTGGCGGCACGTGGCTGAGGCCCCGACCACAGTGGCCGTGGTGCCGGCCGGCTACGCCGACGGCCTGGACTGTCGGCTGGCGGGCCGGGGGCATGTGCTGATCCGAGGGCGGCGCGCCCTGATCATCGGCGCCGTGAGCATGGACATGCTGACGGCCGACGTTACCGGCCTCGATGTCGAGCCGGGCGACGAGGTGGTCATCATCGGAGCGCAGGGTGACGCAGTCACCGAACGGCTCGACGCGCGCGAGATGGCCGCGGCCATCGGCACCAACCCGTGGGAGATCGTATCGCGGATCGGCACGCGCATCGAGCGGCGGTATGGCTGAAATGGCGAAGACACCGAAGACGATGTTCGTCTGCCAGGAGTGCGGCGTGCAGGCCGCCAAAGGCGGGCAGAAGTGCTTCACGTGCGGCGCGTGGAACTCGCTGATCGAGGAGCGCACGGGTGATCTGGTCTCGGCGGCCGACCAGCGCTACCCGCAGCTTGGCGGTGGTACGGCGGTGCGCTACGCTGACGTCGCGGCGTCGGACGCGGCCCGGTTGTCAACCGGTATCGACGAGTTCGACCGCGTGCTCGGCGGTGGGGTGGTGCCGGGCTCGCTGGTGCTGCTCGGCGGCGAGCCCGGCATCGGCAAATCGACACTCCTGCTGCAGGCGGCGGCCCACTTCGCCAGCAGGACGGGCCCGGTGCTCTACGCGTCGGGTGAGGAGTCCGAGCACCAGATCAAGAGCCGGGGCGAGCGCCTCGGCGTCGGCGATGCGCCGTTGTTCCTGCTGGCCGAGACCTGCCTAGAGCAGATCCATGAGGCGGCGGCGCGGCTGCGGCCCGGGCTACTGATCGTCGATTCGGTGCAGACGGTCTACTCGACAAAATTCCAGTCGGCGCCTGGCAGCATTGGCCAGGTGCGGGAGGCGGCCACTCAGTTCCTGTTCGCCGCCAAGGCGCACAACGTGCCGACGGTGCTCGTTGGCCATGTCACCAAGGACGGCAGCTTGGCCGGTCCGAAGGTGCTTGAGCACGTGGTCGACACGGTGCTGGCGTTCGAGGGCGAGCGGCACCACGCGCACCGCGTGGTGCGCGCCGTGAAGAACCGGTTCGGGGCCGTCAGCGAGCTGGGCTTGTTCGAGATGACTGGCGAGGGTCTGCAGCCTGTGCCTAACCCGTCGGCGCTGTTCCTCTCCGAGCGGTCGCCCGAGACTCCGGGCTCGGCGGTGTTTTGCTCAATCGAGGGCTCGCGGCCGATTCTCGTCGAAGTGCAGGCGCTGGTGAGTACGAACACGTACGGCAATCCGCGACGGACGGCGGTCGGCGTCGACCAGAACCGGCTGTCGTTGCTACTCGCCGTGCTCGAGAAACGCGCGGGCCTGCACTTGGCCAGCGACGACGTCTACCTGAACGTGGCGGGTGGTATCAACATCGACGAGCCGGCAGCCGACCTCGGCGTGGTGGCGGCCGTGGCCTCGAGCGTTCGCAACCGGGCGCTGGCCCAGGCGACGGCTGTCTTTGGAGAGGTGGGATTGAGCGGTGAGATCCGGACGGTGCCCCAAGCGCTGCCGCGCCTACGCGAGGCCGTGCGGATGGGGTTCACTCGCGTGGTGATGCCAGAGGCGAACGTCGATCCCGCCGGATCGGCTGGAATTGCGGGCGATTGCGAAGTCGTGGGCGTTCGCACCGCCGAGCAGGCCCTCGATCTACTCACGATATGAGTATCATGATTCTGCTTTGATTCTAGATCCTGCCAGTTCTACCTTCGGCAGGTCATGAGTTGGGTTATCACCCGTCCGGGTTGCTATTGTTGTCACCGTGAGTACGCGGCGTTTCAGTGCGAGCGACTGGAGCGCATGACCGAACTCCTGTGGCTAAGTGCTTCACTCTGCCACCGGTAGCCGGACCAGTGGTTTGCCGTCAATCACCCGAAGTAGGAGCCCGATGGTCTAGCGACCATGTCCGGATCTGCGCGTGGGGTGCACAGCAATGCGCTTTTTCCCGCAATCACAACCAGCGCGTCGCGAGGTGCCGGGCGCACGTCCTGTGCCGCCGCCCGCCGGCAAGTAGACTATGGTTATCGCACTTCCTCCCTTTCACTGGTGGCGGACGGTCTTTTTCCTGATTCCTGCTATCAGTCTGTTCACGATCGTGCTCGGCACGCTCTCGGTCACGTCGAGCCTGATCGAGTGCCGCGGGTACTTCGCCCACCGGTGCGCTAGGGCGTGGTCGTGGCTGATTCTATTGACTACCGGTGTGCGGGTGGATGCGGACGGCCTCGAGCGTCTGGATGCGGGCCGCACGTACGTGTTCGTGGCCAACCACCAGAGCATCTATGATATTCCGATCCTCTTCTGGGCGTTGCCGTTCCAGCTCCGGATCATCGCGAAACAGTCGCTTGGGGGCTTCCCGTTCCTCGGGTGGCACCTGCGGCGGACGGGCCACATGCTCGTCGACCGCCGCCGGCCCGATCGCGCCCGGATCTTCGGCTGGGCGAACCGCCTCGCCTCCGCGGGCCTGTCGCTGATCGTGTTCCCCGAGGGTACGCGGAGCCCGGATGGCCGTGTCGGGCGGTTCAAGGGCGGAAGCTTCTACCTAGCGCTCGAGGCTGGCCTGCCCGTGGTGCCGCTTTCGATCGTGGGGAGCTGTCACGTGATGCGCAAGGGTCGTCTGGCGGCGTACCCAAGGCGCGTGCGCTTGGTCGTGCACGAGCCCATCGATACGGCGGGGCTGGCTGGCAGCGATGCCCGGGCGTTCGGCGAGCGCGTACGGGCCGTGGTAGTGCCGGCCACCGAAGCCGACGTCTTACAATCCTGAACAGCGAGCCCTGTGATGCACGTATCAGCGATCATCGCGGCCGGCGGACGGGGTGCCCGTTTTGGAGGCGAGCGACCCAAGCAGGTCCTGCCGCTGGCCGGACGCCCCATCCTGCAGCACAGCGTGGACGCGTTCCGACGCGCACCCGCAGTCGACGACATCGTCGTGGCCTTGCCGGCGGCGCTCGTCGCCAGTCCTCCGCCGTACCTAGTGGGAGGTGACACACCCATCGCACTGGTGACCGGCGGCACCCAGCGACGCGACTCGATCGCCAACGCCTTCGAGGCCGTGGCTAGACGAGTGGATATCGTGGTCATCCACGATGCCGCACGGCCGCTGGTCAGTCAGGCGCTGATCGAGCGTACGATTACCGCAGCCGCAGTCGATGGTGCGGCGAGCGCTGCACTCGCCGCTACCGACACCGTGAAGCGCGCCGGGCGCGACGGGTGCGTGCGCGAGACGCTACCGCGTGACGAGATCTACCTAGCGCAGACGCCGCAGGCCTTTCGCGTCGCCGTGCTGCGCGAGGCGCTCGCGCAGCACGAGTCAGCCGAGGCGACCGATGAGGCCCGGCTCGTCGAGTTGGCCGGTCACGCGGTCCGGCTCGTGGAGGGCGAGGCCCGTAATCTGAAGATCACTACCCCGGAGGACCTGACGATGGCCGAGCGCCTGCTGCGGACGGGCGAAGGCAGCGTGGGCGGCCTGCGAATCGGCAACGGCTACGACTTGCACCGTCTGGTCGCGGGACGCCCGCTAGTGCTGGGCGGTGTGACGATTCCATTCGAGCAGGGGCTCGACGGGCACTCGGACGCCGACGCGGTGTGTCACGCGGTCACCGATGCGTTGCTGGGCGCGGCCGGGGCAGGTGACATCGGGCGGCACTTCCCGAATTCGGATCCGGCCTGGGAGGGCGCCGACAGCGTGTCACTGTTGGCACGTGCGACCGACCTCGTCCGCGAGGCCGGCTACGCCGTTGTGAGCGTCGATGTCGTCGTGGTGGCCGAGCGTCCGAAGCTTGCGCCGTACCTCGACCGGATGCGTGCGCGGCTGGCCAAGGCAATCGGCGTCGACGCGGGGCGCATCGGCCTCAAGGGCAAGACCAACGAGGGCATGGACGCCACCGGCGCCGGCATGGCGATCGCCGTGTATGCCGTCGCACTGCTGATGGCATCGAAGGCCGTGCAATGAGGACAGTCGAAGAGAGCATGCCACTGTCCACTCTTGAATGACTTCTGACCCCGTTCCTCCCGTGCGTGTGCGGTTCGCACCGAGCCCCACTGGAGCGCTGCACGTCGGCAACGCCAGGACGGCGCTCTTCAACTGGCTGTTCGCTCGCGGTCGCGATGGCACTCTGGTCGTGCGCGTCGAGGATACGGACGCGGCCCGGTCGTCCACCAAGGCGGAGCGCCAGGCGCTCGCCGACCTGCGGTGGCTTGGGCTGGCGTGGGACGAGGGGGTCGAGGCCGGCGGCGATCACGGGCCGTACCGCCAGTCGGAACGCGGGCACGTGTATCGTGCGCATGCCGTCGAGCTGCTCGAAGGGGGGCACGCGTACCAGTGCTTCTGCTCACCGTCGGAGATCGAGGCCGACCGCGCGGCGGCCGTTGCCGCCGGACGTCCTCCGCAGTACGTGGGGCGGTGCCGGGACTTGGCGCGCGAGGACGCCCGCCGGCGCGTCGAGGCTGGCGAGCCGGTCTCGATCCGGTTTCGCGTTCCGCGGCCGCGCGACATCGTGATTGACGATCTGGTTCATGGCCGCATGCGGGTGAGCACGGCCGAGGTCGGCGATCCGGTGCTGCTCCGGGCCGACGGGAGCGCCGCATACAACTTCGCCGTCGTGATCGACGACGCGTTGATGGGGATCACGCTCATCCTGAGGGCCGCGGACCACCTGTCGAACACGGCCCGGCAGGTCCTGCTCTACGAGGCGTTCGGCTGGCGTCCGCCGGCCTTCGCGCACGTGCCGCTCGTGATGGGCCCTGACCAGACAAAGCTGTCGAAGCGTCACGGCGCCGTTTCGGTGGCGGAGTTCCGGGCGCGTGGCTACCTGCCGGAGGCACTGGCCAACTACCTCGCGCTGCTCGGGTGGTCGCCCGGCGAGGGCGACGAGCTGTTGCCGCTTGACGAGCTGGCACGACGGTTCCGTGTCGAGGATGTAGGGCGGCGCGCTGGAGTGTTCGATCCCGAGAAGCTCTCATGGATGAACCGCCATTACCTCAAGGCAGCTGCTCCCGGACGGCTGGCTTCGCTGGTTGCCCCCTTCTTACGGCAAGCGGGTTGGCTTACTGATGCCACCCCAGAGGCCGAGGCGTTCCTCGCCGCGGTCGTGCCGCTGGCGGCCGGCTCGGTCGACCGACTCGACGAGGTGCCGGCGCGGCTCCGTTTCCTGTTCGCGTTTGCTCCCACGCACGCGCTCGCCGATGCGACGGTCCGCCGCGAAGCGCAGACGGCGCGTCCCGTCGTCGAGGCATTGGTCGCCGATCTGCGTTCCGGCGGGGCGCCTGCCACTCGGGATCAGTTCCGAGCCGTGGCCGCCCGCATCCGCGAGCAGACCGGTGCCAGAGGGCGGGCCCTGTTCCAGCCGATTCGCCTCGCGCTGACCGGCGCGCCGGCCGGCATGGAGCTCGACCTCGCGGTGCCGGCGATCGAGCGCGGGGCGGCACTACCCGCCGGCAACGGGCTGGTGTCGATTCCGGGCGTGCTGGAGCGTGCCGAGGCCTTTCTGGAGGCGCTCAAGGGTCGATGATGCTGATTTACGGCATCAACCCCGTGCTGGAGGCGCTGCGCGCGGGCTGCGTGCGCCGCGTGAGGGTTTCGGCCGGTGGCCGGCGTGCGCACGAGGTGGTGGCGCTGGCCGCGCGCGCGGGCATCCCTATCAACCGCGTGCCCGCCCACGCGCTTGACCAGGCGACCGACGGCGGTGTGCATCAGGGGATCGTGGCCGACGTTGCCGCACCAGCGTCCTGCACAGTCGAGGAGCTCGTAGCCGCCGGCCCGGCCCCCGCCCTTGTGTTGGTGCTCGACGGCATCCAGGATCCGCACAACCTCGGCGCGATTCTCCGCACGGTTGACGGAGTTGGCGGGTCTGGGGTCGTGATCCAGCACCGCCGGGCGGCGGCGCGTGGGGGCACGGCGGCCAAGGCGTCGGCCGGGGCCCTGGCCCACGTGCGCAGCGCAGAGGTCGTCAACCTTGCCCGCGCGCTGAACGAGCTTAAGTCTGTCGGCGTTTGGACGGTCGGCTTGGCCGGTGACGGGGCTGAGCGCTACGACCGGCTGGACCTGACGCGGCCGACCGCCTTCGTGCTCGGGGCTGAAGGCCAAGGGCTCCGCCGGCTGGTCCGCGAGCGATGTGATTTGACAGCTTCGATCCCGATGCGTGGGCACGTGGCGAGCTTGAACGTGTCGGTAGCCGCCGGCGTAGTCCTGTTTGAGGCCCTCCGGCAGCGTGGGAGGGGCTCCCGCTTCTAGGGCCGTCCAGGCGGTCCACCGAGGAGGTCGGCCATTCGTCCTATACCGGCTCGGGGCGGGCGGTTTGGCTTGCGTATTGCTCGCATGGTCTTGCGGGTGCTATGATTTACGCTTTGCCTGGCTGGCGTAGCTCAGTCGGTAGAGCAGCTGATTTGTAATCAGCCGGTCGGGGGTTCGAATCCCTCCGCCAGCTCCACCGTGGGCTCCGGCCGCTCTTCAGGATCTCAAAACGCGCACCAGACACAACGGACATTGTAGGCACGGCGGCCGCGAGCCCGGTGCCGCGGTTGTTGTGGGTGGTCCCGGTTGGCTGCGCGCGTGAGGTGCGGCGGGGCGGGCACGAGGACATTCGGGGAGGTGGCGGAGCGGTCAATCGCAGCAGGCTGTAAACCTGCCGCCTTAGGGCTACGGAGGTTCGAACCCTCCCCTCCCCACCACCGCTCGCTCGCGCGAGTTGAAGGTGATCTGGTTGAGGCGGGACGCGTGGGCGGGAGTAACTCAGTGGTAGAGTCACAGCCTTCCA
>CAZHTD010000026.1:4214-37649 GCA_964535675.1 uncultured Bifidobacteriaceae bacterium | reverse complement strand
CATCGCCGGCGACAATCGCAACCTGAAGCTGTCGTCCATCGCACGCGACTGGATGTGCGGTCGGGCCGAGTCGCTGGAGCGCCAATGAGACCAAGGCTAGGCGCGAGAACCAGCAGCGCATGGAGTCGAGCGCTCGAATCTCGAAGATCGGTACGACCTGATCGCCGATCCGCCGCGGCCCGCGCGACTGGGTACACCGCTCGGTGCAGTTCCAACGCGATACGTCCAGCCACAAGTACCACAACCCTCCGGTGGGCAGGCGGTGTCGACAACCGGGGGGGTGAGCGCGCCAGCACGTTCCGGCGGCCGGCCCGCGGCGGTTGCGTCGCGGAACGGTCCGGCGGCGGTGATAACATCCACCTCAGTGTGGCTTCCTCGTTCCGGCGTGTTGGCCTGCCTGCTGATGGCGGCAGCGTGGCTAGCCATCCCGCGCGCGCAGGAGCTCGAGCCGCCGATCCAGCCGGTCATCATCAGCTCGGTGCCTGTCGACGCAATCGCCCAGAGCTACGACGCGCCGCTGCCCGGCGCCCTCTCGCCCCGCAACGCTAGCTACGACATCGACGGGACGCTCGATCACGCCACACGGACCATCGAGGGGCGCGAGACCATTCGCTGGCGCAACATCAGCACGCGGCCGACCGACGACCTACAGTTCCATCTTTACTGGAACGCGTGGCGCAACCGCGACTCGAGTTGGATGCGCGAGCGCGCGCTGGCCGATGGCGTGGGCTCGGTCGACGACGGCGATTGGAGCTATCTCGACGTGACGTCGATCGCGGTGCGCCGCGTCTCGACCACCGAGCAGGTGCCGGACGTGCCTGCGGCCACCGCCATCTTCGAACCCGGCCCGCTGATCGATCTGACTGGCGACATCCGGTTCCTCGCGCCCGACGACGGCAACACCGCCGACCGCACCGTTATGGCCGTGCCGTTGCCCGAGCCGCTGCTGCCCAACGAGACAGTGGAGATCGAGATCGCTTGGACCTCGAAGGTGCCGCGCGACTTCGCACGCACCGGCTACCGCAGCAACTACTACTTCATCGCCCACTGGTTCCCGAAGATCGCCGTCCTCGAGAACGCCGGGTGGAACGCCCACCAGTTCCACTCGCCCACCGAGTTCTACGCCGACTTCGGCATCTACGACGTGCGCCTCACCGTGCCCAACGACTTCGTGCTGGGCGCCTCCGGCCAACGGGTGTCGCGCGACGACAACGGCGACGGCACAGCCACGCACCGCTATCAGGGCGAAGACATCCACGATTTTGCGTGGACGGCCAGCCCCGACTTTCTCGAGGCCACGCGCACTTTCGAGCACCCGACGCTGCCCAACGTCGAGATGCGGCTGCTGCTGCAGCCCGAGCACGCAGGTCAGGAGGCGCGTCACTTCGACGCCACCGAGGCGGCGTTGCGCTACTACGGCGAGTGGTTCGGTGTCTACCCCTACGGCTACATCACGATCGTCGACACCGTCTGGCGGCACAGCAGCAGCGGCATGGAGTACCCGACGTTGTTCACCGCCGGCACGCGGTGGCTGGCGCCGCCCCGGGGCGTGGCCCCCGAATCGGTGACGATCCACGAGGCCGGTCACCAGTTCTTCCACGGCATCGTCGCCACCAACGAGTTCGAGTACGCGTGGATGGACGAGGGCATCAACCAGTACGCGAACGCCCGCGTGCTGGAGATCGCCTTCCCCGATCGCATCTACACCGGGCGCTACTTCGGCGGCATCATCCCCTACAGCTTCGTCGACGCGGCGTGGACCCGCGACATCGAGGCGGGCTTGGCCGGCTACCTGCTCAACGCCGAAGCCGACCTGCCGTCCACAGAAACTTTCCGCTACTGGCCGGGCAACTCGCACTTCGCCATTAGCTACAGCAAGACGGCGCTGGCGATGCACACGCTGGAGGCACACCTCGGCTGGGACACGATGCGGGCGATCATGGCCACCTACTTCGAGCGGTGGCGCTTTCGGCATCCCCGACCAGATGATTTCTTCGCCGTCGCCAGCGAGGTCGCCGGACGGGACCTGACTTGGTTTTTCGACCAGACCTACCGCAGTTCCAACGAGTTCGACTACGGTGTGCGGTCTCTGACCAGCACCCCAGACACCTCGGCCGGCTACTTCGAGGAAGCGGACGGCGGCCTAGTGGTCGGCGAGCGCGAGTCCGAGGGGCGGTTCCGCACGATGGTGGTGGTCGAGCGACTGGGCGAGGCCACGTTCCCCGTAGAGGTAGTCACGACGTTCGACGACGGCGAGACGGTGACCGAGGAGTGGGATGGCCTTGCCCGCCGCGCCATCTACGCCTACGTGCGAGAGTCGCGCGCTGTGTCGGTCGAAGTCGACCCCAGGCACGTGCTGCGCCTCGACGTGAAGCGGATTAATAACAGTATCACCACCGAGCCGCTGGGCGAAGCTGTGGGCCTCAAGTGGGCGCTGAAGTTCCTAGTGTGGCTGCAGGAGCGACTGCTCACCTACGGATTCCTCGTATGAGGCGAATCGCCGAGGCATGGGTCGACGGCTTCCGCCGCGTGCTGCACGTGCCAGCCGTGGTGATCGGCGTGCTGGTAGTAACCGTCCTTGCCGCGATGCCGCTGACGCTGGCGATGCGCGACGCGCTGCAGGCCGAGCTAGGCCGCAGCATGGCCGCCGCCGACCTAGCCGAGGGCTTCCATCTCGAGCACTGGCAGGAGCTGCAGGTGCGACTCGACGGCGTGGGCAACGCCTTCCAGCCGCAGCTGATGGGATTTGCCACGACGCTCGACAACGTGAGCGATTTTCTCGACGCCGACATGCCCATGGCCCCGGTCGCTCTCGCGGTGGCTGTGTACCTCGGCGTATGGATCTTCCTGACCGGCGGCATCCTCGACCGCTACGCGCGACAGCGCCCTACCCGCAGCATCGGCTTCTTCTCAGCGTGTGGTGTGTTCTTCTTTCGCTTTCTGCGGCTGGCGATGATCGCCGGCGCGGCCTACTGGTGGCTGTTCACCTCCCTGCACGGCTGGCTGTTCGACGGGTGGATGGACCGGATCACCGCCGACCTGGCAGTGGAGCGCACTGAGTTCTACTGGCGTACGCTGATGTACGTGATCTTCGCTGCCGCCCTAGCGCTGGTAAATGTCTGGGTGGACTACGCCAAGATCCGGGCCGTGGTCGAGGACCGCCGCAGCATTATCGGCGCGCTGGTCGCGGCGTTCGGCTTCATCGTCCGGCATCCGGGGCAGGTGCTCGGCCTCTACGCGCTAAACACCCTCACGTTCCTCGTTGTGATCGCGATGTGGGCGGCTGTAGCCCCCGAGGCCGGCGGGCTCGGGGCGTCGATGTGGTGGGGGCTGATGGCGGGCCAAGTCTACGTTTTGGTCCGTCTGGTGCTTAAGCTGCAGTTCCTCGCGTCGCAGACCGCGCTGTTCCAGGCCGCGCTTGCACACGCGGCCTATACGGCGGTGCCGGCGCCCGAGTGGCCCGAGTCCCCGGCCGCCGAACTGATCCCCCACGCCTAGTTCGCGGTCGACGTGTCCCATCCCCCAGCCCTCTGGCACCTCGAGTTGGTACTCGCAGTGGCAGGTGATGCACGGCAGCACCAGCTCGTTGCACACGGTCGTCAACTCGTCGACGTTGCGCGCCCGCACTGACGCGGGAATCCAAGGAAGCGGTAGAATCCCCCCAGCGAATCGCCGCATGCGCACGATCCCGCTAGTGCTCGCACTCCTGCTCGCGCTGGCCCCGGTGGCCGATGCCGAGCAGTCCGAGTGGCAGGTCAACCGGCTGCTCGTGCGCGCCCAGCGTGGCGACGAGAACGCCCAGGCCCGCTTGGGCCAGCTCTACGCAGCGGGCCAGGGCGTGGAGCACGACGAGGCCGAGGCCGCACGGTGGTACCGGCGGGCAGCGGTGCAGGGACACCGTCAGGCCCAGCACATGCTCGGCCTCATGCACGCCAGCGGCACCGGCGTGCCGCGCGACAACGAGGCAGCCGTGCACTGGTGGCGCCAGGCTGCAAACCGAGGCCACCTAGCGGCGCAGAATGACCTAGGGTTCGCCTACAGCGTGGGCCGCGGTGTGGAAGAAGACGACGCCACGGCCGTGCGCTGGTACATCGAGGCGGCCGAAGACGGCTTCGGGCCCGCGCAGTACAATCTGGCGGTGTCCTACGCGAACGGGAACGGCGTGGCGCAGGACGTCGATGAGGCAGTTCGATGGTATCGTCGCGCGGCCGCGCAAGGCATCGCCTTGGCGCAGCACAGCCTAGGGGTGCTGTACGCCTCGGGCGCTGGCGTGCCACAGGACGACGCCCACGCCTACATGTGGCTGGCCGTGGCGGAGACGGGGCTCACCGCCGACGCGCAGCAGCGTGTGGTGCGGCTGCGCGAGGAGATCGCCGACCGGATGCCGTTCGACCGGTGGATAGAGGCGCAGAACCAGGCCACGACGTGCCTGACGTCACGGTTCGCCGACTGCGGGGAGCCTGCCGACTAACCCGTCAGGCGCCGAGGCCGCCACGATCTGGCGCGCCGAGATCCCATAGCGATCCAGCAGATCCGCGGGCTTCCCGCTGCGCGGAATCTCTCGTACGGCAAGCCGCTGCACGCTGAAGCCATCGCCAGCCACGGCCTCGGCCACCGCGTCGCCGATCCCACCAGCCGGGTAGTGATCCTCCACGGTGATCAGCCGGCCCTTCGTGGCTCGCGCACACGCGACCAAAGATGCCCGGTCGATCGGCTGCACCGAATAGAGGTCGACCACCCGGATAGCCACGCCCTTCGCTTGCAGCGCCTCGTACGCCGACAGCGCCTCGAACACGGTGACGCCAGCGCCGATCACCGTCGCCACGTCGGTGTTGCTCTGGCGCAGCACCTTCAGCCCGCCGATCGGGAACATCTCGTTCGGGTCGTAGATCACGGGCGTCTTCGGGCGCGATGTCCGGATGTAGACCGGCCCGTCGTGGTAGGCGGCTGCCTCCACTAGGCGCTCGGCGCTCACCCCGTCACACGGGTAAAGCACGGTGACATTGGGCTGTGCCCGCGCCATCGCCAGGTCCTCAAGCGCCATCTGCGAGGGCCCGTCCTCGCCGATCGAGACCCCTGCGTGCGACCCGGCCAACTTCACGTTGAGGTTGCTGATGGCCGCCATCCGCACAAAGTCGGCCGCGCGGGTCAGGAACGCCGCGAAGGTCGACGGGAACGGAATCGCGCCGCGGCTGGCCAACCCCATCGCCGCGCCGATCATCGCCTGCTCGGCGATGAAGAACTGGTGGAAGCGTTCGGGGTGCTGCTGCTCGAACTTCTCGCTGAACGTCGAGTTCTTCACGTCGGCGTCGAGCGCCACGATGCGGCGGTCCCCCTCGCCCAGTCTGGCGAGCGCGGCCCCGTACGCCTCGCGGGTAGCCACCCTGTCGCCCCGCGCGCAGTCGGGTGTACCGATCGAGGCGGGCGTCGGCGCGGGACGCGCCACCGTCTGCGGAACCGGCGCCGACGGTAGCGGCTCCTCCTCAGGCACGAGCTGGCCCTCCAAGTCGGCCAGCGCGCGCGTAAGGTCGTCGCCTTTGAACGGTTTGCCGTGCCAGTTGGGCTGGCCCTCGGCAAACGAGACGCCCTTGCCCTTCAGCGTCCGCGCCAGAATCATCGTTGGCCGCTCCTGGGTGCGCTTGGCCTCGTCTAGCGCGTCGAGGATCGCACGCATGTCGTGGCCATCGATGCTGAGCGTGTGCCAGCCGAACGCCCGCCATCGCGCCGCCAGCCCGTCGAGGTCGTGGCCCCACGGCGTGCCCCGGCTCTGCCCCAGCGCGTTGACGTCGATAATGCCGCACAGTGTGTCCAGGCCCTCGTGCCCGGCCACCTGGGCCGCCTCCCACACCGAGCCTTCGGCGGTCTCACCGTCGCCCATGAGCACATATGTTCGGTATACCGACTCGATGTGCCGCGCATTGAATGCGATGCCAATCCCCGCGCACAGTCCCTGGCCCAGCGAGCCGGTGGCCACATCGACAAACGGCAGGCGCGGCGTCGGATGGCCCTCCAGGTCGGAGTCGATCCGTCGCAGGTTCGCCAGCTCGCTGCGCGGGACGAACCCGGCCTCGGCCCACGCCGCGTAGAGCAGTGGAGCTGCGTGGCCCTTAGACAGGACGAAGCGGTCGTTGTCGGGGTGCTGCGGGTCATGGGGGTTGTAGCGCATCTCCGCGAAGAACAGCGCGGCCACAAGGTCGGCGGCCGAGCAGCAGGTCGTAGGATGGCCGCTGCCGGCTACTCCCGTAGCGCGCACCGATTCGATGCGCAGGCGCGTGGCGACGTTCATCAACGCCGCAACGCGAGCTGACGTGTGCACGGGCAAGATTGGGGGGCTCCTTCCGGGGCCGAATTATAATCGCGGGATGCTTGCGCTCCGGTCAGCTTATCTGCTGGCTCTGGTCGTGTGGCTCGGCGGCATCGTCGTCCTAGGCGCGCTGGTGGCCCCGACCACCTTCGGAGTGCTGCAGGCTGCCGACCCGGCGGCGGGACTGGACCTAGCTGGCGAGCTGTTCGGCACGCTGGTCGCGCGGTTCCACCTTGTCGAGTACGTGGCGGGCGGCGTGCTGCTGCTGACACTTGCCGGGATGCGGCTACTGGGCCCCCGGCCGGCGCATTTCGCGGTCCGCGTGGGGATCGTCGCTGTCGCGCTGGGCATCACCATCTACTCGGGCGTCGTCGTGCTGGGCGACATCAACGCGATCCAGCAGGACGTCGGGACGCCCCCCTGGCAGCTGGCCGAGGGCCACCCGCAGCGCGTGGAATTCGACGCGCTGCACCGACTGTCGGAGCGCCTGATGCTGGTCGATTTGGTCGGCCTACTAGCGCTGCTCTACTGGGAGGCACGGGAGTAGGTGAAGCACACCATTACGCTGATCCCCGGTGACGGCATCGGGCCCGAGGTTACCGCCGCGGTGGTCAAGATTCTCGAAACCGCCGGACTCAACGTAGAGTGGGACTCGCACCTAGCCGGCGTACTGGCGCTCGAAGCGCACGGCGCCACGTTGCCCGACGAGTTACTCAACTCGATCCGGGGCACGAAGGTGGCGCTCAAGGGCCCGGTGACGACGCCCGTCGGCGGCGGCTTCACCAGCGTTAATGTGGGCCTGCGGAAGGCGCTCGACCTGTTCGCGAACTTGCGCCCGGTCTGGAACATCCCGTCGGTACCCTCACGCTACGAGGGGGTGGACTTGGTAATCGTGCGGGAAAACACCGAGGATCTCTACTCGGGCCTTGAGCACCAGGTGGTGCCCGGCGTGGTCGAGAGCCTGAAAATCATCACCACCGAGGCATCCACGCGCATCGCGCGCTTCGCGTTCGAGCACGCGCGCCGGCACGGACGGAAGCGTGTCACGGCCGTGCACAAGGCCAACATCATGAAGCTCGGCGACGGGCTGTTCCTGTCGAGCATACACGAGGTCGCCGAAGTCTATCCCGACATCACCGCCGACGATCAGATCGTCGACGCGGCGTGCATGCACCTAGTGATGGACCCGACCCAATTCGATGTGCTGTTGCTGCCCAATCTCTACGGCGACATAGTGTCAGACCTGTGCGCGGGGCTGGTCGGTGGGCTCGGTGTCGTGCCGGCGGCGAACCTGGGCACCGAGATCGGCGTCTTCGAAGCGGTGCATGGAAGCGCTCCCGACATCGCCGGCCAGAACGTAGCCAACCCGATGGCGCTGCTGTTCTCGGCGCTGCTCATGCTGCGCCACATCGACGAGGGGGCAATGGCCGACCGCATCAGGGCAGCCGTCGGCACGGTGCTCGCCGACGACCGTGTGCGCAC
This sequence comes from uncultured Bifidobacteriaceae bacterium, assembly GCA_964535675.1. Classification (GTDB taxonomy): domain Bacteria; phylum Acidobacteriota; class Vicinamibacteria; order Vicinamibacterales; family UBA2999; genus CAZHTD01. Next base: position 29,863 of record CAZHTD010000026.1, on the reverse strand, counting down.
GCGCGACCTAGGCGGCACGGCCTCGACCAGCGAGTTCACCGAGGCCATCTGCCGCCGGCTCGTATCCTGAGCGGTGGCCGTCGGGCACGGCTAAAGGCTCACCTGTCAGTGGTATAGTCGAGGGCGCTCATGATCGACGACATCACCGATGCGGTGCTCTCCCGTGAGGAGGTCACCCGCTACCTGCGTGGTGAGGACGTCGGCGAGCCGCAGGCGCGCGACCGCATCCGCGCCTACCTCGAGGAGCTACGCACCACCCAGCGCTACTCCATCTACAGAACGCTGAAGCACCCACTCTACCCGATCCTGCGCAAGATCGAGCGGATCGGCGAGCACGTGGAGATTCCCCGCAAGGCAGCCGCCTCGGGCCGGGTCATCTACGCATCGAACCACCGCAGCCACATCGATTACCTCGTCGAGCCGCTCGTGCTCGACGACGCGGGAGTACGCCCGCCGGTGATCGCGGCCGGAATCAACTTGTTCGGCGGCCCGCTGGGGTTGCTCCATCGCCACGTGACCGGCGCTATCCCGATCCGCCGGAACACGCGCGACCCAGCGTACCTCGTCACGCTGAAAGCTTACGTCGCCGAGGTGCTCCGCAAGCACGACCTCTTTTTTTATCCCGAGGGTGGGCGCAGCTACAGCGGCGAGCTGAAGGGCCCGAAGACGGGCCTGATGCACGCGGCACTCCAGGCACACCAGCCGGGCCTAGTCGTCGTACCGACCGCTGTTTCCTACGACCTCGTGCTCGAGGACCACGTGCTGGCCCGCCAGCGCGTGAAGCGGGCCCAGCGGCCGTTCAGCCGCGAGGTGGCCGAGATGGTCCGCTATGCCGTCGGGTACTGGTCGCGGGCGTATGCCACCTTCGGCACCCCCCTGCAGGTCGACGGCGTGGACCCCGACTCGCGACGGGCGGTGCTGGAGTTCTGCCACGCGGTGATGGCGGGCATCGGACGGGTGGTCAAGGTGTTGCCGTCGGCCGTGGTGGCGCATGCCATGCGTCCGTCGATCACCCTGGGTGACCTCGAAGACCGGGCGGACGCCATTCTCGACACACTGCGCGCCGCCGGCGCCAACCTAGGAGTCGGCTCTGGCGCCGAGGCTATTGATGGTGCCCTTGAGCCGCTGGAAGCCCGGGCGATCCTCGTTCTGGAAAACGGCCGCGTCCGGGTCCGCGAGCGGAACGTGCTCCGGTATTACGCCCGGTCGCTGGACCACCTGCTCCAGTCGCCGTCCAGCCGGACTCACTAGACACATTGTCACGGATTTGACTGCGAAGTCATCAATTCTTCACTGAAACACCCCGGTCCGCCCGATAGTATTGGTACACTTAGAGCTTAGTGTGGGTGGTTCCGTTTGGACTGCTTGTTGGAGAAGTTATTTTGCTACGAGCATTTGCGGTCGCACTGCTGACGGTTGGCATTGTTGGCTCCGCATGGGCGCAGCAGGGTGTGCTGGTTGAGAACCCGCTCGTCCAGATCCGAGATGCCCTGTCCCAGACACTCGACGCGGCTGACATGCCGTTCACCGGCGACCAGGTGCAACAGATTGCCCTGGCAATGGACGAGCAGCGGCGCGCCACTGAGGAGTTGTTCGGGCAAGTACTCGACTTCAGCGGCGGTCCGCCCCAGGGGGCCCAGCTTGACCAAGCGCTGGCCGGCATCGCGTACATGAGCGAGGCCTTCCTCACGAGTCTTGATGACGTGCTCACCGAGGAACAGACCGAGGTCTGGATGGAGGCACGGCGCGAAGGCAACGTGCCCCCCAATGCCCGACTTGGCGAAGGAGCGCCAGGCCAGGACGGTGGCGGCAGCAGGGCCCAGATTGCCCAGATCCGCATCAACAACAACCCGTTCACTGCCGAGACCCTCGCCGGCGGCGGCTTCGGTGGCTTTGGCGGGCGCGGCGGCGGCGGGCGCGGTGGCGGCGGCGGCGGCGGCGGCGGCAACAACACCGAGGTGATCACCCGCGGCGGCATCGGCGATTACCACGGCAACGTGAACTTCACGTTCCAGAACCACCTGTTGAACGCCCGCAACCCATTCGCGCAGAACAAACCCGACTATCTGCAGCGGAACCTTAATGCCGGGTTCAACGGGCCAGTAGTGCCAGGGCGGTTGTCAATCGACTTCTCGATCAACCAGAACCACCAGGAAAACGTCGACACCATCTCGGCGATCACTCCGTCGGGCACCGTGTCGGAGGGCATCACGCGGCCCACCAAGCAGCGCCGGATCACCGGCAACGCCCAACTGCAGGTCAACGACGTCCAGGCACTGCACTTTTCTGCCAACCACAACCTAAACCGCCAGGAGAACCAGGACGTGGGCGGCACGACGCTGCGCGAGCGCGCACGCGAGACCGAATTCCGGTTCTTCAACTCGAGCGTCCGCAGCCTGACGCAGATCTCGCCGCAGACAGTGCTCGACACCAGGGTCAACTACTTCCGGAACAGCAATTTCAACCGGCGGTTGACGAATCTTGTCGGCATCGACGTCGAGGATGCGTTCGAGGGTGGTGGCGCCAGCAACTTCAACGAAGGCAGTAGCCGGACGACCCGCCTCAACATGCTGATGATCAGCACCCAGGCTCGGTTCACCTGGAAGACGGGCTTTGACTTCCAGCATCTGAGCGACCGGTCGCTCACCGAGGACGGGTTCAATGGGTCGTTCGAGTTCAATAGCTTGCCGGACTACATCGCGGGACGGCCGTCGTTCTTCTCGGTCACCCGGGGCGACCCGCTGCTCGAGTACACGCAGATCGAAGGCGCCCTCTTCCTGCAGAACGATTTTCGGGTGTCGAACCGCCTTACGCTGATGCTGGGTCTGCGTTACGAGGCCCAGTCAAATCTCGACGACTGGGACAACATCGATCCGCGCCTAGGCTACGCCTACGCGCTGAACGACTCGACGGTACTGCGCGGCGGCATCGGGCTCTTCCACGGCCGCCTGTTTTCTAACGCCGTCGAAGGGCTTCTGCGCCAGGATGGCATCCGGCAGTTCGAACTCGTGATCAGGGACCCGTCCTTTCCTGACCCGTTCGCCGCCGGCGAGGCGGAGGTGATTCCACCCTCCTCGATTCGCACGCGCGCCGACGACTTAGGCGCCCCCTCGCAGTGGCGTGGGCAGGTGTCGCTGGAGCGGCAGTTCCCCGGCAACGTCCAGACTACGGTGTCGTACGAGTGGAATCACAGCACCAACCAGCTGCGGAGCGTGAACGTCAACGCACCGCTCCCAGGCCAGACCGAGCGTCCCGACCCGACGCGGGGCAACGTCAACGAGTTGCGTTCGAGCGGGCGGATGACAGAGCACGAGGTGACGTTCGAAGCCCAGCAGCGGCTGAGTTTCATGACGGTCGAGGGCGAGTACCAGTGGACGCATGCCCGGAACGACTACCAGAATGCGTTCAGCGTGCCGTCGAATAACCACGATCTGACGGCCGACTGGGGCCGCAGCAACGACCGCATCCACCAGTTCGAACTGAGCGTCAACGCCCAGATGCCGCTGGGCGTGTTCATGACCGTGGAGTTCGAGGCAAACAGCGGTCAGCCGTACACGATCACGACGGGCGCGGACGACAACTTCGACACGGTGCGCAACGACCGGCCCGCAGGCGTGCCTCGCAACAGCGAAATTGGCCCGCGCTACCAAGCTACGAACATCAACTTCTCGAAGGTGTTCTTCCTGCGCCGCGACATGAGCGACCTCGGCCGTCAGGCCGGTGGCGCCGGCACGCAGGTCAACGTGTTCGCCAACATCACGAACGCGCTGAACCAGACGAACTTCCAGCGCATCAGCAGCGCGCTGACGTCATCGCGCTTCGGCGAGCCGACTAGCGCGAACGACCCGCGCGAGATCGAGATCGGCATCCGCTTCCAGTTCTGACGTCGGTGCTGGGCCGGAGGGGCCCGCACGGCAACGGCTGCGTTCTCCTGTTGATCCATCTCCACCGCTCACCAGCCTCAGCCGGCTCGCGGGATATGAGACACACCGACTATCCGGCTCCCAGACCAGCGCGTCGACCTCCTCGGCCGTGAGATAGGTGGCGCTATGGAGCCATGACACCAGCGGGCGGCGGGCGTCCAAGTCGTAGACATGGGTTTTCCACCACTTCAATTTGTTTCCACACATGACCGCGCTCGCCAATGTGATGGAAGGGCCCGTGCACGTGCCCGGGAAGCCGACGGCCGAGGCCCGCGACGAGGCTACAGCCCACCTCAAGCGCGTGGGCCTAGCCGAAAAGCTAATGCCTACCCGGCGGAGCTGTCCAGCGGGCAGAATCAGCGCGTCTCGATCGCGCGGGTGCGGACGCGGCACCCCACTCTCATGCTGTTCGACGACATCACCTCGGCGCTCGACGTCGAGCTGGTGGGCAGCATCCTAGCGCTGCTGCGCGAGTTGGCCGAGTCGGGCGAGATGATGCCAATCGTCACCCACGAGATGGGGCTTCGCGAGCAACGCGTCGGACCGCGTGCGCCTCTTCGACCGGCGTCATCGTCGAGGATCCCGAGCCCGAGGCAATCTTCACCGCGCCGTGCCACGCGCGAGTTCCTCGCCAGCTTGCTATAGACTGGGGCAGGGTGCGACAGGAGTACCCATGTCGACCATCGAAGACCGACTCGCTGCCGTGGAAGCCCGACTGGGTACGCTGGACATCCGGAGCCTGATAGCAGGTCTGAACTGACATGGTCGGCGTCCGCCGGGACATGAACACCGTGGTCGGCCGCTCGGCACCTTGCTCGAACGCAAGGAATACCATTTGATGACCGCGATCGCCGTCCAGACGTCGGCTACCGCTCACCTGACTTAGACGCCGCCATCGGCGGCCGGACGACCCGTGACTAACTCCATTCCGTCGAGCGCCGCGCCTGAGATCGTCCACCGGCTTGCCAACGCCGCACGCGAGTCTGGCGGCCGGGCGCTCGTCGTCGGCGGCTGGGTGCGCGATCAGCTCCGAGGCCACCCGACCACCGACCTCGACATCGAGGTGTTTGACATCCCCCAGGATGAGCTCCCTCCGCTGCTGGCGCGCGTCGGGCGTGTCAAGGCCATCGGCCGGAGCTTCCCCGTCTACAAGCTGGTACCGGAGGATCGCGCGTCGGGCGCGATCGACGTGGCCCTGCCGCGCCGCGAGTCGAAGCGGGGCCGCGGCCACCAGGGCTTCGAAGTACACGGCGATCCCTCGATGCCGCTGCCGCAGGCCGCGCGCCGCCGCGACTTCACCATCAACGCCATCGGGTGGGATCCACTGACGGGTGTGATCGAGGACCCTGTCGACGGCCGACGGGACCTCGAGTCCGGCGTGTTGCGGTGCGTCGATCCGGTCACCTTCGGCGACGACAGCCTACGTGTTCTGCGGGCCGTGCAGTTCGCCGCCCGGTTCGAGCTCACCCTCGAAGCGGGAACGGCAACCATCTGCCGCCGGCTGCCGCTCGACGACCTGCCAGCCGAGCGGGTGTGGGGCGAATTCGAAAAGCTCCTGCTCCTGGCCGGGCGACCATCGATCGGCTTGGCACTGGCGCTGGAGATCGGGGTCGTCGACCGGCTGCTGCCCGAGTTGCGGCCGCTGGTCGGCTGCGAGCAGGACCCTGAGTGGCACCCGGAGGGCGACGTCTGGATGCACACGCTGCTGGTGGCCGACACGGCCCGCGCGCTCAATGGCGACCTCGACCGCCCGCGCTTGGCCACCGTGATGCTGGGCGCCGTGTGCCACGACCTCGGCAAGCCGGCCACCACCGCGTTCACCGATGGCCACATCCGCTCGCGCGAACACGAGAATGCCGGTGTGGTGCCGACCATCGCCGTGCTGGACCGCCTGAACGTGCACAGCCTTGACGGCTTCGACGTGAGGGGTCAGACGATCGGTCTGGTCGCGCACCACCTGAAGCCGGGCATGTTCCACAAGGCCAGCAACGTCGGTGATGGCGCCTTCCGGCGGCTCGCCCGCAAGGTCGACCTCGAGCTGTTAGCCCGTCTCGCCCGCGCGGACTGCCTAGGCCGCACCGGCACCTTCGACTGCTCGGCCATGGACTGGTTCATCGAGCGGGCGCGGGCCCTCGGCGTCGAGCACAGGCCGTCCCCGCCCATCCTGCTCGGCCGCCACCTACTCAAGCTCGGCATGCAACCTGGCCCCGAGGTGGGTGCACTACTCAGGCGGGTCTACGAGCTGCAACTCGACGGCGAGGTCCGCACGCTGGACGAGGCCTTAGCTGCGGCGCGACACCTCCGCTCCACCTGACCGGGATCGACGGCGGGTCGGTGTAACGTTACACGGAGATGTCACCCAGAGTGCCGGGCCGCCTGGGTCGCGTGATCCGCCTCACGTGGGCCATTACGACGCTCTGCGTGGTGCAGACGGTCGTCTGCAGCGTGGCCGCGCTGCCCTCGGCTTGGCTCTGGTCGCAGCTGTTTGCCCTAACCGACGGCCGACCCGGGTGGCGACTAGCCAGCGCGAGCGTCCTGTTTGTTCCCAGCTACGCGCTGTTCGCCTTGTGTCTGATGGCCACCTCCGCAGCGATGGTTCGGCTGCTTGGATGGAGGACGCCCGCCGGCGCCGAGATGCGGCTGGTCGAGGTAGGCTGGCCGCTGCTCCGATGGATGCGGAGCATGGTGCTGACCCATGTCGTCCGCGTGATGGCCGGCTATCTGTTCCGCAGTTCGCCGATCTGGACAGCCTACCTGCGCTGGGCTGGCGTCCGGCTCGGGCGTCGCGTTTACGTCAACAGCCTGTGGCTCAGCGACTACAATTTGCTGGAGTTCGGCGACGACGTGGTCATCGGTGGCGACGTCCACCTGTCGGGGCACACGGTTGAGCGCGGCGTGGTGAAGACGGCCCCGGTTCGCCTCGGCAGCCACGTGACGATCGGCCTCGGGACGGTGGTCGACATCGGCGTCGAGGTGGGCGACGGCTGCCAAGTGGCGGCCAAGAGCCTAGTCCCGAAGCACGCCCGGCTCGAGCCCGACTCGATCTATGCGGGCACGCCCGCACGACGCATCGACCAACCGTAGCCAGCCTGCCGGCGGGCGCCTCGGACGCAGCAGGAACGATGCGCGCCCCGTCGGCGAGCGTGTCGGGCGGGTGCACCCCACCGTGTCGGCCGAGAGCCCGTCGAGCACCTCGGTGCTCTCGCCGGTCCACTGCCCGATGGTCACCGGCCGCGCCACCTCGCCCTCGACTACGAACAGACCACACCCGTCGAGATGTCGCGAGCGTCAGTGGGCTCGTAGCACAGTAGCATCGCCCGTCGCTTCGAAAAAGTGAGCGACGTTGCCGTCCACCGAGTTCCGGGAAGTCGATGACCCCGCCGTTCTTCGACCCGTAACAGGATCGTGACCCGGCTGCCGGCCGCGGCTGGGCCGTTTGGGATCATAATTCCCGCAATGCAACGGGACACGCTGCTCGACGTGTTTCGCGGCCTGATCGCGAACCGCGGCGAGTTCCTAGTCTACGACGACGGCTACCGCCACCGCAGCTACACCTACGATGAGGTCGGGCGCGCCGCCCGCGGCTTCGCCTCGCGGGCGGTCGCCGCCGGGTTCCGCCCCGGCGACAAGGTAGTATTCTGGGGCGAGAATCGCCCCGAGTGGCTCGCCTGCTACTGGGGGTGTGTGATTGCCGGGCTGGTGGTCGTGCCGATCGACTATCGCTCGTCGTCAAGTTTCGTCTCACGGGTGCGGGCACTCGTTGACGCGCCGCTCCTCCTGACCGGCGAGGACACCCCCAGGCGCAGCAAGGACCTCGACCTGGGCGACGCGATACGCTGGGCACTGGCCGATCTCGACTGGCAAGCCGACGGGCTGATGCCCGCCCACCAGCCCTCACGCGACGACATCGTCCAGATTATCTTCACGTCCGGTGCCACGGCCGAGCCCAAGGGCGTGGTCATCCGGCACCGGAACATTCTAGCCAACACCGTCCCGGTCGAGCGGGAGATCGCGAAGTACCGCAAGTACGCGCGCCCGTTCCACCCGCTCCGGTTCCTGAACCTGCTGCCACTCAGCCACCTGTTCGGTCAATCGATGGCGACCTACATCCCGCCGATGCTCGCCGGGACCGTGATCTTCTCGCGCAGCCTCAACCCGCACGACATCCTACGGCTGATAAAGGGGCAGCGAGTCTCGATGCTGGTGGCAGTGCCGAAGATCCTCGACGTGCTGCGTGAGCACGTAGTCCGCGCGCACCCTGAGTCGGCCCAGCCGCCAGCAGCCGGCGCTTCGGTGCTTGCCCGCTGGTGGCGCTATCGCCGGATCCACGGCGCGTTCGGACCCAAGTTCTGGGCGTTCATCGTGGGCGCAGCGCCGCTCGGGACCGACCTCGAGGAATTCTGGCGCCGGATGGGCTTCGCGGTGATCCAGGGGTACGGGCTCACGGAGACGGCACCGATCGTCACCCTCAACCATCCTCTCAGGACCAGCCTCGGCTCGGTGGGTAAGCCGCTCGAAGGTGTGGAGGTGCGCATCGCAGAGGACGGCGAGGTTCTCGTGCGCGGCGAAAACGTCACCACGGGCTACTACGGGCACGACTCGGCCGCGTTCCACGGCGGATGGCTACACACGGGCGACATCGGCGAGCATGACGGGCAGGGACGCCTGTTCATCAAAGGCCGGAAGAAAGAGATGATCGTCACACCGGATGGCCTCAACGTCTTTCCCGACGATGTCGAGCGTGTGCTTGATCGGGTGCCAGGTGTGAAGGAGTCGGCCGTGGTCGGTGCTACCGAGGATGGCGAGGAGCGCGTGCACGCGGTGCTCGTCGTCAAGGGGAACACCGACTCCGAGGCTGTGGTGCGCTCCGCGAACCGCGACTTGGCGGACCACCAGCGCATCCGCACGGTGTCGATCTGGCCCGAGGCCGAACTGCCGCGAACCGAGGGCACCCGCAAGCTGCAACGAGGGCGGGTACGCGAGTGGGTCGCCTCAGGCGTCACGCCTGCGCGCACGCAGGAGGGTAACGACCTTGAGGCGATCCTCTCGCGGTTCAGCCACGGTCGCGCCGTCGGCGATGCCACAACGATCGAGGAGCTTGGCCTGAGTTCGCTCGAGCGCGTCGAGCTCATGGTGGCACTTGAGGATCGCTTCAAGACCAGGGTCGACGAGGCCCGCTTCGCCGAGGCGGCGAGCGTGGAGGATCTGCGCACGCTGGTGGTCGAGGCCCCCTCCGCGCCGGCCATCGAGGAACCGGTCGACTTTCCCTCGTGGAACCGTTCGTGGCCCGTGCGGCTGCTACGGCGAATTTCGCTGGCCACCTGGATCCTGCCGCTGGCCCGCGCGTTTGCTTGGCCGCGCGTGGAGGGACGCGAGCACCTCGCCGGGATCGAGGGCCCGGTCGTGTTTGCGTCGAACCACCAGAGCCACTTCGACGTGCCGCTGATCCTGTCGGTGATGCCCGGCCGCTTGCGCGCACGTGTGGCCCCGGCGATGGCCAAGGAATTCTTTCATGCGCACTTCTTCCCTGCCGCCCACAACCGGCGCATGTGGCTGACCAACACGGTGAACTACTACCTGGCAGCGTGCTACTTCAACGCGTTTCCGCTGCCTCAGCGTGAGGCGGGTGCACGCCAGACGCTGCGCTACATCGGCGAGCTGACGAGCGAGGGGTGGTCGGTGCTGATCTTTCCAGAGGGTGCGCGCGCGGCGACTGGAGCCATCAAGCCCTTCCAGGGTGGCATCGGGATGATCGGCGCTCGCCTCGACCTGCCCGTGGTCCCGGTCCGCCTCGACGGTGTGGACCGTGTGCTGCCGGCCAATAGACGGATGGCACGGCCAGCGCGCGTACGGGTGGCATTCGGGGCGCCACTGCGGCTACGCGGCGACGACTACGGCGCGCTCGCCCGCAAGGTGGAAGCGCGCGTCCGCGCCCTCTGACACTCATCACCCGCACTCCCCCCCTGTCGCGCGCGTTGCGTGCAGGCACGTGCATGTAGCACACTACTTGCTTGGAAAGGACTCGCGCAGCTTGAGCAAAGACGATCTCATCGACATACAGGGCACGGTGGTCGCCGTCCACTCTGGCGGCCTCTACCGTGTAGCGTGCGATGCGGGCCACGAGGTGCTCGCCCAGTTGAGCGGGCGCATGCGTCGCTTCCGCATTAAGGTGGTACCCGGCGACCGTGTCACGGTCGGCGTTTCCCCGTACGATCCGGTGCGCGGCATCATCACCTTCCGCGCCCGGTGACGCCCCGCCCTTCCCGATCCAGCTTGTCTGAGAAGTCACGGCCGTCCCGCGGCCGGCGACGGCGGCGACCGGTCAGTCACACGCCGCGCAGGCCTAGCAAGCTGGCAGCGCCTGCGCTGCCGCCGTACGAACAGACCCTGTTCGACCCGGCGCCGATTCCGTTCGCGCAGATGGGACTCGACGCCAGGCTGCTCAGCGGCATCGAGGATCTCGGCTGGGATGCCACGCGACCCGTACAAAGCGGCGTGATTCCGCTCGCCCTCCGGGGCGGCGACGTGATCGCGTGCGCCGAAACGGGCACCGGCAAGACGGCGGCGTTCCTGGTGCCGATCCTCCAGCGCTTCCTGAACCAACCCGGCTCGGACCGACCCGAGACGCCTGCCACGCGCGCGCTCATCCTCGCACCCACGCGCGAGCTCGCCGTGCAGATCGAAGACCAGGTGCAAGGCCTCACGTACCACACCACGCTGTCGAGCGTGGCCGTCTACGGGGGCGTGCAGATGACGGCGCAGGAGCAGGCGCTCAGGGCAGGCGCCGACATCGTAGTAGCCACGCCGGGCCGGCTGATGGACCACATGCGCCACGACTCGGGCGACTACGGCCGGCTGCAGGTGCTGGTGCTCGACGAGGCCGACCGGATGCTCGACATGGGCTTCTGGCCCGACGTGCGACGCATCCTGAGCCAGATGCCGTCCGAGCATCAGACGCTGCTGTTCTCGGCAACAATGCCACCGGAGGTCTTCTATCTCACGCAGGAGTTCCTGTGCGACCCCGCCTACGTGCAGGTGGGCCGCCAAGGCAGCCCGGCCCAGACGATCACCCACCAGGCGCGCACCGTCCGCACCCGCGACAAGCCCGTGTGGCTGGCGCGCTGGCTGAAGGACGAGGCCACGGGGTCGGTGCTGGTATTCTGCCGGACGAAGATCGGCGCCGACCGGCTGGCGTCGCGCCTGGTGCAGATGGGCATCCGCACGGCGGCACTGCACGCCGACCGCACGCAGCAGCAGCGGACGGCAGCCGTCGAGGGGTTCCGATCGGGGCACTACCCGGTGCTAGTCTCGACGGACGTTGCGGCCCGCGGTATCGACATCGACGGCATCGCCCACGTCATAAACTTCGAGGTCCCCGACACGCCGGAGATCTACGTGCACCGCGTGGGGCGCACGGGCCGGAGCGAGGCCACTGGCAGCGCTCTGACGCTGGTCGACCCAGAGGAAGTACACGCGCTCCGCGCGCTGGAGAAAGCCGTTGGCGTCGAACTCGAGTCCTGACCCCACGCCACCGGCCGGCACCGGCGAGCCGCGCGAGGACCAGGCCAACACACGCTCGCTCGCTAAGCAGCGCTTCGAAAGCTGCCGCTGGCAGCAACCGGCCAAGGACGGCGAGCCTGCGTTCTGCACCCACCAGGACGTGAAGCCGTACGCGGGCACGGCCGGCTTCAATCCCGAGGCTTGGTGCCCGGATTGTGAGCACTACAAGCTCCGCCGCATACCGAAGAAGCGGCCGCGTGACTAGGACTAGTCCGAGAACTCCTTCGCCAGATCCACCCACTCGCCATTTGGGGCGAGTTGCTGGTACACACACCAATGCGGCTTGGCCTGCTGCGACTGCCCGCTCTTCTCGAGCGTGACCGCCAGGTAGAAGTGCGCGTCGGCGTAGGTGGGGTTTAGCGCGAGCGCCGCCTCGTAGCAACGCTGCGCCTCGGGATAGCGCCCCAAGTCGTGAAAGATGTTGCCTAGGTTAAAGTGGGCCTCGAACAGCTCGGGGTCCAGCGCGCTGGCTCGTTCGTAGAGCGCTTGGGCCTCGGGAATCGCGTCCTGTGCGTAGTGCAGGTTCGCGAGATTGACCAGCGCCGGCACGAGGTATGGATCGATCTCAAGAGCCCGACGGTAGGCAGCGGCGGCCTCGTCGAGCTTGGCCGGGTCGCCGTCGTCGAGAATCGAGCCGGCGGCGAAGTACTGCTGTGCCGACGAGCTCTCGGGCACCGGGGCCGGGTCCATCAGCCGCGCAAGTGGGGGCGGCTCGGGCCGCGTCAGCTCCAGCACCTTGGCGGGCTGGGCGTCGAGACGGAAGTCGAAAGCGAGTTGCCCCGACCGCGCCGCCGCCAGTGAGCGGAGTACGGTCCGGAAGCCGGTTCCGGCCGCCAGCTGGGCGTCGACCTCTCGGATCACGGCTAGATCGGGGAACCCGTAGTACGTCTCCCCAGGCGTCCGGTGCACCGGGCGGATCAGCCCCCAAGTCTGCATGTAGCGCAGGTGATCTTCCCGGACATGGCGGTAGCGCTCATGCACGTCCGTGGCGGAATGGAACTGCTGCCGGAGCGCCGACGGTGACGGCACGCCGGCAAGGTCGCAGAAGTGATCCTCGTCGAGGAACCGCGGACGGCCAGGCGTTCTGGACTCCTGCTCACGCGCGTGGCGCAGCGTCACCTCACCGCCTTGGCTTTTCGCGGGCGCGTTGCCGACCACGACGATCGTCGTCTCCAGCGACAGCGCGTCGGCCACCGTCGCGCCGAGACGCTGGGCGATGGTCCGCGCCTCGTGTACGTCGAGCGACACGAGGTGGCCAGCGAAGACGACCGTCTCTCCGACGAGCGGACGCCGCCGCGACGACGCGCGTGAACGCGAGGTGCCCACGAGCGTTCACTATAATCCAGCCATGATCCTGGCTGGCGACGTCGGCGGCACAAAGACGCTGCTCGGGACCTTCGAGGACCGGGGCACGCCCCGGCCGCGTGCGCTCGTCCAACGGTCGTATGCCACCCGTGCCTACGACACCGTCCTCGACGCGCTCGATGCCTTCACCAGCGAGATACCGGACGCCGCACAGCCGGAGCGGGTCGTGCTGGGCGTGGCCGGTCCGGTGTCGAACGGGCATGTGAAGCTCACCAACGGCACATGGACGTTCGACGCGGCCGCCCTCTCCACGCACTTCGGCGGCGCCCGCACCCTCCTGCTCAACGATCTGGTGGCGACGGCGTACGCGGTGGAGGTCCTCGACGGCGACGAGCTGGCCACGCTGCAGGAGGGTGAGCCGGTGCCCGATGGCAACGCCGCCCTTATCGCCGCGGGCACCGGGCTCAACGAGGCCATGCTTCCGCGCCTCGGCGGGCGTCTCCGGCCCATGGCCGCAGAGGCCGGCCACACCGACTTCGCCGCGCGGACCAACCGTGAGATCGCCTTGGTGCAGAGGCTGCGTGGGGAACGCGGGCGCGTCAGCGTGGAGGACGTGGTGAGCGGGAACGGCCTAGTCGCTCTCCACGAGCTGACGCACACGGGAGCCACCTGCCGCGCCGACATCGCCGCCGGCCCCAACGCAGCGTCGGCCATTAGCACCGCGGCTCTCCAACGGCAGTGCCCGCTGTGCGTCGAGGCCCTGGACCTGTTGGTCGAGGCCTATGGCGCCGAAGCGGGCAACCTCGCGCTCCGGGCCATGGCCACCGCCGGCGTCTACGTCGGCGGTGGCATCGCGCCGAAGATCCTGCCGGCGCTCCACTCTGGGCGCTTCACCGGTGCCTTTCGTGACAAGGCGCCGATGGCGGACCTGGTGGCCCGTGTGCCTATCCGGGTCATTCTGGTGCCGGAAGCGGCGCTGCTGGGCGCGGCCGTCGCGGCCGCCACCATGGATCAGTAGCGCAGGGATGGGGAATGACAGCTGTCGCCGAGCGGGCTAGAACCCCTCGCTACCACACGAGGAAGCGGGTGACTGCGAAACCTGCGTCGCCGTCGATCCACTGCTCGGCCGGACCGAACCCCGTGGTCTCGCCTTCAGCAAGGATCTCTGCGGGCTCATACTTGTGGGAGCTCTCGGTCCAGATCGTCTCGCCCTCCGCGAAGACGATCTCGAGCCTTGCAGCCCCGACACGGACGCGCTGACGGCGCAGGCTGACCAGGTGCATCTCGACGCGCCGCGCGTCGGGTCGCCAGATCGCCCGATGGGCGAAGCCGTCGAGGTCGAAGTCCCCGTTGAGCTCGTTGTTGATCCGCCGGAGGAGATTGCGGTTAAAGGCAGCCGTGACCTGCAGGGGATCGTCGTAGGCCAGCATGAGCTCGCGCGGGGGCTTCACTAGGTCGGCACCGAGCAGCAGCGCGTCGCCCGAGCGGAGCAGCCGACGGAACCGGCCGAGCAGGGCCTGGGCCACGGGCGGGTCGAAGTTGCCGAGGTTCGAGCCGAGGAACAGTACGACGAGCGCACCAGCCTGCCGGCGGCCGCGAACCGCCCGGGCCAGCCCGTCCTCGTAGGAGGCGTGGTGCGTAACGATCTGCCGCAGGCCCATGGCCTCGAGTCGGTAGCGCGCCATCTCGAGCGCTGTCCCCGAGATGTCGATCAGCTGGACCTGCGGCGTCTGGCCGGCGCCATCGGCGAGGATCGCCAACTTGTCGCCACTGCCGCAGCCGAGCTCGACCAGCGTGAGCGGCCGATCGAGCGGCCGGAGCATCTCCCGCGCGTGCTGCGCCAGCAGCGACGACTCGGCGCGCGTGATTCGGTACCACGGCAGACGGCAGATGGCCTCGAACAGCGACGAGCCTAGATCATCATAGAAGTACTTCGGCGGCAGCTGCCGGGGCGTCCGCTGCAGCCAAGCACGCACGTCGGCCGCGAACTGCACCGGGTCGACGCCCTCGATCAGGGTCGACGTGGCGCCGGAGGCCATCACGCTGGCCCCGCGCAGCGGAAGGTCGCGTAAACGTACGGGTACTGTGGACGGAACCAGTTTCGGAACCCAGGGCGCACCAGCTCGGCAGGCGTGACCGGCGAGGCGCCCTTCATCACGAAGTGCTCGCCGTCAAAAAAGTCCGCCGAGTACTCCGGATAGGAGGGCATCGCGGCAAAACCGTCGAAAGGCCCGAAGACGTCGGCGGTCCACTCCCAGCCGTTGCCCACCAAGTCGTGCACACCGAACGCGCTCGCGCCGGCCGGCTGGCTTCCCACCGTCACCGGATCCCAGCGCTTGAAGCCGAAGTTCCCGGGCGCGGGTCGCCCCAAGGCCTCGCCCCAGGGGAGACGTCGCTCGCGCCCGTGGGGTGTCCCGTACGTCGCGCGCTGGTACTCGGCCTCGCTCGGCAGGCGGCGACCCCGCCACTTGGCGTACGCGGCCGCCTCGGGCCACGTGACGTACACCGGCCAGCCCGCGGGGAGCGGGACCGACTCGAACATGCCGCGCCAACGCCAGCCGCCCTCTCCCCGCTCCCAGAAGAAGGGATGCTCGATGCCCTCGGCCCTAACCCACGCCCAGTCCTCGGGCCGCCACCAATCGGGTGTACGGTACCCGCCTGCGTCGACGAACGCGAGGAACTCCGCATTGGTGACGTCGTGGGCCGCGATGGTGAACGCCTCGACATAGACGCGGTGCGCCGGGCGCTCGTTGTCCCAGCCGAATCCGGACGCCGTTCCCAAGGTGCAGGTTCCAGCGGGAATGCGTACGGCGTGAGGTGTCGGGGGGCCGGCCAGCGTCGGCGGCACGGTGACGTAGTGCACCGGCTTCCGCTTCAGCGTGTACGGCAGCTGATGCCACATGTAGGCCAATGTCTCCTGGTGCATCTCCTCGTGCTCAAGGATCGCCCAAACGGCCTCGGCCTGGTGCAGGAACGGATGCCCGTCCTGCTCGATGTCGGCCGTGCCGATGGCATGGGCCAGCAGCCGGTCGGCGGCTTCGACGTAGGCGCGGACCTCTTCGCGCGTCGGCCATACCGGATTGCCGCGCGCAGCCGCTGTCGCTTCCGAAGCAGGGTCGATCCCGCGCGCGAAGATCCGCTCCAGGTGGTCGTCGACCCCCGGCGCCTCGAGTCCACGCTTGACTAGCGTGTTGACGGCGAACGCTGGCACGTGACCCTCATAGAAAACGATCGGATTCCTGAGCGGAATCGGACGCTCGTAGTAGGCGTCCTCATCGAGCAGGTCAAACAAGGCACGGGTTCGAGCGCGGGCCCGGGAGAAGCGGTCGAGGAGAGCCGGACGATCGAGCGACCCGGCCGCAGACGTGCGCATCGCTCTCAGTATGGCCCGGCCCCCATACCGCGTCCAGCCGGACCAGGGTGCGCCGGCCCATGCGCGGCCTCTTGGTGCATCGCCACAACCCGCAAGGAATCAATGGCTTACCTTGACTTGCCGGAAAGGCGCGCGGTACGCTGAATGCTACTGTCATCAGCACGGCTGGCCCACGTCCCTTGCGCATCACGCTCAACGGCGATCCGTACAAAGTCGACAGCCCGCTGTCAGTGGCCGACCTGCTCGCCCGTCTCGAGCTCGATCCCCGCCGGGTGGCCGTCGAGCACAACCGACGCATCATCAAGCGGTGTACATTCGCCGACCAAGTCGTGGGCGACGGCGACACCGTCGAGATCGTCAATTTCGTGGGCGGCGGGTAGCGGCCGAGGAACCCGATCGTGACTGACACACCGCTCGTCATCGCCAGCCGCACCTTCGGCTCGCGCCTGATCGTGGGCACCGGTAAGTACTCGTCCGACGCCGTCATGGCCGCGGCCCACGCGGCGTCCGGCACCGAGATGGTGACCGTCGCGGTTCGGCGCGTGAACATCGCAGACCGATCGCGCGAGTCGCTCCTCGACCACATCGACGCGGACCGAATCACCCTGCTGCCCAATACTGCTGGGTGCTACACGGCGGAGGAGGCCATCCGCACCGCCCACCTTGCCCGCGAGGCCGGGCTCTCCAACTGGGTGAAGCTCGAGGTGATCGGCGACGAGCGCACACTGTTCCCCGATAACGAGGCGCTGCTCGAAGCCACGCGCGTCCTGGTGCGCGACGGGTTCGTCGTCCTCCCCTACACGACCGACGATCCCATCGTCTGCCGAAAGCTTGAGGAGGCCGGCGCGGCCGCCGTCATGCCCCTTGGCGCGCCAATCGGCTCGGGCCTCGGCATCCAGAATACCAACAACATCCGTATCATCCGCGAGGCCGCGCGCGTGCCGGTGATCCTCGACGCGGGCGTCGGCACGGCATCGGATGCCACGGTGGCGATGGAGCTCGGCGCCGACGGCGTCCTGATGAACACGGCCATCGCCGGTGCTGATGATCCGGTCGTCATGGCCGATTCGATGCGTCACGCGGTCATCGCCGGGCGCTTGGCGTTCGTGGCGGGTCGGATTCCACGGCGGATGTACGCCTCGGCCAGCAGCCCGGTGGAGGGGCTCGTCGGGCCCTGATCGCCAGCATGGACAGACCCGAAGGGACGCCGTCGGACGCCGAGACCCTCGCTGCCGGCTGGGGCATCGCGGGCCCGAAGCCGGCCGGTGGCTCGCCGACCCGACGGATCCTCTACGGGATCCGCCGGGGCCTCGCCGCACTCCTGCGGCCGCAGGAGACCTTTAACGCCGCCGTCGTCCGGCGTTTCGATGCGCTTGACGCACAGTCGCACGCCCTAGCGGCCGAGGCCCGCCTTGCGGCCGAGCAAGCCGAGGCGGTGGCACGCGACGGCACCGCCTGGAGCGAGGCCGCTCTGGAGGAAAGCCGCCGCATCCGCGAGGCGTTCACCGCACGCGAGCGACGACAGGACGACGCACTGACCGCGGTCCTCGAGACCCAGCAGGAGCTGCGCACAGCCATCGGCGTCCTACAACGCGCGACCCAGAGTCTGCGCCGGAACCTCGCACAGCAGGAGCCGCGGCCGACGCCCCCGGGCGCCCCAGCACAGGCCGCACCCGCACCGCCGGCCGCCGACGACAGCCACCGCTACGTCGGATTCGAGGACCAGTTCCGCGGTGACCCCGAGGAGATCCGCGCGCGGCTGCGCGACTACGTGCCAGCGTTCGAGGGCGCAGCCGACGTCCTCGACCTCGGCTGCGGGCGTGGCGAGTTTCTCGCGCTCCTGCAGGAATGCGGTGTGTCGGTGCGGGGTGTCGATGTCAATCAGACGATGATCGAGGTGTGTCGCGAGCGCGGCCTCGATGCACAGGTCGGCGACGGACTCGCGTACCTTGAGACACTGCCGGAGGCTTCACTTGGCGGGTTGTTCTCCGCGCAGGTGGTGGAGCACCTCGAGCCTGCGTACCTCGGACGCCTCCTCGACGCCGCGTTCGACAAACTCCGCCCGGGTGCGCCCATAGTGCTCGAGACCATTAACCCGTCGTGCTGGTTCGCGTTCTTCGACAACTACATCCGCGACCTCACGCACGTCCGGCCGATCCACCCCGACACACTGCGCTACCTGCTGGTGGCCTCGGGATTCCAGGAGGTCAAGCTGCGGTTTCGGGTGCCCTATCCCGCGCACGAGAAGCTGCAGCGGCTGGCCGGCAGCGACGGCTCAGGCGTGGCCGAGACCTTCAACGCGAACGTCGATCGGCTCAACAATCTCCTGTTCACCTACCTCGACTACGCCGCCCTCGGCCGCCGCGCCTGACGTCGTGCCGACCCGTTCGGGGCGCGTTAGATCGGTGCGCCACCGACGGGTACCTCTCGACCACGGCCGTTCGGAGCCTGCCGCGTGCCGTGAAGCCAGAAACTGTTCGCAGCGATTCACACGCTGCGTGATCCGAGTCTTCGGAATGCCCGAGCCAGTGCATGCCACGATGGCCGGTTGAGCGGAGAACGATTCCCTGGCAGGCAGGGCCGGACGCAGGACGAGAAATGCCCGCCGGCACCAGCATTACTTCATCGGTTGTGCCCCGGATAGGTCGTGGACTCGAGCACGACCAGCCGCGCGGCACGCAAGTGATCTCGCACGGCCTCAACGGCCCTGACGACGAAAGACAGGTCGGGACCGCGGGCATTGGTTGAGGGCTGTGGGGACGCAGCTGTTCACCATGTCCATGTCGCCGAGCGTCGCCAGGTCGGTGGTCGCTCGCAGCCGCCCGGCCGAGACGGACGCCGCGCTGCGTCCGCACCGACGTCCTGGATGTAGCTTGGGCACCTGCGGCCGGCAAACTTCACGGCGAGCGGGAGGTCGACGCAGCCAAGCGATGACGCCGACCTTGGCCTGCCCGGTGTCGAGGTGCTCGCCGAGTGTTACCCCGGGCTGCCAGCGACCGTGCTGGCGCGGGACCCAGGCGCTGAGAGCCCCGCCAGGTCGGCGTCGACCATCATGGCGACTAGGTCCTCAAAATCCACCGACGGTTCCCACCCGAGCACGCGCCGGGCCTTCGACGAATCGCCGATCAGGTGGTCGACCTCCGCGGGCCGGAGCAGCGCGTGGTCTGTCTTCACGTGCTTTCGCCAGTTGAGCCCGGCATGCCCGAACGCGGCCTCGACCAGCTCTTGCACGGAATGACTGACGCCGGTGGCAATCACGTAGTCGTCGGCCTGCTTCTGCTGGAGCATCAGCCACATCGCGCGGACATAATCGCCCGCGAAACCCCAGTCGCGCCGGGCCTGTAGGTTCCCCAGCGAAAGCGTGTCGGTCAGACCGAGCTTGATCCGAGCCACGCCGTCGGTCACCTTCCGCGTCACGAACTCAAGACCCCGGCGTGGCGACTCGTGATTAAAGAGAATGCCGGACACAGCGAACATGTCGTAGCTCTCGCGGTAGTTGACCGTGATGTAGTGAGCGAAGACCTTCGAGACACCGTAGGGACTACGTGGATAGAACGGTGTCAGCTCAGTCTGCGGCACTTCACGGACGCGTCCAAACATCTCACTCGATGAGGCCTGGTACATGCGGATGCCGGTGTCGACTTGGCGAATGGCCTCGAGCGTGCGGGTCACGCCCTGCGCGTTGAACTCGCCAGTCAGCAGCGGCTGGTCCCACGAGGCTGGCACGAACGACATCGCTGCCAGGTTGTAGTATTCGTGCGGCCGGACCTCGTCGACCAGACGCATCAGCGAGAGCGGGTCGAGCAGGTCGGCGGCCCGCAGGGTGAGCCGGTCCAGCAGGTGCTCGATGCGCCAGAGGTGCGGCGCGCTCGACCGCCGCACGAGGCCAATAACCTCGTAGCCCTGCTCGAGAAGCAGCTCTGCAAGGTACGACCCGTCCTGCCCGGTGATGCCCGTAATGATTGCGCGCTTGCTCATGCCGGTCCAATCTTATCTGCTGTCTGATCGGCAGTGCCGTCCGGTCCGGCTCACACAGAGGCCACACCGCGGGTGGCCAGCCAGTCGTGGAGGGCGTCTGACCACCTCGGCATCTTGAAGCCGGCACGCGCCAGCTTCCCATTGTCGAGAGCGCAGTACATCGGCCGCGTCGCCTTCAACCGCAGCTCTCCCGTGGTGACCGGTGTCAGTCTCGCCGTGACCCCCAAGCGCGCGGCGGCAGCCTCGGCCACTTCGTACCAGGTCGCCGGGCCGGAGTTCACGCAGTGGTAGAGTCCCGGCTCAACCCCGGTTTCAAGCAGGTGGCGGGTGGCGGCCGCGATGTCCGACAGGCGGCTCGGCGTCACCACGCGGTCGGTGAGCGCCCGTACTTCCTGCCCGGCCTCGATGCGCGCCACGATCGACTCTAGTGTGCCCCGCCGGCCGGTCCAGCTGCGCTGGCAGCCAAACAGGCTTTCGACGCGCAGCACGTACACGCGCGGGGCATCTAGCGCGAACCACTCGCCCACCAGCTTCGAGGCCGCGTACACGCTCTGCGGGCAGGGTGGGTCGTCCTCACGGTACGGGCGCGCCCCGCCGCTGCCGGAGAAGACGAAGTCGGTACTGAAGTGCACAAACGCAGCACCGGCACGCTCGGCCGCCCTGGCGAGGCTCCGCACCGCAAATGCATTGGCGGCGAACGCCCCCTGCACGTCGTCCTCGGCTGCGTCCACGTCATTGAATGCTGCGCAGTTGATGATCGCAGTCGGCGCCAGCGTGGCGATGCAGTCGCGCACCGTGGCTGGATCAGTGAGCTCAAGCTCGCGGCGGGTTAGCGGCACTACGTCGAGGTCACCGAGCGCGCCCACCATGGCACTGCCGAGCTGGCCGGCCGCGCCGGTCACGACCACGCGAGCCCTAGGGGAGGAATCCTGACGCATCGGAGCAGGTGCTACGGGGTCTCGGGACGCACCGCCTCCGGAGGGAGAGGGCGCCCGACGATCGGCCGTCCGTGTATCGTACACGCAGTAGCCGACGTCGACACTGCCGTCATCGGCGCGGGCGTTGTCGGACGGGGCGCCCAATCTGCCTCCTAGATCGAGCGACTCGGGCCTTGTCAGCAGCACCCACAGCAGCAGCGTCACCCACGCCGGTATCCACTATCCGCCGGGCTCGCTCAAGGCGGTGACGTGTGTGGAGGGCACCCCGTGGCTCTACGAGTACTGCGGCACCGTGTCTTGTCTCCGCAACGCACTCGTTTCGCTGCCCCGCCAAGCCGACGACGACGGCTGTCAGGCGTGCGGCTGACACTATGCTTGCCGTGACCTCCAGGAGGCGCCGCAGGCCTGGCGCCAGCGCTGGGCGCCGCGCGAGCCGCAGCTCGCCGATTGGGTCGAAACCCAGATCGGCGAGACGCTGAGGAGATCACACGGCGCACGCGGGGCGTCCGCTCTTTCCGAATCCGGCCAGCTGACTGCGGCCACTACGGGCACCGGGTGCCGAGGCCCACGAGGCGTGGGTCGCAGACCACCGCTACCAGCCACACGGCACAGCAGAAGGACCTGCTGCAGGTGGCTGCCTGAACATGACAACGATCCCAGCCAAGCACCAACTTGACGTACACAACCGCGTGGATCTGATGAGCAGACGCAGCACATGTGCAGCTACTTGTCGCCGGGCCAATGGGTGCCGGCAAACGGCTGCGTGATGAACGGCTGGATGGAGCAATCTACTTCACCCTGAAGGAGGCTCAGGTCTTCATCGAAGACTTGCGGCGTCACGACGCCCCCTCCGCCCGCACGGCAGCTTGAGCTACCAACCACGATTTCACAGGCGCTAATCCCGCCGAACTGGCCGGCCAGCGCGGTGGAGCAACCATCAATGCACTAACATTCCAGCTGGACTAGGCAACGGGGGCACGTCACTCATCCCGACGAGGTGGCCGACCGGCTCGGCAGAGGACCATCAAATGCACTAACATTCCGGCTGAACTAGCCAGTGGGGTCAGGTCATCATTCCTGTCTCTACTTGAGCAACACAAATCGGCTACGCATAGTCATGTTCAACAATCCATTTGACTCCTTTCACGATACTGTTGCTGAAGCCAAGAAAGAGCGTGAACAACTCGACCGGTTGTTGACGATTTCGACGCCGCGGGAGCGTCTGCTTGTCGCCGTCATCGCGCTGGTATTGCTCATCCTCGCGGCATGGCTCTTCCTTGGCCGCGTTGCCCTTGGCGTCGCGCTTGATGGTGTGCTGGTCGAGCCGAGTGAAAACGCGGCCGCGGGCAATCGGTCCGTGGAAGCGCTCGTCTGGGTTGAGAGTCCTATCGCGCCACGCATTGAAACCGGTATGCCGGCGGTGCTCGAACTGACCATGACGGATGGAGCAACGCGTTTAGTGCGCGGAGAAGTCGCGACCATCGTCGCCGTACCCATGTCCGAGGCACTCGCGCAAGCGCAGTCTGCGGCGCCAGTCTCTTTATACCGCATCAGTATTGCGATTGACGAAGGCGTTGACGTCGCCTCTTTCGCAGGTAGCGAGAGCCGGATCGTGATTGAACTCGGCAGGCAAGCTCCGGTCACATTCTTCGGAATTAGGCGACCATAAGATGCTGGCCTATAAGGGGATAAGTGACAAGTCCGCACACAGACCCCTGAAACAGAGGATCCACACGCCGATTTTGTTGCAGATGCATGCAACTGAGTGCGGTGCTGCTTGTCTCGGCAGCGTCCTCGGTTACTTCGGGCGCTGGGTGCCGCTGACCGAGTTGCGTGACAGGTGCGAGGTCAGCCGAGACGGTAGCAGCGCCGCGAGTATCGTGCGCGCCGCACGCCACTACGGCCTCGAATGCAGGGGACTCAGCCTACCCGCCTATCAGTTGCACAAGCTGCCGTTGCCTCTGATCGTATTCTGGCAATTTAGCCATTTTGTCGTCGTCGAAGGGGTCAACGACCGCTTCTTCGATCTCAATGACCCGGCCACGGGGCGGCGCAGGCTGTCAGTTGAAGAGTTCAACAAGGGCTACAGTGGAGTTGCGCTGCAATTCAAGCGCGGCCACGATTTTACGTCAGGCGGCGAGCAACCCAGCTTGTTTGAGCAACTGCGCGCCTTGCTCACCGGCTCATGGGGCGTACTAAGCGTCGTGATTGCCTGCGCGCTCATGCTGACTGTGCTGGCATTTATTGTCCCCGTGTCTCTCGGTGTTTTCGTGGACAGTGTTCTCGAAGACCGTGGGCCATGGGGCGCCTTGGTAGTGGCCCTGCTCGGAGGCGGTGCCCTAGTCTACGTCCTAGCCCTGCTTAAGCACCGATTCCTGCAGCGGCTCGCAATCCGGATTGCGGTGATTGGCTACGATCGAGGCTTGTCACGGCTGCTTCGCTTGCCCGTAGAGTTTTTCGCTCACAGGTTAGTCGGCGATCTGACCGATAGAGTTTCGTCGATCGACAGAGTGGCGAAAAATCTGACGAACCAGTTTCTTGTGCTCCTCATAGACATGTTGATGAGCGCGGTGTTGTTCGTCGCGATGCTAGCGTACGATGTTCGACTCACGCTGATCGTGCTGGTGCTGGTACTCCTGCACGGAGTGCTGGTCTACTATCTCAACTCGCTGCGCGCTGTGCGAAGCCAAGCGATGAGGCGTGAACAGGGGTTGCTGATCGGCTTCGGCATGCAGATGTTGAGTCATGCGGACAACCTGCGTATGACAGGATCCGATGACCGTTTTTTTTCGCGCTGGAGCGGTCAACAGGCGCGCGAACTGCATGCACGTCAGCACTATTCTCAACTGGGCCATGTTAATTCCACGCTTCCTGGGCTCGTTTCGATATTTCGCAGTGCAGCGATCTTGAGCATAGGGGGGAGCATGGTCGTTAGCGAAACCATGACCTTGGGGACGCTTGTCGCGTTCTATATCTTGGCAGAGATGTTTCTGGCGCCTGTCGGGCGCTTTCTGGAGTTTGCCGACAAACGCCAGGCGCTCCAAACCGATTTGCAGCGGCTGGAAGACATTTCCAGGACCCCTGAAGACCCTGGTTTCCGCCGTCGTAGTTCGGACACGGAATCGGTTTCCACGTTCAAGGGCCGGCTTCAGCTTGCAGGCAGGCTCGAACTGCGGAACCTCACCTTCGGAT
The DNA here is from genome assembly GCA_964535675.1 of uncultured Bifidobacteriaceae bacterium. Taxonomy (GTDB): domain Bacteria; phylum Acidobacteriota; class Vicinamibacteria; order Vicinamibacterales; family UBA2999; genus CAZHTD01. The sequence continues at coordinate 5,594 of CAZHTD010000026.1, read as the reverse complement.
TCAACAAGAGCCGAGCGCCCCTGCTTAAGAACTTCAACCTCGTGATCGAGCCAGGGCAGCGGGTTGCAGTGGTCGGTCCGAGCGGTTCCGGCAAGTCGACCCTGGCGCGCTTGGTTTCCGGCATCTATCAGCCCTGGTCTGGCGACATCCTGGTTGATGGCCATCAGCGCGACGAGATTCCTGAGGAAGTGCTGCGGCGGTCCATATCCATGGTGGACCAAGAGGTCGTACTCTTTTGCGCGTCCGTGCGCGACAACATCACTATGTGGAACCCGGCCATTCCGGATGAAGTTCTCATCGCTGCCGCGCGAGATGCCTCAATCCATGAAGAAATCCTTTTGCGGCCACAGGGATATGCAACCCTGGTCGAAGAAGGCGGCGCGAATTTCAGTGGTGGCCAGCGACAACGCATGGAACTTGCCCGTGCGCTGGTGGGAAACCCCACTGTGCTCATTCTGGACGAGGCGACCAGCGCCCTCGATGCCGCGACAGAGGAACACGTTGACAATGCCTTGCGGCGTCGCGGTGTCACTTGCCTGATTGTGGCGCACAGGCTCAGCACTGTGCGCGATTGCGACGAAATCATCGTGCTTGATGCGGGCATCGAAGTGCAGCGCGGCATGCACGACGAGTTGATTGCGGACCGGGCGGGCACTTACTACAAGATGGTCAAGTCAGGCTGATGCGGATCACAAGATCACGACATTCATCGATAGCCGAGCTCGCCGCTCGCTCGAGCCTATCCGTTCCCTGCGCCAGCAACCTGCCGGTGCAGCTTGACGACCCAGCTAGTGTCTGGGTCATCGATCGGGGCACGGTCGACCTGTTCCTGATCGAATACAAGGACGGGGTGGAGCAGACGGCGCCGCAGCACCTGCTGCGCCGCGAATCGGGTAGATTGCTGCCGGGCGTCGCCTCGAACGAACAAAACGACACGGACAACGGCACGACGCTGAGCCTAGTTGCCAAGGGACTGCCGGATACCCTGCTCAAACGCTTGCCGGCATCCCTACTTGCCGACGTTCATCCAGCAGAACTGGCTGAACAGACCGATACCTGGTTAACCGACCTTACTGACGCACTTTCGCGTTTCGTAAGCCGCCAGCCGCGCCCGACTGCGCTCGCAAAACCTGGCCTGACCCAGACCCTAGGCCCTTGTACGCTGTCGGCACGGCGCGGTGTGGTATGGGTAACTGAACCCCCGCGCGGCGCGAGTCTCTACATGGACATGGTCGACTCGGCGGAACTGGCCGAGGCAAGCGGCTCGCACGAAGCTGTGATACCGCTGACGCGGACAAGCTGGCTCACCTTGTTCGACGACGCGACCGTGACCGGCAAGTCGACCGAAGTACTGGCGCAGGAAGGCACGTTACTACCGGC
>CAZHTD010000026.1:0-4204 GCA_964535675.1 uncultured Bifidobacteriaceae bacterium | reverse complement strand
ATGATGCGAATCTCGAACGCGAGCGAACGACCAGCCACCGCATGGCCGAGAAGGCTGCCCGACAGCGGCTCTTCAACATCTATGACTTGCCGATCGACCGGGATGCCAGGATCGAGGACACGGCTCTGGCGGATACACTGAACATTGTGGGCCGGCACCAGGGAATTGAGTTCACGATCCCAGTGCGCTCGAGACCTTCCGATTCTCCCGTCAGCCTCACTGACATACTAGATGCGTCAGGAGTGCGTGCCCGCCGCGTGCGATTCAAGGCCGAGGGCGAATGGTGGCGCAGTGACAGCAACGCACTGCTGGCATTCCGTGCCGAGGACGGCCAGCCCGTTGCGTTGCTGCCGACAATGTTCGGGCACTACCGGGAGATCGACCCAGTTAGCAAGCGCAGTGTCCGGGTCACGGCGGACCGCGCCGAAGCGCTGCATCCAGAGGCCTGGATGTTTTATCGACCATTGCCACCAGGGAACGTCACACCTGCGCACCTGCTGCGAATCGCCATGCATGGATCGGCAGGGGATCTAGGACGGTTGGTGCTCGCCGGGCTTCCGGGCGGTCTGATCAGGCTGCTGCCGGCAATCGCGCTCGGATTCGTTGCGAATCATGTCGTTGCGGGGGGGAGTACGGGAGCACTCTATGTTGTGGCCATCACGCTGGCGGGGTTTGGCCTGCTCGGTGCATTGCTGCACCTGCTCCAAAGCACCGCGATGATGCGGCTTGAGGGGCGCTCGGCATCGCGAGTTGAGGCCGCCTTCTGGGACCGCCTCATGCGTCTTCCGCCAAGCATTCTGCATCGCCATCCGGCCGGCGATCTAGCGATGTCGGGAATGACGTTCCAGAATCTTCGCGATGGCTTGCAGGGCATCGTCGCCGACAGCCTGCTGTCGATCGTTTTTCTGCTACCCGTTTTTGGCGTCATCTTCTTCTACGATGCCACTCTCGGGGTCATCACTCTCGCCTTCAGTCTGGCATCGCTGCTGGTCACCGTATCCCTTGGCATGCGCCAGATTTCACCTTACGGGCGGACGATCCGCGCAGCACGTCGCGTCGCCGGCCGGCTATTTCAGATCGTGGGCGGGATCGTCAAGCTGCGCGTGGAAAACGCGGAAGGGTCGGCGTTCGCCATGTGGGCACGCAACTATCGTGAGCAGAAACGCTCGGAACTCGAACTGAGCGCGATTGAGGAACACTCGCGGGCATTTGGCGCCACGCTTCCCTTTATCGCCGCCGGAGTATTGCTATTTGCAGTGGTCACGCTACCCGATCGAGCCGTCCCGGTCGGCGATTTTCTCGTCGTTTACACTGTTTTCATTGTCTTCCAGTCCGCTATTGCCCAACTCGGGGAATCCTTCGGCACGATTGCCGCAATACTGCCCGCGTTCGATCAGATGCGTCCACTGCTCACCGCGATTCCCGAAGCCGAGGTCAAAGGCGAGCCGGTTGAACGTCTGGGCGGCGAAATCCTGTTCGACCACATTTCCTTCCGCTATGACCCCGATGGCCCCTTGATTCTCGACGATGTCACCATTCACGCTCGTCCCGGCGAATTCATTGCGATTGCCGGCAAGTCCGGTGCTGGCAAGAGCACGTTGTTCCGGCTGGCGCTTGGAATCGACCGGCCGTCCGCGGGCGCGGTCTACTACGATGGGCGCGATCTGAAACACCTGAACCTGAAGCAGGTGCGCCGCAAAATCGGCGCGGTGCCGCAGTCGGTACGACTGCATCCGCAGGATCTCTGGGACAATATCGTCGCGCACCATGAGGAAATGACCACTGACGAAGTCTGGCACACGGCACGAACCGCTAGAATCGAACGCGAAATCAAGGCCATGCCAATGGGCATGATGACGATGGTCGGGGCCAGCGGGTCTGTCCTGTCAGGTGGCGAGAGTCAGCGCGTCACCATCGCCCGTTCACTGATCGGGAACCCGCAAATCATGCTGTTTGACGAGGCCACCAACTGGCTCGACAACGAAAGTCAAGCCGAAGTCATGCAGAACTTGGCACTGCTCACCTCGACTCGGATCGTTATCGCGCACCGCCTGTCCACGCTGGAACAGGCTGACCGCATCTACGTGATGCAGGCCGGAAGGGTCGTGCAAACCGGCTCCTTCAAGGAACTCATGGACGTTGAGGGCGTATTCAAGGAGTTGGTCAAGAGGCAGGTCGCGTGAGGCGGCGATGAAAGAGCCCATCACCGCGGCAGAACACCTCCTTTCAAGAGCCGGGACAGACAGCGAGTTTCGAACGCGCCTGATCGCGGATCCCAAGGGGGTGATCGAGCAGGAGCTCGCCCTGACCGTGGCCGAAGGCTATGAAATTCATGTGCACGAAGAAACCGATGCCGTGACGCACCTAGTGCTCCCGCCGATGAGCAGGTTCAGCGAGGAAGAACGGCAAGCGGCGAGGACTGGTGCAGCCTCGTTTGAGTTTCTCAGGAATACAATGTACAATCCAGCGCCACCGATTCGCCCCCCCGTCCCGAAACCAGCGGCTGCCCGGGTGCGCTCCAGTACGCCGAAGGACCTAGTGAAAGCAGCCAGAGAAAGCATCCGCCGCGGGCTCGTTTTCCTGGAATCCACTCTCGACGAACACGGCGCCTGGCACTGCATCCGGTTCAATACCGCCGACCCTGGCATTCCACGCCATTATGAAAGCCCCCCGTTTGTCTCGGCGCTCTGCGTACTGGCCCTGGAAAGTTGCGATGAGCCGCGTGCCAGCGCCATGTGCGCCACAACCAAGGCGTATCTTGCCGACACGATGGAATATCCGGGATTCTGGCGCTACTATCGCCATCTGCCCCAGGATCTCGACAGCACCACGCTCTGTTCGCTCGCCCTTGGGACTCACCCATGGATATTGCTGGGAAGGAACGTCACCCAAGTGTTGGCGAATCGCGACGAAAAGGGTCGTTTCATGACCTGGGTTCTGGCGGAAGACGAACCCGATGTCGTTTTGCGCTTTCGTATCGAGGCTGACCCCGTCGTCAATGCCAATGTGATCGCTTACCTTGGCGACCATCCAGAAACCAAGGATGCCCAACGATGGCTCGAAGCCATGATTGTCGAGGACAGGCTCGAAGGCTCGTCGAAGTGGTATCCAAACAATGTCTCGATCTACTACGCGATCACGCGTGCCATGGTTCGGGCACCCTCCGCCCTCGATCGAATACGCCCGATACTTGTGGATCGTATCTTGGGTCTTCGCGACGGCAAGGGAGAATTCGGCAACATCCTTGAGACCGCTCAGGCCGTGTCGGCTCTCTACAGCATCGGAAAGCTGAACCGCATCGACACGAAACGCGAATTGAACAGGTTCGTGAATGCACAACATGAGGACGGCAGCTGGCCGGAACTTCTTGCGTTTGGCGACCAGACGCTGAGATGGGGCGTGGTAGGACAGATTGGGCATGCCTCCGAAACTGTGACCTCCGCGTTTTGTATCGAAGCACTGGAGCGTCTCGTCGAAGTCCTGAGAGACTGAAGGACTTCAAGAGTCTATCCAGCACGGAAATCCCAGGTGCACACCCGGACGGACACGAGTCCCCGGCACGGGATATTGACGAAAACCACTCCGGCGGACCAAGGTCTCGTAGAGCTACCCGCGCTTGCTCCGCACCTGCAGTTTCGCGGCATCGGCGAAGAGCAGACGCTGCTGGTTTCGGAGTCCTTCAATACCTTGCTGCACGGCAAGCTGTATTGCGATCTGCTGCCGCTGCTCGACGGTCGACGGCCGCACAACGAGATTGTTGCGGCTCTCGAGGGCGTTCATGGCGCCGCCAATGTTCTGACTGCGTTGGCGTCGCTCTCCGTCAAAGGTTATGTCGTTTCAGCCGCTCATGGCATAGACCCGAACCGCGCGGCCTACTGGTCATCGCTTGGTGCGTCACCGCGCTGGGTCGAACAACGGCTGGCAGAATCACGCATCGCAGTTGCCGGCGACGAGTGGTCTCTGGTGCGGCATCTGGAAGATTCCGGTGCCAGGGTGGAAGACAACGACCCGGAACTCACTATCATCGTCTGCGACGACTACCTCAAGGAAGGACTCGCAGACGTGAATCGGCGTCAGCTTGAGCTGGGTGCGCCTTGGATACTGATGCGGCCGCGTGGTGTCGAGCCGCTGTTCGGCCCGGTCTTTCGTTCGGACAGCGTGGGGCCCTGTTGGGCTTGTCTGAGCTACCGCATGCGCAACCATC
>CAZHTD010000025.1:0-38615 GCA_964535675.1 uncultured Bifidobacteriaceae bacterium | reverse complement strand
GCTGCACGAACACGTCGAACCCCAGCGTCCTGATCGGGGCCGGCCTGCTGGCGAAGAAGGCGGTCGAGCGGGGCCTCACGCGGAAGCCGTGGGTCAAGAGCAGCCTGGCGCCAGGGTCGAAGGTCGTCACCGAATACCTGGCGGCGGCCGGGCTGACGCCGTACCTCGACGCGCTGGGCTTCCACTTGGTCGGCTACGGGTGCACCACCTGCATCGGCAACAGCGGCCCGCTGCCCGAGGCCGTGGCCGCGACCGTGCGCGAGCAGAACCTCGTGGTGTGCTCGGTACTGAGCGGCAACCGGAACTTCGAGGGGCGCATCAATCCGGACGTCCGTGCCAACTACTTGGCCTCGCCGCCGCTGGTGGTGGCCTACACGCTGGCCGGGTCGCTGAACGTCGACCTGACCACCGAGCCCCTCGGCACGGGTCGTGACGGTGCGCCGGTTTACCTGGAGGACATCTGGCCGAGCCAGCAGGAACTGCAGGAGACGATGCTCCGCGCGGTGACCAAGGACATGTTCGCCAGGAGCTACGGGGAGGTCTTTGTCGGCGACGAGCGGTGGCAGGGGCTGGAGGTGCCCGAGGGCAGCCGCTTCGCCTGGGACGCCGACTCGACCTACGTCCGGCGGCCCACGTTCCTCGAGGGCTTGACGATGGCCGTGCCGCCGCCAGTCGACATCGTCGGCGCGCGCGTGCTGGCGCTGCTGGGCGACAGCGTGACCACCGACCACATCTCGCCGGCCGGTGCGATCAAACCTGACAGCCCGGCTGGGCAGTATCTCGTGGAACGCGGCGTGAAGCCCGCCGACTTCAACTCGTACGGCGCGCGGCGCGGCAACCACGAGGTGATGATGCGCGGCACGTTCGCCAACATCCGCCTTCGCAACCAGCTTGCCCCCGGTACCGAGGGTGGCTGGACGCGCTATCAGCCGGGCGGCGAGCAGATGACGATCTTCGACGCGTCGGTGCAGTACCGCGAGGCTGGCGTGCCACTGCTGGTGATCGGGGGCAAGGAGTACGGCTCGGGCAGTTCCCGCGACTGGGCGGCCAAGGGGCCGCTGCTGCTCGGCGTGAGGGCCGTGATCGTCGAGTCGTTCGAGCGCATCCACCGCAGCAACCTGGTGAACATGGGCGTGCTGCCCCTGCAGTTTCAGCCGGGCGAGAATGCGGCCAGCCTCGGGCTGACCGGCACCGAGACGTTCACCGTAGAGGGCGTGGCGGAAGGTCTGGCCCCGCGCGGCGAGTTGCGGGTGATGGCGACGGCCGACGATGGTGCGGGGCTGACATTCCCCGTGACGGTGCGCATCGACACGCCCGAGGAGCTGACTGCGTACCGGAACGGCGGCATCCTGCCCTACGTCGCGCGCCAGCTCGTGCGGCGCGCGTAGCCCCGGCATGGAGGGTGTGACGGCGGCGGCGGTCAAGGCCCGGGCACGCGAGTTGGGCTTCGACCTGTGCGGCATCGCGCCGGTGGACGACTTTCCTGAACTGGGCTTCCTCCGCGAGTGGATCGACCGTGGCTACGCCGGTCAGATGGGGTGGATGCGGCGGTCGGTCGAGCGCCGGATGAATGCGCGCGCCGTCGTGCGCGGCGCGCGCACGGTCATCGTCACCGCTACGCTCTACAACACTGATCGCCCGTACTCGGTCGACCCGCACGCCCCCGGCACGGCGCAGGTGTCGCGCTACGCGTGGGGCGACGACTACCACGACATCCTCAAGCCCCGCCTGCTGGCGCTCGTTGATTGGATGCGCGCGCGTGAGCCGGCGCCGTTCGAGGCCCGCGCCTACGTGGATACTGGCCCGGTGCAGGAGCGTGTCTACGCGCAGTACGCGGGGCTCGGGTGGATTGGCAAGAACACGTGCCTGATCAACGCCGAGGTGGGGTCGTGGCTCTTCCTCGGCGAGATCCTCTGCACGCTGCCGCTTGAGACCGACGCCGAGGGGCTCGAGCAGTGCGGCACGTGCACGCGGTGTCTCGAGGCCTGTCCCACCGGTGCGCTAGTGGCGCCCGGCGTGCTCGATTCCACGCGCTGCCTGTCGTACCTGACGATCGAGCTGCGCGGCAGCGTGCCGGAGGCGCAGCGTGCCGCGCTTGCTGAGCACGTCTACGGCTGCGACATCTGCCAGGAGGTGTGCCCGTACAACCAGCCCGCGCCGCGCGCGACCGAGCCGGCCTGGCAGCCTCGGGCGGGCCTTGACGCGCCGCGGCTGGTCGATCTCTGGCGCTTGTCCGATACGGCGCTGTGGCGCCTCGTGCAGGGCAGCGCCATGACGCGCGCCAAGCTGGCCGGGTTGCGGCGCAATCTCGCCGTGACACTTGGCAACTCGGAGGATCCCGAGGCCCGCGTCGCGCTCGACGAGCCGGCGGGCGACCGGCCCTCGCTGCACGACCCGATGGTGCGCGAGCACGTTGCTTGGGCGCGTCGGCGCCTCGCGGCGGCCGGGGTATGATCGCGACATGGCGGATACCGCCGCGCCGCTCCTGCTGTTGTCGATGCCGCAGATGGCCGACCCGAATTTCGCGCAGTCGGTGGTCCTGCTGTGCGACTACACCGAGGAGGGGGCGTTCGGGCTGGTGGTGAACCGGCAGATGGAAGCGCCGGCGTGGACGATGGTCCGCACCGAGCCCGAGATCCAAGTCAACCCCGATCTGCGGCTGTGGGTCGGCGGCCCGGTGGAGCCCCAGCGCGCCTGGGTGCTGATGGCCGACGCGCAGGGGCCCGAGGAGGAGCAGCGCGAGGTGGCGCCCGGCGTCCGACTCTCGGTCTCGCACGAACTGACGCTCAAGATTTTGCAGTCGCCCCCGTTGGGGCGCACGCGCGTCGTGGTGGGCTACGCCGGCTGGGGTACGGGGCAGCTCGACCAGGAGCTCGCGCAGTCGGCGTGGCTGGCGACCGATGTCGATGCCGCCCTGATCTTCGACGTGCCACCCGACGTCATGTGGGAGACCGCGATCCGCAAGCTGGGCGCCGACCCGGCCGCGTTCCAGTCGAGCCATGCAGAGCCCGGCTCCGGCTCAAGCATTCATTAGCAGACGTTAGACGCGGTTGAAGGGCAGCTCAAGACGACAATCGCCCGGTCCTTGGCGGTCGCTCAGGCGACTGCCCGCCTGCAATGACTGCTGACCCCATGTCCGAGCTGACGCGTCTGCGGGCGATGGAGGCGCGCTTCGTCCCCGCCGACCTGTCGGCCGACGTGTCGGGGCTGGCACCCCACGAGCGGCAGGCGGTGGCGCTGCTGGTGGAGGCCGCGCGCGTGATCGACGCGCTGTTCCTCCGGCAGGTATGGTCGGGCAACGACGCGCTGTTGCTGGCCCTGCTCGAGGACGACTCTACGCTCGGCCGCGCGCGGCTGCGTCAGTACCTCCTCAACAAGGGCCCCTGGTCGCGGCTTGATGACGACGCCCCGTTCGTGCCCGGCGTGCCGCCCAAGCCGCCGCAGGGGAGCTTCTATCCCGACGATGCCACGCGGGAAGAGGTCGAGGCGTGGCTGGCCGCTCAGTCTGCAAAGGGCCGCGCCCACGCCGCGGGGTTCTTCACGGCGGTTCGCCGTGGCCGCGACCGGCATCTCGTGGCCGTGCCCTACAGCCTCGAGTACCAGGACGGGCTGTCGCGGGTGGGCGCGCGGCTGCGTGCTGCCGCACGCCTGACACGACAGCCCACGCTGGCTGCGTATCTCACGGCGCGCGCGACGGCGTTCCTCACGAACGACTACTACGACAGCGATGTGGCCTGGATGCGGCTCGACGCCAGTATCGAGCCGACCATCGGTCCCTACGAGGTGTACGAGGACGCGTGGTTCAACGCCAAGGCGGCGTTCGAGGCGTTCGTGACCATTCGCGACGACGACGCCACCGCGCGTCTGGCCCGCTTCGGTGCCGAGCTGCAAACGATCGAGGATCACCTGCCGATCGATCCCCGCTACCGGAACCCGAAGCTGGGGGCGTTGGCGCCAATCCGCGTAGTCAATGTGGTTTTCTGCGCGGGCGACGCCAACCGCGGCGTGCAGACGGCGGCGTTCAATTTGCCGAACGACGAGCGGATCCTCGCCGAGCATGGCGCCAAGCGCGTGATGCTGAAGAACATGCAGGAGGCCAAGTTCAACTTGGTGCTGCGTCCCATCGCCGCCGTGGCGCTCTCCTCGACCGATCAGGGCGACGTGGAGTTCGACGCCTTCTTCACGCACATCCTCATGCACGAACTGATGCACGGGCTCGGGCCGCACCAGATCAGCGTCGGCGGCCGGGCAACCACCGTCCGCCAAGCGCTGCGCGAGGCCTACAGCGCCATCGAAGAGGCTAAGGCCGACGCCTCGGGGCTGTTCGCCCTGCAGTGGCTCGTCGACCGCGGGGTGCTGGACGCCCGCCTCAGTCGCACGATGCACACGACGTACCTCGCGTCAATGTTTCGCTCGCTCCGCTTCGGGGTGCATGAAGCACACGGATGCGGCGTGGCGATCCTGCTCAATCGGTTTCTTGACGATGGGGGGGTGCGCGTAGCCGCGGACGGCACATTCGCGGTGGTGCCCGACCGGATCCGCGAGAGCGTCGCGGAGCTGACCCGTGACATCATGACGCTGCAGGCCGAGGGCGATCACGCGGCCGCGCAGGCGCTCATCAGCCGCCTCGGCGTGATCCGGCCTCCCGTGCGGACCGTACTCGATCGCCTCGCCGGCATCCCGGTGGACATCCGCCCGCGGTTCGTCACTGCCGAGGCCCTGGCCGCAGAGGCAGGCTGAGCCTCTCACCATGCCCCCCCCCGGGCGGCCCGCGGGCACGCACGGCCAGCGGGCCGACGGCCGGGATGACGGTCGTGATCTGCGTCACCGGGGCCGTGCTCGTCTATGCGCGGGCACCCCGGATGGCCGCCCTGCTCGTACGACGTGCATCGGCATCGACAGGAGGAGGGTTGTGACCACGCATGCCTGCGGTTGGCTGACAGGCGCGCGCGCGTGGCTTGCGGTCTGTGCGGCGGCGGCGCTGTCCGTCGCCGCCTGTGACGAGACCGGCGCGCCGGCGGAAGTCGAGATTCGGTCGGTGGCCACCGTCCACGATCTGATGGTCGGCCTCGTCGAGCCGGCCGCTGCGGTGGTGTGGGAGTCGGTGGGCACAATCGTCAGCCGTGAGGGCCGCACCAACTGGGCCCCCGAGACCGACGCCGAGTGGGAGCGCGTGCACCTGGGCGCGATGATGGTTGCCGAGTCCGGCAACCTCCTGCTCGTCGAGGGCCGCGGTGATGGTCGCGATGGCTGGGCAATGTTGGCGCATGCGCTCGTCGATGCGGGGCTGGAGGCAGTTGTGAGCGTGGAGTCCCGGGACCCCGAGGCCGTCTTCGACGTGGGCGGGGTGATCTACGACGCCTGCGCGAACTGCCACGATCGTTACCTGGTGGGCGGTTTCTGAGTCGTCTGGCCGGACCGTCGTCATCGCCGGTGGCAACCGGGGGGGATCAGACCTCAGCCGGCCGAGCACCGACTACTCTGTCTCCCGTAGATCCAGGGCTGCCGTGCACAAGGGGCGCCCCACGCTCGCGCTCCGGGGCGGCCGGATCGTCGTGTGCGTAGGGCATCCCGGCTGGGGGCACACGGACATGGGGGAGCGGTCGGTGGTGCTTCACCTCGGACGGCCGCGAGCACCCCTGGGAGCCCCGGCGGTGTCGTTTCCGTACAGCTCTCGCAGCCACTCCCGTAGCGCATCGCGCGTCCGGCGAAACGCATCGAGGCGCTCCTCGTCGGTGCCGTGCACGCTGGCGGGATCGCGGAACCCTCGATGGATCCGTCGCCCACGGCCCGGGAACACGGGGCAGCGTTCGGCCGCGCTGTCGCAGACGGTAATGACGTCGTCGAACACCTGGTCACGGAACTCGTCGAAGGACTTGGACCGGTGCCCGGAGATGTCGATGCCCACCTCGGCCAGCGAGGCGATGGCCTCGGGCCTCACCGAGGTCCCCATCGTGCCCGCGCTGAACACCTCGATCCGGTCGCCGTAGGCGTGGCGGATCAGGCCTTCGGCCATCTGACTGCGCGCGCTGTTGGCCGTGCAGAGCACCAGCACGCGGCGTCTGGCGCCAGTCTCGGACATGGGGCAGCATCATAGCGCGTGTGACGTGTTTGGCCGGGACGAGCGGCGAGAGACCCGACGCGTTGGCACCCTGACGGATTTCTGACGAAGCGTTCAGAATCTCTTCAGTGGCGATCGGATGATCAGGCCTGCAGACTCTTTCGTCATGATCGATACGACGAGCGGAGTGCTGAGCACCATGTGGAGGTTCGCGATGGCGTGTCTCGTCTGCGTCGCGATGCCGGTAGGGAGTGCTGCACAGGCCAACGCGATAGTCATCGAGGGCGCGATATCGGACACATCAGGTGGGGTCGTGCCAGGCGCCACGATCGAAGCCGTCATCAATGGCCGGGTGCTGACGGTAACAACCAGCGGTCCTGACGGTTCGTACCGGCTCGGCATGCCGGCGGGCGCTGTCTACTTCCTGCGCGTGAGCCTGGACGGCTTCGCCACGGAGATCACGCGGCCGGCAGTCGCCGAGGCCGACGCCGTCGTCGACATGGAGCTGCGGGTCGGCGCGATCAGCGACACGGTCGTGGTGACCGCTTCGGGCACCGAACGGAGCCTAGCCAACATCGCCGAGTCGGTTTCGGTGTTCACGGCCGCGGATCTTGACACACTTGGCGCGGCGTCGGTGGCCGACGTGCTCCAGACAGTGCCGGGCCTCAGCATCGAGGCGACCGGACGGGAGGGCGGACTGGCATCGCTCTTCTCGCGCGGCGCCGAGTCGGACTACAACCTCGTCCTCATCGATGGCGTACGGGTGAACATCAGTGGCGGCCGGTTCGACTTCAGCCGGATCGGCGCCGGCGAGATCGAGCGGGTGGAGGTTGTGCGAGGGGCGCAGTCGGCGCTGTACGGCTCTGGCGCGATCGGCTCGGTCATCCAGATCTTCACCCGGCGCGGTCAGGCGGCCGACCCGCCGCGACTCCTCGGCTCGGTCGAGGGTGGCACGTTCAAGACGATGCGTGGGGATCTCACGCTGGTGGGCGGGGCCGGCGGCCGCATGGCCTACCGAGTCGGCGTGGCGGCCCGGGGCACCGACGGGGCCTTCGCCGACCTGCTGCCCGAACATGATCGATTCGACCAGACGGCCTTCAACCTCGGCCTCGATAGCGCGCTGAACGATCGCGTCAGCCTGCGCACGACCCTGCGGTACGCAAGCGCCCGTGGTCGCGCTGTCGGGCCGATCAACTACGGGTCGCGCGATACCGGCACCGTGTACAACTCGCGCGACATCTCATGGAACCTCGAGAGCACGCACCTCCTCTCGCCTACAGTGACGGGCACGGTGCGATTCGGCTACTTTCGCTACGACTCCGATCAGGACGACACGATCGCCGATCCCCCCTACCACCTGTATGCGATTCTTGAAGGGACGCCCGGCGCGCTGTTTCCCGACAGCCCGAGACTCGTCCGTTTCATCCAGGAGCCCGAGTTCGACGCCATCGCAGCCGGCACGCAGGCGCTGCAGGCTGAGCAGATTCTGGCTACGACGCCGTTCGGGGTCACGGACTTCCCGTTCACCTTCCACACCGAGTTCCGCCGGCCCACGCTCGACTACACCGTGGCGTGGACGTGGCAGCCGGGACAGGTCCTGACCGCGGGTTACGCGTACGAGCATCAATCAAATCCGCTTGGTGCCGGGTTCCAAATCGCCAACCATGCCTACTTTGCCCAGCAGCAGCTGACACTGGCCGACGACTGGTTCGTAAGCCTCGGTGCGCGCGTCGACGACAATGCGCCCTTCGGCACCACTACCAGCCCCAAGCTCTCGGTGGGGGGCTACCCGGTACCGTTCGCTGACGGTCCGCTCTCGTCGGTCAAGGTGTTCGCTAGTCGAGGCCGCGGGATCAAGAACCCGAGGCTCGGTGAGTTGTTCGGTGACGACTTCACCGACGGCAATCCGAACTTGGCGCCCGAGGCGGCCGTGACGGCCGACGCAGGGGTCGAGCTGACCGTCGACAGCCAGCGGGTGCGGATCGCCATGACGTACTTCGATTCGCAGTACGAGGATCAGGTGGCCTTCTCGCCGACAGGCTTCACGCCCGACGGCCTGCCCGACTTCATCAACGTCAACGGGTCGGAAGCCAGCGGCTGGGAATTCGAGGCCGCGCTCCAGCGCCCGGTGGTCGGGATCACCGCCGCGGGCACCTACAGCTACGTCGATACGCAGGTCACGGCCACCCGCAGCACCAGCCAGCAGTTCCAGCCGGGTCAGCCGCTGCTGCGGCGACCAACCCACTCGGGCACGTTCCGCGTGGGCTATCAGCGGGGGCCGGCGCGACTGAGCCTCAACGTGCGGGCAGTCGGGCAGCGTCACGACTCGGGCTTCCTGTTCCTGACGTCGGTGCCAACGGCGGCCTTCGCCCAAGCGGTGCCGGTCGACACTACCGTCAACGCCGGGTACACGGTGGTGGGCCTGGGGGCAGAAATCGACGCCCACGATGCGGTGAGCCTGTTCTTCCGCGTCGACAATCTGACCGACGAGGCGTACGAGCGCGCGCTCGGCTACCCGGGAACCCCGCGTTCAGTCGTCCTGGGCACCCGGTTCCAGCTCGGGAGGTAGGAGCGTGGGTGGGCCACGCTGGGCCTAGTGCCGGAAATTTGACGGTGGTTTTGCCCAGTCACAGGAGGAAATGCTAGGATCGAGCCGCTTTCGTAATCTGAACAAGAATTCAGGGTGCGAGATGAGCGCTGTCGGCTACTATAGGCGCGGGAGTCGCTAAGCTTCTTCTCAGGGAGGACAGAATTATGAAGCGCGGTTTGATCGTCATGCTTATCGCTGGCGCCTTCGCCCTTGGCGCGCAGGCGTATGCTCATCACTCGTTCGCGGCCACGTATCTGGAGGACCAGACCGTGACCATCGAGGGTGATCTGGTGCAGTTCCTGTTCCGCAACCCGCACTCCTTCGTGCACGTCATGGTGACCGAGGAAGACGGCACCATGGTGCGCTACGCGGTCGAGTGGGGCGGCGCGGGTCAGCTCGGTGGCCAGGGTGTTACCCGTGAGACCCTGAAGCCGGGCGACCACGTGATCATCAGTGGCTCGCCGGGCCGCAACCCCGAGGATAATCGGGTTCGCATGGTGACCCTGTTCCGTCCGAGCGACGGGTTCGGTTGGGGCAACCGTCCGGGCGAGGTGGTCGACTAACACGGTCATTCGGTCCCGGGGGGCTTCGGGCGCCCGGGCCGCCTGAAAGAGCTTAGGGCTCGATCCGCGCGCTGGCCTTGCGGTCGGCGCGCGGTTTTTTGTGTACGATGGCGTCCGACGATGTATCCAGAGCTGTTCCGCATCGGCGACTTCGTGGTCACCTCGTTCGGGGTGATGGTGGCCGTCGGTGCGCTGGTGGGTGTGCAGATCTTCCGCCGCGAGCTGCGCGCGTCCCGGTTGCCCGAGTCGGCGGCCGACAGCGCCATCTGGGGCCTGTTCGGCGGACTGGCCGGCGCCAAGCTCTTCTGGGTGTTCGAGAACCTCGGTGACGGCCCGTTCCTTGAGCTCCTCTTCTCCCGCGGCGGGCTCACCTGGTACGGCGGGCTGATCGGCGGCGTGGGCGTCGGCGTTGCAGTGCTGGCCCGCCAGCAGGTCCCGCTGGTGCCGGCCCTGGCCGCAGCCACCCCGGCGCTCGCCATCGGGCACCTGCTGGGCCGCATCGGCTGCTTCCTGGTAGGCGACGACTACGGCCGCCCGACTGACCTCCCGTGGGGCGTCGCATTCCCCGAGGGGTTGCCCCCGACGGTTGTGCCCGTCCACCCGACGCAGCTTTACGAGGCTGCGGCACTCGGAGTGATCTTCTGGGGGCTCGTGCGCTGGCGGCGTAGCGGGGCCGAGAACTTGGTGGTGCTGAGCCGGTACCTGTTGCTAGCCGGGTTCACGCGCTTCTTGATCGAGTTTGTGCGGATCAACGAGCGCGTGTGGTTCAACCTCACCACGGCGCAACTGGTGGCTATCGCCCTGATGGCCGTCGGGCTCGGCATGATGTCGACCCGACCACGGACGGTGTCGGCGTCGTAGCGAGGGCCATCAGCCGCTCGGCAACGGTTGGCGTGGAACGCGAGACCTGAAGCCCCCGCGACGTCAGAATGCCGGCAACGCCGCCTCAGCCACCCGCACGGTGATCTGCGGGATGCCGTCGCTCCCCCCCTCGGCCGGCGGCACCGTCTCGGTCCACGCGGCGACCAGCTGCCCGCCCCCCACGGCCAGCCGCGGGTAGCCCGACGGCCGCTCGGCGCCCTCACCCGAGACGAGCACAGGAGGTAGACGCTCGCCGGTCGGTAGCACCCGCCCCACACGGAGCTGGCTGCGGTTGTTCACATACTCCAGCCACGAGGCCACGGCCGAGCCATCCGGCAGCAGCACCACGCCCGTCCGGCCCAGCGTGCCGCTGTCATCGAGCTGAATGGGGGCATCGAATG
The DNA here is from genome assembly GCA_964535675.1 of uncultured Bifidobacteriaceae bacterium. Taxonomy (GTDB): domain Bacteria; phylum Acidobacteriota; class Vicinamibacteria; order Vicinamibacterales; family UBA2999; genus CAZHTD01. The sequence goes on along the minus strand of CAZHTD010000025.1, from coordinate 28,139 downwards.
TCCGGCCGCCATCTTCGGAGAAGGCCAGGAAGGCATGGCCGGCGCCGTCGGCGACCGTGAACCAGGTCACTGCCACGCGGTCGCCGCGCGTGCTCATCGCGGGCCCATTGACCGGACAGGCCTCGATTACCCAGCCGTCCGAGTGGATCGGGGCGGCGGCTGTCCACCTGCCGTCGACCAGCCGCGAAACGGCGATGTCGCGCACCTCGTCGCCCGATCGGTCGCGGAACGCCGTGACCACGCCGTCGCTGGTGAGGCCCGTCGCCGTGGGGCAGCATTCGCAGACGCGGTCGTCGACGAGCATGTCGGCGGTCTGCACCCAGTTGGTGTCAAAGGTGGCGTAGCGCAGGCTCATGGCCCCGCCGTCGGGGCTCTCAAGGTCCAGTTCCTGCTGGCGTCCGTCGAGCCACACCAGACCGAGCCCGCCCTCTGGGGGCTCGATGAACGAGGCAAAGCCGTGCTGCGTCGTGGTGCCGTCGTGGTGCGGGCTGAAGGGCTCGGACCACGTCTCGCCGTCGTCGGTGGAGTAGGCGAGGGCGAGGTCGTAGGCCTCGATGAACGGGTCGGTGGCCGGCAGCCAGCTAGCCACCAGGGTGCTGTTCGACAGTCGGACCACCGCGGGCATGTCGGCATAGCTGCGGAACCAGCCGCTGCCCGAGACGAGCGCGCGGGGCGCCGACCAGCCGTCGGCGGTGCGCTCGGCAAACCGGACGGTGACCGGGTCCTGCTGGCCCTCGACCCAGCTCACGATCACGCCGTTGGACAAGGCGCTCACCTGGGGTTCACTGCTGCCGTTCGGGATGGCCAGCGCGACCGGCGCGAAGGCCGGGGTCCAGGCCGCGACCGCGGCCGGATCGGCTGACGGGGTGCAGCCGGGGACGAGCGCCGCCAACGCGACGGTGACCAGGGTTGGAGGTCGCGTCATCACACTGCTCTCCAGGGTGCGGCACGACCAGGCTTGGCGGGGGCGTGTCGTGGCGCAGAGTGGTCAGCGGGATGCGCCGTGCCCGTCGACGACGCGCTGCCGGCCCTGCTGCTCACGCGCGTCCGGCGCGGTCGCGTGCACGGGTTCTGCCATGTACATCGCACCGTGAGGCCCGGCGCCGACATCGGAGGGCATGTGGGCTGCCTACGGCTCCTGCAGGGCTGCGTCCCGCCGGCCCCGTGACCAAGAGACGCATGATCGGTGATGGGCAACACGTGCAGCAGCGGCAGCGACGCGCCGCCGGCATCGGTGAGCCGTCTGGCGCGGCCAACCACGGCCATCAATCCTTGGCCGAGATTCACCTCCACGACGACCGTGGTGCCGCGAATGGAGGCGCCCGGCGTTCGCACCAGCAGGACCGGCACCGCAGCATGCCGGACGATGCCCGAGGCCACGGATCCGAGGACGACGCGGCCGACCAGTCCGCGGCCGTGCCTGCCCATGACGATCAGGTCAGCGTCGGTCTCGCGCGCGGTGTCGGCGACGGTGTTGACCGGGTGGCTTGGCCGCGCCAGCCGGTCATGCATTGGAAGGGCGCCGGGCACGTGGCCTGCACGAAGACGCACCCTCGGTCTGTGCCTCCCGCACGCCGGCCGCGCCGGCACCGGGAACCCGTCACGTGCAGGAAGATCAGCGCTGCCTCGAACGCCCGTGCCGCGGCATGCGCCAGCGTGGCGCGGGCGGTGTCGTCGAAAAGCGAGGGCCGACAGAATGCGCCGGGGTGGCAGCGTGCCGGCCTCCATCGGAGAAGGCTCAGACGCCGTAGCTGGCGTAGACGACCGGCCCGGTATCGGTCAGGAGGTACACGTCGTGGCGAGCCATAGGCACCCCCTGCTCCATACCCATCCCGGGAGTGCCGAGCGGCATGCCGGGCACGCTCAGGCCGGATGCCGCCGGCCGCTCGCGCAGCAGCCTGCGGATGTCCTGCGCCTGCACATGGCCCTCGACGATGTAGCCGTCGACGATCGCCGTGTGGCAGGCCTGCAGGTTGCGTGGGATGCCGTGCTGCGCTTTGAGCGGCGCGAGGTCGTCGTAGTTGTACGCCTCGGTCGTGAACCCGGCCGCACGGAGGTGGTCCATCCAGATGTTGCAGCAGTCGCAGGTGGCCTCCTTGTGGACCACCACGTGGGTCGTTTGCGCGCCGGCGCGCGCGCAGGCCGTGAGCCCGGTCACCGGCAACGCCGCCACGGCGGCGCGGAGGAATTCCCGTCGGGGCATCGTCGATCGCATGTGTGTACCCTATCCCACTCGGCTGTGCCTGACCAGACGGGCGGATGGGATGCTGCTATTCGGGTGGCCCCTCCGACGGGGGCGCGGACCGCACCCTGAGTCCGGTCCTGCAGGCGCGACGGCCGGCAGGGAGCGGCCTTTGGGGCGCCCACGGTGCTGCACTGGACGGTTCCGACCGAATCCCGGACGCTGACGAGTCCCATCGCGCAGACGCCCGAGACGCGGAGCGCCCGCATGGAGCATAGGGCCGACCACTGTGCCAGCTGTCACGACAACGATGGCCGCGGTCAAATGGAGGTGGGGCGGACCCTCGACCCGTCGGCGCCCGACATGGCAGTGGGATGCGACCTCGGACCTCCGCGACGGGAGGCGCCTCTTGCCTTCATCGAGCAGGGCATCCCGTTCACCGGCTCGCCTGAGCCACCGGGACGCCGGAGGGCGAGCGGGAGTCGCGGGAGCTGGTCCCGTGCATCCGCCCCCTGCCGGACATCATCCCGCAGGAGCTGACGGGGATGGAGGCGCTCAACTCGTGACGTGCCGCCACAATCGAACCAGAGCCGGCGCCCGACGAGTTCCTGTCGGGTGGACAGTCGGCAATACGGGCAGCAGGAGCGCGTCCCTGACGGAACAGTCCCTGGGCGGAGCCTCGTGGCGGCCGCGATCATCCCTACCGTAGTGGCGGCCTCGGTGCTGGCCCACGAGGTGACCTGCCGGGGCACAGTGGAGGCAGTCGATGCCGACCGCATGCCGGTGCAGGCACGGGCCGAGAATGCAGCAAGGCCGATCTGATATGGTTCATGATGACACCCGACACCGAGGTCCGCCACGGCGGCACGGTGGTGGTGCTTGTGGCCGCCGGCATCGAGGCGGACGAGCGCATCGCGGTGTTTGTCGATCACGACGTCGATGAAACCGCGGCCCTCGACATCCGGCTGGCGCCCCGATCGGTTCGCCGGTCGACGAGGACCGGACGCACTCCCACGGTGGAAGATACACGCCCCATCGCCGCACCGGGTGACAGCCCCAGAGATCCCGTCTGTCGTATGACCGTTGCGCAGGATGGGCCCCACCAGTACGAGCACGGCGGCGTTCGCTATCACTTTTGTTGCACGGGATGCCTCGAGCGGTTCCGCGCCGAGCCGGAGCGCTACCTCACGGGAGGAGGCGCACCGGCGGTGCCACGGCCGATTGTCGAGCTCACATCCCACCCCACGCCAGCACCGGCCGGCGCCCACTACACCTGCCAGCTGCACCCGGAGGTGCGCGGGTCGGCCCCTGGCAACTGCCCGTCGTGCGGCAGGGGCCTCGCACGTGCCACGCCAGCGGCGCCGACGACGCGGCCGGCCTGGACCTGCCCGATGCATCCCGAAGTCGTTCGCGACGAAGCGGGGGCCTGCCCGTTCTGCGGCATGGCCCTCGAGCCCCTCACGGTGACGGCGCCGGTCGACGAGGAGAACCCCGAGCTGATCGCCATGACGCGGCGGTTCTGGGGAGGCGCCGTCTTGTCGCTGCCGCTGCTCGGCCTGACGATGGGAGAGATGGTGCCAGGCAGCCCGATCCCCGGGCTCGTTGCCGGCGCGATGAGTGCTTGGATCCAGCTGGTGCTGGCAACGCCGGTCGTCCTGTGGGGCGGCTGGCCGTTCTTCGTGCGCGGCTGGCAGTCGCTCGTGCTCCGCAGCCCCAACATGTTTACGCTCATCGCGCTGGGCACGGCCGTGGCGTACCTTTACAGCGTGGTAGCCACGCTGGCCCCGGGGATCTTCCCCGCAGCGTTCCGCATGACGGGCGGTGTGGTAGGCGTCTACTTCGAGGCCTCGGCGGTGATCGTCACGCTCGTGTTGCTGGGACAGGTGCTGGAACTACGCGCGCGGGGCCGGACGGGCGCTGCCATCCGCGGCTTGCTCCGCCTGGCGCCGAAGACCGCCCGGCACCTCGGCGCCGACGGAAGCGAGACGGACGTGCCGCTCGATCAGGTGCAGCCGGGTGATCGGCTGCGCGCGCGGCCGGGGGAGAAGGTACCGGTCGACGGCGTCGTGATCGAGGGACGCAGCAGCGTGGACGAGTCGATGGTCACGGGCGAGCCGATTCCAGTGGAGAAGGGGCCTGGTGATCACCTGATCGGCGCAACGGTCAATGGCACCGGCTCGCTGGTCATGCGTGCCGAGCGCGTCGGCGCTGACACGCTGCTCGCGCGGATCGTGCAGATGGTGGCCGACGCACAGCGGAGCCGGGCCCCGATCCAGCGGCGGGCTGACACCGTGGCCGCGTACTTTGTGCCTGCGGTAGTCGTGGCGGCTGTGGCGACCTTCGCCGCCTGGGCGTTGGTCGGACCCGAGCCGGCGATGGCGTTTGCGATCATCAACGCCGTGGCCGTGCTGATCATCGCCTGCCCGTGCGCGCTCGGGCTGGCGACGCCCATGTCGATCATGGTCGCCATGGGGCGTGGCGCGGCCTTCGGCGTGCTATTCCGGAGCGCAGAGGCCATCGAGGCCTTCCGCACCGTCGATACGCTGGTGGTGGACAAGACGGGCACTCTCACCTTGGGGCATCCCGTGTTGACCCGTGTGGTGCCCGCCGACGGGTGGGACGAGTCCGCGGTGCTGCGGCTGGTGGCCAGCCTCGAGCGCGCCAGCGAACACCCGCTCGCAGCGGCCATCATGGCCGGGGCCGAGGGACGCGGCGTGGCGCTTGCTGCCGTAGAGGGCTTCGCCTCGGTCACGGGCCAGGGCGTGACCGGGCGGGTGGACGGCCGGGACGTGGCGCTCGGCAACCGCCAGCTGCTCGACGCGCGGGGCGTCAATCCGGGGGCGCTGGCCGGACAGGCCGAGGGGCTGCGGGCCGAGGGTCAGACGGTGATGTTCGTCGCCGTGGACGGCGCCGCGGCGGGCTTGGTGAGCGTGGCCGATCCCGTGAAAGCAACTACACCCGCCGCGATCCGTGCGCTGCACGAGGAGGGTCTCCGCATTGTGATGCTGACCGGAGACAGCCGTGCCACCGCCGAGGCCGTCGCGGGCCGGCTGGAGATCGACGAGGTCATCGCCGAGGTGCTGCCGGATCAGAAGGTCGGCACGGTGAAGCGGCTTCAGGCCGAGGGCCGTGTCGTGGCGATGGCCGGCGACGGCATCAACGATGCGCCGGCGTTGGCGCAGGCGCAGGTCGGCATCGCGATGGGCACGGGCACCGACGTGGCGATGGAGAGCGCCGGAGTCACGCTGGTGAAGGGAGACCTCGGCGGCATCGTCCGGGCGCGGCGGCTAAGCCGCGCGACCATGCGCAACATCCGCCAGAATCTGTTCTTCGCCTTCGTCTACAACACGGCCGGGGTGCCGATTGCCGCTGGCGTGCTCTACCCCGTGTTCGGCCTGCTGCTGAGCCCGATGATCGCGGCCGCGGCGATGAGCTTCAGCTCAGTGTCGGTCATTGGCAACGCGCTGCGTCTGCGGAGTCTCTCGCTCTGACGCCGCGCGGCAACCGTTGCCGCGCGGGCGACAGCCCTTCCACCCGCGGCGCCAGCCGCGCGGTGTCGTGACGGTGACGAAGGTGGCGTGAGAGGCCGCGTGGCTGGGTCCGCCACGCGCGAGAACGGGCGTGCGCACGTCCAGAGGCCCGTTCGACCAGCAAACCGCGACCCGCGTCGCGACCACCCGCCGAGTGCACCGGACCTCAGGGCGGTGGTGGGCCTCGACGCGCCGCTGGACTGGCGCGACGGCGTCATCTGGCGCGACGGCGACGGGCGCGGCCTCGCCCGCGATGAGGATGCGAACCGCTGGTGACGCGCTGTGCGGGCATCATGAGTTGGGGCTCGTAATTCCAGGATCGTGGGTGTGCGTGTCACCCGCGCTGGTTCGGAACGGGGTCAGTTGATGCTGCAGGCACCCGGGCCGCGCGGGTCGCCGCAGGCACCGCACGGCGACGGCATCACCTCGGCCGTGGGCGCGACGCGCTCGCCGGCTTGGGCGGCAAACACTGAGAGCTGCTTTTCGAGCGTGGTGCCGTGACACGACGGGCACTCGGGGGTGCAGCCACCACGCACCAGGGTCTCGAAGCGATGGTGACAATCCGAGCAGGCGTATTCGTAGAGAGGCATATCGATCCGTACTCCTTGACGCCCCTCCATTGTACGGGATCCGCGTCGGGGTAGAGTGATGCGGTGCCCTCGGCCCACAAGGCGCGACTGGGCGTCAATCCGCGCTTGCGCAACGTCGCGATCGTCGCCCACGCCAATCACGGCAAGACCCCGCTGGTCGGCGTGCTTTTCTGCCAGAGCCGTGTCTGTCACCAAACCAGGTGGGTGGCCGAGCGCGTGATGGACACCCAGCGACCTTGCGCACGGAATGCGGCATCACAATACCTAGCCACGCACGTCCGGTCGCAGTGCCTGACCGACACCCGCGGGGCCGGCATCATGACCCACATGTGCGCTGGCTGGGAGTCGTGACACGGCCCCGAGTCGCTCCTCCCGCACGACCGGGACCTGGTGGCCGCCAGCGTTGTGGTCGCTAACCTGCAACAGCGCGGGGGGACCTCCTCGAGCCGGGCACGCGCGTCTAGGCGGAGATGATCTCGGCGGGCACTCACGACCCCGTGACATCAACGTCAACGCTACCAAGGAGAAGCGGTAAGAAGACGAACATGCGCGCGTTGCCAGCCGAGGAGGTCAGCCGGCTGATCCCCCGGGCCAGTTGAGCCTTGAGCAGGCGATCGAGTGCAGCACCGACGCGCTCGTCGCGGTGCAGCCCTCCGGCTGCGGAAGAAGGCCTGGCCGCAAACCAGCGGCCCAAACCCGACGGCTTCCTTGCAGCGAGGGAGCCTCAGCCCGCTCGGCAACAGCTGTCGTGTCTCAGTGCTACGTCCACTCGGGGGGCGGCTGGATCGTCGGCGCGGGCCGGCGCCCCGGGTCGGGACGGCCGCTGCCCTCGAGGCGGCTGATGGCCCGCACGGTCATGTCGGCATCGCAGGTGATCTGACACGAGAGGCGAACACCGGTCAGGCCGCGCTCGGTGAGTCGCTCGATCTCGGCCCTTGTTCTGCGCGCTGGCTCGCCGATCACGAACTCCACGCGGCAGGTCGTACAGCGGGCGTTGCCGCCGCAAGCGTGCAAGATGTCGACGCCGGCATTCTCGATGGCGTTGACGAGGCGCGTGCCCGCCTCGACCTCGACGGGAGCGAATCCCTCGACCGTCAGTTTCGGCATGGCCGCTATGGTAACGTATGCGGTTCATGGCAACGGGTGGGAGCGCAGCACCGCTGCCGTTGGAGCTGTGGAAGTCGCTCTCGCCAGAGCGGAAGCTCGTGGCCGCCGCCGCGTTTTGGCAGGACGACGGGGCGCTGGCCGAGCAGGCCGAGGCCGTGACGCTCATCGCGCAACGCATCAAGTTCCGTCCGAAGAGCGTCCTTTCGATGTCTGCGGACCGGAAGGCGCGGCGCCTAGCCGCGCTGGCTGGCCTGTCGGAGGCCGTTGCCGCCCGGCTGCTCGTGTCGTATCACCTGGAGCAGCAGCGGCCGCTCATGAGTCGCTTCCTCGACCTGCTTGAGATCCCACACGAGGACGGGCTGATCAGTGAGGAGGAGTTCGCCGCGCCTTCTGCCGATCAGCTGCGCGTGGCCGCGCAGACGCTCGCCGCCGAGTACCCGCCCGAGGACGTCGCACTCTATTTCTCGACACTGCGCTGGCAGGACCCAGAGACGTGGGGCGAGCTCGCTGAATTGCGGGAGACGTTCCGCAGCGCGCCAACGGACCCCTAGCGTTTCTTCGCGTATTTCGCGATCCACGCGGCGATCGCGTCCAGGATTTCCTTGTGCACGTCCTCCGGTGACTGGCCGCTCGACATCCGTACCTTGAAGGAGTGATCGCCATCCCGCACCGGATGGATGCGGACGGCCGGACGCACGGCCTTGAGCGCGGGCCGCAGCTCATCGGGCGTGCCGAAGTTGTCGCGCTCGCCCTGCACGATCAGCAGCGGCACCCGGATCTGCGACAGGTGATTCACGCGCGGCTTGTCGACTCGGCTCGGCGGGTGCAAGGGGTAGCCGAGGGCCAGGACCCCGCGCAGTCCGTCGATACTCTCGGTGGCCAGGTGCGTGGCCACGCGGCCGCCCATCGACTTGCCGCCCACGAACAGGGGATGGCCCCCAAGCTCTGCGCGTCCCCGGGCGGACGCAACGGCGTCGCGAAAGCTCTCGAGCAGCGCGGGTAGGCGATCGGGCGTCTTGCGGCCCGCCGCCATGTACGGGAAGTCGAACGTGGCCACGTCGATCCCACGCGTGGCGAGGCCGTGCGCCATGCGCACCATGAACGAATGGCCTTGGCCCGCGCCGGCTCCATGGGCCAGTACCAGCAGGCCGCGGCTGGGCGCCTCGGCCCGGTGATGGGTAACCCCGGTCACGGTGACTGCTGTGTGGTGGCACGGGCGGCACGCGCCTGCAGATCCTGCAAGAAGTGGCGAATTCGCCTCGCGTTGGTGCCCAGGTCGCTCACCCCGAGCCGGGAGGCCGACCGCACGTCCACCCGCGTCCGGGTGGCGCCGACCGCCCGCACGCGGACCGCGACGTCGTCGATGAAGCCGAACCAGCACGTGGATGCGGTGGCCGCCAGGATCTCAGGGTCAGGGTTTGACGCGGCGATCTCCCACTGGGCGGCTGACGCCCGCACCAGACTGCGGACCTCGTCGGCCGCCAGGTCGAGGAACAGAGGGGCGAGCGAGGGGGCGATGGTCGGCGGGCCGCCGGTCGTCGCGATGAAGGGGGGGTCGTCCGGATCGGTGGTGACGTCGTTGACCCACGGCGCGGTCACGGCCCTGCCGATCCACACGGCCGGCACCGCGACCACGCCCAGCGCCAGTACGGCGGCCGTGACCGCGGGCCAAGAAGGCGCCGACGCTGTGGCCGCCGCCAGTGTTCGGCCGGCGATGGACAGCCCTACCAGGCCCGCCACGCCGGCGACGAGGACCATCGCCAGCCCGACGCCGTACGGCCACAGGCCGAGGCGCCGCCCCGGCCCGGCCGCCAGCAGTAGGAGTGCGCCGAGCGCCGTGGAGGTCAGGGCTAGCTGGGCCGACGACACCGCTGTCGCGCGCCTAGCCGCCCGACTGCAGGCGTTCAAGGTAGCCGGCAATGCGCGCCGCGTTGACGCCGATGTCGCTACGCCCCACGCGCGACACCGACCGCATGTCTACCCGGCTGCCCGACCCCTCGGGCCGGATCCGAATGACCACATCGTCCTTGAAGCCCATCCAGAAGGTGGTGTCGGTGGCCTCAATCTGGCCGGAGGACGCGTCCTCGGCCACGATCTCCCACCCTTCGGCCCGGGCCGTGGCCAGAGCGAGGTCGAAGGCCTCGGCCTGCGGTATGTCGAGTCGCAGCGGGGCGATCTCCGGGTAGGCGGCGGCCTGCTGCTCACCGACCTCCCGGTCGTACTCAACGGAGTTCATGCCTTCGCGCAGGGGCAGCACCGCATCGAAGACCGGTGGGTTCTCGATGTCGGTGGTGATGTCGTGGATGAAGGGCAGGCGCTGGGCTGTTCGGTCCTGCGCGTACGGGCCCCAGAACGCGACGAAGCCGAGCACGAGGCTTGCCGCGGCCACCCGCACGCCGAGTGATGACCGGCGACGCACCGACATCGCGCCGCTGCCGACGGCGACGACCATAGCCCCGATGCCGAGGTAGGCCGCCCAGCGGAACACGGTGATGGCTGTTCCCAGCTCGAGCGCGCCGGAACGGTACCCGGCCGGGGGGAGGAGCACGGCCACGATAGCCGCAGTTGCGACGATCGCCGGAACGATGATGTAAGGCATGGCAGGATTCTAGTGCCCCGGGTCAAGGGTCGGCAGACATATTTCAGGCGGGGCATCCCGGCTGGCGGCGCCGGTGTCAGCGCAAGTCGCCGGCGCGAGTATCCTGTTGGCCGTGGATCTGGGGCTCCTGGGATTCGACGAGGGGTTCGCCCGGGCGTTCGAGCCCTGGGCGGGGCAGCCCGACATGGCACCCGGCCGGGTGGCGATTGAATTCAATTACATCCTGCGCGTCTACCTGGCAGAGGGCGAGGTGGAGGCGGTCGTCTCGGGCCGCCTGAAGCACGAAGCCCGCAGCCGTGCCGAGCTGCCAGCCGTCGGGGACTGGGTGGTCGTGCGGCGGGCGCCTGGCGAGGCACGCGCGTCGATTGTCGCCGTGCTAGCCCGGCGCGGGCGGTTCTCACGCCGGATGGCGGGTCAAGTCACCGACGAGCAGGTGGTGGCCGCCAACGTCGATGTGGTCTTTCTGGTGATGGGTCTCGACGGCGACTTCAGCGTACGCCGTCTCGAGCGCTACCTGCTGCTGGCTCGCGAGAGCGGCGCGACGCCCATCCTGCTGCTCACCAAACCGGACCTGGCGTCAGACCTGCCGCAGCAGGTAGCTGAGGTCGTGACCGTGGCCGGGGATGCGCCTGTCCATGTGCTGAACCCGCGCGAGGGCGAGGGCCTTGAGCCCGTGGCCGCCCACCTCTCGGCGGGCCGTACGGGCGCGCTGCTGGGCTCGTCCGGCGTGGGCAAGTCCACGCTCATCAACCGGCTGGCCGGTGCCGAGGTGCAGCGCACCCGCGAGGTGCGGCTAGCCGACTCGAAGGGTCGCCACACGACGGTGCACCGGGAGCTGGTGATCCTGCCCGGCGGCGCGCTGCTGATCGATACGCCCGGCATGCGCGAGCTGCAATTGTGGAACGTCGGCCGGGCGGTGCGCGAGACCTTCGACGACATCGACGCGCTGGCCGATGGCTGCCACTTCACGGACTGCCGCCACCGCGAGGAGCCGCGATGCGCGGTGAAGGCTGCCGACGCGGAGGGCCGGCTGGCGGAGGGCCGGCTGGCGAGTTATCGCAAGCTGCAGGACGAGCTGGCGTTCCTCGAGCGCCAGCAGGACCAGCGCGCGCTGCTCGAGCAGCAGCGGCAGTCGAGGGTTTTGAGCCGCGCGCTGCGCGAGCACCTGCGCAACAAGCGCGGCTGATCGGGGAGGGGGTGTTAGCAGCCCGTCTATGGATTCCTCCCGGTTGTCGAGCGAGCGGGTTGTGACACCGAGCCCTTCGTGTCGGCTGCGATCGGATCTCCGGCCTGTGTGTGGAGGGCGTCTGTGGCTTGGCCTACATGGATAGGCGCGCCCCGCGGGCCAAGCGTGGTACCGGCCTCGCGCGCGCCAGGGCTGCTCTTGGCCTGTTGCGGTGTCAATCGGAGCGCCAGGGCCATGAGCCCGTTTCACTTGCTCCAGCAGGACGATCTGGATCAGGGTGTCTCGTTGGTTTCGAGGGTCGAGATGATCCGGATTTGATCGTGGACCTGCGGCGGCAGGACCTGCGCCTCGTCGACGCTCAGCACTGCGGGCCTAGCGTCAGCGTGAACGGCGGCTGCACGAAACTGTCGAACGTCTCGTACATCGTTGTCTCGTGCTCGATGGTCTATGCCTGCGCGCAACTCACGGTGAGCATGGCGCCCCACCCGGCCCATGCGGGCGGGCCGGTGGTACGCCCGCACAGGTCCTATAATCGGCCCCATGCGCCTATCCCTCCTCGTTGCTGCCCTGCTGGGGGTTGCCACGGTTTCGGCCCAAGCGCCCGCCGACCGGGAGTTTTTCGAGTCGACGCTGCCGCCTGCGGCGCTGACCGACAAGCAGGCGGTGCTCGAAACCCCGACCGGGGTCATTGTCATGGACCTGCTTGACCGGGCCGCCCCGACCCACGTGGCGCACTTCATCACCCAGGCTGAAGCCGGCGAGTATGACGGCACCACGTTCCACCGCGTGGTCGCGCTGGGGATCATCCAGGGCGGCGACCCGCTGTCGAAGGATCCGGCCCAGGCCGCGCTGTACGGCACGGGCGGGCTGGGCCGGCTGCGCTTCGAGCCGAACGACGAGCTGCACACCCGGGGTGCGGTGTCGGCCGTGCGCGTGCCCGGCGACTATGACAGCGCCGGCAACCAGTTTTTTATCTGCATCAGTGACCAGGTCGCGCTCGACGGCGAGTACACCGTGTTCGCCCGCGTGGTCGAGGGCCTCGAGGTGGCACAGGAACTGTCGACGCGCCCCGCCAACGCCGACGGTGTGCCGACCGAGCGACTCGAGATCACCCGGGTGGTGATCCGCGACCGACCCGCGCCCGCGCCAGAGCCCTTCGTCGACGTGCCCGACGCCAACCTGGGCGGGTACCGGGCCTGGATCGACACCTCGTTCGGCCCGATTACCGTGGCGTTCAGGCCCGACTTGGCGCCGAACCACGTCCGCAACTTTCTGCGGCTGGCCGCGCTCGGCGTGTACGACGGCACCGCGTTCCACCGGGTGGTGCCGGGTTTCGTCGTTCAGGGCGGGTTCCTGCCCTCGCGTCGCTCGCCGCTCAGCCAGCGCCAGGAGTCCTTCGTGCAGCCGATGACGCCGGAGTTCAGCGACACGCCGCACGAGCGCGGGACCGTGTCGCTCGCGCACGGGGACGACCCCGCCAGTGGCACCACGTCGTTCTTCATCGTCACGGCGCCCTCGCCGGCGCTCGATGGGGTCTACACAGTGTTCGGGAACGTTGTGGACGGCTTCGAGGTGCTCGACCGTATCGAGGCTGTGGAACTCACCGGCGAGACGCCGGTCGAGCGCATCGACGTCACCTCGGTCACAATCGTGCCCGCCCCGTAGGCGTGGTGATACACCGGCTGGCAGACGCTGCCACCGTGAGGCCAGGAAGGCCGTGTCAGGTGTGCTGGCACCCCTGCTAGGCCGCCGCGGGGCGCAGGCCCGGCGGCAGGGGCCCTAGCCTGCTCGGCTATGCCGGTCGTGCCCTATGAGGGCGTGAATGGGAGCCGCGGTGCGCCGCCGTCGGTCTCGTCGTCGGTGAAGTTATGCACGCTGACGCCGAGCAGGCGCACCGGCCGACGGCCCGCGTCGGTCTTTGCCAGCAGATCGACCGCACGTGCCGCGAGGCGCGCGGGCTCGCGCGTCGGCACCGCTGTATGGCTTCGTGTGAGCGTGGTGAAGTCGTCGTAGCGCAGCTTCAGCACCACCGTCCTGGCGTACCAGCCGCGGTGCGCGAGCCACGCGGCGGCGGCGCCGGCCATCTCAGCAGCACGCGACCGCAGCTCGTCCAGATGGGTGATGTCCTCCGCGAAGGTGCGCTCGCTGCCCGACGACTTGGGTACGTGCTCGGCCACGACGGGCCGGTCGTCGATGCCCTCGGCGAGCTTTCGCAGCCACCCGGCTTGGCTGCCGACCGCCTCGCGCAGGACGGCGTCGTGCGCCGCCCGCACGTCGACCAGCCGATCGATTCCGTGCTCGCGGAGGCGGCGGGCCGTCACCGGCCCCACGCCCCACAACGCGTCGACCGGCAGCCCCTGGAGGAACGCTTCGACTCGTCCGGGCGCAACGACTGTCAGGCCGTCCGGCTTCTTCCAGCCCGAGGCAATCTTGGCCAGGAACTTATTCGGGGCCACACCCGCCGAGGCGGTCAGCCCCGTGGCCTGGCGAATGACCGCCTTCAGCCGCCGCGCCACCGTGGCGCCGAGGGGCTCGCCCCAGGCGTTGTCGGTCACGTCCAGATAGGCCTCGTCGAGGGACAGCGGCTCGACCAGTGGCGTCACCTGCTGGAACAGGCCGAACACCTGTTTCGACACGGTCCGGTACTTGGTGAAGTCCGGCCGGACGACGACCAAGTCGGGGCAGAGCCGGACCGCGCGGGCCATGGGCAGCGCCGAGTGCACGCCGAAGGCCCTGGCCTCGTAGCTTGCGGCGGCCACTACGCCCCGGCGGTCGGGCGCGCCGCCGACTGCCACCGGACGGCCGCGCAGCGCCGGAGTGTCGCGCTGCTCGACCGCCGCGTAGAACGCGTCCATGTCGATGTGGAGGATGCGCCGCAGTGGCGGCGGACCGGCTGTGGGCTCGTCGGTCATGGTGTACCACGATGCGGCGGTGCCGGATCTACTGCCCTGTGGAGCCGAACCCGCCGCGCGACTCGGCGCGCAGCGCCTCGACCTCCTCCCACTCCACCTGCGGGACTGGTAGCACCAACCCCTGCGCGAGGCGGTCGCGGCGGCGGATCGCGACCGGTGCGTCAGTGACGTTCAGCACCTGAATCCGTACCTCGTCGGTTGGCCCTGCGTAGTCGGGATCGATCAGCCCGACCCCGTTGGCGACGATCAGCCCGCGCTTGAGCGGGGTGCTGCTTCGGGCGACAATAGCCAGGACGTGGCCGCGGGGCACCTCGATGACCAGCCCCGTCGGGACGAGTGCGATCTGGCCCGGGGCGACTGTCAGGTCGCCGGCAGCGGCGAGGTCAAACGCAGTGGACTCGCGGGTGCCATACGCAGGGAGGTCGATCGTGGGATCGAGACGTCTGATGCGGAGCCGCATACGTGCAGCATATCGAAAAGCGTACTCCCGGACCCGTGCGGCTGGGCTGCTAGCCGCGCTGCTGCTGGCCCTGCCCGCCCCCGCGGCTGCCCAGCAGCCGGACCTGTCGGTCCCACTGGCGCTGACCTCCGAGGTGCTCACGGGCGAACTCGACAACGGCCTGCGGTACTTCATCCGCCGGAACGGGTTGCCCGAAGGCCAGCTGGCCCTGCGGCTGGTCGTCCAGGCGGGCTCGATCGACGAGGCCGACGACCAGCGCGGGCTGGCCCACCTGCTTGAGCACATGGCCTTCAACGGCACCGACCGGTTCGCACCCGGCGAACTCGTCGAGTATTTCGAGTCGGTGGGCGTGCGCTTCGGTCCCCATGTCAACGCCTACACGAGCTTCGACGAGACCGTCTATATGCTGGACGTTCCCGTGGCCCCTGAGGGGGTCGTGGAGCGGGCGTTCCAGGCGCTCAGCGACTTTGCCGGCGGGATGACGCTGGACCCGGACGAGATCGATCGCGAGCGCGGCGTTGTCATCGAAGAGTGGCGCCTGCGGCGCGGCGCTGGCACCCGTATCCAGGACCAGCAGCTGCCGGCGATTTTCGGCGACTCGCGCTACGCAGACCGGATTCCGATCGGCCTCGTTGAGGTGTTGGAGACCTTCCTGCCCGAGCGCCTCGAGGCCTTCTACCGCGAGCACTACCGCGCCGAGCGCATGGCGGTTGTTGCGGTCGGTGACATCGAACCCGAAGCCCTCGCGACCCTCATTGCCCGCGAGTTCGGCGCCTTGGCCGGCACCCCGGGTGGGGAGCGGCCGACCTACCCGGTGCCGCTGCACAACGAGACGCTGGTGGTCTCGGCGGCCGACCCTGAACTGCAGGGGGCCTCGGTCAGCGTGCTGTTCAAGCGCCCCGTGGAGCGCGCCCGCACCGTGGGCGACTACCGTGACTCGCTGATGCGCTCGCTGGCGTCGCGGATGCTCAATGCCCGCTTCAGCGAACTCAGCCAGCAGCCGGATGCGCCGTTCCTGCGGGCCGTCGCCCGCGGGCAGGCCATTGCTGGCGAGGTCCAGGCCTTCTCGCTCGCCGCCTCGGTGGAGGCCGACGGCGTGGTCGCGGGCCTGACGGCGCTGGCGGCCGAGATGGCCCGCGTGGCGCAGCACCCGTTCGGGGAGGCCGAACTCGATCGCACGAAGCGTGATCTGCTGACCACCTATGAGCGCGCGTTCGCCGAGCAGGATCGCACTGAGAACGGCCCGCTGGCCAACGAGCTGGTCCGCCACGTCCTGCAGGAGGAGCCCGTGCCTGGCATCGCCGCCGAGTACGCGATCGTCCAGCAGGTCCTGCCCGGGATCGCGGCCCAGGAGGTCACCGAGGTCGCCCGGTCCCTGATTACCGAGGACGGCCGCGTGGTGCTGGCCACCGCGCCCGGGCCGGCCGACGAGCCGCCGGCCAGTGAGGCCGACCTGCTGGCCGCGCTGCGAACCGGTGAGCTGGCCTCTGTGGCGGCCTGGGACGACGGGGGCGGCGAGGGCGAGCTGATGGTGAGCCTGCCCGAGCCCGGTACGGTGGTCAGTCGCCGCCCGCTACCCGACCTGGGTGTCACCGTGGTGACGCTGTCCAATGGCGTGGAGGCGTGGCTGAAGCCCACTGACTTCCGCAATGACCAGGTGGTGTTCACCGGCTACGCACGCGGCGGCGCGTCGCTGGCCGATCCCGAGCTGTTCCGCGAGGCCGGGCTCAGCACGGAGCTGGTCGACCTTGCTGGCGTGGGCGGGTTCTCGCCCGTGGATCTGCGGCGGCTGCTGGCCGGCCGGACCGCGAACGTGTCGGCCAACATTGCCACCTACACGCAGAGCGTCTCTGGGAGGGCCTCGCCGCGGGACCTCGAGCTTGCGCTCCAGCTCGTCTTCCTGCAGTTCACCGCGCCCAACCGCGATCCCAACGCCTTCGCGCTGCTGACTCGGCAGCTTGAGGCGTCGCTGGCCAACCGCGACGACAGCCCCAACGCGGTCTTCCGCGAGCGGCTGCAAGAGATCGTCACCAGCGGCCATCCCACGTCACAGGCGATGCAGTTGCCCGACGTGGCGGATCTGTCGGCCGACCGGATGATGACGTTCTACGAGGACCGGTTTGCCAACGCGGCCGACTTCACCTTTTTCTTCGTTGGTGCGCTCGACATCGCGACGTTGGAGCCGCTCCTTGCCCGGTATCTCGGGTCTCTCCCCTCGGCCGGCGAGCCCACGTCGGCGTCTGGGACGCTCGCGCTCGCGTTCCCCGACGAGGTCGTGCGCGAGGTCGTGCGGAAGGGACAGGAGCCGCAGAGCCAGACCGTGGTGAGCCTGTTTGCCGACACCGGGCTCGACGAGATCGAGATGCACCGCCTCCGTGCCGCCACCACCGTGCTCGAGACTCGCCTGCGCGACCGCCTGCGGGAGGAGCTCGGCGGAACCTACTCGGTCGGCGTCGGCTACATCAACAGCCAGCCCGAGCCGGGATACGGCCGCGTCACGATTCAGTTTGGAAGCGATCCCGAGCGCGTCGATGAGATGGTCACGGAGGTGCTCCGCGAGGTGGAGCGGCTGCAAGCCGAGGGGCCCACGGCCGATGAGGTTGCACGAGTGGTCGAGATTGAGAAGCGCGATCTCGAGGAAGCGCAGCAGGACAACCGCTACTGGCTGGGGTCGCTCCAGACCGTGCACCTATTGGGCTGGGACCCGGCGCGGATCCTTGCGCGCATCGAGCGCGCCGAGAGCCTGAGCGTCGACAATGTCCACGCGGCGCTCCGGGCGTACTTCCCGACCGACCGCTACGTGACGGTGACGCTCCTACCCGAGGCGAATTAGCGCCCCACGTGCGTCGGGCTGCCGCCGCCCTTGGGGGGCCCTGGACAGCGTCCGCCTAGTCTGGACCACGGCGACGCTTCCGTCAGCGAGACGTGCTGCTGCGCGGTCGTGGGTGGCGGCCAGTACTAGTGCTCGTGTTCTCGCAGGGCGTGTGTTCTCCCTGTGATGTGTTCGCGGCGGGTCAGCATGGCCGACCGACGACCCGCCTACACGCGATCCGCACGCCGAACTGCGGGTGGCGCCATGAAACGCTGGCACCAGAAGCGAAGGAGGCGGCGCGCGGCGCGACTTAGGCCCCGGCCGTCACCGCTGAGTCGTTGCCGCCGCTTGCCGTTCATCGCTTGATGGCGTGCTTGCCATCTCTCACAGATCGCCAGTCGTCCCTCCACAGCTGGGCGCTGCAGGCACGCCTGAGCCCCCCTTGCCCATGCCGCTTCCCGGTCCTGCGGGGGACGCGCGCTGGTGTGCAACCGGGTGCCGTGCCGTCAGGTCCGTCGCTTGTCAGAAGTCACGAAGCGGTCGCCGGTTCCAGCACAGGTGGCAGATCGTCGTTGGTGGTGGCTAGGGCGGCGGCTCAACTCGTCCCGGCTGTTCCAGGCAGATTCGCGTTCGTCCACGCATGCCGATGACGCACCCACTGTCCACGCTCGCAGACACATCGTGCAGCGCTTTGTCTCAGGTCCGCCGCTGGTGGGCGCCAGTCTCACTCGCGGCGGGCCAGCGGCTTGCAGGCCCTCGGTGGCACCGACGGCCCTGTCAAGGGCTTCGTGCGCAGAGGCGCGCCATTGCAGGCGGCCGGTCCTTGACCGAGCGGTGCGATCGGCGCTTGCGCTCCCGCCCGTGGTGCCGGTCGGGGACGTCGCGGGCGGCCGTATAATGCGGCGGCATGGCGTCCATGTGTCCGCGCCTGCCGGTGATCGGCATGGGCCCGCATTGGGACGGAGCGCCGCAATGACGAAAGCGTCCGCTGTCTACGATGCCATCGCCGCGCAGTACCGCGAATCAAAGTGGCTACTGTTCCGTCACTACGTCGAGCGGTATACGCTCGTCGCGCTGCTCGGCGACCTGCAGGGCCGGACGGTGCTGGACTTGGCCTGCGGCGATGGAGTCTATACGCGCCAATTCAAGCGGTCCGCGGCGGCCGCCGTGACCGGCGTCGATATCTCGCGGGAGATGATCGCCTTGGCGGAAGCCGAAGAGCGCCAGGACCCGCTCGGTTGCCGCTACGTCTGCGAGGATGCCACCAGGTTCGCGCCGCCGGCGCAGGTCGACATTGTGGTTGCCATTTACCTGCTGAACTACGCTCGGACCCGGGCCGAACTGGATCGCTTCTGCCGCGCCTGCTACCGGGCGTTGCGGCCCGGGGGCCGGCTCGTCGGCTTCAACGACAACGTGCGCCGCCCGCCCCGGCCAGGCGTTTCTTTGGCGAAGTACGGATTCGAACGGACCTGTCCGTATCCCCCGCGTGAAGGGGACGTCATCCGTTACCGGATGACCAATCACGACGGGCGAGCTTTTGAGTTCAAGAACTACTACCTGAAACCAGCCACCTACACGGCGGCTGCCCACAACGCGGGGTTCGACGACTTCCGTTGGGTCGACGCGCGGCTCGATCCCTCCGAGCTAAGCGACCCGTACTGGGACGACTTCATGGCCCACGCGCCGCTGACGGCCTTTACCGCCTCGAAGCGTCAGGCCCCTGAGCCGTAGCAGTACGCGGCCCGTCAAGACCCCGCGTATGGCGGCGCATCACGTCGTATCGCCCGTCACCCTGCAGGCTTGCGCCGTGACCGGCCGCTGCAGGCAGTGATGCGGGCCACGCATACGGCGAGCCGGTGCAAGGAGGGCAACTCCTGCGGGTGTGAGGACCTCCGGGCGCAGGGCGAGGCAGTCAGTCGCACACGCGTGGTGCGGCGATGTCATTTGCCGGCCTGCATGCCCGTGCGCGCACACGGGTCACGTCCACGGCGATGCGTGACGCGTGACCAGCCGGTTGCCGCGAATGGGCTCGCCGGCGACGGCTTCGCTGATGCACCTCTCCGGCACAGGGGCGCCGACACGACGGCGTGCCTGATCGGACGCAGCGGCACGCGCGCGCTGGCAGCGCTTCGACGATTTCCTCGCGTGTGCTGTGGCGCGGGCCCCAGCCGACCATCCTGACCCGCCGCGCACAGATCAAACCAAGCACGCTCGCGCAACGGAAGCGCGAGCACTATACTGGTCGCCACTGGTCGTCGGCAGCAGCTCAGCAGCAGGAAGTCTCTCTTCCGCAATCGCCGTCGTGGTCCAGACTCGGCTGACGACGTACACTGGGCGCCCTTGTATCGGTTGGTTTCGACGCGCGTGCAATACATCTACACGATGAAGGGGCTCGGGAAGGTCCACCCGCCTGAGACCGCCGTCCTGCATGACATCTGGCTGTCGTTCCTCCCCGGCGCGAAGATCGGCGTGCTGGGGCTCAACGGCGCGGGCAAGAGCTCGCTGCTCCGTATCATGGCCGGCGAGGACGCCGAGTTTCTTGGCGAGGCGTTCGTGGCCGACGGCGCGACCGTTGGCTTCCTGCCCCAAGAGCCCGCGCTGGACCCGGGCACCGTACGCGACAACGTCGAGCATGGCGTGGCCACCGCCCAGGCGCTGCTCCAGCGCTACGACGAGTTGAACCGGAAGCTCGGCGAGACCCTGCCCCCCAACGCGATGGAGAGGGTCCTCGAGGAGCAAGGCAAGCTCCAGGACCGGATCGACGCCGCCAACGCCTGGGACCTCGACTCGCAACTCGACCTGGCAATGGACGCGCTGCGCTGTCCGCCTCCCGAGACCGACGTGGGCACGCTCTCGGGAGGTGAGCGCCGCCGCGTGGCCCTGTGCCGGCTGTTGCTGCAGTCGCCGGACCTGCTCCTGCTCGACGAGCCCACCAACCATCTCGATGCCGAGTCGGTGGCATGGCTCGAGCGCTTCCTGAAGGATTACAAGGGCACGGTGGTGGCGGTCACTCACGACCGCTACTTCCTAGACAACGTGGCGGAATGGATCCTCGAGCTCGACCGCGGATCGGGCATCCCGTGGAAGGGCAACTACTCGTCGTGGCTCGAGCAGAAGCAGCAGCGGCTGGCGCTCGAGGAGAAGGCCGAGACCAAGCGTCAGAAGACGCTGGCGCGTGAGCTGGAGTGGATCCGGATGGCCCCGCGCGCTCGCCACGCCAAGGGCAAGGCCAGGCTCAGTGCGTACGAGACGCTGCTCAACGAGGACACCGCGCAGCGGATCGAGCAGGTGGAGATCTACATTCCCCCGGGCCCGCGGCTCGGCGACGTCGTGGTGGAGGCGCGGGGCTTGCGCAAGGCGTACGGCGACACGCTGCTGATTGACGGGCTGGACTTCACGCTGCCGCGCGGTGGCATCGTGGGTGTCATCGGGCCCAACGGGGCCGGCAAGACCACGCTGTTTCGTCTGATTGCCGGGGAGGAGCAGCCCGACGGCGGGACGCTGCGTCTTGGCGAGACCGTGGCGTTGGGCTACGTGGACCAGGACCGTGATGCGCTCGCTGGGGGCAAGAGCGTCTGGGAGGAGATCTCCGACGGCGAGGACGAGCTGCAGGTGGGCAAGCGCACCGTGGCTTCCCGCGCCTATGTGTCGTGGTTCAACTTCAAGGGCTCGCAACAGCAGCGGACGGTCGGCACACTGTCGGGCGGTGAACGCAACCGCGTGCACCTGGCCAAGCTCCTGCGCCGCGGGTCGAACCTGCTGCTGCTCGACGAGCCGACCAACGACCTCGACGTTGACACCCTGCGTGCGCTGGAGGAGGCCCTGCTCGGCTATGCCGGCTGTGCGGTGGTCATCAGCCACGACCGCTGGTTTCTCGACCGCATCGCCACGCACATGCTGGCGTTCGAGGGCGACAGCCAGGTGGTCTGGTTCGAGGGGAACTACGAGGACTACGAGGCAGACCGTCGGCGGCGCCTTGGCGCGCAGGCTGACGCGCCGCATCGCATCAAGTATCGAAAGCTGACACGGTAGCGAAGGAGAGGGTGATGAACGCGGAACAGGCGAAGTTTCTGGCCGAGCACTACGCCAACACGATGGAGGGTGAGTTCGCGATTACCTGTAAGGTGCTCGAGGCCGTCAAGGACGAGACCCGCGACTACAAGCCCGACGACAAGTCGCGCAGCGCGTGGGAAGTGGCCACCCACATGGCTACTGCGGACATGTGGTTCCTTGACAGCGTGCTGCAGGGCAAATTCGAGATGGCCCCCGAGGCCCAACAGCAGGCCGAGGCGCAGTTCACGAACGTGGCCGACATCGTGGCCTTCTACAGGAAGACCTTCCCCGAGAAGATCACGGCGCTGCGCGTGGCCTCGGGCGAGTCGATGGCGCGCGAGGTGGACTTTTTCGGCATGATGAAGAAGCCGGCGGTCGAATACTTGGCCTTGGTCAACAACCACAGCATCCACCATCGGGGTCAGCTGGCGTCGTACCTGCGGGCCATGGGGTCCAAGGTGCCCGCCATCTACGGCGGCAGCGCCGATGAGCCCATGAACGCCGGTTAGACGGCCTCGCGCCGTGGCCTTTGTCGACCTCCGGGCGTTTCTCGACCAGCTGCGCCGCGACCGCGACCTCGTCGTGGTGGACGCGCCGGTCGACCCGCGCCTTGAGGTGGCCGAGATTCACCGCCGGGTGATCGCCGCCGGTGGCCCCGCGCTGCTCTTCACCAACGTCGCCGGCGCTGGCTTCCGCCTAGTGACGAACCTCTACGGCACCGCGCGGCGGGCGGAGCTGGCCTTCGGTGAGCGCCCCATGCGGCTCGTGCAGCGGCTGGCCGAGCTGGCCGAGACGCTGCTGCCACCCACGCCGGCTGCCCTGTGGGATGCTCGCGACGTCGGTGGCGCACTGCTCCGCATGGGCACGCGCCGGGCCTCGTCGGCCCCGGTGCTCGACCGTGCCACCCGCGACGTGCGGCTCGACCGCCTGCCGGCGCTCACGTGCTGGCCCAAGGACGGCGGGCCGTTTATCACCCTGCCGCTGGTTTACACGACCCACCCCACACGCGGCGGTCACAACCTGGGCATGTACCGGATGCAGGTCCATGACGAGCGGTCGACGGGTATGCACTGGCAGATCGGCAAGGGTGGTGGGTACCACTATGCCGAGGCCGAGGCCGAGGGCCAGCCGCTGCCGGTTACGGTGTTTCTCGGCGGCCCGCCCGCGCTGACGCTGGCGGCCGTCGCGCCATTGCCCGAGAACGTGCCGGAGCTGATGCTGGCCTCGCTCATCGCCGGGGCGAAGCTGCCGATGGTGTCCGGTGACGGTCCTCACCCGCTGGTGGGCTCCGCCGAGTTCGCGCTGATAGGCGAGGTGCTGCCCGGTGCCCGGTGGCCCGAGGGCCCTTTCGGCGACCACTACGGGTACTATTCGCTGCGCCACGACTACCCAGTGTTTTCCGTCCGGTCGATGATGCACCGCGCCGACGCGATCTTCCCGGCGACGGTGGTCGGCAAGCCCCGGCAGGAGGACTTCTTCATCGGCGACCTGCTGCAGGAGCTGCTGTCGCCGCTGTTCCCGCTGGTGATGCCGGCCGTCGAGCGCCTGTGGTCCTACGGCGAGACGGGCTATCATTCGCTCGGCGCGGCCGTGGTCAAGCAGCGCTACCCGCGCGAGGCGATGGCCAGCGCCTTTCGCATCCTGGGAGAGGGCCAGCTTTCACTCACCAAGTTCCTGCTGGTCACCGACCGGCAGGTGGACCTGCGCGACTTCCGCGCCACGCTCGAGCACGTGCTGGCGTGCACGCGGCCGGAGACCGATCTCTACGTGCTGTCGAACCTGTCGATGGACACGCTGGACTACACAGGCCCGGCAGTCAACGAGGGCTCGAAAGGGGTGTGGCTGGGGCTGGGCGATCCGGTGCGCACGCTGCCTCGCGAGGTGCCGGCGGCGCTGCCGGGCGGGTGTCGCAACCCGCGCGTGTTCTGCGGCGGCTGCCTCGTGCTCAGCGCGCCGTCACGCGAGGCGGAGGCCGAAGTCCCCGCGCGCATCGCCGCCGATCCCGCGGTGGCCGAGTGGCCGCTGGTGGTCCTTACCGACGATGCGGACCGCGCGGCGCGCAGCGTGATGAACTTCCTGTGGACGACGTTCACGCGGTTTGAGCCCGCCGCCGACATCCATGCCGCCGGCCGGCGGATCGTCCGCAATCACATCGCCTACAGCGGGCCGATCGTGATCGACGCGCGCCTGAAGCCGGGGTTTCCGGACGAGCTCCTCTGCGACGAGGACACGGCGGCACTCGTCAGCCAACGGTGGGCGGAGTACTTCCCGGGAGGCCGTGTCGAGATGGGGGACTCGGACCGGGCCAGCCTGGATTAGGGGCGGCCCGTACGCGACGAGCGCGAACGGGTTGTCGCGAGCGGGCGTCAGCCCGCTCGGCAAGGGCAGTCGCCAGCTAATTCAGCGCGTTGGGCGTCGCCAACGTGAACGGTGCGATCACGGCGTCGAAGTGTTCGCCGCCGGCCGTCCGCATCCGGTAACTCCCGTGCATCGAGCCGACAGCGGTCGTCAGAGGGCAGAAGCTCGAGTACTCGAATGAGGCGCCCGGCGTCAGCACCGGCTGCTCACCGATGACGCCGGGCCCCTGCACGTGCTCCACCTGGCCTTCGGCGTCGGTGATGATCCAGTTCCGCGACACCAACTGCGCTGTGTCCGACCCCGCATTCGAGATCCGTACGTGATAGCTGAAGAAGTACTGCTCGCCCGCGGGGTTGCTCGGCTCGGGCATGTACGCGCTGCGCACCTGCACGCGGATGCCGTGGGTGGTGGTGTCGCTGCCCCAGAGCGCCTCGTCGCCGGCAGGTGCGGGGTGGGTCGGCGTGAGCGGATCGCGTGTGGACTCGTCGCCCATCGTGTACGCTCATTATGCCATGGTGGGTATTGGCGGCGGTCCCGGGAGGCTGCACGGCGAGCGCACGAGCAGCGCGCCGATTGCCGCGCGCGCGATCGATCCGGCGAAGAAGCGCAAGGTCACGCTGTCGGCCGCGTGGCGCGAAGCGCAGGATCTCGTCTGGGCCCACCGGCGCCGTCTCGGGATCGGCCTCGCGCTGATGCTGGTCAGCCGCTTGGCAGGCTTGGTGCTGCCCATGTCGTCGGGCTGGCTCATCGACGATGTGCTCGGCGCGGGACGCACCGAGCTCTTGGTGCCGCTCGCGCTGGTCACCGGCGGCGCGACTGTGCTGCAGGCCGGCACGGCCTTCGGGCTGACGCTGATCCTGGGCGTGGCCGCGCAGCGCGCTATCACCGATATGCGCAAGCGCGTGCAGGCACGCGTGATGCGCCTGCCCGTTGGCTACTTCGACTCTACGCAGTCGGGCGTCCTCGTGTCGCGCATCATGACCGACGCCGAAGGCATCCGAAACCTGGTCGGCACCGGATTGGTGCAGTTGGCGGGCGGCCTGCTGTCGGCGACGATGGGCGTCGCAGTACTGTTCTGGCTGAACTGGCGGCTCACGCTGGTCACGATCCTTGTGCTGGGCGCCTTCGGCGGCGGCATGGCGTACGCGTTCCGCGTCCTCCGTCCACTGTTTCGCGAGCGCGGGAAGATCAACGCCGAGGTCACCGGGCGGCTCACCGAGGCGCTCAGCGGCATCCGCGTCGTCAAGTCCTACACGGCGGAGAAGCGTGAGGAGATCGTGTTCGCCAAGGGCGTCCACCGGCTGCTCCGCAACGTGGCACGGTCGATGGTCGGCGTGTCGGCCACCACGGCCGGTGGCACCGTCATCGTGGGGGTCATCGGCGTCTTGATGATCTGGCTCGGCGGCCAGGACATCATTGCAGGCCGGATGACGGTGGGCAACTTTGTCCGCTACCTGCTGTTCATTGGAGTGGTTGCGGCGCCGCTGGTCTCGATGGCGTCGATCGGGACGCAGATCACCGAGGCGTTCGCGGGCCTCGACCGGATCCGCGAGATTCTCGACGTGCCGACCGAAGGCGACGAGGACGAGGCGCGGCAGCCCATCGGCCGCCTGCAGGGCGATATCCGGTTCGAGGATGTCTGGTTCGAGTACACCGAGGGCCAGCCCGTCCTGCACGGTGTCTCGTTCCACGCGCCCTATGGCACGACGACCGCGCTCGTCGGGTCGAGTGGCTCGGGCAAGAGCACGCTGACGAGCCTCGTGATGGCCTTCAATAAAGTGAAGCGGGGGCGCATCCTGGTGGACGGGCGCGATTTGGCCTCACTCCGCCTGGGCGATTACCGGGCGCAACTGGCCTCGGTGCTGCAGGAGAACTTCCTCTTCGACGGCTCGATCGCCGACAACGTGGGGTACGCAAACCCGGCGGCCACCCTCGACGACATCAAGGCGGCGTGCCGCCTCGCCCACTGCGACGAGTTTATCGACCAGTTTCCCGATGGGTACGACACGATCGTGGGCGAGCGAGGGGTGCGCCTCTCCGGTGGCCAGCGCCAGCGCGTGTCGATTGCCCGGGCTATCTTGGTCGATCCGCGCGTCCTCATCCTCGACGAGGCGACCTCAAGCCTCGACAGCGAGAGCGAGCAGATGATCCAGGACGGCCTGCGGCGGCTGAGAACGGGCCGCACAACGTTCGTGATTGCGCATCGGCTGTCGACCATCCGCAGCGCCGACCGGATTCTGGTGCTCGAGGGGGGCAAGATCGTGGAGCGTGGGACGCATGAGGAACTGCTGGCGCTCGACGGCCGCTACCGCCAGCTTCACGACAAGCAGTACCAGGTGGAAAGCAACCAGTTCGTGAATCCCGGCGAGGACGACAGCGACGAGCCTGGGCGGCCGACACTGACGCCGAAGGTCGGAGCGCTGTAACTCCGCCGGGCGGAACCGCCGGACCGTCAGCTCGTCTGGATCGGTACGGTACCGCGGCGCGCTCGGGGGGGGGGTAGGGACGATGAATGAGTGGTACATGGCCATGCACGGCCACCGCGTCGGTCCTGTGGCGCTCGACGACGTGATCCAGAACCTGCGTACCGGTCAGCTCGACGCCAACGCGCATGTCTACACCGCCAGGCTCGGGAAGTGGACGCCCATCCACGAGGTGCCGGCCTTGGCGCCACACGGGAGGGCGACCGCGCGTGTGGCCCCGCTGCCGCCTCCGCCCACCGAGGCTGGGCGCCAGGCACACGAGATCGACTTCCAGATCGTCGGCGAGGACATCCAGTTCGTCGAGGTGGAGCTCGACCCGGGCGAGAGCGCCGTGGCCGAGGCCGGCTCGATGATGTACATGGGGCCGGGCATCGACATGGAGACCATCTTCGGTGACGGCAGCCAGCAGCACTCGTCGGTGGTCGACAGGCTGCTCGGTGCCGGCAAGCGCCTGATCACCGGTGAGAGCCTCTTCATGACGGTCTTCACGAACGACGCCGGTGGCAAGCAGCACGTGGCCTTCGCGGCGCCCTACCCGGGCCGCATCCTGCCCATGGACCTGCAGTCGCTCGGGGGCGATCTCATCTGCCAGAAGGACTCGTTCCTTTGCGCCGCCAAGGGGGTGTCGATCGGCATTGCCTTCCAGCGCCGCATCGGCGTCGGCCTGTTCGGCGGGGAGGGCTTCATCATGCAGCGGCTGCAGGGCGACGGGCTCTGCTTCGTCCACGCCGGCGGCATGATGCACACGCTGGAGTTGCAGCCGGGCCAAACCATGCGCGTCGACACAGGCTGCCTCGTGGCGCTGCAGCCGTCGGTCGACTACGACATCCAGTTCGTCGGCAAGATCAAGACGGCGCTCTTTGGTGGGGAGGGTCTGTTCTTCGCCACCCTGCGTGGCCCCGGCAAGGTGTGGCTGCAGTCACTGCCGTTCAGCCGGCTGGCCGATCGCATCTACAAGGCCGCCCCAAAGGCCGGCGGCACCCGCCGTGGCGAGGGCTCGATCCTCGGTGGTTTCGGCGCCGTGCTGGGCGGCGACCGGTAGGTGAACCCGGCACGTCGCGTGATCGGACGTCGGCGGCGAGCGCCTTGCGGGTCTCTTCCGAGGAGACGGCTTGGGCCGTGCAGGCCGGATGGTCCCCCGCCAGCCGCACCACCGTGCCGTTGGCGGGGAGTTGCGTCCGCGCGGGCAGGCGCGCGCAGCGGAGATCCTGCATCGATGTCACCCGCCCGTCTGCCAGCTGCGCGTTGTCGCAGACTACGGCCCCGAGGAGCTATCTCCCTCCGTGTCTCGGTGCCTCCGTGGCCCGTGGCAGTGCACAGGCCGTCTACGCACAGGGAAAACCGACATGAACGCTACTAATGCAGCAGCCTGCTAGGCCGTGGTGTAAGAACCTGGTGGCACGCGGCGGGAAGAGTTGGGTTGCTCAGGCTGCCCTGTCCCCCTTGGTCACGCTCGCTTGTACAGGAGCGCTCGGAGTGGCGAGTTGATGTAGAGGTTCTCACGCCCCGCCTTGATTTCCTCGAGGACGCCTTCGGTTGCAAGGGCTTTCAGATAAACAGCGGCCGTCTGACGCTTAGCGATATCCGCTTTGACCACGTCGCTAATCCGGCAGTAGGGATGCACGAAGATCAGTTCCGCCAGTTCACGGGAGTAGATTTTTGGCAGCCTCCGTCGAATTGCAGCGCCCGTCTCGTCGAGGAGCTCCCGGATCGCGCGAATCTTCGCCGTGGTCCATTCGGCTGTCGTTCTCACAGCCTCAAGAATGAAGAGTATCCACGTTTCCCAGGCCTCTCGGGTCGTCACCTCGAGCAGATGCCGATAGTAGAGCGCCTTGTTCCGGATGATGTGCCGGCTGAGATAGAGGAC
>CAZHTD010000024.1:0-39558 GCA_964535675.1 uncultured Bifidobacteriaceae bacterium | reverse complement strand
GCGCGCCCCTGCGATGGCGCAGCGTGCGGAGGCCACCAATGGTGTTCATCCAGCCGAAACCTTGTTCGACGAGCTTCCGCTTCTGTTGGCTGAGCCTGCGTGGCGCGTCGTGCGTTTATCGATTTGCACTGCGGCGTCCGGTCGCGTGTTGCGCCAGATGCGGTGTCACGTGCATGACGGGAAAGCGGGCAGTGAGGCCACGCGTGTCGTAGCCCTTGTCGGCTGCGACCGTAATCCAGTGGCGCCCTGCGACGCCTGCTCTCTGCACCAGCGCTGCATCACGTTCCCCGTGGCCGTCCGCCGGCGTCACGGCGGTCTTCACAATCAGTCCCGCCCGGTGCTCCATCAGCACGCGCCCCAGATAGCCGAGCCACGCTTCCCGCCCGATGACCGTGCGCTTGGCAACGGCGCTGCAGGCACATCGGCATCGGCGTGAGAGGCGGATGCTCTGCCAGCCAGATGGCATGCCGTTCAGCACAGAGTATGGTGAAGCACCATGTCGACCGCGCGGCGCGGCGGGCTGGGCTACCACCGGCCGCGGCATACGTTCTGCTCACATCTGGCGATGCGCGGGGCGCCAGCGCGGGCCATCAGGATCTCGCCACCACAGAACGGTACATGCACCTGAGCCCCGTGGCGACCGACAGCGCGATCCGGCTCCTGGACTCGCACGTGCACCCGTGCGGTCATGGCAACATGAGGGCAGCAGGATCGGCTGAAACAGCTAACCCATGCTAATAGTGTCACTTAAGTGGCGGGGTCGACGGGACTCGAACCCGCGGCCTCCGGCGTGACAGGCCGGCGTTCTAACCAACTGAACTACGACCCCAAGCGTGTTGTCCAACCCAGCCGAACCGGCTGGAACACCCACCCGCTCGCTCCTGGTGGCGTTCCGTGTGGCCCGATCCTAGCGAGCGGGCTGACGCCCTCGCTCAAGTGATCGGCCATCCAATGGTGGGCGGTACAGGATTCGAACCTGTGACAGCCGGCGTGTAAAGCCGGTGCTCTACCACTGAGCTAACCGCCCTGCCACGACCTCGGCTGTCCACGTAGAGTTCCGATTATAGAAGCGCCCAGACCTTTAGCGCAAGAATCGTGAATCCCAGCGCCAAGCCCAGCACGGGGCGGTGCTCACGGTTGTGCCGGGCCCGCGCTAGGCTGAAGGCGCGCTGCATCGGCTCGGCCCGCGCTTCGCAGTACTCCGCGTAGGTGTCGCCGAACGTGCGTGCCAAGAAGGCCTCCTCGGTGCGCACGGCCGCCTGGATGGTCACGATCATGTACACCGCGACGAGGACCGCGACGCTCACGCTGGCCGACGCCACAGCGACACCGGCCGCAATCAACGAGGAGCCGACGTAGAGGGGGTGGCGCATCCAGGCGTAGGGCCCGGTACGGGTCACCTCGCGCCTCTTCTGTAGGTGCCCGGCCGCCCACACACGGAGCGCCTCGCCAGCCAGCGCCACTGCGAGGCCGGCCGTCCAGCTCGCCCAAGTCGGCCGCGCGAGGACGAGCACGCCGCCCCCGGCCAGAAAGCCCAGTGTTACGCGGCGCCGGGCCAGCCACGTCTCGACCGTGCCGAGCCCCACGCTAGACACCGACAGTGAGACGCTGCCGGGTGGCCGCGACAACCTCGGCGACGTCGATGTCATCAATGCACGCCATGCCCCGACGGCACCGGCGCTTGTACCGACAGTCGCACTGCTCGTAGCGCGAGAGCGTGACGTCGTACAGCCCCCAGGGTCCGTTGCGCTCGGCCCGGGTGGGACCGAACAGGGCGACCAGCGGTGTACCCACCGCCCCAGCCACGTGCAGCGGCCCGGTGTCGCCCGACACCATCAGCCGCGCCCCGTGCGCAATCCCCGCGAGGTCGACCACCGTGGTGGGCGGCGCCAGCTCGGCAGCACCCTTCGAAGACTCGACCACCTCGAATGCCCGCTCACGCTCGCCAGGCCCCCACGTGACCAGCGACGGCAGTGCGAACTCGGTTT
The DNA here is from genome assembly GCA_964535675.1 of uncultured Bifidobacteriaceae bacterium. Classification (GTDB taxonomy): domain Bacteria; phylum Acidobacteriota; class Vicinamibacteria; order Vicinamibacterales; family UBA2999; genus CAZHTD01. Next base: position 37,570 of record CAZHTD010000024.1, on the reverse strand, counting down.
TCAACGCAGCGGCCACCGCACCGAACCGTGGCGCTGGCCAACGCTTGTTCGGCCATGCCGCGCCCGGGTTCAGCAACGCGTAGCCCCCCTCACCGTAGCGCTCGAGCACCGACTGGACGGTGGGCGACACCGGCGTCTCAAGCGGGAACTGCAGCTGCCGCTCGCCCACCTCAAGCGGCGTGAGCAGCGCGAGGTTCTTCTGAATCACGTGCTCGGCCTCGCCCGGGTCCGGCGTGTCGGTGTAGAAGAACCGCGCCAGCTGCTCGCGTAGGTGGCGGCGCGGGAAGCCGATCGTCCGGCGGCCGCGCACGCTGCGTGCCAGCAGCGCCGACTTCAGCAGCCCCTGTAGGTCGATCACAGCGTCGTAGTGCATCTGGCGCAGCGCGCGAACGGTCTCCCGCAGCTGCGCGCGCTCGGGAGCCCGGTGGAACGCCCGCGGGTCCACCGCCACGCGCCGGTTGATGCACGTGACCAGTCCCAGGAACTCAAGGTAGGCAGGATCGACCATCCAGTCGATCTGCGCATGGGGAAAGTCGGCCCTGAGCGCCGCTGCCACCGGGATAGCGTGCACGACATCGCCGAGCGATCCCAAGCGGACGAGCAGGAAGCCGTTCACGATGTCTGCCGGGCCACCCGCGCGAGCAGGTCCCGTGTCGAGTGGTCCTTAGGATCTCCCACGATGGCCGTCCGGCCGCCGTACGACCGCACGACTGCGTACTCCGGCACCGACTCCACGGTATGGTCGGTGCCCTTGCAGTGCACGTCGGGCCGCAGCTGTCTGAGCAGGAGGCCAGCCGTGGCCTCGCCGAAGACCACCACATAGTCGACCCCGTCGCAGGCCGCCACCAGCTCAGCCCGCGCAGAGGCCGGCAGGATGGGGCGGCCCTCCCCTTTCAGCCTGCGTACCGAGTCGTCGTCGTTGACCGCCACCATTAGGACATCGGCTTCGCGCGCGGCAGCCTGCAGGTAGCGTACGTGCCCGACGTGCAAGAGGTCAAAACAGCCATTGGCCAGCGCGATCGTGCGCCCCGCCGCACGTGCCTCGGCGGCGCGCGCCAGCAGTTCGTCGCGAGTGACAATCACTGCGGGGTCCCGGCCGCGTCACGCCGCACGGCCCCACGCAGCTCGGCCGCCGTCGCCGTGGCCGTACCCCGCTTCATCACGACGAGACCGCCCGCGTAATTCGACAGGCGGGCCGCCTGCTCGAAGCTCGCACCGGCCGCGAGCGCCAGCGTGACCGATGCGATCACAGTGTCACCGGCACCGGTAACGTCGGCAATCTCGTCAGTGCCGTAGATCGGCACGTGCACGGTGGGACGCCCCGGCTCGAACAGCGCCATGCCGCGACTGCCACGGGTCACTAGCACGGCCTGCATGCGCGTGTCCTTCAGGATCCGGCGTCCAGCGCGCTCGAGCGCACGGGAATCGTCGTCGATGTGCACACCGAGGGCCTGCTCGACTTCCGACTCGTTCGGCGTGCAGGCCGTGAGGCCACGGTACCGCAGCACGTCGAAGCGGCTGTCGATGAGGATAGGGACGCGCTGGCCCGCCGCGCGCAGATCACGGCGCAGATCGGCCGCCAGCGCCGGCGTCACGAGCCCCGAACCATAGTCGGACAGTAGCACCGCGTCGGCACCACGCGCCGCCTTGCGCGCTGCACAGGTAAAGGCGGCCCGGGCGCGCACGTCGAACGGCGCACCCGGCCGATCGATGCGCACCACCTGCTGCTTGGCCGAATGCACGCCGCCGGCCAGGATGCGCGTCTTGACCGGCGTGGTCACGCCGACCGGACGCATAACCGTGCCCTTGTCCACGCGCCGATGCAACCGCCCGAGCACTCTGCGTCCTGCGTCGTCGCGGCCGCCGATGGCGGCCAGGCGCGCCCGCGCGCCGAGCGCGGCGACGTTGCTGGCCGCGTTGCCGGCAGCGCCCGGCACGATCTCAGTGGTGTCGTACTCGAGGATCAGCACCGGGGCTTCGCGCGACACCCGGGCCACGCGGCCGTAGACGAACTCGTCGGCGGCCAGATCGCCCACCACCGCCACCGTGCAGCGGGAGAAGCGGCCAATCAGCTCAAGCAGGGAGGCAGCATCCACCGGAGAGGTCTGCATCAGATGGGCCATGGTAATCGGCTTCGCGCCGCCGCGCTTACCCGGCTGCCCGCCCCTGCCGCACCACGGTCACGGCGTTGAACACCCGTTCGGGCATCAGTCGTGTCATGCAGCGATGGTCGATCGGGCACGTGCTGAGCATACAGGGGCGGCAGTCCACGTCCTCGGTGAGCACCTGGAGCTGACCGCCCTGAAGTGTCGGCGCATAGACCAAGGGTGTGTACCGGCGCTCGTCGGTGGGACCGAACAGTGCGACAACCGGCGTACCGAGCGCGGCGGCCAGGTGCATCGCGCCCGAGTCATTGGCTACCACAACGCGGGCCAGCGAGAACACCCCCGCCAACTCCTGCAGCGAGGTGCGGCCAGCCATGTCGATCACGCCGGCCCCGGCCACCTCGCACACCGATGCGGTAAGCGCGCGGTCGTCGACGCTACCCACCAGCACGCATGTCGCCCGGCCCTCGCCGGCGAGGCGGGCGGCGAGGTCCGCGGCATGGTCGGGCGTCCACCGCTTGGCGGTCCCCTTCCCGGCGCCTGGCGCGATGACGACGACGTCGGCGAAGCCATCCCAGCCGGCCTGCCCCAGCAGGCTGCGCGCAGCGGCCCGCGCCCGGGCTGGTACTTCGAGCAGGGACTCGGTGGGCCGGGCGACCGTCGCAACGCCAACCTGGAGGAAGGCCTGCACCAGACGCCGGTAGTACGCGCTCTGGTGCATCGACTCGCGCGGCACGGGCACTGGACAGGTGAGCAACGGCGATCGGCCGTCCCACGCGTAGCCGGTGCGCACGGGAATCCGCGCCAGCCATGCCAGCGCGGCGCTGGCGAAGGAGTTCGGCAGCAACACGGCCAAGTCGGCATCGAGCGCACGCAGGCGGCCGGCAGCGTCGCCAAAGACGCCGAGCCGCCACCAGCGCTTCGTCAGGTCGAGGGGCACCACGACATCGACGGCCGGCGTCAACTCGAACACCCCAGCCACTGATCGCCGCGCGACTACCGTCAGGCGCGCCTGCGGGTACCGCGCGCGCAGATCGCTGATGGCGGGCAGCGCCATGACGGCGTCGCCGAGCCAGTTGGGCGCCACCACGAGGACGTGTGACGGGTCAGGCATCGGCCTGCTCCCCTGTGGCCAAGGCCTCCACGGTCTCGGGCGGCGCCTCGCGCCACCGGCGGTGCATCCACAGCCACAGCTCAGGGTGCCGCCGCACGTACATCTCGAGGATGTCGGAGCAACGCTGGGTAAACTTACGGACCGCCTCGGAGCTGTCATCGCACGGCGGCTCCACCTGCGTTTCGTAGATCAAGCGGTAGCGGCCGTCGGGCAACGGCAGGCAGAAAACGGGAAGCACCGGAGCTCCGGTGCGTAGCGCGATGGCGGCCAGCGCAGTGGTCGTGGCGGCGGGCCGGTCGAAGAAACGTACGTAGACCGCGTCCGGCGGAAATAGATGCTGATCGATCAGGAAGCCGACGCTTTCATTGCGGGCCAGCGCGCGCAACACGCGGCGCAGCGCTCCCTGCCGGTAGATCACGTGGTTGCCGGTGGCCGTGCGGATGCGCTCGAGCATCCCGTTCAGGAGGGTGTTGTCGAGGGGACGTGCTAGCACCGACATCGGCCCCAGCTGCAGCGCCAGCACGATGCCCTGAATTTCCCAGTAGCCGAAGTGACCGGCAAAGAACAGCACCCCCCGGCCGGACTCGAAGGCCCGTCGTGCGCGGTCGAGACCCACCACCTCGACCGCCGCCAGCATTCGTGCCTCGGAGTAGGTTGCGTACTTGAGCAGTTCGAGCGCCATCCGGCCGAAGTGCACGAACATCCTGCGGACGATGGCGTCGATCTCGACGGGCGATCGCGAGGGGAACGCCGCAGCTAGGTTCTCGGCAGCCTGACGTCGGTGCGGCCGGTCGAGCAGGTACGCGAGGCGGCCCAGTCCGGTTCCCCAGGCACGCACAACGGACATCGGCACCACCCGCGTTGCGGCCTGCATCAGGCGGACGACCCAGTATGTTAGGCGATCGATCACGCCGCGCCCACGATCCCCTCGCTGCGCACGGCGTCGAGCCGGCCACCAAGCCAGTCGGCAAACGCGGCTGCCGGCTCTAAACGCATGCGGTACGGCAGGTACAGCAGCGGCACGTCGTCGAGCGCCCCCTGCTCGATCCGTACGGCGTCCTTCTCGGTAGTGACCAACGCGTCGGCGCCAGCCGTCCGCGCCGCCGTCGCCAAGGCGCTGAGGTCCCATCGCGAGTACGCGTGATGATCGCGGAACCGGCGTGAGGCCATGACCTCATAGCCGCACGCGCCCAGTGCGTCGAAGAACCGCGAGGGCCGGGCGATCCCGGCAAACGCCAACACCCGGGCACCGTCAGGGCACGGCGCCCTAGTGCCGAACGGCTGGGCGAGGGCAAGCGGCTCGTAGGCCGCCCGGGCCGTGAAGACCTGCGCCGCCCCGAGGCACGCGCCCACCACGCCAGCCTCGTCCATCCCGCCCGGCACGACCAGCGCATCGGCAACACGGGCCGTGTCGATCGGCTCGCGGAGCCGACCAAGCGGCAGCAACTCGCCGTCGAGGTCGTCCGCGCTAACGACGACCACGTCGAGATCACGGGCGAGCGCCAGGTGCTGGAAGCCGTCGTCGAGCAGGTGCACAGTGGCACCGAACCGCCGCTCGGCGAGCCGCCCCGCCAGGAACCGGTCGGGGCACACGAGCACCGGGATGCCAGGAAGCTGTCGCGCGAGCATCTGCGGCTCGTCACCAGACTTGGCGGTCGGCGCGAGCACGCCGGCCGCGTCGCTGGCCACCACCACGCCGTCGGACGGGTAGCGCCGCGCGTAGCCACGGCTCAGGATCACTGGTCGCTCGCCACCAGCCTGGAGCAGTCGAGCCAGCGCGGCGACCACGGGCGTCTTGCCACTGCCCCCCACGGTAAGCCCGCCCACGCTGATGACAGCTTGGTCGAGCCGGCGCCGGGCTCCCGGCGTGGCAAACCGGGCCCGGCGTCGCCGGGCCAGCGCACCGTAAAGGGCCCCAAGCAGGTTCACTGGACGATCGTGAAGGGCCCCACGACGCCTGGCGCCTCACGCCCGGCCGGCGGCAGCAGCGCGGTGATGACCTTCAGCGTCCGCTCCTTAGCGCCGCGGTTGGCTTCGACGAATGCTCGCGCCGCTGTGCCGATCCGGGCACGGCGTACCGGGTCTCCGGCCAAGCTCAGGATCACCTCCTCAAGCTGGTCGCCCGACGGCACCTGCACGGCCGCCTCGCTGGCAAGGAAGGCCTCGGCGATCTCAGCGAAATTGTCCATATGCGGCCCAAAGACAATCGGCTTGCCGAACACGGCCGGTTCGAGAATGTTGTGCCCACCCGCCGGCACGAGGCTCCCGCCGACGAAGACGACCGTGGCCAGTTGGTAGAGCTGTGCCAGCTCGCCGATCGTGTCGACGACCACGGCATCGGCGCGCAGCTTGGCGTCGATCGGCAGGTTGCTCCGCAACACGGTCGAGAGGCCTGCCTGCCGGCACAACCGCTCGACGTCAGCGAAGCGCTCGGGGTGGCGCGGGGCAATGATTAGCAGCGCGCCACTCGCGACGCCCGCGCGCAGCCGGTTGAAGGCACGCACGACCGCCTCTTCCTCGCCCTTGAGCGTGCTGCCCGCCACCACCACGGTCTGATCGGGCGACAGGCTGAAGCAACGCAGCACGCGCTCCTGGCTCCGGTTCGGCACCGGGACAGCCGCATCGAGCGAGTCGAACTTGAGGCTGCCGGTGACCGTGATGCGCGACCGGTCGGCGCCGAGCTGCACCAGCCGGCGCGATGTGGCCTCGCTCTGCACGCAGAAGCGGTCGATGTCGCCGAGCACGCGGCGGAAGAAGCCGCGCACCAGGCGATAGCGCGGGAACGACCGGCTCGACAGCCGCCCGTTGACCACGGCCGTCTTGATGCCGCGGCGGCGGCATTCGCGCAGCAGATTCGGCCAGATCTCGGTCTCCATCATCAGAAAGAGCCGCGGCTTCACCAGGTCGACGGTCCGGCGCACGGTGAACGTCCAGTCGAACGGGAAATAGAAGACCGCGTTAGCGTCGAGCGCCACACGGCGGGCGAGCTGCTGCCCCGTCCGCGTGGTGGTGGAGAGAAACACCCGCAGGTCCGGGTAGGCGGTCTGCAGGGCGGCCAGCAGCGGCCGCGCCGTCAGTACTTCGCCCACCGACACGGCGTGCACCCAGATCGATTCGTCACCGCCGAGGTTGACAGAGGCGGGCAGATAGCCGAGCCGCTGGCCTAGGCTGCCGACGTACTTGCCGTGCCAGATCGCTTGGCAGAGGAAGTACGGCGACACCAGCACGAAGACCAGCAGCGTCCCGAGGCTGTAGAGGAGATACACGCTAACCACCTGAAAACGGTGGACTTCGACTCGCCGAAGTATAGCCCTAGCGTTGCCCCCCATTCAATGGCGCCGCGTCCCGTTACTTGCCCTGCACGGGGGAGGGCCCCCGATCACGCAGCTGATAGAATCAGGTGCTTCGGCTCCGCGTGAGACGCGGACCATCTGGGGGAACCAAGGGCAAGGAGGCGCGGATGGCGGTGAAGGTAGGGATCAACGGGTTTGGCCGCATCGGCCGCAACATCATGCGCGCGGCAATGGGCCAGGACGACATCGAGATCGTCGCGGTGAACGATCTCACCAGTGCCTCCACGCTCGTCCACCTGCTGAAGTATGACTCGGTGCTCGGCAACCTCGCCGCTGACGTGCAGGCCACCAACGACGGCATCAGCGTCAACGGCCGCACGTTCAAGGTGTTGTCCGAGCGCGACCCCGGCCAGCTGCCGTGGAAGGCACTCGGTGTGAAGGTGGTGTTCGAATCGACCGGCATCTTCACCAAGCGCGACGCGGCGGCCGGCCACCTGACCGCCGGCGCGAAAAAGGTCGTGATCACCGCCCCGGCCAAGGGCCCGGACCTAACCGTCGTGCTAGGCGTCAATGACCGCCAGTACGACCCCGCAGCGCACCACATCGTATCGAACGCCTCGTGCACTACCAACTGCCTAGCGCCGCTCGCCCGCGTCCTGCACGAGCGCTTCGGTATCGTGAAGGGCTGGATGACGACGGTACACTCTTACACCAACGACCAGAGCCTGCTGGACCTGCCCCACAAGGACCTGCGCCGGGCGCGCGCGGCCGCGATGTCGATCATCCCGACCACGACCGGTGCCGCCACGGCGGTCGGCGAGGTACTGCCCGACTTGAAGGGCAGGCTCGACGGCATCGCCATGCGCGTGCCGACGCCCAACGTCTCGACCGTAGACCTGGCGGTCGTCGTCGGCCGCAAGACTACCGGTGACGAGGTGAATGCCGCGTTGCGCGAGGCCGCCGCCGGCCCACTGCATGGCATCCTGGCCGTCTCGGAGGATCCACTGGTTTCGATTGACTTCCGCGGCAACCCGCATTCGTCGACCGTCGATGCCCCGTACACGAAGGTGATGGACGGGGACTTCGTGAAGGTCCTCTCATGGTACGACAACGAGTGGGGCTACTCGAGCCGTTGCGTGGACCTGCTCCGCAAGATGGCGAAGGCCGGGCTCTAGCCCGCGGTGCACCGTGGCCAAGCGAATGCTCCGCGATCTCGACGTGCGGGGACGGCGCGTGTTCATCCGCGTCGACTTCAACGTGCCGCTGAAGGACGGTGCGGTCGGCGACGACACGCGCATTCGCGCCGCAGTGCCAACCATTCAGCATGTGCTCGAGGCCGGCGCGGCTCTGGTGGTGCTGGCCTCGCACCTTGGTCGCCCGAAGGGCACGGTCAGGCCGGAGTACAGCCTGCGGCCGGTGGCTGCGTACTTGCGCGGGTTGCTCGGACGCGACGTGGCATTTGCCGATGACTGCGTGGGGCCAGCCGCCGCCGCAGTTGCCGGGGCGACGGTCGGCAGTGTCATCCTGCTGGAGAACCTGAGGTTCCACGCCGAGGAGGAGAAGAATGACGACGCCTTCGCGGCGCAACTCGCTGAACTTGCCGACGTCTACGTGAACGACGCGTTCGGGGCAGCACATCGCGCCCACGCGTCAGTGGAGGCGCTGGCGCGCCAGCTGCCCGAGGCCGGGGCTGGTCTCCTGCTCGAGCGCGAACTGCGTTACCTAGGCGGCGCACTCACCGAGCCGGCCCGACCGTTCGTGGCCATCCTGGGCGGCGCCAAGGTTTCGGACAAGATCGACGTGATCGAGAACCTGCTACCGAAGGTCAACCGGCTGCTGATCGGCGGCGCGATGGCCTATACCTTCCTCAAGGCGCAGCACCTGCCCATCGGACGCTCACTGGCAGAAGACGACAAGCTCGACGAGGCTCTGAGCCTGCTGAGGCGCTCCGCTGGCCGCGGTGTACCGCTGCTGCTGCCCGTCGACCACGTGGTAGCCCCCGCAGTGGCAACCGATGCCCAGACCGAGACGCTGGCGGTAACCGACGACACTATCGGCGACCGCATGGGCCTCGACATCGGGCCATGCACGATCGCGCAGTTCGGCGAGAACCTCACGGACGCAGGCACCGTGGTGTGGAACGGCCCGATGGGCGTGTTCGAAATGAACCCCTTCGCGCGGGGCACAATGGCGGTGGCCAAGGCCGTGGCCGGCGTGGCGGGCACGTCGATCATCGGCGGAGGCGACTCGATTGCCGCGGTCCGGGCCGCAGGAGTGACGGAACAGGTGACCCATGTCTCGACGGGCGGCGGCGCCTCGCTCGAGTTCCTCGGCGGGCGTACACTACCCGGTGTAGCCGCCCTCCCAGATGCGTAGCACCCTTGTCGTCGCCAATGCGTAACCCCTTCATAGCCGGCAACTGGAAGATGCACAAGACGGTCGAGGAGACCGTCCTGTTCGTGAAGGCACTCAAGCCGCTGGTACGAGACGTCGACGGCGTGGACATCGTGATCGCCCCGCCGTTCACGGCGGTACACGCCGCGACCGAGGCTACGCGCAGCACCAACGTGGCCGTGGCAGCGCAGAACTTGTACTGGGAAGCGAAGGGCGCGTTCACCGGCGAGGTAAGCCCGGCGATGATCCGTGCGGCCGGCGCGGAGTACGTAATCATCGGCCACTCAGAGCGGCGCACGCTGTTCGGCGAGACCGACGAGACCGTGAACCGCAAGGTGGTGGCCGCGGCGGCCGCCGGGCTGGTGCCGATCGTGTGCATCGGCGAGACGCTGAATCAGCGCGAGCACGACGAGACGCTGGCAGTGCTCGACCGGCAGATCCGTACCGGGCTGGCCGGCCTAGCCGGTGAGCAAGTCGGCGGACTGGTGGTGGCCTATGAGCCGGTCTGGGCCATCGGCACGGGCCGGACGGCCACTGCCGACCAGACCCAGGAGGCACATCTGCATATCCGTCGCCGGCTGACCGAATGGTTCGGCGGGGCCGCCGCCGAAGCGTGCCGGGTGATCTACGGGGGGAGCGTCACGCCTGCCAACACGGCCATGCTAGTGGCCCAGACGGACGTGGACGGTGCGCTAGTGGGGGGCGCGAGCCTCAAGGTGCAGGCCTTCGCGGAGATCGTGACGGCCGCCACCCGCGGTCTCTAGCGCCCGGCGGTGCCGCGTACCCAATCCGCCCGCGGGGGCTATAGCTTTGGCGGCCACCCACGCTATAATAGTTACAATTTGGTCCCACCGAGGGGGCGGGAATACTCATGTATTACGTCGTGCTCGCGATCTACATTGTCGTCTGCTTCGTCCTGATGCTAGTGATCCTGCTTCAACAGGGTAAGGGGGGCGACATCTCCGCCGCCTTCGGCGGGGGTGGCGGCAGCCAGACGGCGTTTGGTGCCCGCAGCGGAGCCACGGTTCTGACGCGCGCTACAACGATTCTGGCGATCCTGTTTGTCGTCGGGGCGCTGGCGCTCGGCATCATGCGCCAGGGCGGCGGAGGATCGGTAGTCGGGAGTACGCCCGCCCCGGCGTCGGTTCCCACGCAGGCCAATCCGGCTCCGCTCACGCCGCCGACGCAGTAACGCCCGCGTAACGCTCCGCAACGTTACATTTCAATCGAAGCAGTGGCACCGGTCTGTTCCACCAGCTGCCTATGCTTGATCTAGCCTCCCGTGACGTGGGCCAAGTACCGGTCCGCGCCCGGTGCCTTGGAGGGGCAAGTCCATGAGATCCACTGCGTCGGCAAACACCAGTGGTTCAACAACATCACGCTCGACGGCATAGCCAGGACGATCGATTGGGGCTGACAACGAACGGTTACTCGACAGTCACCAGCCTGCCGTTCCCGCTCGACGCCATCTCGCAGGTGGTGGTTGAACTGGCGCCGGCCGACGTCACCTACGGTGGCTTCGCCACCCGCAACATCAATGCGGTGACCAAGTCGGGACGCAAACCCGCTCGCCGGCACGCCTTCTTCCAACACGCCCGCGACTCACTGCGCAACACCTTGCTGGCTAGCGATCCGTCCGACTTCTCGACCCCGCCCTTCAACGCGCACAAGCTCGGCGCCACCCTGGACTGACCCGTGGTTGCCGATCGGCTCTTCTTCTGCGCTCTTGCTAGTCCGTGGTGAAACCGCCTGACCGGGATCGACAGGACCGATCTCGGTGTCTCCACTGGTTCTGATGTTGATGGGCAAATGCCGTCCGGTATGCGCCCACTCAAGCATTTAGCAGAGCGTCAGTCGACCTCGTCTACTCGGATCGAGTCGAGCCCCGCGTTACGCCGCGAAGCAAGATACCAGTAAGGCCGTAACGATGAGTACGCTCACAGTCGCCATGAGCGTTACAGGGTCGGCCGGCGGAGTCTGGAGGAGGAATGCTCGGAGCCGCTGCCAACGCAGCCCTCTAGAGCCCGGCTAGACTTACCTGCCATCCTGCCACGCACACCGTCATGTAGGGCACGTCGACCGTGACCAAGATGGGCCGTACAATAGGCTGAGTTCGTCTCCGTTACCGATGGTTACACATCAGGTGACACATGGCCCGTGCGCCAGGTCGTCGCAAGGCTCGTGGAATCTGGCGCAATTGCTGACGTGGAGGGATGGCCGAGCGGTCGAAGGCGGTGGTCTTGAAACCCTCCATGGACTGTCACCGTGCCCTGCGTGGCATCCCTGTCGCTGCCATCGTGGACATCGTCTCCGCCCTTCAGAGTGTATCCACGAGTCCGGATCAAGCCTAGGGCCGGACAGCGCTATCGCACCATCAAACTTATTGCAGACACCGAGACGTCAACGACCGGAAAACTCGGACTGAGGCTGCACCGATCCGAAAGTGCGAACGATTCTGCCCGTCTTGGTCTCGGCCTCGAAGTCGACCTCGCCTCAGCACGTAATGATGAGGCCGACCGTTTCGCCCCGTATACGCACGAACGCAACGAAGGCACCATCGTGGGCGCCTTTGCCTGAACCATCAGATTCAAAATGTAAGTAGTTGAATCTAAAGGTGGTGCGGAAGGGGGGACTCGAACCCCCACGGTATTGCTACCGCCAGCCCCTCAAGCTGGTGCGTCTGCCAATTCCGCCACTTCCGCTTGATTGAAAATGCACGTATCTAACAGGACAACACCGGACAACAACTTGACAACAAGTGTGCGCCTGTCAGACAGCCTTCCGCGAGTATATGGCAGACGCCCAACACCGCCAACAGCAGACGGAGACGCTCGCCTGCCCTAGGACAGCAATCTGCAGCTCGAGCGCCGCAACGCCCCGAAGATCGTCACCCGCACTCACCTCCAGGGAAATACATTGTCCACAGCACCAGCGAGCGCACGTTCGAGGCCACTGCCAAGGTGGCCACCGATTGGTGTCTGGAGCTGTGCGATCGCGCGCGTGACGAGGACTTGCAACAGAGAGCGCCTGATTGGGCTCTGGATCCATCAAGTAAGTCATCGCCAGGATCTGCCGCGCGCTCTCGTCCGATCTGACGGGACACCATGTCAGCCCCCTGCCAGTCGCGGCGTAGTCGGGAACAAAGAACGATGAGTTGCTTCGGCAAGCTCACGAGTGTTTCGATGCCCTATTGACCATGGAACGCGGCCGAACAGGTCGGATCGGGTATAGGTCGCTTCGACCCTGTTCTGGATGATGTGCGCCAGCATATTCGCTTGGCGTCAGCATCGTAGTTGCAGCGATCGCAGGGGTGGCTTGTACAGCCGTGTTCGCAGGAGGTCCCACTTTGTCGTCCGCATCTGTGAACGCCGCGGGCACGGCCATGATGGGATCGATCATGACGGCGTCGCATCAGTGGTTTTCGATTTAACGCAGATCGGGCGCCGGACTCCGACTTCGAGCCGGGACAGCCGCACCACTTGCGGCCGGGCCATGACTGACGGGGGACCGTTTCGGGCTATTTCGATGTCGTCATTCGTGACGGGGAGGCCATCATCCGGCACGTGCCGACCGGCAGTCAGGTGTCGGGCCTGCTGCTTTCGGCAACCGCCACCCAGTGCCCGGCCCCTGCCCGGTATGAGTGCGGCGCCCCCAGGGTCAGCCCGAGTCCACTGGCTAGCTCATCCAGTTTCCGGCACTAGGCGCGGCCGGGGCGAATCACGTGCTCGTGTTCGACGAGATTCCGAACCCGGTGCTGACCACCGGACAGCAGAACACGCTCGAGTTCCCGAATATGGCGGCGATCACGCTGGGTCAGCGGATGCGGCGGGATGGCGGGCTAGGCCTGCAGCGCAACGCACAGGTGACGGGGACCACGCCAGTCAGCTGGACCGTTCCGGCCGGCCAGGGGATGATGACGCTCACCTGGGTGTTGCCGTAGGGCCGTCTGACCAAGCGCGGGAAGCAGGTTTCGGAGAAGGTGGTTGTCATTCGACGAGAATCTCCCCGGTTTCTGGAATATTTCCGCCCGTGAGGCGATTCGGGCGGATGGCCTGCCTACACCGGCGGCCCGTCGTATAGACGCTGACGGTCTGGTTTGTGCATCCTTGTGTTCCCAAAGCGACGGGTTGGACCGCAGTGCAAGCGTGTCACCGCCGATGGCGGTGCCAGCCATTGCCTTCGCGGACAGGAACGCGGTCCAATGCCCGGTCATCCGATGCCGAATCGTCCTGTTCATCTGATAGGCGTGCCGCTGGACCTTGGCGCCGGTCGCCGAGGTGTCGACATGGGCCCGTCGGCTGTTCGGATCAGTGGCCTCGCCGAACGGCTCAGGCGCCTGCGGTACGCGGTCAACGATAGCGGCGATATCACGACCCCCGGTCTGGAAACGCGGAGTCCGGGGTCGGAGCGCAAGCGCTATATCGACGAGATCGCCGAGGTCTGTGGTCGGGTCTACGCGGCCGTGCTCGGCTCGCTCGATCAGGGGGCGTTGCCTCTGGTGCTGGGCGGTGATCATAGCCTCGCCGCCGGCTCGGTGGCGGCTGCGGCAGACCATGCGCGACATCGCGGCCAGCCGCTGGGCTTACTGTGGCTCGATGCCCATGGCGACATGAACACACCAGAGACATCGCCGAACGGCAATGTCCACGGCATGCCGCTGGCGGCGCTGGTGGGTCTTCAGCCCGAAGAACTGGCCGGGATCCGTGGCGGCGTCATGCCGGCCATCGAGCCGGGGCGCACCGTTCTCATAGGTGTTCGCAGTCTCGACGAGATGGAGAAGGACCGAATCAGACAGTCCGGTGTGCACGTGTTCACGATGCAGGACATCGACCGCGACGGGATCGCCAATGTGGCCGACCGCGCGTTGGCGATTGTTGGCCGTGACGGCGCAGCGCTGCATGTCTCAATCGACGTCGATGCCTGTGACCCTTCCATCGCACCGGGCGTCGGCACGCCGGTTCATGCTGGACTGACGTATCGGGAGGCGCATCTGCTGATGGAAGTGATCGCGGGAGCGGGGCGTCTGGCGTCGCTCGACCTCGTGGAGATCAACCCGATTCTCGATGTTCGTAACCAGACGGCTGAGCTGGGAACCAGCCTGGTGCTCTCGGCTCTTGGCAAGCGAATCCTGTGAACCACCAGGCGCGACTGTGACCAGTACCCCAGGTGAGGATTGATGAGTGCCGACACCCACGTAAAAATCACCTATACGACGCTGACCGGGGATCAACTCGAGGCGCTCCACAGTGAGATCGATGAGGAGGTCGAACGAGTCAAACAGCGGTTCGGAGCCGTTCACCCGAACTGGATCGGCGGCCAAGCGGTGTCGTCGCCTCAGGTGTTCGACGATGTCAGCCCGCACGATACCCGAATCCGCCTCGGCCGCTTCCAGCAGGCGACGCCAGGGCAGGTGCAGAAGGCCATCGACTCTGCGGTCGAGGCGTTTCCGGGGTGGGCCGGGCAGCCGGGGCGCGACCGCGTGGCGGCTGTCCGTCGCATCGCGGATGCCATCCGCTCTCACCGTTGCGAGCTGGCGGCGCTCATGGGCTTCGAGGCGGGCAAGAATCGTCTCGAGTGCCTCGGCGACGTGGAGGAAACGGCCGCACTGATCGCCTTTTACTGCGACGAACTCGAGCGACACAACGCTTTCGTCACGACGATGGGCACGCTCGGGCCGAACGAGGAGAACCGAAGCGTGCTACGACCCTACGGGGCGTGGGCGGTGATCTCTCCGTTCAACTTCCCGCTCGCGCTGGCGGGCGGACCGGCTGGTGCCGCGCTGGTCGCCGGCAACACGGTCGTGCTCAAACCGGCCAGTGATACGCCGTGGCTGGGTCTCGCGCTGCACGACATGACCGTGGAAGCGGGGCTGCCGCCGGGTGTGTTCAATGTCGTGACGGGGCAGGGTGGCGTCGTAGGGCGGGCTCTCGTCGACAGCCCTGGTATTGCCGGCGTCGTGTTCACCGGGTCGCGAGCTGCAGGTATGTCCCTGATTCGCGACAATGGCCGCCGGCCGGTTCCCAGGCCGCTCATCGCCGAGATGGGCGGCAAGAACCCGGCGCTGGTACTGGCCTCCGCCGATCTCGAGAAGGCAGCCGACGGCGTACTGCGGTCAGCCTTCGGCGCGCAGGGCCAGAAGTGCTCCGCGTGTTCGCGGGTATACGTGGCACACGAGGTTCGCGAGCGGTTCGTCGAACTGCTGGCGGAACGAACGGCCGCCCTCGTAACCGGGAATCCGCTCGACCGCGAGGTATGGCACGGCCCCCTCATCAACGCGCGAGCCGTTAAACGCTTCGAAGAGGCGGTCGCCGAGGCGCGGAGAGACGGCGGACGGGTGGTGGTTGGCGGCCGGCGCCTGATGGCGGAGCCGTACGCACATGGGTACTTCGTGGAGCCGACCGTGATCGAGGGCCTTCCGGCGTCGCACCGGCTTCTGGCAGACGAGCTGTTCGCGCCCATCACAATCGTCGTCGGGGTCGCCTCCCTCGACGAGGGACTTCGCCTTGCCAACGAGACGGACTACGGTTTGACCGCCGGCATCTTCACCGAGGATGAGGCCGAGGTGGCCGAGTTCTTCGACCGCGCCGAGGCGGGTGTGCTCTACGCCAATCGGCGCGCCAACGCCACAGCCGGCGCCTGGCCAGGCATCAACCCGTTCGGCGGGTGGAAAACGAGCGGCTCGTCCGGTCGCGGGGCGGGCGGACCTTACTACCTCCAGCAGTTCCTACGGGAGCAGAGCCGCGTACTGGTGCGGTAGGGCGCCGTTTGACACGATGCTGAACGCGCTGTCCCGGAGTCTTTTCCTGACGCTCGCGCGGAGGTCGGCGTTCGCGTCGCTGCTCGTCCGCGGCGGCATGCGCAGGCCAGACAGCTTCGTGCGCCGATTCGTCGGCGGAGAGACCATCACCGAGCTGGTCGAGACGTTGAGAGAGATCGACGGGCAGGGATTCACGCACACGTTCAATCATCTCGGCGAGCACGTGCGGTCGGAGGAGGCCGCCCGCGTGGCTGTGCACGATTACCTGACGGCCATCGACGCGGTGGCCAGCGCCGGGATGGAGTGCAAGGTGTCGGTCAAGCTGTCCCAGATCGGCCTAGAGCTGGATCGCGAACTCTGCCTCGGCCACCTGCGGGACATCCTCGCGGAGGCCGCCAAGCACAACGGGTTCGTGCGGGTCGATATGGAGGGCTCGCACATGCTCGACGACACGCTGGATGTCTTCGACATCGTGTGGAACGAGGGTTCTCGCAACGTCGGGGTCGTACTGCAGGCCTATCTGCATCGTACAGCGGCGGATCTGCGGCGGGTTCTTGAACGGGGTGGCCCGGTGCGGCTGTGCAAGGGTGCCTACAATGAACCGTCAGCGATCGCCTACCGTTTGAAAGCCGATGTCGACACCGCGTTTCTTCGCCTGATGCGCGTGCTGCTGGCCGAGGGGACCCGCCCGGCGATCGCGACTCACGATCCTCGCATGATCGATGCGGCGCGGACGTTCGCGGGCGAGCAAGGCATCGGCCCGCGGGACTTCGAGTTTCAGATGCTGTACGGCGTTCGGCGCGATCTGCAGGAGGCGTTGCGGGACGAAGGCTACACCGTTCGGATCTACGTGCCGTTCGGTCCCGAGTGGTATCCCTATTTCATGCGGAGGCTTGCCGAGCGGCCGGAAAACGTCCGGTTCCTCGTGCGCAGTCTGGTTGACGAATATGTCGGCCGGCGGCACTGAGTCCGCGACAAGCTGACCGTCTCGTGCGGAATCCGCCGTCAACGACCTTGCCGGGCAGCCGTGGCTCGGCCTCAGTTTGGATGATCGACGTTTTCTATGAGCACGTCCACGTCGTCCAGTGCCAATACAAGAGGTGCGATAACTCGGATCTGATCGATCTTTCGGACTGAAGGCCGTTTGCTCAATTTCCGAAGGACTCCCGTTCGCGTCATTGGGGCACTCAGGCTGCCGAGGAAGGGGTGCTGCTGACCGAGAGGCCTAGGTCGCGGGGCTCGAACGCCAGCGTGAGGACACAGGAGGCCAGCGGGGGGAGCGAGCCCCGCCCATCCGAGCTATCGCGACGCCAGCTGTGTAGGCCCGCTGAAGGGTGTCAGCCGGGGTCGCCCAGCAGACGTTCCCCATCACGTACTCGCAGTGGGCGGACGCGCGCCACGGCGTAAACGCCCATCACGGCGGGGCTGCGCCTCCTCGCCGACCGTGTCGCTACGATGAGCAGCCCTCTTAGCTGTTGCTGGCCATCAACGGTGTCGACCACACGAAGACGCCGGTGAAGAGCCCGCAGACGCACGGCATCTGCGAACGGTTTCCACAAGACGGTGCGGCAGGAGTGCTCCCAGGTGGCCGTCCGCAAGCGCCTGTATACGAGCTTGGCGCAGCTACAGGCCGCCCTCGATGCGTGGCTGGGGCACCTACATGAGCAGCGGACGCACCAGATGTGCTGCGGGCGAACGCCTTGGGAGACCTTCGAGGATAGGCGCCGCGACAGCGCCGCATAGACGCCATCGGACAGACGACCCCGACCAGGGAGCCTGTTAGATCACGTCGGAACTACTAGAGATTATACTTCCCAATGCTCCCGGGCCGGGCCGCGCGCATAACGGTGCGGACTAGGTACTTACGGGGGGGTCTTCGAGAAACGCCCAGGAACGCGAGGGAGAGAGGGACTTTTATGAGACGCACCATCCTGTTCGCCATCACGGCGCTGCTTGTCGCAGGCAGCGCACTCGCCCAGCGCGGCGCTCCGCCACAGGCACAGCCGCTCGAGCCCGGAGCGTCGCAGGCTGATGTCGACAAGGCCGTCCTGGCCGCCCCGGAACGACTGCGCACTGCGGCGATGGTCATCCAGTGGAGCCCGGCCGACTGGAGCTATGAAACGCTTCGGGGCGGCAGCAACAGCGTCGTCTGCTTCGACAAGTCCGGCCTGCCCGGCCAGCTTCCGTTCTCGGTGACGTGCACGCATGTCGATAACCTCGCACGCGCGGCTCAGAACATGGAGATCGAGACAACGACCGACCGCGCCGAGCGCCAAGCGAGGGTTGAAGCCCTCGAGGTGGACGGCTCGCGTGAGATGCCGGTCTACGGCTCGGTCTGGTGGCACTTCCAAGGCCAGGACCAAGCCACCGCCGGCCGCCACCACACCATCGCGGTGCCGGGCGGGACTGCCGAGTCGACCGGCTTCCCCGACAGCCCCACGCCGGGAGGCGTCTGGCTGATGAACGCGGGCACGTCGACGGCCCACCTGATGATTCCGGGCGAGTAGCCTTCCAAGCCAGGGGCGGCGCCGCGTGCGCCGCCCCCGCATTCCAGCCCCAGGAGACACAGTGATGATGCGGTTGCTTCCAATCCTGCTCGCCCTAGCCACGCTGTCTGCGTTGCCAGCCGCGCAGGCACCCGAGACGCAGGCATTCACCGGCACCATCCAGGACTTCGAGTGCGCCGGCATCGGCCATGAGGCGATGCGGATGGGTCCTACCGACGCCGAGTGCGTGCGGATGTGCGTGCTGGCGCACGGCGTGCCGTACGTTCTCGAGTCCGGCCGCACCACCTACTTCCTGAGCGATCAGGAGACGCCGGTGGGGTTGGCGGCACAGCAGGTGGTGGTCACGGGGACGCTCGACCCAGAGACGAGGATGATCACCGTTGCGTCGATGCGCGCAGCCGACTAGAGCCTAGCCAGACCGAGTACCACGCGCGGGCCCGGCCCGCGCGCGTTGCAGGCATCGGGCTCCAAGAACCGCAGGGGCCCGGTGACGCTGCGCACGCACAGTTGCGGCGCCAAGCGATACTCGCCCGACGGCATTTCCTGCAATGATCGCAGCCAGTCGATTTCTCACGCTCGTCCGACCACGGTCAAGGCAACCAGTCCCCATCGATGAGGTGTCATCAGGGTCCTCAGCGTCGGTTCCAGGTCGTGTACGTCAAGTTGTCATGGCTGAGGTCGTGGTCGTGCTCGTTCAGGCAGCCGCCTGCGGCAGGGCCCTCTGCTGCATCGTGCGGCAGTCCATGTTCCGGTAGCGGTGGTCTGCGAGCCAGGCCTCGTGCGCCCCGGCGCGCCGTGCCCGTATCAGCCGCGGGCAGCTGGCCAGATGCGGACGCCCGGCGTGCGCCGCATGATAGCCGGTCAAGTAGGGTCGGCGACGTGCGGGGCGTGTGGTGCTGCCGCGGGAGCCGGTAGGCGGTGAGCGTGTCGCCGACCTGGGCTTCGACCCAATCGGAGAGCCGGGGGGCGCGCGGCGCCCAGCGCTGGCGCCAGGCCTGCAGGGCCTGCGACGCCTCCTGGAGATCGCGGCGGGCATAGCGCAGCTGCGCGCCTGACGGCCATTGTCGTCGGGTCTGGCGGGGCAGCGCGTCGTGCGCATTGCGGAGGCACGGCGCGAGGCGCACTGTCGTAGCGCGCGTCGAGCGTCAGGTGCGGGGCCGCCTCGTCGAGCTGCCGCGCCGCGCAGCGAGCCAGCATCCCGTCGAGGCGCGCGTTGATGCGGCTGATGGTGCTGGCCGAGCACGGGAGCCCGCACAGCGCCTTGATGCTCGCCGGGGCCGTGCGCATCGACACCCCTTGTACATCCAGCTCCGCCCGCACGCTCACCGCTCCGAGCGCGGGACAACAGCTCGGTCGACAACCGGCCCTCCCGGTTCCGCGGCACCCGCCGCGCGAGCGCCCGATGCCCGTTACCAGCCCGCGGCTGTCGCCAGCGCAGTCACCGCCGACGAGGGCTTCGAGCCCGCTCGACCTCGCGCTACGCGTGCCTCGAGTGGGCAGGCTTCGGCTCCGTGCCAAGAGGGTTGATGGATCCATCAACCTCTGGCCATGACCGCTCGCTGCATTCAAGCGGTTCTGCCCACAGATCGCGACACTCCCCGGTTCCACCACGCCGACCAGCCGCGCCATTATCGTAGACCGTGCCGGGCGGGACCAGCGTCGGCCGTGGTATTTAGGAAAGGAACGCCGAGAAGGGCTGGCGAGACGGGAGTGATGACGGGAGGCATACGATGAGCCGGAAGTCGAAACGCAGGGGGCAGTCTGCCGAAGAGCGGGCTGCAGCGAAGGAACAGCGGGTGGAAGAAAAAGCGGCGCGGGCGGCGGCTTCGACCCGCAAGAGGAAGCGGGTCGCGATCACTCGGACGCTGGCCAAAGCGGGCGCTGTCGCGGCTGTCGTCGCCATCGTGGCGGCGCTGTTCCTCGCCCCGGGGTCACGGTACGCCCCGGGCTCTGAAGGCGCGTTTATCGAGGGGGTGCAGCTGTTCAGCAACAGCGCCGGACACGTTGACGGCTCGGTCATCTACGCGCAGAACCCGCCGACCGGCGGCGAGCACAACCCCATATGGTTGAACTGCGGAATTTACGACGAGCCTGTCCGGAACGAGAACGCCGTCCACTCTCTGGAGCACGGCGCCGTCTGGGTAACTCACGATCCAGAGCTCAGCGAACAACAGCTCGACGTCCTGCGGTCACAGCTTCCCTCCACGTACGTGATTATGTCTCCCTACTTTGGCCTACCGTCGCCTATCGTGTTGAGCGCGTGGAACGCTCAGTTGCAGGTCTCGATCCCCGACGACCCGCGCATCCCGCAGTTCTTCGAGGAGTACTGGCGTAGTCAGTTCGTGCCCGAGCCCGGCGCTCTGTGCAGCGGAGGCGTCAGTGGATGAGCAGATGCGGAGCCGCTCGGTCGGCCTCGACACACTCTTGATCGTCGCGGTGCTGGTCGGCGCCGCCATGCTCGCGGCCGGTCGCCTGACCGCGCCGCGACCGCCCGGCGACACAAGCCCAGAGGCGGGCTTTGCCCGTGACATGCAGGTACACCACATCCAGGGCGTCGAGTTGGCGATGATCATGCGCGACCGCTCCGACGACGACGGCATGCGTCGGCTTGGCTACGACATGGCGACCACGCAGGCGCACCAAGCCGGCCAACTCTACGGCTGGCTGGTGGAATGGGGCCTCGGCCAGCTCGGCAGCGAGATGCCGATGATGTGGATGACACGCCCCGGCCGCTCGGGCATGGCCATGGAGATGAACGAGCCGATGCGCCGGAACGCACTGATGCCCGGAATGGCAACCCCGGAGCAGATAGCCGCACTCGAAGCATCGACGGGCGTCGTGGCCGAGCGGCTGTTCCTCGAATTGATGATCGTGCATCACCAAGGCGCGCTCGACATGTCGGAGGCTGTGCTCGCTCGCAGTGATCATCCGCCGACGCGGACGTTCGCCACCGCCGTGCTCAAGAGCCAGCAGGCCGAGATCGACCTGATGAACGAGCTGCTGATCGAGCGGCAGGCGCCGTTCGAGTAGCAGCCAGACGCCCAACGCGGTTATCGTCGAGTTGGTGCCCCGTCCCGTCAGGGTCAGCGAAGGCCTAGGCAGGTGCGGGGGAACGACAACACCAAGGATTTCCGCCGAGCTTGCCATCGCAGGACGGCAACGACTCGCTGGTGACGTTGCACCATGGGGCGTTCGCGCGCAGATGTAGCGGTGGCTTCTCGGCCTCAAAGATGGCCGCTAGGAACTTGGCCCCGGCCGTCTCGTGGCGCGGCGAATGTAGCGCGACGAGTATCAAGGCTGTTCGCAACAGCACGATCCCCCCCGTTCGTCGGAACCTGAACATTACGGGGACCGGTGTGATACGGATTTGATATAAGCGTCGTGAACCCCCAATTCTCGCAGGAGGAGTCAATGCACCCCACGATGCCGCGCGCCGTCGCAGCCGGCCTCACGCTGCTTGCCACAGGCCAGCTTACCGCACAGATCACCAGCAATCCGATCCCGGAACCGATCGCGGTACAGGGCTTGGCCGTGGAAATCCGGGACTACGCGCGCCTCCCGGAAACGCAGGATCTGCTGCCGCCCAACGAGGACGCGGCCGGTTATGCACGGGTGAGCTTCGTGCGCGACGCGCCAGACGGTCGCCGCTTCGCCAACGACTCACGCGGCTTCCTTTACCTGCTCGACGATGACGGCGAGCCGCACCTGTATGCGAACGTCGCCGAGGCGTTTCCGATGGCGTTCTACAACCGTCTCGAGAGCGGGTTCATCGGATTCGGGTTCCACCCCGAGTTCCCCGACAACGGCCTCTTCTACACGATCCACGCGGAGCGCGCGCCAGAAAACCCGCGAACGCCAGACTTCATTCCACCTGGCTTTGGGCTCGGCGATGTCACCTATCACAACGTGATCACCGAGTGGCGCGCCGACGCTCCGGCCGCGGACACCTTCGCCGGCACGCGACGCGAGCTGTTGCGCTCGGCACATGTCGTCGACAGCCTCACCCACCCGATGGGCGCCGTCGAGTTCGACCCCACGGCAAGACCTGGTGACGAGAACTACGGCCTGCTCTTCACGAGCGGCAGCGACTACGGCTTCAGCAACGGCGCCGGCCCGAACGCCAACGACCCCACGCAGACGCAGCGGCTCGACTCGATCATCACGGCCATCCTGCGCATCGATCCGCGCAGTCCGTCGGTCACCGGCGGCGAGAAGGGCCTTGGCGACTACACCATCCCACCCACCAACGCATTTGCAGCTGACGGTGATCCCGACACGTTGGGCGAGATCTACGCGCATGGCTTCCGCAATGCACACCGGCTGTCCTGGGATCTCGACGACGGCACCATGTTCGCGGCCGACATCGGCATGAACCACGTGGAGGAGATCAACATCGTCCACAACGGCGGCAACTACGGATGGATGCACCGCGAGGGCTACTGGGAGAACGCGCGGGGTGCGCAGCGGGGCGAGCTGAACGAGCTGTACGCGCTGCCGGCCGACGTCGTCGACGGGCACCGCGACGACGGCTATGAGTACCCCGTCGCCATCTACGACCACGACGAGGGGAACGCCGTCACCGACGGGTTCACCTATCACGGGATGATCCCCGCGCTGCAGGGTAAGTTCGTCTTCGGCGACATCCGCCTCGGGCGCCTGTTCGCAGCCGACACGGCCGCGCTCAAGGCCGCCGACGACGGTGTGCCGCGAACGGTCGCGCCGATCGAGGAGATCCAGCTCTACGTCCGGGACGCGAACGGAGCCAGAAGGGACGTCACGCTCCAAGAGCTGATCGAACAGACACTCGGCGAGCCCGTCGCCCGCACCGACCTGCACCTCGGTCGCAGCCGCGACGGCGAGCTGTTCATCACCTCTCGGCAGGATGGGACGATCCGGATGCTCGTGCCGTAAGGCCCTCAGATGCACACGAGCACCACGCCCACCGTGCTGCTGCACAGCCGGCCGATGCCGAGCCGGTCCAATGCTTGAAGTCGCTAACAGCCGAACCGGCCCTCCTTGAGTGCTTGCCGGTTCTTCGCGGGCAACTTCACCGCCGATCGCCACTGCGGCTTACCCCGGGGCGCCACCAGCGGCGTCACGGGCGGCAGTCCGGTGGGGCATCGAGCGCACGAGCGACTTCAGTGCGTGAAGGGTGCTCGGAGCCGGCACGGAGCAGCACCAGCAGCAGTGCCTACGCGACCGAGAGGGTCGCCGAGGCGATAGGGGAACCCAGGTCCTCAAACCATGCGATGTGTTCGTCGACTAGGTCGAACTCGATCCGGTACGTGCCGGGCTGCTCCGGGGCACGCATCTCGATGTCGACCTCCACCGTTTCACCGGCCCGTACGTCACCGGGCAGGTTCGCGCGCCCGTAGTTCCAGTCGAGTTCAACTTCCTCCCTGCAGAGGTGCCCACCCAGTCGTACCGAGCCCTTCTCGCTGCGGCCCTCGCCAGCAGCGAGCCAAGTGGCCAGCCCAGTGTTCTCGAGGCGGACCCTGAAATGGATGGGATCACCCGGGCCGCAGCTCACGCGATCCCGATCCAAGGCGAGGCGATGGCGCAGGTGAGTGGGGGTGCTGCTGTCAGGCAGCTCACGGCTCTTGCGGCACACGCACACGGCGCGCGCGCCCCGCACATCCACCACCTCGACCTCGTCGAAGCCCCCCCCCCGGATGAGCGCTGGCAGGCTGTCAACGCTCGGGAGGAACCAGTTGTAGGAGGCCTCGAGGGCGTCGGGCGCGTTCTCCACGTAGCCTAGGGTGTGCACGCGTTGGTCGTTGTCGCCGTAGACCAAGTGGAACGGCTTGGTCTTCCGGTCGGGCGGATACACCTCGGTCTCGAGGATCACCAAGTGGCGCGTGACCAACGCGAGGTTCTCGAGCGCGAACATCAAGTGCTTAAGATGATAGATAAGCCCGAGCGCTAGTGTGACATCGAACTGCCCGAAGGTCTTTACGCGCAGGTCGTAGACCGACCCTCGCTTGTATTCGATGTCCAGATCCAGCGCCCGGCGCGCGAATTGCGCCTGCCGCACGTGCAGGCGCTTGGCCTCGACGCCCAGCACCCGCCTGGCGCCCCGCCGTTTGGCCTCGATGGCGTAAAAGCCAGCATTGCACCCGACGTCGAGCACCTCCTGCCCCGAAAGGTCGTTGGGCAGGAAGCGCCGGATGACGTTCCAAGTGGGCCGGGGATGATTGTCGTGCTCGCCCGCGATGCTCGCGGACTTGGTGAGCACCCCATCGCCGAGGTCGATGCAGTGGAACCACGGGGCGAGGTCCTTCACGCCCGCAAGCTTCTCGTCGCGCGTCATCCTGCTCATACGTTCGAAGCGCGATTATAGCGGAGCGGCCGACCAAGCCCGGGCAGCAACGTCGGCATCTATTCTCTAGACTGCAGGAGAATACGGCGCGCGACGGTGTTCCACTTGTAACTGATCAAGCCCTCCTAAGCGACGATGACGCCTACCGTTATCCAGTCGTTGTGGTCCACTATGCCGTCCAGCTCGCCGGCCGCCATGTACGGGCTGGCGCTCGACTACGAGGAGAGACGTAGTGGGCGACAACGTCGAAATGCGGATCACGGCCATCGACGACACGAACGCGCGCGTCCGCACCGGCGAGATCATCCGCACCATCCGCGACAACGATGGCAGGGCGCTGGTCGGTCTCGTCGGCGGCCAGAGCAACACGTGCCGTCGATATCACACGCCCGCTGCACGCCACCAGCATCCAGGTGGCCCTCGGCGGGTTTCAACGTGAGCGGCTATCTAGCGATGCCGCCGGACCCCCAGGCGGTGCTCAACATGGGCATCGCGGACGAGAGCAAAGGACGGCCAAGACCATGCTGCACGGAGCGCAGGCCGGCACGCTGCGACCCGCCTACAACTTCATGAACCGCCTGCCGACGCTGCAGACGCGCCGGTGCCCGTTCCTCTCGGCGCGGACCGTCCAGCACACCAGAAGGCAGTCCCTAGGCCGACGCGGCGGTCACACCGATGGAGCCAGCCAAGCTCGAGCGCTTGGAGTTGTCCACCTCGACCGAGGCCACCCCGGGCTGTCATGGTCAAGGTGCAGTGCCGTCACGCAGCACGTTCGCAGCGGGCGCCTGCGGTAAGCTTGGTCCGTTCCCGGAGACGCGCATGCACTCACTCCGCGGAGTTGCCGTCGTCACTGCGCTCGTCATCGTCGCCTCACTGCCGGTGCGCGCGGCCGCCCAGATCCCCGGCGCGCCGGACCCGGCCGACCTCCCTCGCATCCGCGCGGCCGCCGAGTCGGGTGACGCCGAGGCGCAGGTCATCCTCGGGCGTATGTACTTTGACGGCAACGGTGTCCCCCAGGACGACGTCGAGGCCGTGCGCTGGTTCAGGCTGGCCGCTGAACAGGGCAGCCAAGACGGCCAGTTCAACCTCAGTTTTATGTACGAGTACGGCCGCGGCGTGGCACTGGACCTCGCCGAGGCCGTGCACTGGTACCGGCTGGCAGCCGCACAGGGCGCCACCGATGCTCAGTACAACCTAGGGCGCATGTACTTCACCGGGCAGGGCGTCGAGCAAGACTACGCCGAGGCGTACCGGTGGTGGCGCATGGCCGCAGACAGCGAACTGATCGCGCGGTTCAACCTTGGCCGGATGTACGAGGCGGGCCAAGGTGTGCCGATTGACCCGGTGCGCGCTTACATGTGGCTCAGTCTGGCCACCGAGGACAGCATCGGTGAGGACTGGATCCGCCGCCTGCAGGCGCAGCAAGAACTGGGCATGCGTCTGACGCCAGGGGAGATCGCCGAGGCCGAGACACTGGCCGGCCTGTGCCGGCGGTCGGGCTTCATCGCCTGCCCCGGCTCCGAGCCCTAGTCCCTAGTCGAGGCCCCGTTTCCGGCACATCGCGACAGCGACAGGCACGACGCGACGAGGAACGCGGGACAGAATGGCCCCGAAGTATAGAAGGGCACCGGGGCCGTCGGGTGGGGTAAGATCGCGCCCGAATCACACGACCAGATAGGGGGGGCTGCGGGTGAGGACACCACGCGCGTATCAGCAGTGGGCGGCGGCGACGGTGGCGCTTCTGCTCGTGCTGGCGGCCGGCGGGAGTTCACGCGCTCAGGAGGTGCAGTCGTTGTTCCTCTGGGTGGTCGACGGCGCTGGCTTCCCCGTGCTCGACATGCGGCCCGAAGAGGTTGAGATCATTGAGGACGACGACACCCGCTTCACCGTGGCACTCGAGCAGGTGCGCTGGCCGATGAAGCTGCACATCATCGTCGACAACAGCAGCCACATGGTGCCCGCCCTCGGTCAGCTGCGCGCTGGCCTGCGCGAGTTGGTCACGATGCTCCCCGACGGGGTCGAGATCGAGATTGTCGCCACGAGTCCACAGCCGCGCTTCGTCGTACGAATGACAGCTGATCGGCAGGAGGCTCTTGAAGGCATCGGCCGAATCGTGCCGGACACCGGCATTTACACGGCCTTCGTCGACGCTCTGGTCGAAGCCAGCGATCGGATCCGCGACGACGACAGTCCACACTTCGCCACCGTCCTAGTGATTGCGGGCAACGGCACGGACCCGTCGGTCACCGGTGGGTACGAGCGCAAGATCGGCCGGCTGATCGAGCAGACCAATGCCAAGCCGGCCACCTACCACGTGGCCGTGTGGATGGACCCCGCGCAGCGTGCTCCGGGTGGTCAGGGAACGGTCGCCGGCGCCGTGCAGACGTTGGTCGGCACGGAGATCACAAACATGACCGGCGGCTTCTACGAGACACTTGCGGCTAGCTCGCGTCTGGCCACTCTGCTGCCAGAACTCGGCGAACGTATCGCCGTCAGCCACGCCCGGCAGAGCACGCAGTACCGTGTGACCTACCAACGGCCGCCAGATGCCGTGCCGCCTCAGGGCATCCGCGCCAATCTGTTTCGGTTGAATGTCGAGGGTTTCCTCAGTTTCGACGGCCGGATGCCCTGAGTCAGCGCGCCGCTGTGACGCAGCACGGTGCGTCACAGCATGGAGCATGCTCCGAGGTAAGATGCGGAACTGGAGGGTACAGATGTTTCGAACCAAGATTCACGGAGCGATGCCGGGTGTCGTTCTGGGGACCGCCGGGCTCCTCGTGGCGGCTTGTGCGGTACCCGAGGAGGAGGCACCGCCGCCCGCGCCGACGGCCACCGTCTATCAGGGTGCGCGGGTCATCGTGGGCGACGGCCAGGTACTCGAGGACGCAACCTTCGTCGTCGATGGCGGGCAGTTCACGATGGTGGGCGCGACCGGAGCAGTCATCGCCCCTGAGGGTGCGGCCACCATCGACCTGACGGGCCGCACGGTGATGCCGGCCATGATCGATGCCCACACCCACATGAGTACCGACCGCGACGCACTCGTCGCAGACCTTGAGACTCGCGCGTTCTTCGGTATCGGCGGCGTCCTGAGCATGGGTATGGACCCCGACCCGGTGCAGATCGAGATGCGGGATGAGGTGCTGCCGGGAGCGGCACGCTACCGGACGGCCGGCCGCGGAATCACGCGGCCCGAGCCTGGCCGCTCCGAAGTGCCCCACTGGGTGAACACCGAGGAGGAGGCCCGCGCGGCCGTGCAGGAAGAGGCGGGGCGCGGCGTCGACATCATCAAAGTCTGGGTCGATGACCGCGGCGGGCAGTACGACAAGATGACGCCCGAGCTCTACGGCGCCGTGATCGACGAGGCCCACCAGGCCGGCATCCGCGTCTCTGCCCACATCTTCACGCTGGAGGATGCCAAGGGCCTAGTCGAAGCGGAGATTGATGTGTTCGCCCACGGCGTTCGCGACATGGATGTCGACGACGAGTTCGTGACGATGATCCAGAACAGCAACGTCGTACTGATTCCGAACATGCCCGGCCGCGGCGTGCCGACCGAGCTGAGCTGGCTCGAGGGCGCTATTCCTGCCGAGCAGTTCGAGCAACTCCAGGCCAACAACGTCGAGAACCCTGACCAGCAGGAGACGTGGGGCATCCAAGGGCGCAACCTCGCGCGGCTGAGCGAGGCGGGGATGACGATCGCCCTAGGCACCGACGGTAACACGCCGTGGGCGGCGCACATCGAGATGGAGGACATGGTGGCGGCGGGCATGTCGCCAGCCGACGTCCTAGTGGCCGCCACGGGCAACGCGGCCGCCGTCGCGAACCTGCCCGACCAGGGAACAATCGAGGTGGGCAAGGACGCTGACTTCGTCGTGCTCGAGACGAATCCCCTTGATGACATCACCAACACACGCACGATTGCGGACGTCTACATCCGTGGTGAGGCGGTTGATCGCAGCATGTAGTGATCGACGCGTGCATCGTGTCGGGGGCAGCGCCATCCTGATGGTGGCGCTCGCCGCTGGCCTTCACGCCCAGGACGCCGGCGGCCCATCCGCGTCCCTGGGCGCGCCGCTCCTCTACGACCAGCTGCTTGAGGCCCGTCCCGTCCCGGCCGGCCACATCCGGGGTGCCGAGCTGAGGGTCGACCGCTTCTCTTTCGCCCTTGAGGACGGCGACCTGTACTTGTGGTCTCCCGCCGAGGGCGGGGCGGCTGTCGGGGCGGTCTATTTGGGCAGCGGCGTGCTGCGCTGGTACCCCCCGGACGGCGCCGAGCATCACCAGCTCCGGCGGCTGGCCGACGAGGACTTCATCGAGGACGAGTTCGAGCGGTTGGTCTTCTGGTTCACGAGCGACGTGGGCGAACGACTGAGCGCGCTTGCCGACGGCGTGCCTGGCCGCGACGCGGATCGCGCGGCCGACCTGCTCGACGACCGCCGCGAGCGCCTGCGCGAGGACCAGCTCGCCAACCCCGACAGCCGCGTGCTGATGGACCTGTGGTGGACCCGCGAGGGCGGGCGGCCCCCCTCGGCGCCGTACTTCTACGCCGAGGTCGACGGCCGCGACCATGATTGGCTCTCGATCGAGGTGGAGCCGCACCGGCAGGAAGAGGTGGCGGTCGCCCGGTACGACTCGGGGCGACGCGGCCTCGACGTGTGGCTGGGCACCAACGCGCTGGGCGAAGCCGGGGAGGAGACGGCCGGGGTAACGGCCTTCCCCCGCGAGCCCGACGGGGACGTGGACAACCCCACCTTCCGCGACTTCGGCCTTTCGCCACGGCCGTGGGCGCCGGGCGACGAGCCATGGGCGCCACGTGCCACAGTGCTGCGCACCGACGTGGACCTTGCGCTCAAGGGCAACGGCGACGCCCGCGCCACGGCGGTCCTTGTGGTCGAGCCGCAGGTGACGCTGGCCACGCTGCGCCTGCAGATCTCCCCCATCCTCGAGGTTACCGACGTCCGGTGGCGGCCGGCGCCGGAGGCAGCCGTCGACGTGGACGCCACGCCACTGCTCGGCACGAGCGCAGAGCCCGGCGAACCGGCGGCGCCTTCCGGCGAGCCCGTGTACTTCGTGCAGATGGAGCACAATCGCCGCATCGGCGAGGACCTCTACGAGCCGTGGCTCACGGTGTTACTGCCGCACGCGCTCGACCCGGGCGAGCGCGTGCTCGTCGAGGTCGCCTACGAGGGCAAGATGGTCGAGCAGCTGCGCGCCACCCGCGACTTCCTGCTACGCGACACGCTGACCTGGATACCCCGGCACCCCGACACGCAGCTCTCGCGGTTCGGGCTGACCTTCCGTGTGCCAGACGAATACCGGGTGACCAGCGGCGGCCAGCTGGCCGACGAACGCGTCGAGGCCGGCACGCGCATTCTCCGCTGGGTCACGGCCGAGCCGTCGCGCGCGATGATGGCATTTCACTACGGCCAGTTCGAGGTCGAGCAGATCGCCGAGGACGGTGCGCCCCCCATCGCCGTGTGGGCCAACAGCAACCGCATCGGCTTCGCCCCAGGCAACCGCGAGGAGACGCTCGGCACGCTGCTGGACGCGCTGCGCACCTTCGGTGACTTCTTCGGCCCATACGCATTCGACGCGCTGACGGTCACCGAGACGCCGGGCTACGGGGCGCAGGCGTTTCCCGGGCTGGTGCTGCTCTCCTTCCAGGCCTTCGGCGATCTGAACGCCACGACCGCCGCCTTCCTGCGGGCGCACGAGGTGGCCCACCAGTGGTGGGGCGCCGCGGTCGGCTGGGAGACATACCGCGACCAGTGGATCCCGGAAGGCTTCGCCCATTACTCGGCCGCGCTCTACATGCTGCACACGCTGGGCGAGCCTGGAGAGTTCGCCGAGGCGATCGACACCTGGCGCCGCGATCTGCTCGGCGAGGTGACGCTCGGCATCGGCCAGGGCCGTGCGTACTACGGTCTGAGCGCGGCGATGGTCCGCGAGAGCGACGGGCACGAGGCCGGTCCTCTGGCGGCCGGCCGTCGCCTAGCGTCGGCCGAAAAACCGATGGAGTACCAGCTGCTGGCCTACGAGAAAGGCGCCCTCGTGCTGCACATGCTGCGCGCGATGCTGCTGGACCCGGTGACCAGCGCTGACGACCGCTTCCTGGCGATGCTGCGCGGCTTCGCCCAGTCCCACACAGGCGACGTGGCCAGCACCACCGCCTTCGAGCAGGCGGTCAGCGACACGTTCGGCGAGCCGATGGACTGGTTCTTCGACCAGTGGGTGTACGGCACTGAGGTGCCGACTTACCGGCCCGACCTCGACGTGGTGGCCACCGGCGACTCGGCGAATCCGTTCGCGCTGCGCGGGACGATCCGCCAGGAGGACGTGTTCGAGGGCTTCCGGATGCCGGTACCGATTGAGTTGGCGTTCGCAGCAGGTAACGTGGAGACTCACGTCGTGTGGGTGGACGCCGACGAGGTCGACGTGGACATCCCGCTGGCAGGCCGGCCCGAACGCGTCGAGTTCAACGCGGGCAACGCTGTCCTCGCACGCGTGGACTAGGGACTATTGCGACGGCTGCGCGGTTCTGGCGCAGGATCTCGTAGGCGCGCTTCCCACGTCCCTCCTCGCTGCACTCGAGCACGACCATGCCGATGCCCTTCTCGCGGCCGGCCACGTGTAGCATCTCCTCGTCGGGATCGCCCACGCGGACCAGCAGGCGGAAGCCCTTGGCCGAGCCGATGGCCCGCACCGTGGCGGCCCGCGCAAAGGCCAGCGCCTTGCGCTCCTCCGACGGCACGAACGTGACTCATCAGCAGGTGCTGTTCGGAGGCCGGCGAGAGGCAAGCAGCCCACGCAAGCTGCCGCTCCGAGGCCGGTGTCATGTCGGTGGGCGCGACGATGATCCTGACGTGCGGCCGGGCGTGATCACTCGCTGCTCTGTGACAGCTGCCGAGTCAGCCGTAATCCGCGCGACCACGTTCCGCGGTCGGACGCCGAACGATCATCACTGCCCTCCGGCACTGACGCCCCACGGCACCCCTGCCAGATAAT
Organism: uncultured Bifidobacteriaceae bacterium; assembly: GCA_964535675.1. GTDB lineage: Bacteria > Acidobacteriota > Vicinamibacteria > Vicinamibacterales > UBA2999 > CAZHTD01. Next base: position 6,073 of record CAZHTD010000024.1, on the reverse strand, counting down.
AGGGCCATGCCCGCGCCCAACAGCGTCCGCCTCGGCAGCGAACAGCTGCTGGCCTCGGGCCGTCTCGATGGCCTGCGCGTGGGCGTGGTCTGCAACCCCGCTTCGATCGACCACGAGTATCGCCACATTGTGGATCGACTGACCGGCAGGGGCGGGCCGCGTCTGGCTGCGGTGTTCGGGCCTCAGCACGGCTTCCGCTCCGACGTGCAGGACAACATGGTCGAGACACCGCACGGTGAGGACCGGGACCGGCGGGTGCCCGTCTACTCGCTCTACAGCGAGACCCGGGAGCCCACCGCAACTATGCTCAAGGGCCTGGACGTACTGGTCGTCGACCTGCAGGACGTCGGGGCGCGGATCTACACCTACATCTACACAATGGCCAACTGCCTGCGGGCGTGCGCACGGCACGGCGTGCCGGTGGTGGTGTGCGACCGGCCCAACCCGATCGGCGGGACGGCAGTCGAGGGCGAGACGCTACGGGCGGGCTTCGAGTCGTTTGTCGGGTTGTTTCCGATTCCCATGCGCCACGGGCTGACGATCGGCGAGGCGGCTAAGCTGTTCAACGAGCGGCACAGCCTCGCCGCCGATCTGGAGGTCGTGGCGATGACTGGGTGGAAGCGGTGCCTGTACGCCGACGAAACGAGGCTGCCCTGGGTGCTGCCGTCGCCCAACATCCCGACGCTCGACTCGGCAATCGTTTACCCGAGCACGGTGCTCTTCGAGGGCACGCAGCTATCGGAAGGCCGGGGCACCACGCGCCCGTTCGAGCTGGTGGGAGCGCCGAACATCGACGCTGAGGCATTCGCCGACGCCATGAACGCGCGGAGCTTGGCGGGGGTACATTTCCGGCCTTCGGTGTTCGAGCCCACCTTCCAGAAACACGCGGGGGTGACCTGTGGCGGATGCCAGATCCATGTCACCAACCGCGAGGCATTCCGCCCGGTAGCCACCGGCGTCGCACTGATTGCCGCGTTCCGCGAGCACCTAGGGGCGGGCTTTACTTGGCGGCCGCCGCCCTACGAATACGAGCGCGAGAAGATGCCGATCGACGTCCTGGCTGGCTCGTCCGCGCTGCGCGAGCAGATCGAGGCGGGCGTCCCGGCCTCGGAGATTGCCGCCTCGTGGGGTGCCGACGAGGAAATCTTCGCCCGCACGCGCGAGCCTTTCCTGTTGTACAAATGACAGCCGGGCACGAGAGGTCTGCATGTCCCCGCGCTGCCATCATGGGGCGTCAGGCGTGCTCCAGCCACTCCTTGCGCGACGCCAGCGCCTGCTACCAGCTCGACGCGCCGCCATCATCTCGTAGCCGGGGCCAACGCGGCCCCTCCTCAAAGCCCGGCTGCCGCAGCTGCAGCTCGGTGCCCCACCGACTCTTGCTGCAGGTGACCTCCAGCGCCATCGGGCCGATGGGCGCGCCGTCAGGGGGGCATCCAGTACGTGTCGACGAGAAAGCACTCGCCGCCCTGCGGTACTCCATCACCGTACGGTGGAGCGCACGCCCATTCGACTGAGCACCTCGTCCTGCCAGTCGGTCGGCTGCCACTCCACCGCGCAGGTCCCCAGTGGACGGGGCATGCAGCCCCCTCGCGCCACCTGCCACCAAGTGGCCAGCGCGTCGGCGTCTAACGGAGGCGTCGAGGCCGCGCTCCCGTGGCTCGACGATGATCAGGTGGATGTTGGTGCCCGGCGTGTTCAAATGCGCCTCGACCGTAGCGCGAGGTTGCAGGGTACCCCACCGCACACGCAGGCACTTCGGAGACCAAGCCGGAGCTCGCATTCCTACACACGCTGCACCTTCAGGAAATTCGACGGGCCGGGTGAAAGGTCCGGGTTGACGGCCACCACGACGATGACCGACGATGGCGCGATGGCGGCCTTGGCCACCAAGTCGGCGCCGATCCGCTTCACCGTCGTGGTGGCATCGTCGCCGAGCGCGGCCAGCACCGGCACCACGCCCCACAGCAGCGACAGCCGCCGCGCCACCTTGATGCGATCGGTCGCCGCGTAGATCGGCGCGCGCGGGCGGTGAGCCGCCAGCAGGCGTGCGGTCTCGCCGCTGCGAGTGAGCGCCACGATGGCCGAGGCCTGAGCGTGCGTGGCCAGCGTGACGGCCGACTCACACAACGCGCGGCCGTGGCCGGCCCGTTTGCCGACGGTCTCGAGCGTCACGGCCGACCGGGGCGACAGGCGCTCGGCCTCGCGCAGCACGGCGTCGAGCATCTGCACCGCGCGCACCGGGTGCTGCCCCACCGCGGTCTCACCGGCCAGCATGATCGCGTCCACGCCATCGTCCACTGCGCCTGCCGCGTCGCTGACCTCGGCGCGCGTGGGCCGCGGGGCGGTGCGCATCGACTCAAACACCTGTGTGGCGACGATCACCGGCCGGCTCTGCGCACGCGCCATGCGCGTGAGCTGTTTCTGCACGCCGGGCACGCGCTCCAGCGGAAGCTCGAGGCCCAGATCCCCGCGCGCCACCATGATCGCGTCGCACGCGTCGAGGATGTTCTCGATCTCGATCAGGGCCTCGGGCCGCTCGAGTTTGGCGATGATCGGCGTCAGCCCGGCGCCGGTCGTATGCAGCGCCTCACGCGCCTCGCGCAAGTCGGAAGCCCGCCGCACGAAGCTGACCGCGAGCATGTCGACGCCGACCGCGGCACCGAAGCGCAGGTCGTCGAGGTCCTTGACCGTCAGCCCCCCGGCCGGCAGCGCCACCCCCGGTGCGTTGATGCCCTTGTGCTCTCCAAGCTCGCCGCCGTCGATTACGGTGGTCCGGATCTCAGCGCCGTCGCTCTCGTCCACCCGAAGCTCGAGGTGCCCGTCGTCGAGCAACAGTGTGTCGCCCGGCTTGACCGACGCGGCGAGGCCCTTGTAGGTGGTCGAGATGCGGCCCTGACGGCCCATAAAATCGCCCGTGCCCACGACGAACTGGTCGCCTGGCGCCAAGATCAGTGGCTTGCCGCCCTGCAGGGCGCCGGTTCGAATCTTCGGCCCACTCAGGTCCTGCAGGATCGTGATCGGCCGGCCGGCGGCATCAGAGGCCTCGCGAATGCGGGTGACGACCTGGCCGTGGCTCTCGTGCGTGCCGTGCGAGAAGTTAAGCCGGAAGACGTTGACGCCCGCCGCCACCAGTTCGGTGATCGCCTCCGCGCTGCTGGTGGCCGGGCCCAGGGTCGCGATGATCTTCGTGTGGCGCACGGGCTACCAGCGTACACGCGGCTCGGTGCAAACGGGAAAGGCATAATGACGAGGACATGACCGTTGACCAGTGGCTGCGGAGTGCGGTGGGCGACGCCGAGCGGCGCGGCCTTCCCGAGCTGGTGTCCCTGCTGCGGATGCTGGCGGGGGCCACAATAGCGCTGCGCGCGGCCGACTGGAACCCCCGGCCCGACGGCCGGCCCTCGGTGCCCACGACTGATGAGCGCTGAGGCGCGCACGATCGCCGAGCTGGGCCGGGCGCTCCGGGACGGAACGACGACGGCCGAGGCCCAGACCGAGCGGTGCCTAGAGGTCATCGCGGCGCGCGAGGCCGGGATCAACGCGTTCATCACCGTGCTGGCCGACACGGCGCGCGAGCAAGCCCGGGCTGCCGACCGCGCCCTGGCCGCAGGCGACGACCGTGGCCCGCTTCACGGCGTCCCGATCTCGCTCAAGGACCTGCTGGATCTCCGTGGCACACCGACGACGGCGGGCTCGCACGTGCGGCGCGGCCACGTGGCGGGTGCCGACGCGACTGTCGTGGCACGGCTGCGTCAGGCGGGTGCGGTCTTCGTGGGCAAGACCAATCTCCACGAGTTCGCCTTCGGCACCACCAACGAGGACTCGGCCTTCGGCCCTGTGCACCACCCGCTGGACGCGTCGCGCACGCCCGGCGGATCCTCCGGCGGGTCGGCAGCCTCGGTGCTGGCGGGCATGTCGTTCGCGTCGATTGGCACCGACACAGGCGGGTCGATCAGGATTCCGTCCTCGGCTTGCGGGCTGGTCGGGCTCAAGCCGACGGTCGGTGAAGTGCCCACGACCGGGGTCGTGCCGCTCAGCACAACGATGGACCACGTGGGCCCGCTGGCGCGATCCGTGGAGGACGCGGCCACGTTGTTCGCGGTGCTCCTCGGCACGGTGCCCCCGTCCCGGCGGCCACTGGCGGCACGCGACGTCCGGCTCGGCATCCCGCGTGAGTACTTCCTGTCGCGCCTCGACGACGGCGTCGCGCACGCGTTCGACGAGACGTGTGCGAGGCTGCGCGCGGCCGACGTGGTGCTGTCGGAAGTCCAGATTCCGCACGCGAACGACATCGCACCTATCTACCTGCACATCGTCCTGAGCGAGGCCCTCGCCTACCACGGGCCTATGCTGGAAGAGCGGCCCGAGGACTACACGTCCGGTGTCCGCATCCGCTTGGAGATGGGGCGATACGTGCTGGCCGAGGATTACGTGCGGGCGCTGCGCGGGCGCCAAGTACTGCAGGGAGAAGTCGGCGCCGCGCTCGGCGGTCTGCACGGCCTGCTGCTGCCGACGCTGCCGGTGCCCGCGACCCCCCTCGGCGCCGAGACGGTGCCTATGGGTGAAGCCGACGAACCAGTGCGCGCAGCCACGTTGCGACTCACCCAGCTCTTCAACCTGACCGGCCACCCCGCGATCACCCTCCCCTGCGGCACGGTGCCGGGCGGCCTGCCGGTGGGCGCCCAGCTCGTGGGCCACGCCGGCCGCACCAACGACCTAGTGGACGTGGCGCGGGTGCTCGAGTCGATGATCTCTGGGTAGCCACTGATGCTCGGCCGGCTCTTCCACCGCTGGGAGCATGCGCTTGCCTCGGTCGACACCAACCGCGTGGTACGACCGTTCGAGTGGGGTGAGGACTGGCTCCCGCCTGGCAACGGGACGCCCGAGACGCGCGTCCGGCAGTGGGTGCGCGAGGCGCTCGCGGACACGCCCCGGTTCTTCGAGGCGCCGCCGACCGATGATTACGTCTTCACGGCTGGCAACGATGCCACGTCGGGGGGGCGCAAGGGCGGGACACTTCGTTTTCCGAGCGCCCTGACAACACCCTTCCACGAGAACAACACCGTGATGGCTCGGTGGTTCCCAGCCACCGGTGACGAGTCGCTCGAGTGCCGCAACGGGCGCGGCCGCGCGGTGCTGGTGCTGCCACAGTGGAACTCCGACTCGGAGGGCCACATCGGGCTGGCGCGGCTGCTGGCGCGCTTCGGCGTGTCAGCGCTCCGGCTGAGCCTGCCGTATCATGACGTCCGCATGCCGCCGGAACTGGTGCGCGCCGACTACATCATCAGCCCCAACGTCGCTCGTACCGTGCAGGCGTGCCGGCAGGCGGTGATGGACGCCCGGCGCGCCGTCGCGTGGCTTCGCACGCTGGGCTTTGATCGCATCGGGATCCTCGGTACCAGCCTCGGCTCGTGCCTGGCGATGCTCACCGCGGCGCACGAGCCGGCCATCCGTGCGCAGGCGCTCAACCATGTGTCTCCCTACTTTGCCGACGTGGTGTGGCGGGGCTTGTCGACGCGGCACGTACGCCAAGGCCTCAACGGGAACATCACGCTCGAGGCGCTGCGCGACCTGTGGCGGCCGATTAGCCCCATGACGTACCTGGATCGTGTGGCGACCACGGCGACCCTACTCGTCTACGCGCGCTGGGACCTGACGTTTCCGCCCGACCTGTCGCGCGACCTGATCGCCGAGTTCCGGCAACGGGGTCAGGATCCCGAGGTGGCACTCCTGCCGTGCGGCCACTATACGACGGGCTACGGACCGTTCAAGATCCTCGACGCGTACTACCTGACTCGCTTCCTACGGAGGCACTTGTAACCTCACGTGCAGCAAGGGGGCCTGCAGCACTCTCCTCTCCTGACCGGGGCCTAATCAACGCTTCCCGAGTCCATGTCGACGGCCCCCCAGAAGGGAACGCACGAAGGCCGTGCACCAGCCGTCCTCGCAAGGGGCTTCCACCACGGTTGCACAGGTGCGCAGGTTCTCGTTCGTTCAAGTCCCCGGTCGTGAACGCCGGGTGTTGTGTACGTCAAGTTGTGCAAATCATCGGTCATGGCTGAGGTCGTCGTCG
>CAZHTD010000023.1:0-43310 GCA_964535675.1 uncultured Bifidobacteriaceae bacterium | reverse complement strand
AGATTTCTTCGAGTTCGACGCCGGCGTCCTCCATGAAGCCGCGGAGCCGTGTTTCAGGTCCGAGAGCACGCAGGTCATCGGCGAGACGCGCACGGGCGTTGTGTCCCGCTGCTCTCAGGTTGCGCAGCACCGTCTCCTTGGCGATGCGGTCCAGTTTGAGCGCACATCCCGGTGGGAGCAGCGGAAAGTCCGCCTCAATGGCGCGCTCGACCTGATGACGGGTGCCCCCCAGGAGGGCTCGATAACGCACGTCATATCGGTATTCACGCTGCACCTGGCTCACGAAGTCGAGGACAGTGAGGACCCGCTTTCCCTCGGCCCACCGCAGCCCTCTTCCGAGCTGCTGGAGAAATACTGTCGCGCTTTCGGTCGGTCGCAGCATGAGCACGGTGTCGACTTCGGGAAGGTCGACGCCCTCGTTGAAGAGATCGACCGCGAAGACGGCTCGAAGCTCTCCGCGCCGCAGTCTTGCGAGCGCCGCTCGGCGATCGTCCCAGGGGGTGCTGGCATCGAGCGCCACTGCCGGGTAGCCGAAACCTGAGAACTGCCCCGCCATGAAGTGGGCGTGGCCGATGCCAGCGCAGAATCCCAGCGCCCGCATCTGGTGCGGGTCTGTCACGAATTCCTCGACAGCCTGGCGGATCCGAATAGCTCGTACGTGATCCCCGGTGAACACGTTATCGAGCTCCCCAGGCACATATCTTCCGCGCTCGAAGCGAACCGCTGAGAGATCCGTTCCGTCGTTCACCCCGAAATAATGAAACGGGCAGAGCAGTCCCTGGTCCAGGGCATCCCAAAGCCGGGACTCCGAGGCAATGCGACCGTCGAACCACTGCAGCACCGGCTGGCCATCGGTGCGCTCCGGCGTAGCCGTGAGACCGAGGAGGATTTTCGGTTTCAGACGCGAAAGCAGACGTTCGTAGCTCGTGGCGGCGGCGTGATGAAACTCGTCCACGATGACTACATCGAAATCTTCCGGATCGATTTCGTCGATCCGGTTGGCAAGAGACTGCACCGAGGCAAAGACGTGGTGTCCCGCGCGTGGACGCTCGCCGCCGACCAGCCGCTCACCGAACCCCGGCTCGCGCAGTACGAGCTGAAAGACTTGCTGACTCTGACGGAGGATCTCGTCGCGGTGCGCAACGAAAAGCAAGGAACGAGCCGCACCCTGGTCGCGCAGCCGCTTGAAATCGAATGCCGCAATCCAGGTCTTGCCGGTCCCGGTCGCCGCGACCACGAGGTTGCGGCGGTATCCGCGCAGGCGCTCCGCTTCGAGGGCCTCCAGCGCGACGGCCTGGTGAGGTTTCGGTGTGACGTCGACCAGCAGAGACAGCAGAGTACCGTCGTCTATTCCGGAATCGCCGCGCTGTCTCGAGAGCGCGTGGTCTAGACGCTCACTGTCACGCTGGGGCCTATAGTCCTCGAACTCGGGCTCTTGCCAGTACTGTTCGAAGGTCGCGGCGAAGCGCTCGATCACCTCCGGATTTTCGGCCGCGCTCACGCGCACGTTCCATTCGAGGCCGTCGACCTGTGCCGTGTGGGTGAGATTTGACGAACCGATATAGGCGGTGTGCAGACCGCTGTGGCGGTGGAACAGCCACGCCTTGGCATGAAGCCGGGTCCGCGCGATTTCGTAGGAAACCTTCACTTGCGCGCCGAGATCGATAAGCGCGTCTAGCGCACGTCGTTCGGTCGACCCGGTATAGACGCTTGCGATCACGCGCACTCGCGTGCCCTCTCGTACCCGTTCTTCAAGCTCGGAACGGAACAGCCTCAACCCCGAGTGCCGCACGAATGCGCACAGCAGATCGATCCGGTCAGCACTTGGGATCTCCCGTGCAATCTCGCTTGCGATCTGGACGTCGCGCCGTCCATTGACGAGCAGGCCGGTCCGACGAAGCGAGAGTGTCGGGCGCGGGACTGCCGATTGTGTCCCGCCCAATGCCCGGCGTTCCACAGCCTCCAGGAGCAGGCGCGCGGCGTCTGCGACCCGGTCGTCGGCCATCGCGCCATGTTCGACGAGGACCTCCACCAGTCGATTCGCCAAGGCGACCTGGTTCGCCCGCTGAGCGTCGTCTGCTTCGGGAATCCCTTCGAGCGCGCGTCGAAGAAGGTGATAAACGTGACGGGCCAGGAGCTCGGGACGGACAGTTGAGTCCGCCTCGGCGACGTCAACCCACCAGCCCTCCGCCGTTCGGGCATTGATTTCCGCCTCCAGAGCGGAGGTCAGCAGGTCTTCGTAAAGCCCGGAATGCAATTGACGCGTCATGACCAACCCGAACGGAAGACTATGGCTAACCGCGCTCGTGTCACCATGAGATTCCGAAGCGTTCCTTCATGGCCTGCGTCCTTCCCCAGGGCTTGCCGGGCAGCTGATCGATGAGCATCGTGAACACGCGGCGAAAGGAATCCGCTGTTGCCTCTTCCGTCAAAGCTTCCGCCTGAGCAGCCGGCAGCAGGGGGCGCAGGTCGAGCAGGAAGCGCGTGTTAGCCAGCTTGGCGAACATCCGCTCCTGGGCCTGAGCCCGGGAAATTGCCTGGTCGGAAAGGTCGAGATACCGCCCGAAGATCCCGACCATGCGGGCGATATCGAGATTCTCGAAGACCTCCAACGCGTGCGCGAGGTCGTAGAGATCGCGTCCTTGGTCACGCTGTAGCAACGCGCGCAGCTTGGTCGCCAGCATCTCTTCCCGCGAAAACGTCGAAACGGCCGCTGCGCCTGAGAACCAGGGATTGTCGATCTCCAACGGCAGCGACACCGGGCCGTCGAAAGCCTGGGTCTCGCGGGTGTTGATCTCGACCTTCAGCCGGACCGGCACGCCACTGCCGTCTTCGGCATCGACCCGGAAGCGAAACTTCGGTGCGACAGGACTCTGATCGAACCGCGCTCGCCCCAGCCACGGTTCCAAAACGACACGCAGTCGATCGAGGATGGGACCGATTGGTCCGCCGGAAGTCCGGACCAGGTCGATATCCTCGGAATAGCGCATCGGCTTCGGGAAATGCAGCTTGTTGAGCGCCGTCCCGCCACGAACCCGTACTGCGGCGCGCAGCATGTCGTCGGAGAATATCTCCACCAGAGCACGGCCGATGATGAGGTCTTGTTCGACCTGTCGCTGATCGGCCCAGGGAACGACGTTGCCCCAGGCGACGATATTCTGCGCCGGGATCATGCGTCGACCTGGGGCAGACGGCGCGCGGTGATCCGCCAGCGGAGACAGCGCTGGCGCGGCTCAGGCGCGAAGTCCGGGTCCACCGCCTCCTGCCGGTCGAGCTCGGTCCAGGGCAGCGACCCTCGTGCCCTCTGGTACTCCTGCAGGGGCCCCGTCCGTTCGCCATGGCCGAGATGGTCCAGAAGATACCCGAGGCGCTGCACAACAGGTGGCTCCACGACCACTGACAATGCGGCGAGCTGCTCCCGGTCGATCTTGCGCCCGAGATCGGAGAGGACCGTGGTGAGGTTGCCCATGCCGCCCGACGCTTGCGGATAGCGAAGCAGGTCGAGGGCGGTCAGCGCGGCAGACGAGACCTTCATCGTGCCGGTATCGGTCTTGCGGTCCTCGATCCCCGTGGTCACCGCTTCCATGCCCTTGCGGAAGTAGAAGACGATCATGCTGCGCCCGGCACGAATCCTTGGCAGGCGCTTCGCCGCGACGACCTGAAACTCCATGACCGCCTGGTGCGTCGCGCCATGCAACTCCGCCGCCTTGAGCAGTCCGACGTAGTAGGCCTGACCCTCGCGGCGCATGAGCGCGTCAATGTACCAGGCCGGCGGCGGCGCTCCCCAGGACGTATATTGCGGCGGGACGACGACATAGAAGCCCTGCCGCGGGTTGAGCAACACCTTGCGACGCTGTAACCGTTCCACACCATCCAGGAACGCGCCGTGCCCGACGCCGAGCGCCTCCTCGGCCTCGTCGGCGGTGAAGACCGTTCGGCCGGTAGAGAGCAGACCGCTCACATAGCCCGACAGGGCAGATCGCCGATCGTGAAGCATGCATGACTTTCCGCTTTATGTGCGGATATATCAACATGTATTGTTCTCAACACAGGGACCAGAGGTCCATCGAAGCACGATCGGGGTCCTGATGAAACTGTCGAGTTGATTGCGCTGAGCAAGGGGCTCAAAGTCCCGGGCCGGAGCTATGTCGGGCCCATCACCATCTAGCGTTCCTGCAGGCGGCGGTGCCGACCGTGCTTGTACACTCGTCCCTCGATATAGGCCGGACGATCCTCGATGGTGCTCATGGAATTCCTCCTGAGCACCCGACCCATTACGGGGCCTATCTCATGTGCTTCGCGCTCACCTCCGGAAGTTACAATTCGGTCAGGTTTCACGGAGGGAGCGAGGAGAGGTCAACCATGCAGACGCGTCCCCCGGGCTTTGCGTCGTGTCTCGCCGTGCTGATGGCACTTTGTGTTGGTTTGGCGGCTCCGGCCGGTGCACAGCAGCAAACGGATCCACCCCTGCAACTCGTGATGGTCGATCGCGACGGCACGCGAACGCCGCTCGGCGAGGTCCCGGGCGATACGTTCGGCCCCCGCGTGTCTCCCGATGGCACGCAGCTGACACTAGGCTCGGACGGCAGCGTATGGATCGGGCCACTGTCGGACCCAGGTGCCCTGGAGCGGCGTTGGGAGGGCCGGTTCCCGTACTGGTCGGTCGACGGCACCCGCATGTTCTTCGAGGCAATCGGCGCCGAGGTGCTGTTATGGCGCAGCGCCGACGGGAGCGACGAACCGGAGCAGCTCGTCACGCCAGCGCGCGCACCCGAGTCGCGGTCGCAGGACGGCAATGTGCTGTCGTACGTCCAGTCGGTGGACAACCTGTTCTCGGTGTGGACGTTCGATCTGACCACACGCGAAACGACAGCGCTGCCGAACAGTGGGCCAGAGGCGCTGGGCGGCAACATTTCTCCTGATGGCCGCTGGATCGCGTACCAATCGACGGCATCGGGACGCTACGAGGTCTACGTACAGCCGCTGGGGCGGGTCGGGCAGCCCGTTCAGGTGTCGTTCGAGGGCGGCATGCGCCCCGTCTGGTCGGCAGATCAGACCGAGCTGTTCTTCGACGATGGCAATCAGCAGCTCTTCGTGGCCTCTCTACAGACCGAGCCCGCGTTCTCGGCCGGCGCCCCAGAGGCTTTGCCGATCAGCGGGTTCTTCCAGCGTGGCATCGGCCGCCGGCAGTTTGACCTGCTGTCGGATGGCCGCTTCGTGATGTTGTTTGCCAACGGGGCACCATGACGGTGACGGCCGGGCTGAACCCCGAACCCCCTCGTTACGGGCGGCCGCGGCCGCGTGTTCGACGTCGCAGGTACCACGGACGACGACGCGGCCATTCAATCTGTCTACAGGCAACGGTACCAGGCCGCGCGCGGGTCCATCAGCCCTGAACCCGCATCCTCACCCGTCGGGGTGATACCGTAGCTCGCCGGCCTCGATGCGGACGGCCAACTGGTTCCGCTCGGGCGGCAACGGGCACGTCGTCCATTCGTTGTACGCGCATGGCGGGTTCCGCGCGTAGTTGAAGTCCAGCACCACGGTACTGCCGTCCTGCGGCATGTCCACGTAGAGGAACCGTGCGGCGGAATAGGTCAGGTTCTCGCTAGTTCGGTCGCGGAACACGAACCATAGCCGCTCGCCCGAGCGCCACGCCTCCATCGTGTGCGACTCGCCGCCCAGTTCGAAGATCACCGTGCCGGCCACCGTGAACGGCTCCAGATCACCCAAGATGTTCGGTACCTCGACGACGACCTCGTCCGTGGCCGGGACGAACGTGCCCGTCGCCACGAACTCCGGGTCGGGGTCAAACCACTTCAGACCCGAGTAGTCGCGCCGCAGCGGGGCGTTCTGGTCGCGCACGCGCAGCGCCAGCCGCGGGCCACTATAGTGCAGGAAGAACGCCACGTCACCGAACGAGACGAGATCGGCCGGCCGGTTGTCCGCCTCCAGGCGTAGCGGGCCTTCTGGGGCCGGTTCACCGTTGAGTTCCAGTTCGGTGCCCGCGGCGGCACGAATGGTCACCTCGGTCCCCGTCATCGTGACGACCCCAGCGTGGGCTGGCACCGACAAGTACGCGAGGACGATGTCGTTGTCGGGTGCAGAGCCGACCGTGTTCTCGCCCTGGGCCAGAAAGTGCAGGCCTGCCACCGTGAACCAGCCGTCGTCGGCCAGCAGGATGGCCTCGCGCTCGGCACGGAACTCCGCCAGCGCGGCCTCGTCGTAGGCGGGCGCTGCGGCACAGCCCACGACGGCCAGTGTCAGGAACAGGGCGACCAGCGAGAGGGCGGGCATCGTCATGCGGAAATCATATGATCCCCCCATGCCGAACGCCGCCATCACTGGGTGGGGCACTTGCATGCCCCCTGCGGTGCTCACCAACGCTGACCTGACCACGTTTCTCGACACTGACGACGAGTGGATCTTGACGCGCACCGGCATGCGGGAGCGCCGAATCGCGCACATCTCGGCCATGGAGATGGCCGTGGTCGCGGCGCGCCGCGCGCTTGCGTGCGCAGGGCTCGAGGCCGGCGATCTCGATCTGATCCTCTACGGTAGCTGCAGTAATCCGGAGCAGGTCCCCAACTCGGCATCGGGTGTCCAGGCCCTCCTCGGCGCTACCAGGGCCGCCGCGATGGACGTCAACACGGCCTGCACGAGCTTTCTCTACGGGCTGTCGACCGCCGGTGCGATGGTGCAGGTCGGCGCCGTCCGGCGCGCACTGGTCATCGGCGTCGAGGTCATCTCGCCGTACATGGACTGGTCCAACCGCAACGTCGCCGTGCTGTTCGGCGACGGCTGCGCGGCGGTAGTGGTCGAGCCAGCCGTCGGCAACGAGGGCCTGCTGGGAGCGCAGCTGGGTTGCGACGCCGAGGGTCGTGACACGCTGCGCGTCCGCGGGATCGGGTGCGCCTATGCCAATCGCGGCATCACCTTCGGCGACACGCTGTGGGACTTCGAAGGGAAGGAGATCTTCAAACGGGCCGTCCACAGGATGCTGCATGCCAGCCAAGTGGTACTGAAGCGGTGCGGCGTTAGGCTGGATCAGATCGACCTCGTGGTGCCACACCAGGCCAATCTGCGGATCATCGACGCCATGGTGTCCCGCGCCGGCATCCCGACGGACAAGGTGATGCGCACCGTGGAGCGCTACGGCAACATGAGCGCGGCCACCGTGCCGGTGGCGCTGGCTGAGGCTGCGGAGCAGGGACGGATCACACCGGGTGCGCTGGTGCTAATGCCGGCCTTCGGCGCCGGCCTCAGCTACTGCGCGCATCTGGTGCGCTGGGGCCAGCGCGTCACTCCGGTGACGACGAGCGACGCGGCGCTTCCGCCGTTGGAGCGGAGCGCCCTCGAGATCGTCAGCGGGTACCGGGCGCTCAAGGCCGAGGCCGGTAAGCGGTCCGGTGCGGGGCTGAGCACCGCAGTCTAGTGCCAGTTCACTGCCAGTAGCTCGTAGCCAACACCGAGGGTCATTCCCTGGCCGGTGCCGCAGAGCGTGGCCGCCATCGTTGCCTGACCCCTACTGCCGTTCAGCCATGGCCGTGACGTCGCCCAGTACTGCACGCCGACTCCGGTCAGGGCATTCCCGAATCAAGTAGTCGCTGAACAGATTGCCCCGCCGGCGGGGGTGGTCGACAGACTCGCCGCCCGGATTCCTACCTTCTGCGGCACGGTGAAGCAGTACGATGACACGACGATGACGTTGGTCAGCCGGCCGGGCGGTGTGCCGGCGGAGGAGGTGGCATGAGGGGTCGACTGGCGATCGCGACGGTGCTGGCGGGCCTGGTGATGGCGGGGGCATCGCGCCTCGAGGCGCAGGACACGGACGCGCGACAGCTCGCCCGCGACATTTTCGAGGAGCTCGTTGAGATCAACACGGTCACTGCGACCGGCGACACGCTCGAAGCGGCCGAGGCCGTGGCAGCGAGGCTGCGCGTCGCCGGGTTCGAGGGCGACGACGTCCAGGTGTTCAACCCGGCGCCACGCAAAGGGAACCTCGTGGCGCGGCTGCGCGGGACCGGCGTGCGCGAGCCCATCCTTCTGATGGCGCATCTCGACGTCGTGGAAGCGCTGCCGGAGGACTGGACCGTCGAACCGTTCACGTTTCTCGAGCGCGACGGCTACTACTACGGCCGCGGCACCACCGACGACAAGAACCTAGTGGCGGCCTGGGTGGCGAATCTGATCCGCTACAAGCAGGAGGGCTTCGTGCCCAACCGCGATCTGGTCCTAGTGCTAGAGGCCGACGAGGAGAACGGCGACGCCAACGCGCTCGGGATCCAGTGGCTGATCGCAAACCACCGCGACCTGCTCGACGCCGAGTTCGCGCTGAACGAGGGCGGGCGGCTCCAGACACGCGGCGCCGCCGTACTCAGCAATGACGTGCAGACCAGCGAGAAGCGCTACACCACCTTCCGGCTCGACGTGCGGAATCCGGGTGGCCACAGCTCGGTCCCGGCGCGCGACAACGCGATCTATCACCTCGCCGCCGGGCTCACCCGCTTGGCGGACTACGAGTTCCCGCTTGCCCTCAACGAGACGACCCGTCTCTGGCTGGAGCGGGCGGCAGCGTTCCAGCCGCCCGCAATAGAGCAGGCCATGCGCGCGGTGGCGGCGGGTACGGCCGACGAGGCCGCGCTCGAACAGCTGGCGTCGCGGCCCGTCTACAACGCCCAGCTGCGCACCACGTGCGTGGCGACGATGCTCGACGGCGGGCACGCCGAGAACGCCCTGCCGCAACTGGCGTCAGCGATCGTCAATTGCCGGATCATTCCTGGCGGCACTCCCGAGGAGGTGCAGGCCACTCTCACCGAGGTGCTCGCGAATCCCGCCATCGAGATCAGCCCCGTGCTGATCGATCCGGGCGGACCGGCCTCCGGAATCAACGAGGAGCTCTTCACGGTGATCGAGGGCCTCTCGGAGGAGTTCTGGCCCGGTGTCCCGGTGATCCCGTCGATGAGCGCCGGCGCCACCGATAGCCGATTCCTCCGCGGCACCGGAATCCCAGCGTACGGACACACGGGATTCGCGGGCGACGTGGACGACGTGCGGGCGCACGGCCAAGACGAGCGAATCGGCGTAGAGGCATTCCACACAGGCGTAGCATACCTATACGAGCTAGTGAAGCGGCTGTCGTCGGCACCGTAGGGGCGCGTGTGACGGGTCCGCACCCTGTCACGGGATTATCGCCGGGCTGCCACGCCGGAACGGCGTGCGGCGCGTTGCCATAGGATCTGACAGGGACAAGGACGAGTTGAAACGGACCGGCACTGAGCTTGGTGTGTCTCGACGGCACCTGCGCCCTCGCGCCGGGCCTAGCACCGGTGACCAGCCACTGGGAGACGCGTGATCTGGCGCCGGTGTACACGCTGGCCATCCCGGACCACACCCACTGCCATTTCGGCGGCCAAGCCGTGCTCAAGGCAGGACTCGATCGTCCGGTGGAAGCCCCGACGGCTGGCTGAACTGCCTGCTGCAGGCGGTGGAAGGCGAGCGTGTCGCCGTACATCGAGCGGCTGCCCCTGCTCTACGCGCGCAATGCCTTCGTGCACGATCGCCTCGAAGCCGGCGCTTCGCCGGGCCGACATGGACGGGATGGCGGGCCGGCACGCTGGCCGGGCCGAGGTCATCCTGCGGGCTACGGCACGCGGTTCTTCGCGAGCCGGACGGCCCCAACATCGTTGCGGTCGAGTTTGACGGCTGGGACACCCACGCCAGCCCCGCACGTGTCGAGCGGCGCGGCGGTGACTGGCGTGCGAGCACACTCATGGTCTCGGGCTGTGCTACCGCCTGATGCGGCCTGTCGCGCGCTGGCGGCGTGACAGCACCCAGAGCACGAACCACGCCGGCAGCGAGAGAATCGACGCGTAGATCCACACCGCGACCGGTCCGAGCAGGCCGCCCACAGTAGCTGCACCGGTGGTGAGCGGCCCGAGCACGGCAGCACAACCCCACGCTGCCGGCGGCGAGAGCGGATGCAGCCGGCGGACGGCAGCCGTCAGTGGAATTCCGGCCGGCCAGGTGAAGACGAACAGCGACACGATAGCCGCTGTCATCATCCCAGGCATCGAGGGTGCCGGAATCGGGCTGAAGCCGAATCGCACGAACGCCTGGGCAGCCACGGCGAGCGGTAGCCAGAGCGAGAGCAGAAGCGTACGTCCCATGCCTCCAAACTGACACGAGTGCCGCGGGAGGGCAACGTCAGACCCGACCAGAAGAAGTCTGTTGTGGCACCGCAAAATTCAGAGTGTGTGATCCGCCTGCGAGAGTCAGTTGACGGGTATGGGCACACGCTGCGCCACCTGCGCCGAACTGTTACGGAGGCGACAAGTCCCTTGTGTGTTGTTACAACTTAAGATCGTTTCTAATTGCTCTGGGGGCACCGGGCAGCGATGTAACCCATGCCGCAAGCCTAGCGGGCATTCTGAACTGATTGGTACAGCTTCCTGAAATGTCGCGTCGATCGAGTCAAGTTCACTGCAGCCGGGCAACTCCAAAGTAGCGCCCGTCGCGGAAGTCGCCGCACAACTCGCTCACCAGCGGGTGGCTGATCGGGTGGGCGTCCTCGTCGGCCTCGAGGTGCCGCTCGGCGACGTAGGTGATGTGCTCGGCGCCGTCAACCAGGACATGGTACCAGGGCCGGTCCTTAGGCGGCCGGGACCGTGCCACCTGATCGTACCACTCGGCGGTGCCCTGGAACGCGGCGTCGACGTCGAAGATTACGCCTCGGTAGTCGAACTTGACATGCCGGACGATCTGGCCGACGAAGAACCGGGCCTGATGCTCCATACGCCCAGCATACCTCCTCCGCCGTGGCCGGTCCGAGTAATCGCCGCCAGACATGGGGTGCCACATGTGCACTGCACGGCCCACGAGACCGATGAGTACCTGCACCGGACGAGTCGACTGACGCGGCGCGAGTTCGGAAAGCTGTTGGCTGACGCGCATTTCGTCCATCCGTTGAGCCGTGCGATGCCTGGCGTGCTGGTCTAGTCCGATGCGCTCGGCCCAGGGCCAGCCTTCGAGCGGAGGGGCCGGCGCCTCACCGAGTCCGGTTACACCGTATCACCGTCAGCTATTACTCCCGGAACGCCACGGCCCTGGTGCTGCCGGAAGCGCCTCGGTCCAGCCCCCGGCGATGCGCGAGACGCTCGGGGCGAATGGGGTCGCTCAACCCCGGGACACCGGTAATAGACGCCCGCGCGTTCGTCGAGTGGCTCAACACGAAGAGGCCGTGGACGGCTCCCGGCCGATCGGCACCACCGGCTACCGTATGGGCGGGCCGTTCACGAGGCGCACGGCCGGCTGAATCGGCGCGGCTGCTTCGTTTCACGGCGGTGGGCTGGTGACCGATGCCGACGACACCCGTACCGGCTCGTGCCGCAGATGCGCACCAGCTACCTGTTCGCGATTGCCGACACCAATGACATGCGTGATCCCGAGATGAAGAACGTGCTGTGCGAAGCGTTCGCCGACGCGCAGGCCGAGCGCGCGTGGAACCGGCTGCTCGCGTTGTTCGAGCGCGCCCTAGCGCAACGGGGGAGCAGTTGCCGACGGTCGGAGCCGGCCGTGGACGGCGAGCGTGTATACGACGAGCGTTGCGACGGCCAGGACCAGCGCGGTTCCCATGTTGGCGAGGCCCCGCTCGGCGTACCACACGATTGCGTAGCCAAGCGACCCGGTCAGCAGCACGTAATAGGCGAACGGGAGAAGCGTCTTCCGGATGACGACGCCCTCCCTTCCGGTCAGCCCGACCACCGCCGAGCCGGCCACGACGTTGTGGACGCAAATGACATTGCCGGCCGCGCCGCCGACGGCCTGTAGCGCCACCACCCAGCCGGGATCGACGGCTATACGTTCGGCCACACCGAACTGGAACAGCGAGAACATCATGTTGCTGATGGTGTTGCTGCCGGAGACGAAGGCACCCAAGCCCCCGATGAGCGGCGCGAATAGCGGCCAAGCCGGACCCACGGCCGCGGCAACGGCCGCAGCCAGTACGATCGGCATGCTGTCGTAGCCGGCCGCGCCGCCGTCGCTGTTGATAAACACCTGCACCATCGGCACGGTGAAGACGAGCGCAGCCGAGGCACTGATCATCACTCTCGAGGAGCGCGCGAGTGCGGAGCGGACTTCGTCGACTGACATCCGGTGCAGGAGGAAGGTGACGAATGCCGCCGTGATGAAGATCGTGCCCGGCAAATAGAGCGGCTGGACGCTGGCCGTGATGCTGGTGCCGAAGAGGTTCGGTAGCTGGATGGTGACTGACTGGAGCCAAGCACTGATGGGGACCGCGCGCAGCCGCGTGACGACCAGCAGCACTCCCACCAAGAGGTACGGCACCCACGCGAGGCCGAGGCCCATCGCCCCCGAGCGGTGCTCGACGTTATGCATCTCCACGCTCCCGGTCCAGTCAGGCTCCCAGCGCGCGCGCGGCTCGAAGTCCCAGTGCTTCCCGCCCTGCGGCACGAGGAACCCACGCCTAGCGGCGGGGATGACGATGGCCAGGCCCACCAAGCCGCCGAACAGCGACGGGAACTCGGGGCCGAGCAGGTTCGCTACCACCACGTAGGGCACCGTCATCGCCAGCGACGCGAACAGCGCGAACTTCCAGACGCGGAGCCCGTCCGTGAACGAGCGACTGGCGCCGAAGTAGCGAGTCATCAGCGCCACGACGAAGAGCGGGATCAGCGTGCCGGCAATCCCATGCAGCAGCGCAACGCGGGTCCCGATGAAGCCCAAGAACAGCGCCCAGTCGGTGTACCCGAGTCCTTCGGCAAACGCCTCGACCGACGCATCGCCGGTGAGTCCCGTGCTCACGCCGACGAGGATGGGTGTACCGGCGGCCCCGAACGAGACGGGCGTGCTCTGGATCACCATGCCGGCGAGCACCGCAGCCAGCCCCGGGAAACCGAGGCCGACCAACAGCGGGACAGCCACTGCGGCCGGGGTGCCGAAGCCGGCGGCGCCTTCGATGAAGCTGCCGAACAGCCAAGCAACGATGATCACCTGGACGCGACGGTCTGGCGTGATGCTGGTGAAGCCGCGACGGATGCTCTTCAGCGCTCCGCTTTCCTGAAGGACGTTCAGCAGAAAGATGGCGCCGAAGATGATGTAGAGCAGGGTGGCCGCGATAATCAGACCGTTGACAGTCGCGGCAGCGGCCTGGGCACCGGGCACCCGCCACACGGCGAGCGCCAGCGCGAGTGCCGCCAGGTAGGACAGCGGCATCGCCTTGCTCGCTGGCCAGCGGAGCCCCACCAGGAACAGGGCGACCACGGCGATGGGCGTGAGTGAGAGCAGCGCCAGCGTTGTGAGTTCCACGCGCCTCCTACAGCCGCGCCAGCATACCTAAAAGGCGCTCCCGGTGGCTCCCGGCGCGTCCGCTATACTGCGCCCCATGGCGGACACGATTGGATTCATCGGGCTGGGCCTCATGGGCCGTCCAATGGCGAAGAACCTCCTGAAGGCGGGCCATCCGCTGATCGTGCACAGCCGCAGCCCGAAGCCTGTGGACGAGCTGGTGTCCCTCGGGGCCACGCGTGCGGGCTCACCCTCCGAGGTGGCGCGCAGGGTGCGGCGGGTGATCACGATGCTGCCCGATTCGCCAGACGTAGAGCTGGTGATGGAAGGTGGCAACGGTATCTTCAGCGCGCTGCAACCGGGCACGATCATCATCGACCACAGCACCATCGCGCCGGCCACTGCGAAGCGGCTGGCGGCGCGCGCGGCCGAGCTGGGCGCGACCATGCTCGATGCGCCTGTCAGCGGCGGCGACATCGGGGCCGAGGCGGGGACACTGTCGATCATGGTGGGCGGCGAGGCCAGCGCGTTCGACATCGTCAAGCCGATCCTCACCGTGATGGGCAACCCTGACAAGGTGTTGCGCATCGGCGAGGCTGGCGCGGGCCAGCTCTGCAAGGTCTGTAACCAGATGGTGCTCGGCGCCACGCTGTCGGCTGTCAGCGAGGCGTTCGCGCTGTGCCGGCGTGCGGGGGTCGATCCGGCCCGGGTGCGCGCCGCACTGCTCGGTGGCTTCGCGGCGAGCCGGGTGCTCGAGGTGCACGGTGAGCGCATCCTAAAGGGGAACTACGCGCCGGGCTTCAAGACCTGGATGTACTCGAAGGACCTACGCATCGCCACCGGGGCGCTAGCCGAGCACCACGTGCCAGCGCCCGTGAGCACGGCGGTAGTGCAGCTGGTGAACGCGATGATGGCCGCCGGGCGCGGCGACCTAGACGCATCGGCACTGGCCACAGTCGTGTTCGATTTGGCGCGGCTCGATCACCAACAGGAGGCCTAGCGGTGGCTGCGCACCTGCCATCTAGCGACCGCATCCTGCTTGGTCCAGGCCCCAGCGTGATTGCCCCGCGCGTGATGCGCGCCATGGCGGCCCCGGTGCTCAGCCATGTCGACCCTGATCTCTTCACGCTGCTCGACGATGTGCGCGCCCGGCTCGCCGGCGTCTTCCAAGCAGCCGGCGACGGCTTGGCACTGGCCGTTTCCGGCACCGGTACATCTGGGATGGAGACGATGGTGGCCAACCTCGTCGGTCAGGGGACGCGGATCGTGTCGGTCGTTAACGGCTATTTCGGCGAGCGGCTGGCCGAAATGTGCCGGCGCTACGGCGCGGACGTGCGGCGCGTGGAGGCCGACTGGGGACGTGCAGTCGATCCGGCGGCGCTGGCGGTGGCACTGAACGGCGGCACCGACGTCGTGGCGGTGGTGCACGCCGAGACCTCGACGGGCGTCCTGAACCCTGTGAAGGATCTGGCGACGCTCGCGCGGGAGCACGGGGCTCTGACACTGGTCGACACGGTCACCTCGCTCGGGGGGCATCCGGTGGACGTAGCCGGTTGGGGGCTCGATGCGGTGTACAGCTGCTCGCAGAAATGTATCGGTGCCCCGTCTGGGCTGTCGCCCGTCGCATGGTCGCCGGCGGCGCGTGCGAAGGCAGTCGAGTGCCGGAGCGTCTACTTCGACCTGCAGCTGCTCGAGGACTACTGGCTGGGCCGCAAGTACCACCACACGCTGTCGTCCACGATGATCTATGCGCTGCGTGAGGCGCTGGTCGCCATCGAAGAGGAGGGACTCAAGGCGCGGTGGGCCAGGCACCGGCGCCATCACGAGGCGCTGATGCGCGGGGTCGAGGCGCTCGGCCTCGGCCTGCTGCCACCTGCCGGTGAGCGGCTCTGGACGCTGAACGCGATCCGGGTGCCGGACGGTGTCGACGAGGCCGCGGTGCGCCGCCGGCTGCTGACGGAGTTCTCGATCGAGATCGGCGCGGGGCTCGGGCCACTGGCCGGGAAGATCTGGCGCGTGGGTCTGATGGGCGCCAGCTCCACGCCGTCGCTGGTACTGCTGTTTCTGTCGGCGTTCGGCAGCGTGCTCACCCAGGCCGGCTTCAAAGGCGCTCCCGGCGCGGGCGTAGACGCGGCGGCGACGGCGCTCACCGCCAACAACTGAGGATCCGACCCCTGGGAGCCTCAGCCCGCTCGGCAACAGCTGGCGTTCGCGCCACGAGCAGGTCACGGGTCAGGCGGGCTAGCGGGCCCAGTCGCTCGGCGTGGCCACATAGGCGGGGCTCAGATCGTTCACCGACGGGCACCCCAAGAGCCTCAGCGTGCGGGCCAAATCGGTCCGGAGGATCTCGAGGGCGCGCGTGACCCCTGCCTCGCCACCCGCGCCCAGCCCGTAGGCGTACGCGCGGCCGACCAGGACCGCCCGGGCGCCAAGGGCCAGGGCCTTGGCCACGTCGCCGCCGCGGCGGATCCCACCGTCGAGCAGTACTTCCACTTGTGTGCCGACCGCGTCCACGACCTCCGGCAGCACACGCAGCGTGGGTGCCACCGTGTCGAGCTGCCGCCCGCCGTGGTTCGAGACCACCACGGCACGCGCACCGGCATCGACCGCGCGCCGCGCGTCGTCCTCGGTGTGGATGCCCTTGACGACGATTGGTCCGCCCCATAGCTCGCGGATCCAGTCGAAGTCGTCCCAGGAGACGACGGACTGCTCAAGCGCGGTGTTCACGTCGGCGTAGCCCATCGGACCACCCGTCAGCACGATGTTGGGAAACTGCATCAGGCCGCCGTCGGTGAGCAGGTCCACCAGCCACCGCGGGCGCGCCAGGAACTGGTGAAGCCAAGGCAGCATGGTCAGTAGCTGCCGGGTCACGATCTGGGTGGCGCCGTTGCGCGCGTCACGCTCGCGCAGGCCGGCGACCGGCGTGTCGATGGTGACGACCAGCGCCGTGTAACCGGCGGCCTTGGCTCGCTCGACGGCTGCCGACGCAACGTCACGGCCACCACAGAGATAGAGCTGGTACCAGCACGGCCCGCTCGAGGCCGCCTTGACCTCCTCAAGCCGCGTGCCCGACAGCGTCGACAGAATGTAGGCCGTGCCTGCCTTGCCTGCAGCCGCCGAGGCAGCGGCCTCGCCACGAGGCCAGAAGAGACGGCTGCTGCCGACCGGTGCGCACAGGACGGGCATCGACACCTCGGTGTCGAGTACGCGCGTCGCCAGGTCGCACCGCTCAAGCGCCACCGCCGAGCGCGGGCGAAACGCCACTGCGGCGTACACATCCGTGTTCCCGCGCAGCGTCGCTTCGGCATCCGCACCGCCGTCGATGTAGTCGAACACGACCCGCGGCAGCCGGCGCTTTGCGAGCCGGCGCAGGTCGGCAATGTTGACAACGCGGGGAGAGGCGAGCGAAGCCACGGCGGGATCAGCGGCCTACGACGATGTCCCAGATCCTGACCGCGTAGGCCATGACCTCGTCGACATCGTCCGCCAGCATGAAGCGCTGGTCAACCAGCACTTCGGCGGCCACGCGCATCTGGCCGAGGTAATCCTCCCGATCCTGGTAGATCTCGGCGATCGACGGCCGGGGATCACCCGATGCCTCCCTCGCCTCAGCGTCACGGGGCAGCGGCACGAAGGAGCCCAGCAGCCCGGCCAGATAGCGCAGGGCTGTGAGCTGCGGCAGCGAGATGTTCCAGCCCGTGTAGGTGCCCAGGGGCGCGGCGATCTCCATCAGTGGGATGCCGCCCAGCTCGTTGCCGATCGCGTCGACCTGTGGCACGAGCACCGGAAACTCGTCGCCTAGCGCGGGGCGCGGGTTCGTCATGATCCCCGTGGTCGCGAACTCGGGCCCGTAATCCATGCGCCAGACGGGCGGCAGGTAGACGGGCACGGCGAGTTGTCCCGATACCTCGGGCAGGCGGAGCGCGTCGAGGGGTACGAGCTGGCCGGCGGCGATCGTCGGGTAGCGCGAGGCCGGCGGCTCGATACCGTCACGCAGCCAATCGTCGAGCGCCACGGTGAGTGCCCGCAACGTCCACTTCTGCTGCGCGAAATTCACACCATAGCGGAAGGTCTGGGTGGCCGTGCGCCGAAGCGTCGGCAAGGGGCCGGCCGCGTGGGGTGTTCCTGCGAGGAAGTACAGCCGCGCCGACGGATCCAGCGGTACGTCGGCCGTGCCGTCCTCGCTGGTGTGCGTGAGCGAGGCAGCGCGCGCCCAGTACTCGGTGGAGGTGACCGTCGTGAAGATGCGCGGTACCACATCCGCGGCCCTGGCGCGGGCCAGCAGGCCCTCGTCGGTGAACGGGGGCAGATCCACAGGGCGCAGGATCGAGAGGACGGAGTTGCCGGCCTGGCCCGGCATGGCGAAACGGTGGTTGAAGCTACCGCCGCCGGCGCCCGCCGAGGAGATAAGCAGGCCGTCGAAGGCGGCTCGGCCCCGCTCATCGGCATTGAACCCGTCCCGCAGGAATACTCGGAGGAACCGTGCGCTCTGCGAGTAGCCGAACCCCATCACGCGTTCGACCAGCGCGGGGTTCTCGCGAAGGGGCGGGCCTTCCTCGCCGTACTTCAGGAACGAGACGAAGTCGCGCACCGCCGCCATGCCGAGCCCGGCCACGGGCGAGCCCTCTGCCTCGTAGATCGCTTCCCAGAGCCCAGGATTGAGGCCGCCGGGCCGGATTACCGTGCAGCCATCCGCGCTGAACTGCCACGTGTCGCGTGGTATCACCTGCGCCGGCCCATCGATCGCCGTGCGATGGGTGAGCAACGCGTCGGGCTGCTCGGGATCGCGCGCGCAGTAGGAGAGGCGGAAGCCCGTATAGACGCGGTCGCCCCCCGGCTCCACGTAGTCGGCCCGTACGCGCCCGCGTACCGGCGAGACGGGGGCATTGAAGGTCAACCCCTGCGCCGGGACGACGTCGAACTGCCAGCCGAGAAACGCCACCGTGAATCCTTGCTCCAGCAGGAACCGATCACCGAGAGACCAGTTCTCCGGCGCAAGATCACGCTGGATGGCGTCGCTCATCAGCCCGAGCGCTTGGTCGCGGCCACGGTTGACGATCTCGAGGAAGACGGTGCCGCGGGCCTGATCGGCGTCTACCGGGACGAACATCAGCAGGTCGCTGGCGAACTCCACGAGGCCGTCCGCATTCGTGGGGGCGAGCGCGAGATCCACGATGGCGCGGTTGGCGTCGGCGGCCGGATCGACCGCGAAGTGCACTCGCGCGATGATCCGCTCGTGGGTGCCGGCCGGATCGCGGCGGAGCACCTCGACGCCCACGACCTCGGCAGCGGCACCGGCGACTTGCCCGACGAGCAACATCAGGGTCCAGATCACGGTGGCGACTCGCATCCTGCGCATTGTAGCGGACCCGGACCGGGCTCCGGACGTGCGCCGTGTGGTGTAATGCTGGACGGTGACCCTCGCTCGGATCGGCCATATCGGATGGGCGCTGTGCGCGGTCTGGGCGGGCGTGCTCGTAGCGTGGGCCATCGTCGAGCCTGACCCGTACGCCGGCGGCTGGCGGCTGGTGCTTGAGCTGGCGTTCCTCGGCCGGCTGGTGAGCGTGGCCGACGGGACGGCCAACGGTTTCAGCAACACCTACCTGCTAGTGCAGACCGGGCTGCAGGACGTCATCCTGTTCCTAGTCGCGTATCCGGTCGTGGTGCTGGCCCACGAGGGCTCGGTGCGACGTGGCGGCTGGTTCGGGCGCCGTCTCCAGGGTCTGCGCCACACAGCTGAACTGCACCGGCGCTGGGTCGAGCCGCTCGGCGCGATCGGTCTGTGGGCCTTCGTGTTCTTCCCCTTCTGGAGCACCGGCGTGATGGTGGGAGGGATCGTGGGCTACCTGATCGGTCTACCGACGCGCACCGTCTTCGTCTCGGTGCTCACGGGCCACGTGATCTCGGTCGTGTCGCTCATCTGGTTCTTCGACCTGATGGCCAACCTCGCTGAGCGACTCGACGGGAACGCCCGGATGGCGCCGTGGATCGTGCTGGCCGTCCTGTTTGTAGGTATGTTCCTGTATCAACGGGTACGGGCTTGGCGGCAGACGTGAAAAAGCTCAGTGTGGAACGGGAAGGTCGGGTAGGCTGTTTGGGCGTATGCGTACGAGGATCGTGCTCGTGCTGGTGGCGGTTTCTCTGGCAGCCTGCGACAACTTCTCGGAGTTCGGCAACCCGCCGCCCCCTGACGTCATCACCGTGGAGGGCGCCTGGGAGGGCACGGCCTCGACTTCGGCGTGCACCCCGGCCGAAGGCACAAGTTCCGACATCTGCCAAGCATTGCTGGAACTCGGCGAGTTCCCCTTCCAGCTGTTCCTGAATCAGCAGGATGACCGGGTCGCCGGCACGCTGCACTACGCAGGGCTCGTCGCCGTGGTGGGCGGTGTCGTCACCGAGGAGGACATCATCCGCCTCGCCGGCTCCGCACTGGGGATCCTCGCGGGGGCGCAGGTCACCGTTATCGTGCGGGGCTGGAGCACCGACATCCTGGGGCGCGGGATCGCCGGGTCGCGGATGTCGGGGGCCTGGCGCACCGAGATCGCGATTCAGGGCTCCGACACGGTGGTGACGGTGGGCGAGCACACGATCGTGCTTGCCTCGCGCACCCGGTAGCGCGGCAGCGCCGGGTCGTGGGCCGGGCCGCCGCAGGTCCTTGGGTGTGCCTATCGGTTGTCCACGACGACGCGGCCTTCCTTCAGCACCATGTCGACGTCGAGCAGGTCGAAGATGTCCTGCTCGGGGTTGCCGTTCACCAGCACGATGTCGGCGATTTTACCGGCCTCGAGCGTGCCGATCTCGTCTTCCATGGCCATGGCGATGGCCGAGTTGCGCGTCATGATCTGTAGGATGTCCTGTTCCGAGAACGTGAGGAACAGGGACTTCAGTTCGTGCTTCAACGTGATCTCCGGGTGGTAGCTGACGTCTGTCCCAAACGCATATGTCACGCCCGCTTCCCACAGCATCCGGGCATTGACGGGGCCCTGGCCCGCACTCGCAATGTTCTCCCACGGATAGGGCAGCGCGTCGCGGAAGATCGGCAAGTTCATGTCGTCGAAGAACGGTACGAAGATGCCCAGGGTCGAGACCATCGGGATGCCCGAGTCGGCGACCGTCTGCGCTTGCGCCTCGGTGATCATCTGGATGTGCGGCGAGTGGACGAGTAGATGCGTGCCGGCCTCGACAGCAGCCATCGTGTCCATCACGGTCACGGCGTGAGTCACCGAGCGAACGCCACGGGCGGCCGACTCCTCGGCGACAACCCGGAGCGTTTCGGTCTCGGGCCCGTCCGGCGTGATGATGATCACCGTTTTCACTCCGTCGAGGCCCGCCTCCGCGATCTGCTGTACTCGCGCCCGGGTCTGCGCCTCGGGCACCGCCGGTGCGGTCTCCGTGGGTCGTAGCGGGGGCCGTGACACATCAGTGCGGGCCGGGTCGCCGCCGCCTCGCCCGCCGCCGGTCGGCGCCGCTAGCGGCGCGCGGCCCACGGTGAGAATGCGTGGGCCGTCGATGTCGCCCTCCGCGGTCATCCGCTCCAGTTCGAGGATGGCCTGCTCGTCGTCACCCATCGAGTGGACCGTCGTGAAGCCCGTCTCAAGGAACTCGCGCATGCGGTCCGGCGCCTCGCTTGCCAGCCAGACGGCGTCGTTGGCGCCGATGTGGCGGTGGCCGTCGATGAAGCCGGGCATCACGGTGTGGCCTTCGGCGTCGATCTCCAGCGCACCAGGGACGTCGGCGGCGCCGGCGGCCACCTCCACGATTCGTTCGCCCTGAATGACCACCGAGCCGTTACTGATGGTCTGGCCCGTGCCCGTGATCACGCGGGCGTTGGTGATGACCAAGCCCTCGGCAGGAATCGCCGCGGCCGTCAGGTCCACGGCCGTGCCCACGTCGTCAACCGGCTGCGCGCAACCGGCGGCTAACAGGGCCATCACGCTCATCAATCCGGACAGCTTCTTCATGTCACTCCTTCGGGTAAAACGAATGCGTGGGAGTCCAAGCCCCCCTCATTGCCCGCCGCCGCCATTCGTGAGACAGGTACTAGTCGATTCCGCAACGAAAATCCACTCTACCGGTGGGAAGATGCGCTGATGCGTACCGACGTACCCACACCTGCGCTCCTAGTTGACGTCGCCGCCATGACCCGCAACATCGAGCGGATGGTGCGCTACTTCGCGCAGCGACCCAGCAAGCTCCGGCCGCACTTCAAGGCGCACAAAACGCCGGAGATCGCTCGCCGGCAGCTTGCCGCCGGCGCCTGCATAGGGCTGACCTGCGCGACGGTGGCCGAGGCCGAGGTCGTGGCGCCACTTGTCGGCGACCTGCTAATCGCCAACGAGATCGTCGACGACGACCACTGTGCGCGGGTGGCCCGTCTGGCCTCGCGGTCCACGGTGACCGTGGCGGTCGACTCCGAGGCCGGCGTCACACGGCTTGCCGGGGCGGCCGCAGCCGCAGGTACGACCGTCGGGGTGCTCGTCGACGTCAACGTGGGGCAGAACCGGTGCGGGACGGCCCCGGGGGAGTCAGCAGTCGTGCTGGCCCGGCTGGTGGCTGCCATGGCAGGGCTCCGCCTGAGAGGCGTCATGGGCTACGAAGGCCACCTCCAGCCGGTCCGGGATCGCCCCGAACGGGAGGCGCGTGCCCGTGAGGCGATGGGGGAGTTGTGTGCGACTGCGGAACTCGTGCGTGCCGCGGGACTGCCCTGCGACGTCGTGTCCGGCGGTGGCAGCGGCACCTACGACATCTCAGGCGACGTGCCGGGGGTCACCGAGATCCAAGCAGGCTCGTACGTCCTGATGGACACCGATTATGCCGCTGTCGGTCTGCCCTTCGAGCCTGCGCTGTCGGTGGTGGGCACGATCGTCAGCCGGTCCGGCGACCGCGTAGTGGCCGACTGCGGCCACAAAGCCCTGACGACGGATCATGGGCTGCCGCTAGTGAAAGGGGTAGCGGGCGCCCGCGTCACGGCGCTGAACGACGAGCACGCCGTACTGCACATGCCGGTCGCGCGTGAACTGGTAGTCGGCGACCGGGTGGAGCTGCTGCCGTCGCACGTCGATCCGACGATGAACCTGCACGACGCGTGCTACGCCGTGGACGAGGACGGCAGCATCGACGTGTGGCCCATCCTCGCCCGCGGCTACGCTCACGAGCGCACCGCAGCCGGGAACGCTCCGCGCCTCTGAACATGTGGATCCAAGGAGCGGCGTCAAGCCGCTGCGGAGACACTGCACGCCGCGCCGGGCAAGGCTTGCGCAGCGGGCCTCAGCCCGCTCGTGTCAAAAGCAGATCCAGCACAGCAGGCCGCCGACCACGCTCATCGACAGGCCCCAGGCGAGCAGGCGGTTGAATGTGGGCCGCACCTCGCTCGACGTCGTGACGGCCGCCAGGCAGATGGCGCCGGTGGTCGACAGAGGCGACATGTCTACCAAGTGGGCGCCGATGTTCATCGAGGCGGCCAGCCCAAGCGAATCGCCACCCCCGAGCCGCTCGATGAGACCCGGAATGGTCGGGATGAACGCCGGCAGCACCACACCTGAAGTGCTGCTGTAGACCGAGATCACACCCGTCAAGAACGCCAGCAGCCCGGTGACCGAGTCCGCGGTGGCAAAGCGCGCCAGCGCGGCGGTGAACAAGTCCAGCCCGCCGGTCTCCTGCATGAGCCCGATCAGCACGCCGACGCCGGTGACCATGATGATCGGGGTCCATGGGATGTTACGGATGGACTGCTCGTGGTCGGCCACCCGCGCGGCGGCCAGCACTACAGCCCCGGTGAAGGCGGTCATGCCGATATTGGTCCCGAAGAACAGCACCGCAATTACCACGACGCCGATCACACCCAGAGTGAACAGGTGTCGCGGCTCGAATCGCTTGTCCTCGGCACGTGGCTCGTCCGCCCCGAAGCGACTCGCGAAGAGCGCCAGCCCGCCGAAGGCGAAATAACCGGCGAAGGCCAGCCCTGCATGGGCGGCGGCGTTGGACCAATAGGTGAAAAACTCGTTGCCCCCGAGCTCGATGTCCACCATGAGCTCGTTGACGATGATGCCAGTTGGTGCCACCGGCGAGAGGGCTCCGGCCTGCGCACCGTTGCCCACCATGATGGCCATTAGGAACCGCGAGATGTTGGCGCGGGCCGCCACAGCCATCGCCATGGGCGCGAGCATCGCAGCCGTGGCCACGTTACCCGGCCCGAGCGATGCAAGGCCGAGCGCCAGGGCGAAGAACATCACGGGAACGAGGCCCGTGTTGCCCCGGCACAGGCGGACCGCCGCGTGGGCCAGACGGTCGAGTGAGCCGTTGAGCTGCGCCTGCGAGAACAGGAGTGTCACGCCCACCAGCATGAGGAACAGGCCCGTGTTGAACGACCCGATCACGTCGCCGAGCGGCATCCCGCCGACGAGCACGCCGATGATCCAGGCAAACGCCAGGGAAATCACGCCGACGTTCAGGCGAGTCGCGCAACTGATCAGCATGGCCGCCACCAGCGCGGCAACCGAGAGTTCGGCAAGCATCAGGCGTGGGTTCCCCTCAGCAGCGACGCGAGGAGGACGGCCGGGTGGACCGCCTCAGCGCCGGTGAAATCGTGAATCTGGTGACGGCACGACGTGCCTGCAGCCACGACCGCCGTGCCCTCTGCTCGGGCGCGCACGGCGGGAAAGAGCGTGCGCTCCCCGATGGCGCGTGACACTTCGTAGTGCTCGCGTGCGTACCCGAAGCTGCCTGCCATCCCGCAGCAGCCCGCGTCGAGCTCGGTCACCGTCGCCCCGGGGATCCGGTCCAGCAGCTCGCGGGTCGAGGCCACCATATCCATCGACTTCTGGTGACAGTGGCCGTGGAGCAGGATCTCACGCGGCCCGCCGACAAGCGACAAGCGTCCGACTAGGGGCGTGAGGTACTGCTCAAGCAGCAGTGACACCTCCGCCACGCGCACGGCGCGCACGCGGGCTTCACCGCGCAACAGCGAGGGGGCGTCCTCGCGCACGGCCGACAGGCAGCTCGGTTCGCAGAACAAGATGGGCCTGCCGGCTTCGGCGTGGGGTGCCAAGGCTTCCACGGTGCGCGCGGCCTCGACGCGCGCCTCGCTCAGGAAACCCTTCGAGATCTGGGGCCGGCCGCAGCAGCCGGGAGCGGCCACCGAGGCCGAGACACCGGCGGCCTTCAACACGTCAAGCGCGGCCAGACCGAGGGCCGGGTCGTAGTGGTTGGTGAACGTGTCACCGAAGAGGACCACATCAGGCGTGGTCGCGGGCTGCGGCGCGCGATCGATGAGCGTCCGCGCCGCGAAGCGCGGGAGCCGCCGTCGCCGGTCGATGCCGGCCACGGCCTCGCCGAGTCGCCGGCCAAGGGCACTGCCGAGCACCCAGTTCGAGAGCGGGGCGAGCTGCGAGCCCCACCGCGCCATGGTGCCTGCCCGCCCGAACAGCTTCGCGGACAGCGGCGTCCTGTGCCGCGCCCAGTAGTCGGCGAGAAACTCGCTCTTGAAGCGGGCCATGTCCACACCGACCGGGCACTCGGTCTTGCACGCGCGACACTCGAGGCATAGATCGAGCGCTCCGTAGACCCCGTCGTCGCCGAGCCCCGACTCCCCGAGGCGGCCCGTCATGGCCAGACGCAGCACGTTGGCGCGGCCCCGGGTCGAGTGCGCTTCCTCGCGTGTGGCCATATAGGACGGACACATCGTGCCAACCAGCGTCTTCCGGCACGCGCCGACGCCGCTGCACATCTCGATGGCGGCCCCGAAACCGCCATACTCGGTGTAGTCGAAGAAGGTCGCGGGTGTGGGTGTACGGTACCCCGCGCCGTAGCGGAGGTTCTCGGTGATCGGCGGCGCGTCGACGATCTTGCCGGGGTTGAAGATCCCGTAGGGATCGAACGTCCACTTCACGGTCCGAAACGCTTCGTAGAGCTCGTCGCCGTAGACCTTGCGCATGAACGCGCTGCGGACCAGCCCGTCACCATGCTCGCCTGAGAGGGCCCCACCGAACTCAAGGACAAGACTGGCGCTGTCGTTGGCTATCGCCTCAAACTGTGCGACCCCTGCCGCGGTCTTGAGGTTGATCACCGGCCGCACGTGCAGGCATCCGACCGAGGCGTGCGCGTACACGCCGGCCGTCGTGCCGTGGCGGCGGATCATTGTGAGAAAGCGCTCGATGTAATCGCGCAGGCGCGTGGGATCGACCGCGGTGTCCTCCACGAAGGCGAGCGACTTGGCGTCGTCCTTCATCGCCATCGACAGCCCGAGCCCCGCCTCTCGCAGCTTCCAGATCCTGGCCTGCAGTGACGGCTCCAGCACGTGCAGGAACCGGTCGCCGAAACCGTGCGCGCGCAGGTCCTGCTCCAGTGCGTGCAGGCGCGGCGGCAGCTCGGCGGCCTCGTCCGCGTACATCTCCACGCAGAGCAGGGCCTCCGGGTGCCCCCCGATGATCGTGCAGCGAATGGCGTCGAGCCCTGGCACCTGCTTCGTGTGGTCGAGGATGAACCGGTCCATCACCTCCACCGCCGACGGGGCGTG
This sequence comes from uncultured Bifidobacteriaceae bacterium, assembly GCA_964535675.1. Lineage (GTDB taxonomy): Bacteria > Acidobacteriota > Vicinamibacteria > Vicinamibacterales > UBA2999 > CAZHTD01. The sequence goes on along the minus strand of CAZHTD010000023.1, from coordinate 17,488 downwards.
CTTCAGGATCAGGGGCGTCGCTGCAAGCGACGCGAGCAGATCCTCGAACTCGATGACGAGCACCGCCTTGGCCCGAGGCAGCGGCACCAAGTTGACCGTGGCTTCGAGCACCACGCCCAGCGTGCCCTCGGAGCCGACCATGAGCTTGGCGAGGTTGAACGGCCGGTCTGGATCGACAAACTCATCCAGGTTGTAGCCGCCTACGCGCCGCATGATCTTCGGGTAGCGGCGGTCGATCTCGTCGGCGTGCCGTGCGGCTAGGTCGCGCACGACCCGGTAGCAAGCCCCTTCGAGCGTGTCGGCAGCGGCGGTGGCCTCGACCTCAGCGGTCGAGCGGGGGGCGAAGCGAACGACCGAGCCGTCAGCCAGGAGTACGTCCTGTTCGATCACGTGATCGATCGTCTTGCCGTAGTAGACCGACCGCGCACCACTCGAGTTGTTCGCCATCATGCCGCCGACGGTGGCGCGGCTGGCCGTCGACACGTCGGGGGCAAACCGCAGGCGGTGGGGCTGCAGCCGCGCGTTGAGCTCGTCCAGGACGATCCCCGGCTCGACCCGCGCGCGGCGCCGCTCGACGTCCACGTCGAGGAGGCGGTTCAGGTACTTCGAGGTGTCGATGACAACGCCCGGGCCGACCGCCTGGCCGGCCTGCGAGGTACCGCCGCCACGCATCGTGATCGGGACGCGGGCCTCGGCGCACGCGCGGACGGCTTCGATCAGTGCGTCGCGCGAGCGGGGCACGACCACGCCGCGCGGCTGAATCTGGTAGACGCTCGAATCGGTCGAATAGAGCGCGCACGAAACAGGATCGAACCGGACCTCGCCGTCGACCCGAGCCTCGAGCCGCCTCCGCAGCGCGGCCAGAGTCTCCGGAGTCACAGCGCGGCCAAGCCCTTCCGGAGTCGGGCGAGCCCGTCGGCGAGCGTCGCGCCGCCGGTGGCAAACGACACGCGGAGCGTGCCCTCGCCCTCGCTGCCGTAGGCCGATCCGTGGGCCACGACCACACCGTGGTCGTGGAGCAGGCGCCGCCGAATTTCGTCCGACGTGTGGCCGACGTAACGCGCGTCGACCATCGCGAAAAAGCCGCCCTCCGGAGGCAGCACGCGGATGCCCGGCAGGCCCTCGAGCGCCTCAAGTACCGCCGAGCGGCGTGCAGCGTACTCGTCGCGCATGGCGGCGACCGAGTCCTGCGGGCCTAACAGGGCTGCCGCTGCGGCATCTTGCACGAAGGTGGCCGGACCGCGGCTCGACTGCTGCAGGACGAGGAACATCGCCTGGGTCAACTCGGCCGGGGCTGCGCAGTAGCCCACCCGCCAGCCCGTCATTGCGTAGGTCTTGGAGAGGCTGTTGACCAGGACCGTACGGGCCCGTAGCTCGGGCGACAGCGAGGCGGGAGAGACGTGCCGGTGGCCCTCGTAGACGATGGCCTCGTAGATCTCGTCGCTGACGAGGATCAAGTCGTGACGGACCACGAAGTCGCCGAGAGCCTCGAGCTCGGCGCGGGTGAGCACCGTCCCGACCGGGTTCCACGGCGTGTTGAGCAGCAACACACGGGACGCCTGCGTCCATGCCACCTCAAGTGCCGCCACAGTCAGCCGGAACCGGCTTCCGGCCACGTCGGCGGGTACCGACCGGTGCGTGCCCCCGGCCAAGACAATCGCCGACCGGTACGCGTCGTAGATCGGGTCTGGCACGAGCACCTCGTCGCCGTCGTTGATTACCGCGAACAGAGCGGCGTGGATGCCCAGGGTGGCCCCGGTCGTAATCAGGATTTCGGAGGCCGGGTCGTACTGCAAGCCGTTGTCGCGGGCCAGTTTCGCCGCCACGGCCTCGCGCAGCCCGGGCTCTCCGCGATTGTCTGGGTAGCTCGTCCTGCCGTCGGCCAGGGCACCGGTGGCGGCCTCCACAATGTGCGACGGCGTGGGCAGGTCGGGCTCCCCGCGCATCAGCGAGACGACGCTGGCACCGGAGGCGCGCACTTTGCGCACTTTCGCCAGGATGGCATTGACAGCGGTGGGGGTGAGGGCGCTCGCGCGCGTGCTGAGGGACAGCGGCATCGGTCGAATGCGCCAGCGGGCACCGCAGGCGCGAGAGTGATTCTATCCATGCGCTCACGAACGTGGAACCCGTGCCGTCGCCATCGGCGCTCAGCAGACCTCGACCGAAATCGTGAGCGTGACGCCCGAAAGGACTTCGACACCGCCGCAGCGCTTAGCGGACTTCGACATCGCCAGCCGGGCTGGGTGTGACGCTGCCCTACACGGTGCTCGGTGATATCGAGACGACCGGCACGTATCAGGTCCCTCCCCAACACTCGCTGGACCCGTACCTTCTCGCCGAGCCGTTGCGCGGGCGGTGGAACGGATGCGGCACCGTGGACCCGGGTGGGACCATGCCCCAAGCCGCCAGCGCCATATCGCGACGGGCGAGCCTGGTCAGAACGAGTAGCGCATCGCCAAGCTGATCCCGATGAACGTCAGAGCGCCGTCAGTCTGGATACGAAATGTTACCGGTTCACTACCGTCGAGCCGCAGTTGCGACTCGTGGCTCCGAAGGCGCTCCCATTCGATGTCCTCGGCGGTAAAGCCGCCGAAGCGCACCCAGCGGACCTTGACGCCGAGCGAAACGGCATCCGAAACCGCGTAGTCCGCGCCAGCCAGCAGCTGATGCCCCGTCAGCCGGTCGTCCAGTTCCGCCTGCTTGCTGGTCGTTGTACCGGCAAGATTGCGGCGTATCGCCTCCTCGTTCGGAAGTCCCGCCGCCGTGGCGATCGCAGCCGGATCGGGATTCCGCGCCCACAAGTCCCCGTAGTCCAATTCCGTCAGGCCGACGCCCACTCCACCACCGACATACGGCGTCACGCCGCTCGCGCTCGGGAAGTCAACATATACGTTGGCAAACACGTTGTGCGACGAGATGCTGCCGATCCGATCCTCCGCACGCTGAATCTCGCCGTCCAGCTTCGCAAACGTGTCGCCGGTCGCGCTTGCTACCGGCGACGTCTGGTCATACTCCGACTCCCGATGAAACCACTCCCCCTCAACCCGCACTCGCCCGCCAAACCGGTAACCGGCCGACAGCCCTGCCAGCAGGCCAGCGGCGCGATCGTAGGCAGTCTTCCAGCCCGCTCCCGACCCGCGGTTCGGGTCGGTGCAACCTGGAATCTCCGCGAAGCGGGGGTTAATAAACTCGTCGCACCGGCTGGCCCGGTCGTTGCTGTTGCCCAACAGTTCCACCGCCGGCGCGACATTCAGCCCGATCTCCTGGCTCAGGTAAAAGCCCGTCACCGGTTGCGCTGAGGCTTCGCTCGTGATCAGTCCGGCAGCCGCCAGCGCCAGCAGGCAAGCGTGGACGAACGACTGCACAGTACGTGTCTTAGCCACGTTCCGTATCCGAAGCATGGCTACCAACACTACGAGGCCATGCACCACCAGATCAAGCCTGCTTGACCAGCATGGTCATCCGCCCCACCGCCCTGCGGCAAGATGCACACCAAAACGGCGGCCAAATGTCTGTAACATGTCTACAAGTAACAATTTACGGTTGTCAGTTTCGACGGCCATCCCTCAACCCGTCCCGCGCGTTCCCAACAGAATGTCAGTAGCCTGAGAACACCGTCCACGGACGGATTGGGCTCAAGGACGACGAGTGTTGCCATCGCTGGCCAGCACTAACAGGCTGATGAAGAATCCACGGTTTGAGGTGACTTCATGGCCAGCGTCGCAGTGACTGGGAGCGCGTGAACAATGTGTCGATCGTCTTGAGCCAGCCAAACACCTGTTCGAAGCGCTTGCGCTTCCGTTGGCTGATCGCGTAGCCGGGTTGGCGGGTGGTCCGGCCGTCAATCGCTGCAAAGCGGACCTTGCACGCGATGTGCGGCGGCAGCCCGCAGGCTCGCACCACCCGGACGAAGCTGGCCACGCCAGCGAGCTTGGCACCCCTGTTCGCACGAGTCGTTTGGCTGCAGACAGAGTTGATGCGGGGGACTCGCCTACTCGGCGAGCAGGGCGACCCGTAGCTGGGGGGAGAACGCCGGGCTTCTAGTCGAGCTCGGTGAGCGCCACATGCAGGACCCTGGTTTTGCGGGCGCTGCGCTGCCACTGCACCAGGATCGGACTCTGGTACGTGCCCTCGACGATGCCGTGGGTGCCATCGGTGCGCTTGGACACGAGCAGGCTGACCGAGCGCCGCATGCGGAAGAAGCGAGCGGCGGGCGCGGCCAGCGTACGCGCGAGCAGCCGCTCGATCACCGAGTCGCGCAGGCCCAAGGTATCAAGCCCAGTGTTGAAAACGCGGACTAGATCGTACTTGGCGTAGCCAAGTGTCTTGGCGGGCACGGCGCGCGGGTTGGCCATGGCATGGCGCGTCTGCCGGGCCATGAACCGGAGCGGGTTGCGCAGCACTTCGGCCAGATCGTGCTTCATCAGCAGCGTCTCGTACTCGTTCACCGTGAGCGCGGAGTGACGCTCGGCGGGGTCGAGCTCAAGCAGCAGCCGGCCCTGGGCCACACCCGTTCGGGCGACGAGTTCGTTCAGCACGGCGTCGAGCCCGAGGCGCGCATCCTTAAGATTGACCGAGTCCACCTCATGCGGTGAGACTGGCACCTCTACGCGTGCACGGTCGATCACGCGCTCGCGCCGGAATCCGATCACGCGCGCCCGACGGCGGCGCGGCTTCCCGCGGTTCGTCCCGTCGAGATCGACAAAGCACACCGCCTCGTTGTTCCGGTTGGGATAGGTGACGCACGACCGCAGGCCGCCCGCGATGAACGCTAGGTGCGAGTCGCCGTTGCGCGGCTCGACGGCTCGCTGACTGGCGCTCAGCTCCGTGCGCCGGTCCATTCGATCGTGCTCGTAATCGGCGCCTTCAGGGAACAGGGCTCGGAACGCGTCAACGTATGCCGGAATCTGCTCACGGTTCAGCCGCGTGGCCAAGCTGTGGTCGAGGAATCCAGCGGTGGTGTGGAACGACCAATAGAGGCACTGCGGGTAGGACGCCAGCGCCTCGTGCTCGTCGGGAAAGCGGGAGCGCAGGTCGACGACGTCGAAACGCGCCTTCGGAGCCAGCTCAAGCGTCAGGTCAAGCGGTGCATGCTGAACAGACACGACTATCGCAAAGAGTAACACAATGACCCAGAAACCAAGGGCATTTCGCGCGATCACGCCCGTGATCGTCGTACGGTAATGATGAGTGTTCAGTACGGCTCGGGTGGGACGCCGTCTCGGCTGGGGCGGAGTTGTCCTGCCGCTGTCGGGCAGCGTGGGGAACGTCTCCCGATGCGTCTCGTTCCACGACGCGACGTCACTGTTGTTCCCCCCCCCCCGCTCGAGGCACCGGGGCTGCACGGCCTGTAGCCCCGTACGGACCACCAGTGCGGTGCACGCCGGGCCGTTCTCCGACCAGAGGGAGGCCGGGGTGCCGTGCGTCACGACCAAGACAGCCACTGACCAATGCAGCGCCCGGCGCGACGCGATAGTCGCCTCGAGTCCTGCCACCGCAAGTCGCGTGTCGATGGCTCCACGCGCTCGCATAGCCGACTACAAGACGCAGCGCACCACGTTACACGCCGCAAGTGTTTTGCTCGGGCGGCGGCGTTCATGGGGGCCAATGTGGCACTCTACCGCGCGAAGGATGCGGGACGGACTGTGTGGTGGCCACGGGCGAGAAGGACCTTCGCACTCCTGCCCGCCTCAGGGACGGAGTCGGCCTGCACTCTCCGCGAAAGGGGCTCCCCGGCGGCCGCAGCACTGCGGCCTAGTGGTTGCGCCTAGGGCAGGGGCACCTTCACCGAGAAGGATGTGGACAGCCAGCGTTCCCCGGACGCCTTTTGGGGACCATTGATAGTCGACGTCCGTCTGTCAGGCAATATGATGACAAGATGTCCCAGAACCAGGGCTGAGGCGCGCCTATTGCGCGAACACTGGATTATTCCTGCGCAGGCCGGGCACCCAGGGCGAACGCCATGGTGCCGGCCAGCACCATCTGGCCATCGACCCTAGCGAAGCCGTTGAGCTGCCCCATCCGGCTACGCAGCCGCTTGACCCGGGCCTCGATCTCGATCACGTCCCCCGGATGGACCCGCTGGCGGTAGCGGACACGGTCGATGCCCATGAAGAACGGCAGCCGCTTGCGGTTCTCGGGCTTCGACAGGATGAGGATCGCACCCACCTGGGCCACTGCCTCAGTGAGGATGGTCGGCGGCAAGGCGGGCCGTTCGCCTGGCGCGCGCGACAGGTAGCGCTCGTTGAGTGTCACGTTCTTGATGCCTACGATGCGTCTGTCGGGTTCGAGCTCGGTAATCCGGTCCACCAGCAGGAACGGGTAGCGGTGCGGGAGGATCTGTTCGATCGCCGAGTAGTCCAGGGGAAGTGTCAGCTCGGTCATGCGAGCGCCCAGTATAATTGGTGACCAACTGCAATTGACGCCGCCCATCCCATGACCCAGCCTCTGCCTCCCCCCTCCGATGCAGAGCTGCTCTCCACGTTGTTCGAGCTCGGCCGCGAGGTCACCTCGGTCATCGAACTCGAGGAGCTGCTGGAGCGGATTCCCCAGCTCATCGCACGGCTCACACGCTTCAGCGCCTTCTCCGTCTACCTGCTCGACGAAAAGGGCGAGGAGTTACATGTGGCCTACTCGCTCGGCTATCCCGACGACATAGCGCGGTCGCTCAAGTTCAGGGTCGGGCAGGGCGTGGTGGGCGCGGCGGTGGCCGAAGGGCGACCGATCCTCGTCAACGACGTGCGGGCAGAGTCTCGCTACCGCGGCGCGCTGCCGACCATGCTCGCGCAGCTCGCCGTGCCGATGCGGCGCAAGGGCCGCATCATCGGCACGCTCAACCTGCTCAGCGAGACGACCGGTGCGTTCAACAGCCGTGATGAGGCGCTGCTGCGGCAGTTCGCGGCCCATGTGGCCGTGGCCATCGAGAACGCACGCTTGTTCCGGTCCAAGCGCCAGTACGCGGCCACGCTCGAAACGCTGGCCGAACTCGGCCGGGAACTGTCGTCGATCCTCGACCTCGACGTCCTGTTGACCCGGATCGCCAATCTGACGAAGCGCCTGGTTGACTACCGGACGTTCGGCATCCTGCTGCTCGACGAGGAGACCGGCGAGCTGGACCTCAAGCTCGCGGTGCGCTATGGCGACGACACGGTGACCAGGAGCATGCGCCTCGGCGAGGGCTTGGTGGGCTGGGCCGCGGAGCACAAGCAGCCAGCACTAGTGCCCGACGTGTCGGCCGATCCGCGCTACGTGCCGCTGGTGCCCGACGTGCGGTCCGAACTCGTGATTCCGATGCTGATCAAGGAACGGTGCATCGGGGTGTTCGACCTCGAGAGCCCAGAGCTCGAGGCATTCACGCGCGAGCATCAGGAGCTGCTCACGCTGCTCGCGAGCCACGCCGCCATCGCCATCGAGAACGCGCGCCTCTACGAGCAGGTACGGACCAACGAGGAACGCATCGAGAAGGAGCTGCGTTTCGCCCAGCGTGTGCAGCAAGCGCTGATGCCCGCCGAGCCGCCCGCGCGGTTGCGCGACGCCGACGTGGCCGGGCGCTTTGCGCCGGCCCACGAGCTGGGGGGCGACCTGCACGATTTCCTGTCCTCTGATCCGCACTCGCTCGCAGTGGCCGTGGGTGACGTGTCGGGCAAGGGCGCACCGGCGGCGCTGTACGGGGCGTTTGCCGCCGAGCTGGTCCGGTCGCGGACGACGCACCGACGCTACACGCCGGCCAACTTCAGCGTGGCTGGCGTGTTGCAGTCGATGAACACCATCCTGCACGCCCGTCACCTTGAGGAGTACTACTGCACATTGTGCTATGCGTTCTTCGACCTGCGGCGCCGCGTGGTCACCATCTCGAACTCTGGCCTGCCGTACCCGTTGCGGCGCTCGGGCGGGCAGTGCTCGCAGATTGAGCTGCCCGGCGTGCCCCTCGGCTCGTTCCCTGGCGTGGCCTACGATGAGGTGACGTTCGACCTGCACGAGGGCGACGTGTTCGTCTTCTGCTCGGATGGGGTCTTCGAGACGCTCAACCGCGACGGCGTCGAGTTCGGTTCCGCCCGACTCTGCGCGCTGGTGCAGTCGCTGCAGGACCGGACACCCCGCCAGATCGTCGATGCCATCTTCGAAGCAGTCAAGGCCTTCCGCGGCAACGGGCGCCAGGATGACGACATGACGGCCGTCGCCGTCTCAATTACTTCGTAGGCCCGCCTTGGCAGGGCTCCACCGGCCAACCAAGTCCCCGGAATTGCCGTCTCACTGGTGTAAGAGCGCGAGGATGTGCGCCTGGGGAGTCAGCTATGCGGAGAACGATAACGGTCGGGGTGGTACTCGCGGTGGTTGGGGCGTTCGTCGGTGTGACCGTGTGGATGGCCAGACTGGTCGAGGCGCAAGTGGTCACCGCACCTAGCGCGCACCTCCAGTCGATCGTGTTGGGCGGCAGCCGGATCGGTGTCACGGTGCGCGACGTCGATGCCAGCGAGGCAGGCGTGAGGGTGGAGAACGTGGCGGCCGACAGTCCGGCGGCCGAGGCAGGGCTCGCGCCTGGCGACGTGATCCTCGACTTCGACGGTGAGCGCGTGCGCAGCGTCCGACAGTTCGCACGGCTGGTCCAAGAGACGCCTGACGGCAGGCTGGTCATCGCCTCGGTGCTCCGGGACGGCGCGACCCTGTCGCTCGAGGTCACTCCGGATGGGGGTGAGGCAATTGACCGCATGATGTCTGAGATTCGCCGCGAGCTCGAGCGCGGCCTGCACGATTTATCGCGGGTGTTCGAGGACTTTGAGTCTCCGTTCAGCGGGTCGCCCACCCAGCTCGGCGCGGCGCTCGTGCCGATGGGCAATCAGCTGGCTGCCTACTTCGGCGTCGAGACCGGGGTGATGGTGTCCGAGGTCGACGAGTCAGCGGCAACGGCTGGCTTGCGTGCCGGCGACGTGATCACGGCCATCGACGGCGACATCGTGGACGACGTGCAGGACGTGCATGAGAAACTGCTCGAGGCCGGGCCGGGGGCGTCACTGACGCTCAGTGTCGTCCGCCAGGGCCAACCGCTGACGCTGACCGTCACCTTGCCAGGCACGCGCCAAGCCCCCGGCCGTGACACCGGGATCACTCGGCCAGTGGACTATGCCCGTGCAGAGCAGCACCGACACGTCGACCACTCCGAGCGCTGGGTGGTCAGAACGATCAGGTAGTCGCCTCTCGGGGATCCATGTCGCCGGCGTCAGCTGCTGACGCACTCGACTCGGGCCAAGCAGGCACAATGCCCGACAGCTGCGCCGCCAGCAGGGCGACGGCCGCCCTGACAGCAGGGGTGGCGGCCATGTCGCCCGGCACCTCAGCAGCCAGCACGCCGGTGCAGCGCGTGACGCCGAACAGTGGTGCGGCCACCGCTCCAGGCGTAGTGGCATCGCCCGCCACGGCCTGCACCCTGCCCGAAGTCCAGGCCCGCACCGTAGCGTTGGGCTCGTGCCGGCTGAGTGAGGGCAGCTGTCGGAGCACGCGGGACGAGTAGCCGCTGGCCATCGCTGGCACCAACTCGGTGCCGGTCGCCATCCACAGTACGAGCCCGGAGGCCCCGAGAGCCGGGGGGACGCGATCAAACACGGCGGGCAGATCGTCACCGCTGGTCACCTGTGCGATCGCCGCCGCCACGCCGGTCACAGCGTCAAGGTCGAGCGCCTGCGCCGATTCGGCGGCTGGCTCCGGCGCAGCCGCGGCCGGGGTTTCGATCACGGCCTGAGCCTGCGCCGGCGGGGCGACGCCCCACGCCAGCACCACGAGGCCGATGAGCCAGAGGCCAGCGGCCACGCCCACCGCGGTGATCGACGACTGCTCAATGAGGCGCGCAGCGTTGGCGAATGTCGCGCGCTCGGCGTCGGCCAGCGCCAGCACCTCGCCGACCATGCTGTCAACCACGGTGCGGCCGTCGCCGAGGATGACGTCGGCGGCCATCAGCTCCTGCTCAAGGCGCAGGTGCTCGCGGACCTGGATGTCGATGGCCACCAGCGCATCGATGCCGGCGGTAAGCGAGCGCACGTGCCCAGCCGCCTCGACCGAGCGCACGCTGGTCCCCGTCTCGGCCACCTCGTCGTACAGCTGCTGCATCAGCGCTGAGACGCGCTCGAACCAAGGTTGGTCGGTCTGTCCGGGGACGACGTAGGCTTCCTGGGCAGCGCCGACAGCCCTGAGGGCGGCGCTGATGCGGTCCAAACCCGCCAGCACCTCGATTCTGGCGGAAGCTAGCGCGTCGGCGCGCTGCCGGTTGTCTTGGACCAATGCCCCCGCTCCAACGCCGACGATCAACAGCAGCACGACCATCGACACGCGCAGCGAACGCGAGAGCATCGGACGACAGGATAACAGAAAGTGATCCACCGTCCGGATGAATCGTGCTGTCGATCCCTTGTCTGATGCGAGCCCGGTCCTAGAGTGGCAGTAAGCCCATGACCGTGACGAGACGATCGACGACGAGAAGCACGCCGATCGTGATCAAGAGCACGCCCGCAGCCACCTCGACCGCGCGCCCGTACCCGCGAAGCCCGACGATCGACGACACCAATGCGGAGGCGAAGGGCGGGATCGCGACGAACGGTGCAGCCAGGCCGAGAGCGTACGCCGCCAGCAGCGAGGCGCGCTGACCGGCAGTCTCGATTGGTCCGGCCAGGGCGAGCACGCCGGCGAGGATGGGGCCGAAGCAGGGGGTCCAGCCGATCCCGAAGGCGCCGCCGGCCAGTCCCGCGCCGAGCGGTCCTGCGGGCGCTCTCGCTTGGGCGGTTGGCCTGGCCCCGCGCCCCGGCAGCCGGAGCCCGGTCAGGAGGTGGAGGCCGAAGAGGACGACGATCAGCCCGGAGGCCCGTCCCAACACTGCCACCCGAGCCGCCTGCAGCTCCGACACGCCCACCGCGGTGCCCAACTCGACGACAGCGATCGAAAAACCTAGCCCGAGGAGGGTGATCACGAGGCCCGCTGCGAACGCCATCGCGCCGAGCATGACCGCCCCACGGCCCGGGCGGGGCGTGCCGGAGGCACTGCACGTATCGCCGAGTGCGCGGCCGGAAACGATCCGCAGGTAGCATGGAACAAACGGCAATACGCACGGCGAGATGAACGACAGCACGCCAGCTCCGAAGGTGGCCAGCAGCGTGACGCTCTCGTCCAAGTGTCGCGGAGCCGCGCTACTCGACGGGCTTGAGCGGGATTACCGGTGGGGGCGGCGGGTTGTCCGTCTGAACGTTGTAGCCCTTCACCGGCGGCAGATCCTGGAACATAAAGTCCCACTTCCAGCGCTCCGACGGGTTCGACGACTGCAGCCAAGTAGAAACCTTGACCGGCCCGGCGAAGGCCAGTTGGTCGACGTCGGCGTAGGGTGTGCCGGGCATGGCCGTGGCCAGCGCGCGCCGCACGTCGCCCGCGCTGCCGTACCCAAGCGGCACGCCGAGGGCCGAGGCCAAATCGGTCAGGATCTGCCAATCCTCCCGGGCCTCGCCGAGCGGGGCGATGGCTGCGGCACTGGCCTGCACCAGTCCCTGGTCGTTGGTGTAGAGGGCGTCCTTCTCGGCGGTACTCGTGCCGGGCAACACGACGTCGGCCGCCTCGACGAGCGCATTCCGCACGACCCCCTGCACGGCCAGCAGCCTCAGCCGCCCAGTACGGCGGGCCTCGGCCACCCACGTGGTATTGCCGAGCGAGCCGTCGGGGCCTGGGTCGATGACGTAGAGCGCCTGGACCTTCCCGGCTTCTACCGCAGCGCGCAACGCCGAAAGGTCAGCGTCGCCCTCGTTGCCCGCGCCCACCGTGTAGCCGAGATCGCACGCGCCGTTGATGTTGGGGGCGTCAGCGGCCGGGACGCGGAAGTTCGTGCCCGCTGGCTGGACCTTGGTGCTGCAAGTCCAGGCCACGCTGGCTGCGGACAACCCGCCGGTGCCGGACGCGCCCTCGATCAGCTGCTTGAGAACGAACAACTCCTCGGTGGCCGCGTGCGCCGAAACCAGGAAACGCAGCGCGCCGGCCTCGGTCGCATCACGTAGCGCCCGTGTCAATCCGGGCTCCACGTCGTGCCAGGCCGCCACCTCGAGCTCGGTACCCTGCCGCCGCATCGGGCGGCGCAGCCGCGTGTCATCCTCCAGCCAGTGGTAGCCGAAGCGCCCGATGTCGCACATCCAGTAGCCGTTAACGTCGGAATTGTGACGCGGAGTCATCCGCACCACCTGCGAGCCCTTCGCCCACTCGGGCTTGCCCTTCAGCCAGGTGTTGGTGCTGCAACCCTTCGAGCACCGTGTGCACAGAGTGTCGGCCACCGACGGGTTGTCCCACGGACGGCTTTTGAAGCGATAGTCGCGCGTGGTGATGGCACCGACCGGGCACACGTCCATGAGGTTTCCCGACAGCAGGGAGTGCACGCCCTCCTCACGGAAGGTGGCGATCTCGCTCCCGTTGCCGCGCTCGATGATGTTGATCTGGGCGTCGCCATCGACTTCCTTCATGAACCGAACGCAGCGCGTGCAGAGGATGCAGCGGTTCCGGTTCAGCATCAGCGTCGGCCCGAAGTCAACGTCGGCCTTCACGCCCTCACCGTCGAAGGTGCGGCGCGGGAAATCCATCCGGCTTGCGGACGGGCCAAACGAGTAGGAGAAGTCCTGTAGCGGGCACTCGCCGCCCTTGTCGCAAACCGGGCAGTCGAGGGGGTGGTTGACCAGCAGGAACTCGAAGATGCCGGCACGTGCCTGGGCCACGTCGGGGTTGTCAGTCGAGACGACCATGCCGTCGGTGCAGACCGTGGAACACGAGGTCTGCAGCTTCGGCATCTTCTCGATCTTGACGATGCAGACGCGGCAGGATCCGTCGATGCTGATGCCTGGGTGGTAGCAGTAGTACGGGACGCGGACACCGGCGGCGACGGCCGCCTGCAGCACGGTGGTGCCCTTTTCGACCGTAACCGGACGCCCGTCGATGCTCAGGGTGACGGTTTCCATCCGCCGATCATATCAAGCGGGACGGGCGGCGGGCGGGAACCTCCGGGAAGGCTTTGTGCCCTAGTTCTCGACGAACTCGCCGATGGCACCGCCGTCGGCGTTGACCTCGATCTCCTGGACGGCACCGGCCGGGAGCACGACCTCGTCGGTCCGGTCGCCCAGCACGGCCACCACGGACTCGGTCCGGCCGCCACTGTAGGTGGCGGTAACCGTGACCGGCAAGTCGTAGACCAGGTCGCCGAGCTGCTCGAAGCGCACTACGGCACCCTCCGCGCCCGTCGCCGATGACCAGCCGACCCGCGGAACGCCGGCGCCGTAGATCCAGCGCTCGAAGAAACGCTCTAGCACCACGCCCGACTCAGCCTCCATCACCCGCCGGAAGTCGTCTGACCCCGCCTTCGTGAAACGATACTCGCCGTAGTAGCGGCGCAGGCCTGCGAAAAAGGCGTCGTCGCCGAGCATCCGCCGCAACATGTGGAGCACCGAAGCCGCCTTGTTGTAGACCAGCGCGCGGAACACGCGTCCCTCGCGCCGGATGTGGCCGAGCCGGTAGCCAAGGTAGATCGGACCTTCGTCGGACTCGCGCAGCGCCCACTCGCTCATCTGGGCCATCATCTCGTTGAATGTGTCCTCGCCGTGCCGCTCGCGGGCGTAGAGCGCCGAGAAATACTGTGAGAACCCTTCGCTCAACCACTGTTCGTGGTAGTTCTTCCAGCCGACGGCTTGGCCCCACCACTGGTGGGCGATCTCGTGCGCGAGGAAGAACTCGGGGAAGTCCGAGAAGTAAGACGGGTCGTTGTTCCACCGGTACGGGGTACCCGGCACGGTCTGGTTGATCATCACGGCGTATGCTGGGCTGTGCCCGCCTGGGAGTCCGCTCTCGACGACCGCCAGCGACAGGGCCTCGTAGGGATAGGCGCCCATCACGCTGGTGTAGAAACGCGCGATGTCGCTGGCCTGCTCCATTAGGTCACGGGCCTCGCCGGTCTGCCGCGAGTTGGCGTCCACCGACAGCAACACGCTGTCCGGTGTGTCGCCCTCGGGGGCGGGCAAAGTCACCCGCGCATCGGCCACGTGCTCTAGGCGGCTGACGATCACCGATAGGTAGCGGAGCGGCGTGGGGGCACGGAAGACCGTGGTGTGCATGCCGACCAGCGTCGCGTCCTCCTCGCCGTCGGGTGCGATTGGCACCGATCGACTCTGGAGCCCGCCGCTGGCGACGACGGCGTATCCATTGGGCACGCTGATCCGGAGTGTGGCTGTGGCGTAGTCAGACACTGGCCCTTGCGGGTACCAGTACGAGCGGTTGCTCAACAGCAAGTTGGGCTCCGGCGGGTAGAATGGGTAAATGTTGCCGTTGGCCAGCACCTGCACGTTGTCACGCAGATCGCCCTGCACGATCGCGTAGTTGTCCAGCGTCTCGTTGCGCAGCGGGCCCGAGTAGGCCACCAGCAAGGTCAGCTCCGACCCGGCCTCGAGCGTGGTCGGGAGGCTGACGATCACTGAGTTCTGGTCTCGGAGCCGCAGGTACAGCAGGCGGCCGTACTCAACACTCACCACGCCATCGATGTTCAGCTCGTTGGCGAGGCGTAGCGTCAGTGTCGACAGCAGGTTGGTGCGCACCCGTAGCGTCAGCCGCGAGGTGCCCTCAATGTACGGAAAGCGGGGCGTACGGGGACCGCTGATGAACCGGATGCTAGCGTCGATGGCTTGGTCAACGATGTCGTAATCGGCCACGTCGTCCTCGGTGTAGAAGCGGCCGCGGGTGCGGAGCTTCTCCTCCGAGGCGTACTGGGCGATCGTCCGTCTGTTCACTCGGTCGAAGAGGATCACGTCTTCGGTCTGGCCGATCGTTCGCGCGTAGCTCAGCGTGTCGTACTCGCGCGTGCGCACCTCGGCGACGAAGTCGCCGGTGGCGGGCAGCAAGTACCAGATGTCTGGGCTCAGATCGCCGAGCTCAAGACTGTAGGACTTCGGCGTTTCCTCAAGGAAGATCGCCCGGGCGGTCTCGATCTGCTGGGGCGAGGCCACAGTCGGCTGCAGCGCCGTGCGCGACACTTGGCGATCGAACTCGGTGGGACTGAGCCGAACGAAGGCCGAATCGAACTCGGCTTCGAGCGCATCAGCATCGGCAAAGATCTGCATCTGCGTGCGCTCGGACTCGGGGCGCGGCGTGAAGCGCATCGTGCCCCGACCGAGCAGCACGAGGCCGGTGGCGCCATCCTCGCTGTCGATCTCAAAGACCGTGCCTGCCGGCAGGATGATCTCAAGGTCTTCGGATTCGAGTCGGAGGTTGGCGGCCGTGTAGGGCGTGGCCACGTTCAGAGCCAAGCGGTAGAGGCCTTCGAAGCTGGTCAGCTGCTCGGCGTCGACCACGCGCCACGTCAAGGCGTCGCCGCCAGCCGGGCGCTCGATGTCGACGCGCGCGGTCACGACCCGGGCGCGACTGGCGGTCTCTGTGTAGAACTCGACGGTCAGGCTGCGGCCAGTGTCCGGCGTGGTACCCTCAAGCTCGCGCCAGTCGCGCTCGACGACCAATGCCCGCACAACGTCGGCGCCGGGCTGGAGCAAACCCGAGACGAACTGTGACACGCCGGGCGCCGCCCCGGGCGAGACGTAGGCGAGCAGGGCGGCCTCGTCGGCGGCCAGCAGGCCGGCCCGGAGGCTCTCGAAGAGGATGTCGACCCCGTCGTCGACGGGCGCGGTCTCCTGAGAGCTCTGTTGCGCGACGGCCGGGGCAGCGAGGGTCAACACGCAGACGACGGCGGTGAGGATGCGTGCGGCCATGAAACCTCTCCCTTCGACCCTAATTAAACGCGATCAGGCAACGACCTGACTACTAGGATCCTGCTTGTCGGCGGCCTGGCCGCCAAGAACCCAGTCTATGCTGTCTGCAGGTAATGGGCTGTGAACTCCGCGATTTCGCGGCCAATCTTCGCCAGCGAGTCCGGGTCGGCGAGGAACACGATGCGCAGACACCCGGCCTGCGGATCCACGCCGAAACCGGAGCCGTGTACACAGAGGATGCCCGTTTCGCGCAACAGCCCCAAGATGTACTCCTCGTCGCTCCGGCTCGGGGGCAGCGGCACTGATGGCATCGCGTAGAACGCCGCGCGGGGGGTAACACACCTGGCGCCGGGGATCGACGAGAACGTGTCGACGACGACGCGCGCCCGTTCAGCCAGTGCCGCCCGGAACCGCTCCTGGTGCGAGCGGTCACCCTCGAGTGCAGGAGCGATTGCGAACTGCATCGGCCCAGCGCTGCACAGCCGGGCGTCGGCCAGCTTGCGCACCCCCGCGAGCACGCCGTCGAGGCGCGGCGTCGCGGAGGCAACCAGCCAGCCGGTCCGCCAGCCCGGTGCAAGCCAAGCCTTTGAGAGGCTCGAGAACGAGAGAATGGGCGCGTCGGGCGCGAGGCTGCCGAGCGGTGGCACGGGCCCGTCGAAGCCCAGTTCACCGTAGACCTCGTCGGCGAGAATCGTCAGGCCGTGCTCATCGGCGAGGTTGATCATCGCCCGCCGCACCGATTCCGTGTATACCGCGCCGGTGGGGTTGTTGGGGTCAATGATGACTAGCGCCCGCGTGCGCGGCGTGATCAGGCGCCGCAACGCGCCGAGGTCGGGCAGCCAGCCGTTGTCGGGGTCGGTGGGATAGAATATCGCGCGCGCCCCGAGTGTTGCGAGCACCACCGTGTAGAGCGGGTACGACGGTGAGGGTACGAGCACTTCCTCGCCCTCGTCGACCACCGCGTTCAGCGCGAGATCGATGCCCTCCGAGGTACCCTGCGTGATAACGACCCGCTCAGGGCCGACCGCCACGCCCTTCCGCGTGTACTCGTCGGCCACGGCTGCACGTGCCGCCGGCACGCCCGCCGAGGGCAGGTAGCCGTTGTGGCTGTCGCGCATGGCGCGGCTGACCGCCTCGACCAGATGGGGCGGCGTCTTGAATCCAAACGCGACAGGGTCGCCGATGTTGAGGTACCGGACGGTGCACCCGCGCGCCTCCTCTTCGTGGGCCGCATCAACGATGTTACGGATGGCGTACGAGAAGTGGGAAACCCGAGGGGCAATCGGGATGACATCGGGCGAGGACGAGGTGGGCATGCGTAACTCCTAATCTAGCGTGTCGCTGCACATTTTTCCGGCGCAACTCGAAACCCAGCCGATCCGGCAGCCCTTACCGTGAAATTGCGACGGGCCGCCGGCCCCGCCTGTGGGCCAGATCGAGCCCCGAAATCCCTGATGCTTCTCTGTGACTCCAAACCCCGCAGGACCAAGTCCAAAGGCCAACACCCACGCAACCGACTCGCCGACGGCAACGGTCTCTACCTCTACGTCCAGCGTACCCGCACCCGAAGCTGGATCCAGCGCCTCGTCATCCGTGGCCGGAAACACGAACTCGGACTCGGCAGCGTCCATCTGGTCTCGCTCGCCGAGGCCCGCGAGCAAGCCCGCGCCGGCGGCGCCCCCCTCGCCGACAAGCGCCGCACTCACGGCATGCCCACCTTCGCCGAGGCCGCC
>CAZHTD010000022.1:31411-43614 GCA_964535675.1 uncultured Bifidobacteriaceae bacterium | reverse complement strand
CAGCAGCCCTCGCTTCACTGCTTGTGACTGGGGACGGAGAGGCGGGTGCGCGGTGGACCGCCTGGGTGAGGATGCGGTGGGTCCCCTTCAGTATGGTGACCCCCGATGTCTGCCTATGTTGAGGGCACGGACAACGTTCCCCGTGGGCTTCGAGCGACGTTGACACGACGCCGGAAGCCGACGCAGGCGGGGAGCCGCGACCAAACGACGAGAAGCCCTAGGTCTCGCGCAACCCATAGGTTGCGGCCAAACGGTCCACCCGCCAGCTGGCCACTGGACGCGAGATGATGACCTGCCTTCGAATGCTGAAGTTGCTGGACCGGACGGAGCTGTTGCCATGAAGGCCCGCCGCGCATATCTGCTCTCGCTGCCCGAGCGTGTCTTCCGGACGGTGGTGGGGATGGCAGCAGGCGCATTGCGCGAACTCGGCGAACTGGTGGTTCCACGGCGTGTTCGACGCAGCCAGCTGTACGACAATCTCGTCGGGACGACGCTGCGCTACCTGATCGAACAGGTGGGCGGGGTCGAGGGGGTGTACGCGGACGACGGGCAAGCGACCGACGACTTCTTGGTGCGTCGTACGGCCGGTAACGCCGTCGAGCTGCTGGGCATCGTGGCCTTTCGCGCCTCGCCGGTGTGGGTGCTGGCCGCGCTGGCCGATCTGTGCGGCGCCGGCAGGCAGCTCATTCCTGAGATCGCCGATGCTCTGAAGGCCGAGGGCCTTCTCGAGCAGGAGACCGAGTTCACGACGGTCGACCAAATGCTGGACGGGCTCGAGCGCACGTCCGGCAAGCTGGCGGCTGCCGTCAACGCCCCGCCGCTGGATGTCACGACGCTGCGCCAGGAGTGGCATGCGCTGTCGGACCACGCACGGACGATCCCGCCGGCACGGCTCCCGTCAGGCGCCATGGTTCGGGATTTGTGGCGTGGGCTCAACGAGGAAGCGCAGCGGCAGGACCGGTCGGTTTTCGAGGTGTCGTCGGCGGCCGCGCTCGGCGCCGTCGCTCGGGTCCCCGAGGGGCTGCGCTGGCTGTCGGCCTCGGTGATGACCGCTGCGGGCCGCACTGGCCGCGTTGTCGCGGAGGGCCTGCTGGACGATTACCGGCAGACGCTGGAGGAGATCAGGCGGGACGGTTACGCGGCCCACGCTGGGCGGGTGTGCCTGCCATACGTACGGGCGACCCGCGACCAGTTCTCGCCCGTTCGCCGCACCTGGACCGAGCGCTGGATCGGGCGCCTTAGCGGGTGATGCGAATGAGGCCGTCGGCTCGGTACGTCGGCGAGCACCAGGACCAAGTACATCCGCCGTTTACTAGACCCCCTGGCGTGGAAAGCGGCGACTGACGTCGTCCGCGAGCGGCATCCGCGGGCCGGCTCGAGCAGAAGCGCCTCACCATCCCGACGGTCACCGAGACCGTTGAGTAATGCCTGGCTGACCCGACACCGACGCCGAGTTCCTGCACTGCGGTTCCCGCGACTGGATGACGGGTGAATGTCGAGGTCCAGTCCACACGTCGATGTGCGTTACGGTGCCGTCACGGACAACCAGCGGCTGACGAACCGGTTCTTCCGCCTCCGGAGGCCAGCGCCATAGGCGATCCCTAGAGGTCATGGCGCTGGAGCTGGGAGTTTGCGGGGTGCGGCGTTCCGCACGGCGGACGCCGGGAAGATCGCCCGGTTGGCCAACACCCGCGGTATGGCTGCAACTGCAGGATCAATTCCCGCACCCCATACACCGTCGATGACGCGCGGCGGTGCATTGCCTTCACGCGCAGCGCGGAACCGGAGCCGGCGTTTGCGCTAACCCTTGGCGGCGCGCCGGCCGGTGCAATTGCCGTAACGACGACGTGGAGTGCTACTCGGCGAAGATTCGGGTATTGGCTCGGTGAGCGACAGGCTGGCAGTCTCTGGCGGTCAGGTCTCAGGATAAGGGCTGTAATCGCGCCGATGATCGCGATCAGCGTG
Organism: uncultured Bifidobacteriaceae bacterium; assembly: GCA_964535675.1. Lineage (GTDB taxonomy): Bacteria > Acidobacteriota > Vicinamibacteria > Vicinamibacterales > UBA2999 > CAZHTD01. The sequence continues at coordinate 41,649 of CAZHTD010000022.1, read as the reverse complement.
GTCATTTTAGATGCCCACAATCCAGCGGCACTGGCTCGACATGTTGCGTTCCAAGGTGTCCACCCGACGATCGATAGACGCGAACCGGTCGTCAAGGCTGCGACCCGGCGCTCTCATCCGGACTGCGCAGGAATCTGGTCTCTCAAGGACTGTCCGCAGCAATCTCGTAACGGCTATTGCCGGCGGGTGGCATGGCCCTGAGGTCTATTGTCACGAGGACGCGCCTGACGACGCCCGCGTCGCGCTCCTTTCGACGAGATTCATCACGGCGTCCTGAGCGGCGCCGCCCACTGTTGGTGGCTCTAGCTGGCACGGCACACGCAACTCCGTGCCGTAGAATGAGCACTACTCTTGGCTCGTGTGATTGTCATTTGTGTTCGGCGACAGCCACAGCACGCGCACCTGTCGTCAACCCAGCCCGGCTCGTCACCGCCGCAGGTCGGGCAGTCGCCGGTCGTCTTGGCGCCCTATAGCGTGTTGTGGATGTGCTGGTGGAAGAACCGGGCCTTTGACTTGGCCTCGGCGAACGTGGCGGCCACCTCCGGTGGCCGTCCTTGTAGTAGTAGATGTGCCCCCGCTGCACCGATACCGGCGGGAACCCGATGAATCCGGCTTCAGGTGGATTATGGAGCGCGTCCCCGAACATCAATGGATGCGGCGCCGGGCCGTACGCTGAGGGGCGGTACGGGCCTCTCACATGAACAACGGACGGCACAAGCGAGCGACGGCGCATGCCGGGCTGTGGAAGGGGCTGAATCCCTCGATGGCGTTGGCCGCCAAGGGCGTGGTCCTGGCCTTCGTTCTCGCCACAGTCTGGGACGTGGACGCCGCCGGCACCGTTTTCGACCGCATCCGTGCCTGGATCGAGGGCACGCTCGACTGGTTCTATATCCTGACCGTTTGCGCCAGCGTGTTCACCTGCGTGTTCCTGGTGTGCAGTCGGTTCGGCAGGATCCGACTCGGCAACGACGCTTCCTCACCCGAGTTCAGAACGTCCTCCTGGATCGCCATGCTGTTTTCGGCAGGCGTCGGGATCGGATTGCTTTTCTTCTCCATTGCCGAACCGATCTTCTATTTCGACAACAGCCAGGCCGCGGGTTACCCCAACAACCCGATCGCCGACCTGGCGGGCGCCGCGGCAATGGACGAGCGGCGGGCCGTGCACGCCATGCGCGCCACCTACCTCCACTGGGGCGTCCACGGATGGTCCGCGTACGTCCTGGTCGGCCTGTGCCTCGCCTATTTCGGGTTCCGCAAGAAACTGCCGCTGACGCCGCGCTCCGCCCTGTACCCGCTCATCGGCGACCGGATCTACGGCCCGGCCGGCGACCTGGTGGACCTGCTGGCGGTGTTCGGCGGGGTCTTCGGCATCGCGACCTCCCTGGGCCTCGGGGCAAGCCAGATGGCCACCGGACTCAACGTGCTGTTCGACGTGGATCCGGGTCTCGTTACGCAGGTCGGGCTCATCGCCACCATCTCGCTCGCGGCAACATTGTCGGCGGTATCCGGCGTGAGGCGCGGGATCCGCATGCTGTCAGAGTGGAACATCGTATTGAGCATCCTGCTGCTGGGGTGCCTGCTGTTTCTGGGCCCCTTCACGTGGCTCGTCCAATTCGTCGCCACCTCCATCGGCGCGTACCTGTGGCGTGTTGTGCCCATGGGATTCTGGATCGCCGACACTCCGGATCAGGCCGCGTGGCAGAACGCCTGGACGATCTTCTACTGGGGATGGTGGATCTCCTGGGCGCCCTTCGTCGGCACGTTCATCGCCCGCATCTCCCGCGGGCGCACGCTGCGCGAGTTCATCCTGGGCGTGATGGTGACTCCGACAGGCCTAGCGCTGGTATGGTTCGGGATTTTCGGCGGCAACGCCATCCATTTGGAACTCAACGCCCCGGGCGGCGTCGGAACGGCCGGGATCATGGCACTGGTGCGGGATGCGAATTACGAAGCCGCGCTCTACACGACCATTGACCAGATGAGCGAAATCGGCTGGCTCGCCTGGGCCATGTCTGCCATGGCCACTCTGTTGTTGGCGACATGGTTCATTACGTCTTCGGACTCTGGCACCTTGGTCATCACCACCTTCCTGAGCATGGGCGACCCTCACCCCCCGCGGCGTTTCCGGATCGTCTGGGGGCTCGGCGTGGGACTTGTGGCCACCGTGCTCCTGCTTGCCGACGGTCTCCAGGCCCTGCAGACCGCAGCCATAGCCGCTGCCCTACCCGTGAGTGCCGTGCTGCTGTTCATGATCGCCGGGCTGTTCAAGTCCTTGGTGCGCGATCCGTAACCGCTTGAAGTTGGCGCTCAACGGCCGACCTTGACAGGGACGGCGTCAGCCCCCGGGAGCGCCGACGCTGGAAGCGGTGCCGCGGATGCCGACAGGCCCCAGTCCGCGAGTCTCCGGCGCCATCGTTTCACCGGCCCTGAGCCAGTAGTCTGATTTGCAGCGATGGCCAAGCACTACACTGCACTCGCCCGGCAGGAGCTCGCAATCATGAAGGTGGTCTAGCGCAAGGGCGGCGCGACGGTGCAGCCCCGTAGCGAGCGACAACTCGTCGCGAGAGGAATACCTCTTAATTCCGAGCCTGCGAATACTCTGGACTTGCTTAGTACGGATGACTTGGCCGGCCTCCGGTCAGGGCCTCGATACTTGGGACCGAAACCGCATGCTCGAACCACGCATCACGGGGCGCTATGGCAGGGCCCGGCCTGGGAGCGCCCAGTAGACATCGCGCTCAGTCTGGAGGTCGGCGAGACGGGCGCCCCAACCCGTTGGCACTCTCGCGGGCGATCGTTGCCGCGTGAGCGTGGCGGGGCTACCTTGCGGTAGCCGGGCTCAGCGCTCGATATACACGTCGACGCGGCCCCGCCGCCGCGCGTGGCCACGCGCGGGCTTGAGCATCAGGCCGTTCAGGACCCAACTCACGACACTCACCACTAGCGCGCCGCCCACCGCCGGCCAGAACCCGGCGATCGTGAAGCCGGGCACCAGCAGCGCGGTCAGGGCCAGGCACACCGCGTTGACCACAAAGATGAACAGCCCGAGCGTGACCAGGGTCAGCGGCAGTGTGAGCAGGAAGAGCACGGGCTTGATCAGCACGTTGACCACGCCCAGAATCACCCCGGCCAGCAGGGCCGCCAGCGCGCCGGTGACGTCGAGGCCGGGAATGGTCCAAGCCGCGACCACGATGGCTAGGCCGTTGAAGAGCAGCCGAGCCAGCAGGTACATGGGACTATTGTACAATTCGCTGATTCGACTGGACTTCAGTGCCATGACCAGAGCCCTCCGCCGCCGGTTGTCCGTGCGCCCTCTAGTGACGCTCTGTCTGCTTGCCGCGGCCTGTGGCGGCACCGGCGGCGCGACCGTCCGCGACAATCTGCTCGAGACGACACGGCCCGCACTCGCGGGCCTCGATCCGTTTGCCCAAGCCCAGATCACCACGCGTCTCAACACGCTCGACGGCGCGCTCGCCGCCGACACCGCGACCGGCGCGCTCGCCCAGGCCTTCGGCGACGTCGGGCAGGTCCTGCTGGCAGCCGATGCCCTCGAGGCCGCTGAGCCGTACCTGCGCAACGCCATCACGCTGGCACCTACCGACGAGCGCTGGCCGTACTACCTCGGCCACGTCCAGCGGCGGCACGGCGAACTGGAGGCTGCGGCTGTGTCGTTCGAGACCGCCCTCGACCACGGCGCCGACGAGGCGTCAACGTTGATCTGGCTCGGCGTCGTGTACACGGGGCTCGACCGCATCGAGGACGCCGTGGCGTCCTACACGGCCGCACTCGTGGCCCAGCCCGACGCGGCGCCGGCCATGATCGGCCTCGGCGAGATCGAGATCTTGCGCGGCAACGCACAAGCCGCCGCCGGGTATTTTGAATCTGCGCTGGTCGCGGACCCGAACGCGACGGCCGCGCACGGCCTGCTCGAGCAGGCGTACGCCGCCCTGGGCGAGGAGACGCTGGCCGCCGAGCACGCCGCACAGGCCGGCAACGGTACGGGACGGCTCGACGACCCACTGATGGCACCGCTGCCCGGCCTCCTGGAAACGGCGCAGACCTTCGAGAACCGGGCGTTCCTGGCGGCAGGCGACAGGGACTGGACCGAGGCGGCCGAGCAATTCCGTCAGGCGGCGGCGCTTTCGCCCAACGACAGCGCGGCTCAGATGAATCTGGGGACGGCGCTGGTCAACGCCGGCGATGGCGCGGGCGCGCGCCTGGCGTTCCTGGCCGCCGAGCGCATCGACCCGCAGAGGCCCGAGCCGCACCTCGCGCTCGGCACCCTCTACCTGATGGCGGGCCGGTACCGCGACGCGGTAGAGCGCTTCGAGCTAGCCGCCACCATGGACCCAACGCTGCTCGAGGCCCGGATGCTCCTCGCCGACACGCTGCGCCAGTCGGACCGGCCGGCTGCGGCACTGCCAGTCTACGCAAGCATCCTCACCGAGAACGAGGACCACGCCGAAGCGCTGTTCGGCCTAGCCGTAGCACTGGTTCAGCTCGAGCGGTGGGCGGACGCAATCGGCACGTTCGGCGACGGCATGGCGCTGCACGACGACGACCCGCGTTTCTTCCACGCCGCGGCGCGCCTGCTAGCAACGGCCCCCGACGAGACGGTGCGCGATGGCGTGCTGGCGCTGTCGATCATGACCGCGCTCGTCGAAACCGAGACCGACAACATCGAGGTCGGCGAGACCATGGCGATGGTGATGGCCGAGAACGCGATCTGGGTGGACGCGCTCAACTGGCAGCGGGGCACGCTTGAGGGCGCGCGCGAGCTCGGCTACCCAGCGTCGATTATCGCGCGGCTTGAGGCCAACCTAGCGCTGTACGAGCGCACCGAGCCGGTGCGCGTGCCGTGGCCCGAGGACCACGCAATCTTCCAGCCGGGCGGCCCGCCCCGCCCGGAGCTGCTCCCGTAACCCCCCCCCGCACTCGCGGCGCGTCAGGATACCCGGACGTCGATCACGTGGTTGACGTCGATCCTCTTGGCGACCATCTGCGCGGTGCCAGACGGCCAAGTGACCTCCACCCGATCGATTGTGTCCGCCTCGCCCAGCCCGAAGGGTAGAACGTGTGCATCTCCGTGTGACAGGTAGCCCCGACTCGTCGTACACCTTCGTGTACTCAGCGCCGCCTGCCACGACCCGCACAACTGCGCCCAGCCCGTCTCGGTTCGACTCGCTGTCCACGGGCCGAACCTGCTGGTCGCGCACCTTCGTCTGCGCCGACAGGTCGCTCACCAGCACATCGGCTCGCTGCTGCAATCGTTGATCACGATGCCGCGGTCGCCATCCCCGTCCAGGTCGCCGATCACCGACGAGCGCGCCCGAGCGTCCCTCAGACCGCCACCCGCCCGGTGTTGCCGTGCAGATCACTGTGGCCTGCGTCGGTCATCAAGTTAAGCTCGAACCACGCGCGCGTTCTCGGCAGCAGCTGCAGGTTCGGGTCCCCGGGCGCCAGGAACGCGGTGCGACTGAGCGGCCTGGCCGCCTCGTCGAAGATGCCCATGCACAGCTGGGGGCACCCCGAGATTGGCCCAAGCCGCTGGCTCGCCCGGCGCAAGGTCGGTGGTGCGCTCGAAGTGCGTAGGGCATCGAGCGAGGGCAGCCGCGATAGACGGCGTTGACGCTCTCCGAATCGGGATCGGTGCCGCGGCAGCCCGCCGCGGCAACGGCCAGTACGAGCACCGCTGGCAGCATCACGCGGAGCATCAGGGTCTTATGCAATGATGAACCTGGTGCGCGCAATCCAGGTACTGCTGGCCGGAGTGCTGGCCTGCTGGCTCGTTACCGGCGCCATGGCCCAAACCGCGCCGGAAGCCCCTCTCACCCTCGTGTCCGAGACGGGCCGGCGGGCCGTGCCCACCGAGATCATCGGCGGGCGCGAGATGATCGCACTTGAGGAGGTCGCCTCTGCTTTCGGCGTCGTCGTGCGCGAGGATGCTCTCGTAGGTGGCGTGACCCTCGCCGTCGGCGGCCAGACCATCGCGCTGGCCCCCGATCAGCCCCTCGCTTCAGTGGGCGGACGCATCGTCGCGCTGCCAGCGCCGGTCACCCGCGTGGACGGGCGCTGGCTCGTCCCGCTCGACTTCCTCTCGCGGGCGCTCGCGCCGGTCGCCGACACCCCCATCGAGCTCAGACAAGCATCGCGCCTGCTGCTCGTCGGCGACATTCGGGTGCCACGCGTCACGGCCCGAGTCGATTCCGTGGGCTCGGGCGCGCGGGCCACCCTCGACCTCGCGCCAGCCGCAGCAATCTCCTCGACGGTCGACGACCGCCGCGTCGTGATCCGTGTCGCGGCTAATGCTCTCGACTTTGCGGGCGAGCCCGTGGCCGGCACCGGCGTTATCACCAGCGTGCAGGTCGAGGTGCCGTCGACACTCGTGGTCGCACTCGGGCCTGACGCGGCGACGCCCGTGATCACGCCCGCCACGTCGGGTGACGCCGCGCGCATCGTCATCGAGGTGCCGTCCGCCGTGGCAACCGCGGCGCCGCCCGACCCCTTGTTGCCCCTCGCGACGCCGGCCCCGCCGTCGGCCACACCTGCCACGGCACGCCGCCCGCCGGAAGCCGTGCTCGACGTGATCGTGATCGACCCGGGTCACGGTGGCAACGACATCGGGGTCCTCGGAGCGGGGGGCACCGCCGAGAAGGACGTCACGCTGGCCGTCGCGCGCCAGCTACAGGCCCTAATCGAGACCCGCCTCGGCGCCCGGGTGCTGCTCACCCGCGATGCCGACCGGACGGTGCCGCTCGACGAGCGTACGGTCACCGCGAACAACAACAAGGCGGACCTGTTCTTAAGCCTCCACGCCGGCGGCGCGCCGGTGGAGACGGTCTCGGGCGCTGAGGTCCTGCACGTCCGCCTCGGCCGCGAGGGCGAGAGCGCCCGCCTGCGGGCGGCCAACGCCGTAGCGCTACCGGTGCTCGGCGGCGGCAGCCGCACGATCGATGCGGTCCGGTGGGACCTCGCGCAGGCGCCGCACGTCGACACGTCGGCGACACTGGCCTCAATCCTGGTCGAGGCGCTGGCGCGGCGCGTGCTGATGGGGCCGCGCCCACGGCGCGATGCGCCATTACGGCTGCTGATGGGCACCAACATGCCGGCGGCGATGGTCGAGATCGGGTACCTGACCAACGCCGAGCAGGAGCAGCTCCTCCGCTCTGACCCCTACCAGGCCACGGTGGCCGAGGCCCTCTACGACGCGATCCTCCGCTTTCGAGGCTTTCTAGAGACCGGGGGCACACCGTGAGCCGCGCTAGGGTCTGGTGGAGGGCGGTCACAGCCGCATACGCAGCCCTCGCGCTGGGCTGCGTGCCGTCCGGGAGCGAGCCCGAGGCGGACCCGATGGCGGCAGCCGCACCGACGCTGGCCGGACCCAGCGCCGCCGGGTCGATGCCCGTCACCTTGTACTACGGGTCGGAGGATGGCGCCTGGCTCGTGCCGGTCGAGCGCGCCGTGCCGCAGGCCGAAGGCGTGCTGGCGCAGGGCCGTCAGATCGTGGCCGCACAACTGGCCACGGCACCAGAGGGCCTGATCTCGGTGATTCCACCCGGCACCGGGCTCCGCGGCGTCTACCTCACCGAGCGTGCCGAGGCGTTCGTGGATCTATCGGCCGAGGCCGCCACAGCGCACCCCGGTGGGGCCCTCAGCGAGCAGCTCACCGTTTACGCCGTGGTGAACGCCCTCCTCACGAACATAGCCGAGATCCAGCGAGTCCAGATATTGATCGGCGGACGCGAGGTTGACAGCTTGGCCGGACACCTCGACCTCCGCCGGCCGCTCGAAGCCGACCTAACGCTGGTGCGGAACACCGCGCTCAACTGACACGTCGCATGGCGGAACCGGGATAGAGTCTCTCTATGCGCGTAGACGGCCGGCTGGCGGAGCAGCTCCGCCCCACCCGGATCTCCCCACACTACCTGATTCACGGCGAGGGCTCGGTGCTGATCGAAGCGGGCCAGACCAAAGTGATCTGCACGGCCTCGGTCGAGAACCGCGTGCCGCCGTGGCTGCGCAACACCGGCAAGGGCTGGGTCACGGCCGAGTACGGCATGCTGCCGCGCGCCACCAGCACGCGGGTGCAGCGCGAGTCGCAGGCCGGGCGTGTCGGCGGCCGGACACAGGAGATCCAGCGGCTGATCGGCCGCTCACTGCGCGCCGTCACGAAGCTCGAAGATCTCGGCGAGCGCACCATCACGCTCGACTGCGACGTCATCCAGGCCGACGGAGGCACCCGCACCGCCTCGATCACTGGGGCGTTCGTCGCGCTGGTGTTCGCGCTCGGGAAACTCCGCGCGGAGGACATGCTGCGGACCATGCCCGTCACCGACTATGTGGCCGCCACCAGCGTCGGCCTCGTGCAGGGCGAGCCGCTGCTCGATCTCGCCTACGCCGAGGACTCGAAGGCCGACGTCGACATGAACGTGGTCAAGACCGGCGACGGGCGCTACATCGAGCTGCAGGGCACGGCCGAGGCGCTGCCCTTTGGCCGCGAGGCGCTGAACCAGCTGCTCGACCACGCCGACACCGGCATCCGTCAGCTGCTCGCGCTCCAGCGCGGGCTGGTCGGAAGCCACCTGCCCACCCGAAAGTGACACGCCTGCTCGTCGGGACTACCAACGCGGACAAGGAGCGCGAGATCCGCGAGGTGATGGCGAGCGTCCCCGTGACGCTCGTGGGCCTAGTGGATCTGCCCCCAATCGAGGCACCCGAGGAGACGGGCAAGACCTTCGCCGAGAACGCCCGCCAGAAGGCTCTCCACTATGGCGGGCGCTCAGGCCTGCCTACCGTCGCCGAGGACTCCGGCTTGGCCATCGATGTGCTCGGCGGCACGCCGGGTGTGCGGTCGGCCCGCTTCCTGCGGCCCGACGCCTCGTATCCCGAGCGCTTCGCGGAGATCGCTCGCCGACTGGCCGGACACCCGCGGCCGCATACGGCCCGTTTCGTGTGCGCGGTAGCCGTGGCCATCGACGGCACGATCGTCTACGAGGGCGAGAGCGTCGTGGTGGGGGAGATCGCAGCACAGCCGGCCGGCACGGGCGGCTTCGGGTACGACCCGATCTTCCATTACCCCCCGTACGGCCGGACACTCGCTGAAGTCAACCAAGCCGAGAAGCTGGCGGTCGCCCACCGTGGCCACGCGTTCCGCGCCCTCGCCGAGTGGTTCCGCGGTCGCCACTAGCGCCGCCGCATCCGCACCTGCCGGACGGCGTGGTCACGCCCTTTGCGCAAGATCAGGTGCGCACGCTCACGTGTCGGCCGCACGTTCCGCCGCAGATTGACTAGGTTGACCGTCTCCCAGATCCGCCGGGCGGTCGCGACCGCCTCCTCGTCGCTGAGCGACGCGTAGCGGTGAAAGTAGGACGAGGGATCGGGGAACACCGTGCGCCGCAGTGCCAGGAACCGCTCGACGTACCAAGTGGCGATGTCCTCCTCGGCCGCGTCGACGTAGATCGAGAAGTCGAAGAAGTCCGACACGAAGACGGACACCAGCCGCCCCGCGCGGCCGCCTCCGGTCTGCAGGACGTTGAGCCCTTCGACGATGACGATGTCGGGCCGGCGCACGACCTGGTGCTCGCCGGGCACGATGTCATACGTGAGGTGCGAATAGACGGGCGCGGTCGCCTCGGCCACCCCGCCCTTGACGTCGGCCATGAAACGGACGAGCCGCCGTACGTCGTAGCTCTCCGGGAACCCCTTCCGGTCAGCGAGCCCGCGGGCTTTGAGCTCGCGCTGCGGCAGCAGGAAGCCGTCGGTGGTAACTAGCGCCACGTCCGGGTGCCCGGGCCAGTGCGCAAGCAGCGCCCGCAGGATCCGTGCCGTGGTGCTCTTGCCCACGGCCACGCTGCCGGCGATGCCAATCACGAACGGGACGCGCGGCACCGGGGCACCGAGGAACGTGGTCGAGACCTCGTGCAACCGGCGGGTGGCCCCGACGTAGAGGTTCAGCAGGCGCGAGAGTGGCAAGTAGATGTCGGCCACCTCGTCGAGCGACACGGGCTCGTTGAGCCCGACTAGCTCCCGGAGCTGCGGCGCCGCGAGTGGCAGCGGTGTGGCGGCCCGCAGGGCGGACCAGCCGGCCCGATCGAACTCTACGTAGTGCGACAGCGCCGCCGGCTCCGCGAAGGAACGCACGATCGCGATTGTACGTCGCCGGCCGCAGCCAGCTCGCACGGGCGTCGTGCTACAGTTCGACCATGGTCCCAGTCGCGGCGGGCGCGGACGAGCAAGCG
>CAZHTD010000022.1:0-31401 GCA_964535675.1 uncultured Bifidobacteriaceae bacterium | reverse complement strand
CGCCCTAGCTGAGCTGGCGAAGCTCGGCCGCCTGCTGGCCGTGAAGCTGTACCGCGTGCGCTGGCAGCCTGAGACACCAACGCCGCTCGTGCCCTGCCTCGACCACGAGGCCATGCTGCACGAGACCGTGCCACCCCACGTTGCGGCGTACCTGGAAGATGCCGACGGCCATCTGCACGAGGTGATGGTGATGCCGGGGCAGCGCCGCGCCCGGGTCGACGCGATGTCGACCTGGAGCGAGTGGACGCCAGCTGCACAGCGGGCGCTCGCGAACACCCTCGCCGAGCGACTCCCGAGCTACCGCGTCAGCATCCGCGGTCCGAGGCCATGGCGCGGGGATCTGCGCGTGGCGCAGGCATGCCGGGCACACGTGTCGCTCCGCGATGTGCTGCGCGGCCCCGACGTCGAGACGACGCGCGCGGCAATCGACCGGCTCCAGACCGTCGGCGCGCTGATGGAGAAGCAGTCGCGCGTGGCGTCCTGGGGCGTGCGCACGCTGACCGGACCGATGCTCGCGCTCGCTGGCTTCCTCGCCTTCCAGGTGCTGGGCCTGGCCGAGCCAGTCCTCGGCCCGCTTGTGGTGTTCGCGCTCCGCTACTCGCTGGTGGGCGTGCTGGGCTTTGTGTTCCTGTACTACGGCCTCAAGGCCGTCCAACTGACCGGCATGGCCAACCAGGTGTGGAAGCGGGCATCCGAGTACAAGCTCATCCTGGCCGAGCGGCAGCGGCTAGCGCACAGGCCCGCGGCCTTGCGCGACGCCGCCCGCACCCCGGCCTGACCGCACCCCACGTAGTGGGCATCGACCCGCCTGGTCCCCTACAATGGGGACGGTCGCCTCGGCACGTTCTTAGCGGCACGGGAGCACATCAGACCATGACCACATTGATTCGCACGATCCTGCTGGGCTGCGTGCTAGCCACCCTAGCGACGCCCGCCTGGGCGCAGAACGTCGACTTCACCGGCGGCTGGAACATGATCGCCCATGAGGACGGCCCAGAGCGGCTGCCTGGCCCTGAGCTGGCCGATTACGCCGGCCTCCCCGTCAACGACGCCGCGCGCCTGCGGGGGGACTCCTACGACTCGAACCGTATCTCGGTCGTCACCGAATACCAATGCCGCCAGCACGGGGGCGACTACTCGATGCGTGGCCTCGCGGAGTTGCGCGTTACACGGACGCTCGACAGGGACAACCAGATCGTGGCGTTCCACACCCGCATGGGCTTCCACAATCAGGAGCGCACGATCTGGATGGACGGCCGGCCGCACCCGTCCGAGCACGCCTCCCACACGTGGGCCGGCTTCTCGACCGGCGTGTGGGAAGGCAACATGCTTACGATCACCACCACGCATCTCAAGCCGAACTACCTGCGACGGAACGGCCTGCCCGCCAGCGCCGAGCGGACGTTCACCGAGCACTGGGTGATGCACGGCAACTACCTGTCGGTGGTGACGGTCATCAACGATCCCGTGTTTCTCACCGAGCCACTGGTCCGCAGCCAGAGCTGGGTGCGCGACCCGAGTCTCGTAGTCACGTCGAACGAGTGCGAGTACGTGCCTGAGGTGCTCGGCGAGAGCGCCGACGACGTGCCGCACTATCTGCCTGGCCAGAACCCGTACCTCCGGGAGTGGTCGGAGTGGTACGGTGTGCCGTACGACGCGACGCGGGGCGGGGCCGAGACCATGTATCCCGAGTACCGCGAGCTGCTGCCGCAGACTTGGTCGACGCTCGACCGCTGCGAGCGGTACTGCCGCTGCTTCAATGGGTTCGGCTGTGGCCTCTAGACACCCGCGCGCGTTGGCCGCGGCAGCCGGGGCCGCCCTGCTCGGCTCGACACTCGCCGTGTCGGGCCAGGCGCCCGGCGACCTGTTCGAGGTGCTGCCGATCCGCAACACGGTCTACATGCTGGTGCCGCCCGACAACGGCGCCAACCTCACCGTCCAGCTTGGCCCCGACGGCGCACTGCTCGTCGACACGCCGGCCGAGGCGCTGCTGCCGGACCTGCGTGCGTTCGTCGAGACCCTCGCCGGCACCGAGATCCGCTACGTGATCAACACCAGCGGCGATCCCGCGCACATCGGCAGCAACGCCGCGCTGGCCCAACCCGCGGGCTTCGTGGCCGGCCGGGGCTTCGGCGGGGTGCCGGCCACCGCGCTCGGCGGACCGGTGGCCGTGCCGATTCTCGCGCACGAGAACGTTCTCAACGCGATGGTCCGCAACGGTGCGCCGTCGGCCGCGCTGCCCTCGGTGGAGTACTTCCTGCCCGAGAAGGACTTCTCGATGAACGGCGAAGCGATCTTCGTCTACCACGCCCCGGCCGCGATCACCGACGGTGACAGCCTCGTGTTTCTCCGCAGCTCGGACGTGCTCGCCACTGGCGACGTCTATACGCCTGACCGCTACCCGATGATCGACCTCGCGCGCGGCGGGAGCGTGCAGGGCGTGATCAACGCACTCAACCACGTGCTCCGCCTCACGGTGCCGCAGGCCTTCCAGGAAGGCGGCACGAAGGTGGTGCCCGGCCACGGCCGTCTGTCGGAGGAAGGTGACGTGGTCGAGTACCGCGACATGGTGGTGATCATCCGTGACCGCGTGCGCGCCCTGCTCGACGACGGCCGCTCACTCGCCGAAGTGCAGGCCGAGCGCCCCAGCTTCGACTACGACCGTGAGTACCAGTCAGACGTCGGGCCCAGCCCGGAGGAGTTCGTCGAGATCGTCTACCGGAGCCTCGAGTCGAGATGACCCCATGACACGTACCTGCATCACCATCGCCGCCCTGCTGGCTTCGCTGCCGGCCCAAGGTCTCGCCCAGGGCCGCGGCGGCCCGCCACCGAACGCGCAGGCGGTAGCACCTGCCGACTTCACCGGGACCTGGGTGGCCGTGATCAGCGAGGACTGGCGTTGGCGGATGATCACGCCACCGCTGGGCGACTTCGCGAACATTCCGCTCAATGCCGAAGGCCAGCGCGTCGGTGAGCTGTGGGACCCGGCCGAGGTCACGTCCGCCGGCGAGGCGTGCCGGGCATACGCCGCGCCAGCCATCATGCGCGAGCCCACGCGCCTCCGTATCTCGTGGGTCGACGAGAACACGCTCCGAATGGAGACCGACGCGGGCATGCAGACCCGCCTGTTTCACTTCGACGGCGAGCCACCGCCTGGCGACGGGCCGCTCGACTGGCAGGGCTTCACGTCGGCGCGGTGGGAAGGCGGCGCCGCTCGCCTGGGCGCGGGCGGCATTGGCCTCGGGGTGACCCGCACCGCCGGGCAGGACGGGCGGGCTCTAGTGGCGACTACCACCCGTGTGCGGCCCGGCTACCTCCGCAAGAACGGCGTGCCGTTCAGCGAGAACGTCGTCGTGCAGGAGTACTTCAACCGTTTCACCGTTCCGTTTGACGACACCGAGTGGTTCTTCGTCACGACGGTGGTCATCGATCCCGAGTACCTGAACCAGCCGTGGGTGACCACATCCCACTTCAAGCGCGAGCCTGATGACTCGCGGTGGAACCCGCAGCCTTGCCGGGCTCGTTAGTTACCAAGGATGGCCGCCAAACCGCGGAAGAGCACCGCACGCAATAACAGACAGCCGCCAGACAGACGGCAAACGCGCCGGCTCCCAGCCCGGTCCCGATAACTGGGCGGCAAGCCCCGGCCGAGGCGTCCTCTCCCAGGGACACGCGCGGGGCGGGGCGGCAGGGTGGGCCTCCAGAGCGCCACTAGGGTCTTCCAACCGCTGGTGGTGAGTGAGATCGGCCGGATCGCGGCCACCATAGAGACAGCCGCCCTGTCCGAGATCTTGCTCACGCTGGGGGATCACTTCGTAGTGGTGGACGGGCGCGTCGCCACGCGCACATCAACAGTGTGAACCCGGGTGTGGTGCCCTCAAGACTAGGATCGAGTTCTCGGAGCCGTCACCTGGCACCGCGGCGATGATCACCAAGGTTGTCGGCCGGCTGGAGGCCAGTGCGGACGGCCGGAGCAGAACCGGGGGCTCAGGGACGCCGAGGGCTGTCGGTCGCCCCTGGCTGACGTGACCGACCGCGCGGAGGCGCGCGTGTACGCCACGTAGTCCCCCGACTCGATCCGCTGGGCCTGCCCGAGCGGCGCGTTGTAGAAGTACGCCCAAGCTCGGACGACATCGCCGCTGTCGAGCTGGACGTCGACGAGCCGGCGCACGTAGAGCCCGGTTTCTGGCGACTCTATCGGGCACCCCTCGTACTCGTCGAGCACCTGGACCACCCGGCCCGGATGCGACATCTGGTGCACCTCGCCGACGACGCGACGGCTGGGATCGACAACCAGAGCCGGATAGCTGCCCACCTCGTAGAGCGCCCCCGGCACCGTGCCCCGGCCGACGAGCGCGATATGACGCTCGACGCACAGGCTGCGGGTATACCCGAACGTCTTCATCAGGGTGCCGTAGAAGAAGACGAAGTCAACCATCAGATGCCGTGGCGGCCCTCGACGCCGCTGTCGCCTGATCCGGCGGCGCCTAGCGGGACGTTTACAGCCGCGGCGGGCCCATTCCCTTGGATGTACTTAGAAGGCGAATTGGCTGTCAGGAAGGCCACAGGACCGCCTCAGCCAGCGGGCATGGCGAGGCCCCGGGCGAGCACGGCGACAGCCTTGTCGGTGAGCGCGTATCGGACCAGCTCGCCGGGACTAGCGAAAACGACGTCGCTGACGTCCGAGCCGGCGCGGGCGTCACCGCCCTGCACGCGACAGAGGTAGTCGGCCAGGACGAAGTGAAAGCGGGTCCGGCCGGCTTCGTCCCGCGTGATGCGGTCGAAGACCTCGATCAGCGGGCCGACCGAGACCTCGAGTCCGGTTTCCTCGCGCACCTCGCGCGCCACGGCGTCCTCAAGCGTCTCGCCCACCTCGATGGCGCCGCCCGGCAGGCTCCAGCGACCCGCCAGCGGCTCGAACCGTCGCCGGACGAGCACGACGCGCCCAGCGTCGACCACCACTGCGCCGACGCCGACGACCGGGCGTGCCGGGTACTCGCGGCCGCTCACTCCCTCATCGCCTTGAGCACCACGGGCTTGCGGTGCCGGCCGTCGAACTCGGCGCAGAAGATCTGCTCCCAAGGCCAGAGGTTCAGCGCGCCGCCGGTCACCGGAACCACGATCTGATGGCCCATCATTGTGCGCCTGTACGAGTCCGCGTTGTCCTCGCCGGTCTGGTGATGCCGATACGGGAGCCCTGCGGGGCGCAAACTGTTCGAACCACCACTGGACGTCTGCGAGCCACCCGTCCTCCCAGTCGTTGACGAAGACGCCAGCGGTGATGGGCATCGCCGAAACCACCACCATGCCCTCGACACTACCGCTCCTGCGGACCGCCACGGCACCTTGTCGATGATTCGCACGAACTTATGCCGGCCGGCGCTCTCAAACCAGAGATAGTCGGTGAAGGTCGTCATCGGCCCTCGACGAGCGGCAGGCTGGCATCGGCATTAACCTCCCACCCCGAGGGGCCGTCGACGCGAAACCGACGGAGGCCGGCCGCCGCGATCATCGCGGCGTTGTCTGTGGAGAGCGAACGTGCGGGCACGTGCACGGCCAGCCCGCTGGCGCGCCCCCTAGCCGCCACGTCCGCCCGCAGCCGACTGTTGGCCGACACGCCGCCGGCGATGCCGACGCTACGGGCGCCGAGATCGGCGGCTGCGTCGAACAGCCGGTCAAGCAGAGACTCGACCACCACACGTTGGAAGCTGGCGCAGATATCGGCCACTTGGCCGGGCGGCAGCGGCGCGTCTGCGTCCAGCCCCAGCTCCTCGCGGTGTCGCGCCACATGCCGCAGCACGGCCGTCTTGAGCCCGCTGAAGCTGAAGTCGCACCGGCCCGGCAGGTGGGGCGCGTTGCGGTCCGGGTGCGTGAGACGAACCTTCGGGAAGCGCACTGCCCGGTCGTTGCCGTTGGCTGACAGCCGGTCGATCACCGGCCCGCCCGGGTAGCCCAAGCCGAGCAGCTTGGCCACCTTGTCGTACGCCTCGCCGGCCGCGTCGTCCCGTGTGCGTCCCAGCACCTCGAACACGCCGGGCCGCGACACGTAGTAGAGGCTCGTGTGCCCACCCGAGGCCACGAGCACGATCGCCGGCAGTGGAATCTCGCCATGGTCGAGCACGAGCGACTCGACGTGGCCCGCCAGGTGGTGCACCGCCACCAGTGGCACCCCCTTCGCCCACGCAAAGGCCTTGGCGAACGAGAGGCCGACCAGCAGCGAACCGACCAAGCCCGGCCCCTGGGTCACGGCCACCGCGTTGCACGTGCCACCGCCCTCGGCCATGGCGCGCTCGACCACCCCGCAAATGTCGCGGATGTGCTGGCGGGCGGAGAGCTCGGGCACGACACCACCCCACTCGCGGTGGATGTCGACCTGCGAGGCCACCACGCTCGAGCACACGTGCCAGGGCCGCTGCGCGTCGCCGGTCTCCTCGACCATTGCCGCCGCGGTCTCGTCGCAGGAGGTCTCGATGCCGAGGACTCGCATCACACCCCCCGGACCAGCGTCGCCAGCGACGCGGTATACGGGGGCAGCGCCAAGCCGCGCTCAGTGATGATGCCGGACACGTACCGCGCTGGCGTCACGTCGAAGGCCGGGTTCTTGATCGCCGCGCCCTCTGGCGTCAGGCGCGAGGCGCCGACGTGAGTCACCTCACGGGCCGGGCGCTCCTCGATCGGGATGTGGTCACCGTCGGCTGTGTCGAGGTCGATTGTCGAGACGGGTGCCGCGACGTAAAACGGCAGGTGGTGCTCGTGCGCCAGGACGGCCACAGTGTAAGTGCCGACCTTGTTCGCCACGTCACCGTTGGCGGCGATCCGGTCCGCGCCGACAACCACCAGGTCGATCGCGCCCTGCCGCATCATCATACCCGCCATGTTGTCGGTGATGACCGTGGTCGCGATCCCTTCGCGGACCAGCTCCCAAGCGGTAAGGCGCGCGCCCTGCAGGAACGGCCGCGTCTCGTCGGCCAGCACGGTGATCCCCTTGCCGGCCTCGGCCGCTGCGCGGATCACGCCGAGCGCCGTGCCATAGCCGGCCGTGGCCAGCGCCCCCGCGTTGCAATGTGTCAGCACGCGCGCGCCGGCGGGTACCAGCTCAGTCCCGTAGGCACCCAGCGTGCGGCAACTCTCGACGTCCTCGTCATGAATGGCCCGCGCCTCGGCTGCCAGCACGGCTTTCAGCTCCTCGACCGAGGCCCCGCCCCGAGCGGCCGCCGCGAACGCTTCCTTCATACGGTCGATGGCCCAGAAGAGGTTCACGGCGGTCGGCCGCGTGCCAGCCAGCAGGTCGCACGTGCGCTGAAACTCGGTGGTGAACTGCTTCGTGCCGGTGGCCCTGCTGCGGCGTACCTCGAGGGCGAGGCCCATCGCGGCGGCAACACCGATGGCTGGCGCGCCTCGGATCACCATGGTCTTGATCGCCCGGGCCACGTCCTTGCCGGTCTTGCAGGTGACGTAAACCTCCTTCGACGGCAGCTTGCGCTGGTCGATCATCACGACGCCGTCGTCGCGCCACTCGATGGTCGGGAGCATGCGAGAGCCGATCTTACCAGCGCGGGCCGCATCACCTGATCCTGGGTCACTCCGACCCAGGCGCCCGTCGCATGCCGTGGAGGATCGCTCTACAGGAGCATGGAAGCCACGCAGGCGTTGATCAACGTGGCCACGAACCCGCCGAGCAGGGCACGCACACCCAGGCGCGCCAAGTCGCCGCGGCGCTCGGGGGCGATGCCACCGAGGCCACCAAGCAGGACGCCGACCGAGCCGACGTTGGCGAATCCGGCCAGCGCGTAAGTGGCAATCACGATGGTCCTGTCACTGATGACGCCGTCGAACTCGGTGGTGAGCTTCACGAACGCGACAAACTCGTTGGCCACCAGCTTCGTGCCGAGAAGCTCGGCCATCGGCCCGACGTCAGCCGCCGGCACACCGAGCATGAAGGCCACCGGCGCGAAGGCGACCGCGAACACCCGCGCCAGCGTGAGACCGGGTGCAACGGCGCCGAGGATAAGGTCGAACAGCGCCAGGAACGCCAGGAACGCAATCAGCATCGCGCCCACGTTCAGCGCCAGGTGCAGGCCGGTCGTGGCCCCCGACGCTGCCGCGTCGATGGCGTTGGCATGCTCCGTGACCACCGCGGCCGGCGTGCTGCCGAGCGTGGCCGGTGTCTCCTGCTCGGGCAGCAGGATCTTTGCGATGTAGAGCCCGCACGGGGCCGCCATGACGCTCGTCGTGAGCACCGCCACCGGATCGGCGCCGAGCCCAATGTAGACGGCCATGACGCCACCGGCCACCGTCGACATGCCGCCGACCATCAGTGCCAGCAGCTCGGACCGCGTCATACCCGGCACGAACGGCCTGACGACCAGTGGCGCCTCGGTCATGCCCATGAAGACGTTGGCTGCGGCCGAGAGCGTCTCCGCACCGCTGGTGCGCATGACGGCGGTCATCGCGCGCGCCATCCACCGCACCAGCAGCGGAAGCAGCCTGAGATAGTAGAGCACCGAGAAGACCGACGACACGAAGATGATCGTCGGCAGCGCCGTGAAGGCGAACACCAGGCCGAAGGCCGAGCCGAACACCTCGCCCATCCGCACCTGATCGGCGAGCACGCCGAAGACGAACTGCGACCCGGCGTTGGTCAGGTCGAGGAAGGCGCGCACGCCGGTCGCCAGGGTGTTGAGCACCTCGAACGCGGGACGGACGCCGCCGATTTCAAGGCGGAGGATCACTAGGGCGATGGCAGCCTGCAGCCCCATCCCCCACAGTACCGTGCGCCAGTTGACGCGGCGCAGATCGGGCGAGCACGCGGCCACCAAGGCCAAGAAACCGACTGCCCCGGCGGCGGCCTGCCCGCGCGCGCCGACCGCGCTTCCGAGAGCCCAAGCCAAGCCCGGGGCCAGCACCATCACGGCGAGCGCCCAGAAACGAAGCGTGCGTGCGGAACTCGTCGACGAGGGAGCGGCGGGCATGCCGAAGCGTGTCATTCTGACACACCCTTCACCGGCCGAGGGCCGCGTGCTGGTTCGTCCCGGTGCATCACTGATAATCGAGCCGTTATGGGTGCGCCCGTCCTGTCGCCAGAGTTCCGGCCGCAGGTGAAGATCGTGCAGGATATCCGGGCGAGGCCCATGAGGAGTCGATCCTTGCCAACTACCTGGGAGCGCGACGCGCTCGGCAACTACCCACGTGCCATCGTCCAGTCGATCGACCCGGACGGCATCGAGCGCGACCCGCTGACAGTTCTGTAGCCGCGTGACCCGTGCGACAGCCTTCCACGGATTTCGCCCGGCGGGTGCTCGCCGTGGTCCGGCGGATTCCGCCGGGCCGCGTGGCCACTTACGGCGACGTCGCCACTGCGGCCGGCCGTCCGCGCGCATGGCGGGCAGCCGGCTCGGTGCTGCGTGAGTGCCACGACCCGGCGACACCCTGCCACCGCGTGGTGGGCTCGGGCGGCGCATTGGGCGGCTACGGCGGCAACCTGCAGCTCAAGCGCGAGCTGCTTCGGGCAGAAGGGGTGAGTGTGGGGCCCCGCCGGATCCGAGATTTCGTGGCCCGCCGGCACATGTTTCGGGCCCACTGAACCATTCCAGCCCCCCGATCGTCTGATTCCATTGTGCCGCTGGCCACCCACACACCCCATCCGTCCCCCGGCCAACCCCTGCCCGCCCGGGCTCCGTTCAAGATCACGATGACCGTGAGCACCGGCACGGCGCTGCGGGGAAGGGGACGTCGGGGCGTGCGACGCGGTGTGTCCCCAGCACGCCGTTGGCGCTTCTACAACCTGCCATCCGGAGGTCAGGCTCGGCCGACGAGGCCGAGGATGTTCCGCAGAAAATGTTCCTGCACACATCCCGGAGACCGGCGTCGTTTCGGGGCGAGGCCAGCCTCGGGACGGGGGGAGCCTGGGAAGCAGGCGCCGGTGCCTGACTCGCTTGACGCCGACGGCTGGCCGGAACCAGCTTCGCGCGGCGGGGGCCGGGCTCAGTACGATGAGCCGGATGGATCTCGAGCGGGCTACGGGCAGCTGCCGGAGGGCTGCCGCACCGCGTTCCTGCTCCACGACGTGAAAGGGTTCGAGCGCCGCGATCCTGGGCATCGCCTCGGGAACGTCGAAGTCACAGGTGCACAAGACCCGAATACGGTCCGAGTGCAGCTCCAGAACATCGTGGTCGAAGCCGCAGGCGTCCTCACCCTATCGCCATCAAGTCGAACTGCTCGTGATGCAACAGTGCGTCGGGCCGCACCACTACGTCACGCGCCACCGCCTGCTTCAGGTCGTGGAAGATCGCGCGCTCGTCGTGCGAGAAGGCCCGCGCGATGTCCGGGTTCACCCGCAGCATGAGGCGCTGGCCGTCGAGATCGGCGCCGAGCTTTTTCACCTCCTCAAGGATCTCGTAGCAAATGGTCGACTCGGACTTGATGACGGCGCTGCCGGCGCAGTAGGGGCACGGCTCGGTGAGCGCGCGCTCCAGGCTCTGCTTCACACGCTTGCGCGTGATGATCACTAGGCCAAAATCCTGCACCTGGAGCGCTTTCGAGGGCGAGCGGTCGCGGCGCAGCTCCTGCTCCACCACCTGCAGCACCTTCTGGCGGTTCTTCTTCTCCTCCATGTCGATGAAGTCAAGCACGATGATCCCGCCGAGGTCGCGCAGGCGAATCTGGCGCACAATCTCTTTGACCGCCTCCAGGTTCGTCTTAAGGATCGTGTCCTCAAGGCGCCCGGCCGTCTTTTTGCCGACGTAACGCCCGGTGTTGACGTCGATCGCGACAAGCGCCTCAGTCTGGTTGATCACGATCGAGCCTCCCGACTTGAGCCATACCTTGCTGCGCAGCGCCTTGTCGATCTCGGCCTGCACGCCGTACTCCTCGAAAAGCGGGTACTCCTTCTCGTAGAGTGAGACGCGCGGAGCCAGCGGAGGCATGATGCGCTCGATCAGCTCGAGCACGCGCTGGTGCTCACGTCGGTCGTCGATGCGGATGGCAGCAAAGTCGTCGGTGAGTAAGTCCCGCAGGAGTTTCGCCACTAGGCTCTGTTCCTGGTAGACGAGGGCAGGAGTCGGCGAGGTCTCGGACTTTTCCCGGACCTCGGTCCACACGCGGTGGAAATAGCTGAGGTCCGAGACGATGTCCTCTTTGGGGCGCCCTGCAGCCGCGGTGCGGATGATGACGCCCCCGACGAACTCGTGCTGCTCCCTGAACTCGCGGACGATGCCGCGGAGGCGGCTGCGCTCTTCGCGCGACTCGACCTTGCGCGACACGCCCACGTGCTCCACAGTGGGCATGTAGACGAGGAAGCGCCCCGGCATCGTGGCGTGGGAGGTCAGCCGTGCGCCCTTGGTACCCAGCGGCTCTTTGGCCACCTGGACGATGATTTTCTGGCCGGTCTTCAGGAGGTCTTCAATCTTGGGGTCGGCGCTCTTCTCGGCCTTGCCGTCGCCGCTCTCCGCGCGCCCGCCCTCGCGGGGGCCGTGCCGGCCGCCGCGCCCGCCTGCCCCGTTCCCCTCGCGGGGCGCCGCCTCGTCCTCGTCGATCTCGAAGCGGTCGAGCTCGTCGAAGGTGGGGCCAACGTCAGTAACGTAGAGAAAGCCGTCGCGCTCAAGCCCGAGGTCAATGAACGCCGACTGCATGCCGGGTAGCACCTTCGACACCCGGCCCTTGTAGAGATTGCCGACGACCCCGCGCGAGCGTTCGCGCTCGATGAAGACTTCCGCGACCTGATCGTCCTCGAGGATGGCAACCCGTGTTTCGTGGGCGCTCGAGGAGATGATCATCTCCTTGGTCATGCCCGTAACTCCCGGGAGGCGGCAGCGGCCCGTACGCTCCCCCCGCCGTGGCGACGGCGAGCCCGGGCTCGGCCGTCAGCACCCACTGCAGCGCTGGTAGCCGGCGAGCGAGGAGGTCGTTCAGTGCTGGCACGTAGTGGTATCCGCCCCTGATGACAAAGCTGGTTAGTTGGTGAAGCGACGCATCCGCACGTTGAGAATCAGGCCGAACCCCACCAGCGTGGCGATCACGGAGGAGCCGCCCGAGCTCATCAACGGAAGCGTCAGTCCCTTGACCGGCGCGAAGCCGGCCGACATCGTGATGTTGTAGACGACCTGGAACGCGAAGCCCGTGAGGACCCCAAGCACCAGGTACGCGCCGAGCCGGTCCTGCGCGAGCCGGGCCGCCTCGAGGGCGCGAAGGATGACGAACAGATACAGCGCCAGCATCACGAGCACGCCGGCGAACCCGTGCTCCTCGGCGAGGACGGAGAAGATGAAGTCGTTCTGCGCGACGGGCAGGAACCGCAGTTGCCCCTGCGTGCCCTGCTGGAAGCCCTTGCCCCAAACGCCACCCGAGCCGACCGTAATGCGCGCCTGGATCTGCTGGTAGCCGGCGCCCTGCGGGTCCTGCTCCGGCGCAAGGAACGTCACGGCCCGCTCGCGCTGGTAGTCTGTCAGCACGACGCGCCAGGCCACCGGCGCGGCCAGCACGCCCGCGAGCGCGACGATGCTGAGCACGCGTAGCGGCACTCCGGCAACGAAGACGATGGCCGCCAGCACCGGCACCAGCGCGGCCGCTGTACCCAGGTCAGGCTGCAGATCGATGAGCAGGGCCGGCACTGCCGTGAGCCCGACGGCCACGACGAGGGCGACTCGCCATGTGCCGTCCGGCGCGCGCTCGCCGAAGAACTTCGCCAACACCAGCGCCAGCACCACCTTGGCGAACTCGGACGGCTGGAGGAGGAATGGCCCGAGCTCGATCCAGCGGCTCGATCCGCCCCGGACATCGCCGAAGAACAGGACATAGCCAAGCAGCAGGAGCAACCCCGCGTAGAGAAGCAGGGACTTGTCGGCCAAGGTGCGGTAATCGATGCTCAGGCACACGCCGAGCGCGCCGAGGCCAATCAGGATGCCGTAGATCTGCGTGACATAGGTGCGCGTGACGCCACCAGTGGTGCTGTAGATCTGCATCAGGCCGATGCCGCAGAGCAGCAGAATGGCGGCCAGCAGGACCCAGTCGATGTGACGGAACAAACGGCGCTCGAACATCTCTCAGTCGTTTAGCGAGGTCTGCGACCACACGGGCACACCGCCGGCAAGGATCGGCACCGTGTCCGGGTCGTGCTCTGGCGGCCCGAGGGTGAGCTGCAGCGCCGGCAGGGGGCGCCCCTCCAGCTTGGCGAAGTAGGTTTCGATCACGTGGCGGGCGATCGGCGCAGCCAAGTAGCCGTGCTCGCCGTGCTCAGCCAAAATCACGCCCGCGATCTGCGGGTTCTCCTTCGGCGCAAAGAACATGAACCAGCCGTGATCGCGCACGTCGATGCCGGCCTCGAGGGCCGCCGCACGGCCACGTCGCGAGACGACCTGTGCGGTGCCGGTCTTGCCCGCGACGTCACGGCCCTCTACACGCGCGCCCCGGGCCGTCCCCTGGCCGTTCACCGCCATCCACAGGCCATCGTGGAGCACACTCAGCGTCTCGGGACGCAGCACCGAGAACTCGGCCACGGCCGGGGCGGGCACCGGTACCCAGCCGGCCCCATCGTCCACCGCACGAATCACGTGCGGGGTGACGCGCGTGCCGCCGTTGGCCACCGTGGCGATCATCACAGCCAGCGACGCCGGCGTCACCGACACCTGGCCCTGGCCGATCACCACCGAGATCGTCTCCCCGTCGTACCACCGCTCGCCGGTGGCCTCGCGCTTCCACGCCTCGTTGGGCACCAAGCTCGCCTGCTCATTCGGCAGGTCGATGCCCGTTCGGCCCGTCAGCCCGAGCTTCTCGGCGTACTCATGGATCGTCTCGATGCCGAGCATACTGCCCAGCTGGTAGAAGTAGACGTTGCACGACTCCTCGATGGCGTGACGCAGCGTCATCAGGCCGTGCCCGCCGGCGAGGTGGCAGTGAAAGGTCTGCCCATAGAACTCCGCCGATCCGACGCACGGGATCTCCACGTCGCCGTCGACAAGCCCCTCCTCGAGGGCGGCGGCAGCCACGACGACCTTAAACAGTGACCCGGGTGAGTAGCGGCCCTGGATGGCCCGGTTCTGCAGCGGCCGCAGGACGTTGTCGTTGAGCTTCTGCCAGTTCTCCTGGTCGATGCCGCCCACAAAGTCGTTGGGGTCGTAGCCAGGCAGGCTGACAAGGCTCAGCACCTCGCCGTTTCGCGGGTCGAGTACTACGGCCGAACCCCAGAACCCGGACTCGGCGAAGCCCTCCTCGGCGGCGCGTTGCAGATCCTGGTCGATCGTGAGCTGGACGCGGCGCCCCTGGGTCGGGGGCACCTCCTCGATGGTGCTAATCTCGCGTCCAAAGCTGTTGACCATCACGCGGCGCGCGCCGCGCGCGCCCATCAGCAGGTCGTTATAGACGCGCTCGACGCCCGACTGCCCGACGATCGCTCCGCTGGCGATACCGGTGCCAACCTGTGTGCCGGTGGCCTCGCCCACGTAGCCGAGCAGGTGCGAGGCCATCGTGCCGCCGCGATACTGGCGTGTCGGCACCTCCTCAATGACCACGTCGGGCAACTCGAACTCCAGACGCCGGGCAGTGATGGCCGCCACTTGGGCAAGCGAGGCGTCCTCGATGACGACGAGTGGGCGGTACGCATGCTCGCGGCGGCGGGCATCCACCGTGCGGCGCAGCGCGTCGAGGTCGAGGCCGGCCACCTCGGCGAGCCGTGCCATCGTCGTCTCAAGGTTGCTGGACTGCTCGCGGACGATTGACACTCTGTAGGAGCTGCGGTTCTCTACCAGGACGCGGCCGTCGCGATCGAGGATCAGCCCGCGGGGCGCGCGAAGCGACAGCGTACGCTGGTAGTTGTTTTCGGCCATCTCCTCGTAGCGCTGGTAATTGGCCACCTGGAGGAGCCAGAACCCCACGGCGAGCGCACAGAAGACCGCTACGATGCCGAGCTTCAGCACCAGGAACCGGCCGCTGAACTGTCGCTGCGCCTCAGGTTTGTTCATACCCGTCGCACTACAACCGTGAGCGCCGCCGGATCCGCCGGCGCTGGACGAAGCGCGGCACGCCCTCGATCACCGCGAAGGTCATCACACCCGCCACCGCGTTGCCCGCCCCCTGCACGGCCACCGTGGCCCACGGCGACGCATAGGTCCGGAGATCCAGCAACGTGTACAACCCCATGAACACCGCCGCGTGCCCCACAGTGGCGGCGAAAAAAATCATCAGCCGCGGCACCGTCGCCGCCAGGACGACCTGCTGCGCGATCGCACCGCAGAGAAACCCGACGGTCGCCTTGGCCAGCCCGCCGATGCCAATCACGCCGCCTGACAACGCGTCCTGGACGAGGCCGGCCCCACTGCCGGTCAGCATGCCGGTCACCGGTCCGAGCACCAGCGAGGCGTAGACGACCACAACCAGCACCAGGTTGACGCCCTCCGCAACGCCGCCCCAGAAGCGGGCCAGCGTGGTCTGGAGCGCGAGAGCACCGGCAACGGCCAGCACGAGCCACAGTAGCCGCACCCGGCAGCCCTAGCAGCCCACGATGACGGTCGAGCCGCTGCACTCGACAGGCGGATCGCCAGGGCGTCCCGTCACGACGAGCACCGACTCGAGCGCCTCGAAGTCCACCGCGGGCCGGATCTCGATCGCGCCAAAGGCGTCGCCGAGACGCTCGACCGATTCTACCTGACCCAGAATGAATCCCTTCGGGTAAATGCCGTCAATTCCTGAGGTTACCACCAAATCCCTCGGCTCGACGCTGGCGGTCCCCGGCACATAGTCCAGCCGGAGCGCCCCCGTCCCGGTCCCCACCACCACGCCCTGCACCCGGGACCTCTCGATGAGCGCCGCCGCGGCGGCGTTGCGGTCGATCAACAGCTGGACCATGGCGGCCCGCGCTGTGGGTCGGATTACCCGTCCGACCACCCCGGACGGGGCGATGACCGCCATGTCGGTGGCGACGCCGACCCCGCTGCCCTTGTTGATCGTCAACGTGCGGAAGTCCGGGCTGGCCGCCCCGGCGATGATCTCGGCGGCCACGGTCCGCAGAGGGGTCTGGCGCCGCAGATCCAGCAGCCGCTCGAGCCCGCGCGCCTGCTGCGCCAGCGCCCGCTGCTCCTGCAGCCGTACTTCCAGCGCGTCCAGCTGTCGCGCGAGCCGCTCGTTCTCCTCATGCACCGCGCGAAGGCCGATGTAGCCCTCCCACACGCTACGCGCGCCGTCGACCACCGCGGTCACCGCTCGCTGTAACTCGGTCGCCGCGCCGACTGAGACGGCCTCGATCACTCGGACGCCGCGATTGGTGTTGACCTGGGTGGAGATGAGCACGACATGCACGGCCAGGACGGCCGCGAACAGGTAGCCGGTGCGTCGTCGAATGTCGAGCCTGACCATCGTCGGTCTAGTCGATGGAGATCTTCCGGAGCAGCTTGAAGTCGGACAGCATCTTGCCGGCGCCGAGCACGACCGACGACAGCGGGTCCTCGGCCATCGCGAGTGGAAGGCCCGTCTCCTCGCGCAGCCGCTTGTCAAGGTTGCGCAGAAGCGAGCCACCCCCCGTGAGGACGATCCCTCGGTCGACGATGTCGGCCGACAACTCGGGCGGCGTGCGCTCCAGCGCCACGCGAACCGCGTCGACGATGGAGTTGACCGTCTCGGCCAAGGCCTCGCGGATCTCGGCGTCGGTGATGGTGATTGTCTTGGGCACACCCTCGATGAGATGGCGCCCCTTGATCTCCATCGTCATCGTGTCCTCAAGCTCGTAGGCCGAGCCGAGCTCCATCTTGATCTGCTCGGCCGTCCGCTCTCCGATGAGCAGATTGTACGTCTTCTTGATGTACTGGATGAGGGCCTCGTCCATCTCGTTGCCCGCCACGCGGACGGCCTTGCTGTAAACGATGCCCGCCAGCGAGATCACCGCGATGTCGGTCGTGCCGCCGCCGATGTCGACGACCATGTTGCCCGAGGGCTCGGTGATTGGCATGCCAGCGCCGATGGCCGCCGCCATCGCTTCCTCGACCAGGTGCACTTCGCTTGCCTTGGCGCGGTACGCACTGTCTTTCACCGCGCGCTTCTCGACCTGCGTGATCTCGGACGGGACGCCAATGACGATGCGCGGTCGCACCCACACGTTGCGGTTGTGGGCCTTCTTGATGAAGTAGGTCAGCATCTTTTCGGTGACCTCGAAGTCCGCGATCACCCCGTCCCTCATCGGCTTGATGGCAACGATGTTCCCCGGGGTCCGGCCGAGCATCTCCTTAGCGTCCTTGCCGACGGCCTCGACGCGGCCGCTCACCTTATTGATGGCGACGATCGACGGCTCGTTGACGATGATGCCCTTCCCGCGCGCGTAGACGCACGTATTCGCCGTGCCGAGGTCGATGGCGAGGTCGCTCGAGATGAGCGAAAAAACCGATCCGAGAGACAATGGCTGGCTGACCCTAATCCTGTACCCGGTGCCTGAAGTCCCAACAGTTCTTCCGTCGAATCCGGGCACGCCAAAACCGCTAAGTCCTTGTAAGCCAGTCGAATATATCACATGCCCTCGGCCTTGGATCCGAAATCCGTCATCTAGGCCGCCGTGCCGCCAAGCAGTCTGCTACTGCTTGCGAGGCCATCAATTCGTGTCATAGCATGTGGCGTTGTGGGAGGTTCCGCGCCATGACGATGCTCGACCGGATGCGGCACCACCGCGGCTGGCTCAAATGGAGCCTCGCGCTCGTGGTGCTGGCGTTCGTCGTCTTCTACATTCCTGACTTCCTCGGCAACAACCAGCTGGCCACGATGGGCGTGGCGCCCAACGAGGTGGTGGCCCAGGTGGCGGGCCGCGATCTGACGGCAGGCGAGTTCCAGAACCGCTACCTTACCCAGGTACAGCAGTTCCGGTCGCAGTACGGCGCGGCGACCGACACGCTACTCGCGCAGATCGGCTTGGAGACCCAGATCATCCAACAGATGGTCGACGAACAGGCCACGCTCGCCGAGGCCGAGCGCCAAGGCATCACCGTCAGCGACGAGGAGCTGAGGCAGCAGATCTTCTCGATTCCGGGGCTACAAGAAAATGGCCAGTTCATCGGGCAGGCGCGCTATGAGCAGCTGCTCCGAGCGCAGGTGCCGCCGATGACCAGCGCCCAGTTCGAGGCGGGCCTGCGCGCGAGCCTGCAGGTGCTCAAGTTGCGCGCGGCGCTCACCGACTGGATGGTCGTCTCCGAGGACGAGCTCCGCCGTGAGCACGCACTCCGCACGGAGCAGGTACAGCTGCAGGTGGTTACCCTTACTGCCGACGCGTTCCGCGACGAGGTGGAGGTCACCGACGCCGACCTTGAGGCGTACTACGAGGAACACCAGGCTGAGTACCGGATGGGCGAGCGCCGATCGATCGACTATGTGCTCCTCGATCGCGACACGATCCGCGCGAACCAGACGATCACCGAGGCCGAAATTGAGCGCTTCTACAATGACAATCTGACGCTGTACCAGTCACCCGAGCAGGTGCGTGCCTCGCACATTCTCTTCTCGACCCCTGGGCAGGACGTCGAGGAGGTGCGCGTCCGCGCCGAGGAAGTCCTGGCCTTAGCGCGCGCGGACGGCGCCAACTTCGCCGCGCTGGCCCGCGAGTACTCGGAGGACGAGGCAACGGCAGTCAACGGCGGCGACCTCGACTACTTCGGCCGCGGCCAGATGGTACCCGAATTCGAAACGGCGGCCTTCGCGCTCGAGCCGGGCCAGATGAGCGATCTCGTGCAGTCGCAGTTTGGCTTTCACATCATCCAGGTGGTGGACCGGCAGGCGGCCGAGACGCGCAGCTTGGATGAGATGCGCGCACAGATCGAGGACACGATCGCCTTCCAGCGCACCGACCAGCAGGTGGAGATCCAGCAGCGCCAGTTCGAACAGTTGATCGTCGAGCCCGACGACCTTGAGGCGGGGGCCGCGCAGTTCGGCCTCACCGTCCAGTCGGCGGACTTCTTCGCGCGTGACCAGCCGATCCCGGGTCTCGGCACCGCCCCTACGGTGGCCTTCGGCGTCTTCGAGCTCGGCGAGAGCGAGGTGAGTGGCGCGCTCACGTCGCCGCGCGGCCCCGTATTCGCCCGCGTCACCGGGCGCGAGGACCCGCGCGTGCCAGCGTTCGACGAGATTCGCGACCGCGTCCGCGAGGACACGATCCGCACCCAGGCGGTGGAACTCAGCCGCCAGCGGGCGGCGGGCATCGCCGAGGCGCTGGCTGAGGCCGACGACTTCGCGGCCGCGGCCGCGGCGCAGGGCCTCACCGCGGTCGAGACGGACTTCATCACGCGCGAGTCGGCGCTGCCGACCATCGGGGCCAGCCCCGAGATCGACCGGGTGGCCTTCGGGCTGATGCAGGGCGAGGTGAGCGCGCCGATCACGATTGCCGAGGGCACCGTGATCGTCCGCGTCGCCGAGCGCGACGACGTAACGCCAGAGGAGTTCGCGGCCGACCGCGACCTCTTCCGCGAGCAGCTGCTGCTCGAGCGGCGCGACTTGTTCTTCAACGCATACATGAACCGCGCGAAGGAACAGATGCAGATCACGATCAACGACGATGTGCTCCAGCGCGTCGTCGTTGCCGTCGGGCTCTAACGCCGGCCTACCGCTGGGCGTGCTCGCTAGCCCTTCCGACAGTCTCTCCGGAGCGCCTTGACGGCACTCCTTGGGTCAGGCCCCCATGCTCGCAGTACTGCCCTGCTCCCCACGCCAGAACCCGCTACGGCACGAGCCTGAACGGAAGCATCGCCAGAGGCTCGCCGCGACGGAACAAACGCATGGGCGCCGCCAGTGCGGCTGCCGCGCGCCGCTCGGCGCCGAGGCCGAGCGCGTCGAGCATGCCGACGCCGGGCAGCACCCCGGCGCCCAGCTGCTCGACCAGCACCTCGTAGAGGCTGCGCGGCTCAGGGAACACCACCAGCTCCACGTCCGCATCGGGCGCGATGCCTGCCCCGGCTTTCGCGGCTGCCACCGCCGTCTCGAGCCCGCCCAGGGCATCGACCAACCCTTGGTCGAGCGCGCGGGCGCCGGACCAGATCCGCCCCTGCGCCACGGTCTCGATCGCCTCGGGCGCAACGCCGCGCGACTCGGCAACGCGGCCGACAAACGTCCCGTAGAACTGCTGCACGTAGGCGTCGAGCCGCTCGCGCTGATCGGAGGAGAAGGGCTCGAAGGGCGAGTAGATGCCCGCGTTGCGCCCCGACTGGACGCTGCCCGTGCCGACGCCGATCTGCTCGAGGGCGCCGCCGATGGCCACCTTGCCCATGTAGACACCGATCGACCCGGTCAACGTGCCGGGCTGTGCCACGATCGTGTCGGCGGCCATCGCCACGTAGTAGCCGCCCGAAGCCGCCACGTCACCGAGCGAAGCCACCAGTGGGCGCTCGGGCCAACGCTCGCGAGTGACCTGCAGCTCGCGCCAGATCACGTCCGAGGCCACCGACGATCCGCCGGGGCTGACCACGCGGACCACCACTGCGTCGATTGAGTCGTCGCGGCGCACGCGCCGGATGTCCTCGGCGATCGAATCAGACCCGGCCACCGGGCCGTTCAGCGGGTCGTAGCGGCTGCGCCCCGAGGCAATGACGCCCACCACGTTGAGCACCGCCACGCGCGCCTGCGGCTGCAGCCCGGCGCGGATCGGGCTCACCGCCCGGTAGGCTGTCTCACTCAGCATGCGCCCCTGCCCCGGCTCGTCCGCCTCCGTGCCCTCGATCTCGTCCACATAGGCCAGATCGTCGACGAGCCCCAGCGCCAGGGCCTCCTCGGGCCCGAACGGCCCCTGGTCGATGAGTACCCGCACCTCCGTCTCGGGCTTGCCCCGCCCCTCGGCGATGCCCCGCACGAGCTGGTCGTACAGGTCACGGTTGAACGCCTCAAGCGACTCAAGGTGCTCGGGGGTGAAGTCGGTCTCGGTAAACGTGTTGGGCGCGGTCTTGTAGATGCCGGCACTGACGAAGTCCGGCTCAGCGCCCACCCGGTCGAGTAGACCGCGCAGGAAGATCTCGTAGGAGGCCACGCCGGTGAGGTCGAGCGGGCTCGTGGGCACGAGGACGATGCGGTCGGCAGCCGTGGCCAGGTAGTATTCGCGCTCGCTGCCGTACTCGAGGAACGCGGTCACGGGCTTGCCCGACTGGCGGAAGCGCAGCACCGCGTCGCGCACCTCCTGTACCCCTGCCCAGTACGCTGTGGCGATCCCCTCTGGCCGCAGCAGCAACCGCTCGACCCGCGGATCGCGGGTGGCCTTGTCGAGGCTCTCCACCAACTCGCGCACCGTGGTGCCGTCGCCGAAGTCGAGTTGCGATGCTAGATCGTCGCGTCCCCGCTCGGACAGCTCGCCGAACGGCCGCACCACTAGGGTGGCCCCATCTGGTACGGGCGGCTCGGGCGAGGCCAACACGGCCACCAGCACCGCCAGTATGAACACCCCCACCGTTACGGCCCCGACGGCCGTCACGAACAACCGAATCCCGCGTCCCAGCGTCACTGACACCTCCCTGCCCTACGTCGGCAACCCAGTCTATCGTCCGGCCGCCCGCGCCGGGCAGCAATCGAGGCGCGCTTTCCCCGCCGGCCCGCGTATACTGGCGGGCGTGCTGCAGACACAGCCCACGCAATCGACGGACACATGGCGCGCGGCAACGATCCTCCTGGCAGCCGTGTGGGTAGCCGCATGCGGAGGAAACGGCGACGCCATGGGCCAGTCCGACATCACCGAGCTGATCGTCGAAAACGTCGAGCCCGGCAGCGGCGTCCCGGCCGCGGCTGGAGCGCAAGTCTCAGTACACTACACGGGCTGGCTGTACGACGGGGCGCGCGAGGATACTCGGGGCACGCAGTTCGACAGCTCGCGCGATCGCGCCGAGCCCTTCGCATTTCAGCTCGGCGCCGGCCAAGTGATTCCCGGCTGGGACCAGGGCATCAGCGGGATGCGCGTCGGCGGCCGGCGCACACTGACGATCCCGCCGGCCCTCGGGTACGGCGCCGCGGGCGCCGGCGACGTGATTCCCCCCAACGCGACGCTCGTCTTCGACGTCGAGCTGCTCGCGATCGACTAGGGCGCGCCCCCAAGAGGCTCCCGCGCCCTGCCAGGAGGGCTCCTTGGTTCCCCGGGATGTCACTCCCTGCCCCGTTCTGAGCCACCCCATGGAAAAACCCAAGAACCCCGGGGGCGTACCATGAGGGGGTTGCTGGCGCGACTGCGAGCTTGCGTGGCTGCGTGCCGACACACTGGCGTTGGCAAGCGCGGCGGTAGTGATGCTGCTGGCGCTGGCCGCCCACACCAACGACACTTCTGTTCGGCTGCATCCAACGACACGCTGTCGGGCAAAAGAGGTGGCCAACGTCTCAGGATCTTGCGGGAAACGCTGGTGATCGCCCGCGGCTTCTGGTGGGCGGCGTGGCGGAGGCAGCTTTGCAGACGCGACGCGCTTCTGCCAGCGCACGGGGGACCGAGTGCCTCATTCAACCACGCCCACAACGAGTACCGGCACCCTGCTCACCGAGGGCGGCGTCGCACTGCTGGCGGCGTGCCTGGCAACCGTTGCCGTGCCTCTGGGGACACGAGCCTGCGCATCCCCTCAGCCACCTCTGTCTCGCCGCCGTGCTGGCGGCCATCGTGCCGAGGTTGACGGTCGACGCCAAGGCGAGCGCGAACAGGTCGTTGGTCACCATGGTCACCATGCACTCCGTCGCCCGACGGGAGCGCCCGCTGCAGGCGCGCCATGACCGCCTTCAGATTCTCCACCAGCAGGTGGTACTCGACCGTCGTCTGTGTGTCGGCGGCGAGCCGCTCGCCGTACTGGGTGTCAGCCGACAAGCCGGTTACGCGTGAGGAGGGCGTGGTGCGCGACCCTCTCAGGGCTGCGGTGCACGCGCAGGTTGGGGACGACCAGCATCGGCCCCGCCCTGCTTGTCGGGTACCACCTCACGACGGATTCAGCAGGCCTCAGGTGCGTCACCCTTGCGGCCGATAATACGACCATGCGCGTCGCCACCGCCCGCCCGTTGCGCCCGCTGCTCAAGTGGGCCGGGGGCAAGCGCCAACTCCTCCCGGTGCTGCGCGGGTTCTATCCGGAGGCGTTCTCGGGCTACGTGGAACCGTTTTTCGGCAGCGGTGCGGTGTTCTTCGACCTCATCGACGCGGGGCGGACGACCGGGCGACGGGTCCGCCTAGCCGACGATAACGCCGACCTGATCGCCTGCTACCGGGAGGTCCGTGCTCACCCCGAGGCCGTCATCACCGCGCTCGGCGCGCTCGCCAAGGGGCACCGCGACGGGGGCGAGGCCTTCTATTACGAGGTCCGTGACCAGCGCTTCAACCGGGCCCGCGCCGCCCGGGCACCCTACACCCCCGAACTGGCCGCGATGCTCATCTATCTGAACCGGACCGGCTACAACGGGCTGTTTCGGCTAAACCGGCGCGGCGGATTCAACGTGCCGGCGGGCCGCTACGCCAACCCCACGATCTGCGACGCGGCGCACGTGCGAGCGGTGGCGGCGGCGCTCGGTCGGGCCGAGGTGACGCTCGGGTGCCTGGGTTTCGAGCAGACGCTGGCCGAGGCCAGTGCCGGCGACTTCGTCTACTGCGACCCGCCGTACGCGCCGCTGAGCAACACGGCCCGCTTTGCCCACTACACGGCCGGCGGCTTCACGGCAGCCGACCAGGCGCGGCTGCAGGCATCACTGGTCGCCGCAGCGGATCGCGGCGCCGTGGTGGTGCTCTCCAACTCGAGCGCACCGCTCGTCGAGCGGCTCTACCGTGCGCCCGAGGCCGTGGCGGCCGGCCTGCGACTCTACCGCGTGCCGGCTCGCCGAGCGATCAACTCGCGGGCAGCCTCGCGGGGCCCGATCGACGAGTTGGTGGTCACCAACGCCGCGCGGCGGCCACGGCTGCCGATGCTGAAGGTGGGCCTCGAGCGCCAGCGCACCCGACACCGAGCCTGAGTCGGTGGGACGACCGTGGTACGCTGTGGGATGGGCGAAAGTGGCGGAACTGGCAGACGCGCCGGATTTAGGATCCGGTGGCCGAAAGGCCTTGGGGGTTCGAGTCCCTCCTTTCGCACCACATACGGCCCTCCGCCGCGGGCTCGCACGGCGCCTCGCGCCGGGTGTGAGACGGCGACCGGCCCCGGTTGACAGGCACCCGGCCTGCAACCAGCTTCTCTTCGAGTGACTTACCCACGGGTGGGATCTTGACCGGCTGCCGTTGCGTGGGTCGACGCACCGGGCCCGTGCTAGGCTGTCCGGGAGCCAAGTCGCTCCACACCCGAGAGCCTCCATGAAAGTGGAATTCGCCGACGTCAGCGAGACCCGCAAGACAGTCACCATCGAGATCCCGCGCGAGAAGGTCGACACGGCCATCGACCGCGTGGCCCGCGACTACTCGAAGGACGCACGGATCCCCGGATTCCGCAAGGGTAAGGTCCCACCCTCGGTCATCAAGCAGCGGTTCCGCGACCAGATCCTCCACGACGTTACCCAAGACCTAATCCCCCGGGCCGTCCGCGACGTGCTGCAGGAGCGAAGCATTGAGCCGATCGACACGCCCGGCATCCAGAACATCTCGCTGGCCGAGGGACAGCCGCTCACCTTTACGGCGACGGTCGACACCGTGCCGTCGTTCGACCCCGGCGACCTGACCGCGATCGAGCTCCGGCGCAGCCGAGAGGCCGTCACCGACGAGGCGGTGCACCGGGCGCTCGACTCAATGCGCGAGCGGGCCGCGCGGTACGAGCCCGTGGACGGCCGCCCGGTGGCCGATGGCGACACGGTGACGATGGACCTTGTCCGCGCGGTCGCCGGTAGCAAGGACGAGCGCAACGAGGGCGCCTCGGTGCTGATCGGCGGGCCCGGCAACCCGCCGGGATTCGACGAGCAGGTGGTCGGCATGGGCCCCGGCAACGAGAAAACATTCAACGTCTTCTTCCCCGCCGACTACCCGGTACCGGAAATGCAGGGCACCTCTGCCACTTACACGGTGACGGTCAAGGAGGTCCGGCGGCGCGCCCTGCCCGCGCTCGACGCCGCGTTCGCGCGTGACCTCGGCGAGTTCGACTCGCTGGCGGCGCTGCGCGAGCGCGTCCGGACCGACCTCGAGGCCCAAGCCGAAGAGACGTCGCAGCGCCAGCTGCGGCAGGACCTGCTGAAGCAGCTCTCCGAGCGCGTGACCTTCGAGCCGCCCGACAGTCTGGTCGAGGCCGAGCTCGACCGGCGGCTACGGGAGCTGGTCGAGCAGATGATGGCCCAGAACGTCGACCCGCGGCAGGCAGGGGTCGACTGGGGCCAGTTCCGCGAGAGCCAGCGCGAGACGGCTCGCGGGGCTGTCCGCGCTGCCCTGGCTCTGGACGAGGTGGCCCGACGGGAGGGCGTTCAGGTCGCGGCAGAAGATGTCGATAAGGAGATCGAAAGGTTTGCGGAGCGGGTGGGACGGACTCCGGACGCCATCCGCGCCCAGCTGGAGAAGGAAGGCCGTATCTCCAGTCTACAGACGGGGTTACGCAGAGAGAAGGCTGTGGAAGTGGCCCTGGCCCGTGCTAGGATCACGGACGAGTAAGCCTGCCAACATATTGAGGACGGGCAGGTCGCGGCCCGGGGGCCGCAGCTTGGCACGCCCGACTCGGACACACGTCAAACAATGACCCACGCCCAACTGGTGCCGATGGTGGTCGAGCAGACCAACCGTGGCGAGCGCGCCTACGACATCTTTTCGCGCCTGCTAAAGGACAGTATCATCTTCATCGGGACGCCGATCGACGATACGATCGCCAACTTGGCGATCGCGCAGATGCTGTTCCTCGAGGCCGAGGATCCCGAGCGCGACATCCAACTCTACATCAACAGCCCGGGTGGCTCGATCACGGCCGGTATGGCCATCTACGACACGATGCAGTTCATCAAGCCCGACGTGCAGACTACGTGCATCGGACAAGCGGCGTCGATGGCGGCCGTCCTGCTTGCCGGCGGCGCCGCCGGCAAGCGCTTCTCGCTACCGAACGCCCGGATCGTGATCCACCAGCCGCTGATGTCGGGCCTCGCCGGCCAAGCCACCGACATCGACATCCATGCCAAGGAGATCCTGCGCATGCGCGAGCGGCTCAACGAGATTCTGGCCGAGCACACCCGGCAACCGCTCAAACGCATTGCCGAGGACACCGAGCGCGACTACATCATGACCGCGAACCAAGGGAAGGACTACGGAATCATCGATGACGTCATCCGGAAACGGGTGTAACATCAAGTAGCCATTAGGCACAGATATGGCGAAGAAGACTGGCGAGACGGCAGTCCTCCGCTGCTCGTTCTGCAACAAGGATCAGAACGATGTCCGCAAGCTGATCGCGGGGCCGACCGTGTTCATCTGCGACGAGTGCGTCGAGGTTTGCAACGACATCATCGCCGACGACAACCGGTTTGAGAACCGTGGCGTGCGGAGTTCACTCCCCTCTCCGCCCGAGATCAAGAAGTTCCTGGACGAGTATGTGATCGGGCAGGAATGGACGAAGAAGAAGCTTGCCGTTGCCGTCTACAACCACTACAAGCGGCTCGAGATCCAGAAGCAGCCGCGCGGCCGCAATGATGTCGAGCTGACCAAGTCGAACATCCTGCTGATCGGGCCTACCGGCACCGGCAAGACGCTGCTCGCCCAGACGCTGGCCAAGCTCCTGTCGGTGCCGTTCACGATCGTTGACGCAACGACGCTCACCGAAGCTGGCTACGTCGGCGAGGACGTCGAGAACATCATCCTCAAGCTGCTGCAGGCGGCCGGCGGTGACATCGAGAAATGCCAGCAGGGCATCATCTATGTTGACGAGGTCGACAAGATCTGCCGTAAGGACGAGAACCCCTCGATCACGCGCGACGTGTCGGGCGAGGGTGTGCAGCAGGCACTGCTGAAGATCCTGGAGGGCACGGTGGCCAACGTGCCCCCGCAGGGCGGGCGCAAGCACCCACACCAGGAGTTTTTTCAGATCGACACCACGAACATCCTGTTCATCTGCGGCGGAGCGTTCATAGGGCTCGACAAGGTGATCGAACGCCGCGTGGGCAAGAAGACGCTCGGCTTCAAGGCTGACATCCAGCCCGTGCAGCGCCGAGAGGTCGGGGCAACTCTCGAATCGGTCGAGCCCGAGGACCTCATCAAATACGGCTTGATCCCCGAGTTCGTGGGCCGGTTGCCCGTCGTGGGCACCCTGCATGAGCTCGATCGACCAGCGCTGGTACAGATCCTGACGCAACCGCGCAACGCGATCACGCGTCAGTACCAGAAGCTGTTCGAGTACGAGAACGTCAAGCTCAAATTCACTGACGACGCGCTTGAGGCCATCGCTGAGTCCGCCCTAGCGCGCAAGATCGGTGCCCGCGGTCTCCGCATGATCATCGAGAACCTGATGCTCGACCTCATGTATTCGGTGCCGGGCCAGAAGAAGCTCCGTGAGGTCGTGGTGACCCGGGAGATCGTTGAGGCCAAGGACAAGTCGATTACACTCATAGAGAAGGCTGGCTGAGGCCGACGGGGGTTCATCCCCCCTACCGCGACGGCCGGTCACCGCCGAAATACCGCAGGGATCCTGATGGAAGCCTACGAAACGCTCCCAATCGTGCCGCTCCGCGATGTGGTGGTCTTCCCCCACATGATGATGCCGTTCGTCATCGGCCGGCCGTCGTCCACCCGGGCCCTTGAGCACGCGCTTCTGAAAGACAAGCGGATCTTCCTCGCTGCACAGCACGACGCGTCGATCAACGACCCGAAGCCGGACGACGTCTACACGATGGGCTGTGTGGCCAACGTAGTCCAGAGCCTGAAGCTCCCTGACGGCAACATCAAGGTCCTAGTCGAGGGCATCGAGCGCGCCCGCTCCGTCGAGTGGAAGGAGGACAAGGGCTTCTTCCGCGTAGTGGTGAAGGTGCTGCCCAAGCAGAAGGACGCCGCCAGCGACGTGGAGGCGACGATGGGCCGCGTCGTGGCGCTGTTCGAGCAGTACGTGAAGCTCTCGAACAACCTGCACTACGACGCGATGATTGCCGCCGTCCGGGTGGAGGACCCGGGCAAGCTTGCCGACACCATTGCTGCCCACCTGCTGGTGGGCGTGGACGAGAAGCAGAACCTGCTCGAGATCGTCTCGCCGCTCGAGCGCCTTAACCGCATCGCCGGCATCCTTGAGGCCGAGGTTGACAAGCTCCAAGTGGACCGCCGTATCCAGTCTCGCGTGAAAAAGCAGATGGAGAAGGCCCAGAAGGAGTACTACCTCAACGAGAAGATGAAGGCGATCCAGAAGGAGCTGGGCCGTAAGGACGAGAAGGGCAGCGAGGTCGACGAGATCCGGAAGCAGATCGATCAGGCGAAGATGCCGAAGGACGTTGCAGAGAAGGCCGTCCAGGAGTTGAAGCGCCTCGAGGCGATGCCGCCGATGTCGGCCGAAGCCACCGTCTCGCGTAATTTCCTCGACTGGCTCATCGCCGTGCCTTGGCATAAGAAGAGCCGTGAGAACCGCGACCTCGACCATGCCCAGCAGGTCCTGCACGAGGACCATTACGGGCTCGACAAGATCAAGGACCGCATCCTGGAGTTCCTGGCGGTCCGGTCGCTGGTGCGGAAGCCGAAGGCGACGATCCTGACCTTCTCAGGGCCTCCCGGAGTGGGCAAGACCTCGCTCGCCAAGTCGATCGCCCGCGCGATGAACCGCAAATTCGTCCGTCTGTCGCTGGGCGGCGTGCGCGACGAGGCCGAGATTCGCGGCCACCGCCGCACCTACATCGGCGCGTTCCCGGGCCAGATCATCCAGATGATGAAAAAGGCCGGCACGCAGAACCCGGTGTTCTTGCTCGACGAGGTCGACAAGATGTCGATGGACTTCCGGGGCGACCCGTCGGCCGCGCTCCTTGAGGTGCTCGACCCAGAGCAGAACAACGCGTTCCTTGACCACTACATCGACGTCGAGTACGACCTCTCGCACGTCATGTTCATCTGCACGGCCAACGTCCTGCACACTGTCCCGCAGGCGCTACGCGACCGTATGGAGGTGCTGCAGCTCGCCGGGTACACCGAACAGGAGAAAATCGAGATCGCCAAGCGCTTCCTCGCGCCGAAAGCCATTGAGGGCACGGGGCTCACGCCGAAGAACATCACGTTTTCCGACGACGCGATCCAGACGATCATCCAGCGCTACACGCGCGAGGCCGGCGTCCGGAACCTCGAGCGGGAGATCTCGTCGATCTGCCGCAAGGTGGCGCGTAAGGTCGTCAAGGAGGGCAAGCGCTTCAGCGAGGAGATCACACCCGAAAAGGTCACCGAGTACCTGGGCGTGCCGCGCTACCGGCCGTCGGCTGCCGAGGAGCAGAACGAGGTGGGCATCGCGACCGGCTTAGCCTGGACCGAGGTCGGCGGTGAGTTGCTGGTCAGCGAGGCCACGCTGATGGCCGGCAAGGGGAAGCTGACGCTGACGGGCAAGCTCGGTGACGTGATGCAGGAGTCGGCCCAAGCCGCTCTGAGCTACGTGCGCTCGAAGGCCGAGGAGCTGCAGCTGCCTGATGACTTCCACTCAAAGATCGACATCCACGTGCATGTGCCCGAGGGTGCGATCCCGAAAGACGGCCCCTCGGCCGGCATCACTATGGCAACCGCGCTCGTGTCGGCGCTGAAGAAGAACCCGGTCCGGCGCGACGTGGCCATGACGGGTGAGATCACACTGCGCGGCAAGGTGCTGCCCATCGGCGGCGTGAAGGAGAAGGTCCTAGCGGCACACCGCGCGGGCGTGAATAACATCCTGCTGCCGAAGGACAACGAGAAGGACCTCGCGGACATTCCGAAGAACGTCCTCGACGCGCTCGACATCCATTTGGTGTCGACCATGGGCGAGGTCCTGAAGCTGGCTCTGGTCGAGCCTCTGCCGTCGGCGCTGCCAGACACGTCGGTCAAGGTAGCCGACGCGAGAGACGACGCTCGCACGCACTGAGGTGCTTGCTCCGGAGGGCCCTAACAGCGCTTTTCGGGAGTGGTGAGGCGGCCGGGTGCTGTCCTCCTGACCTGTGCACATCACCGCCGAGTTCGTCACGAGCGCTGCGGACCCCGAGGGGTTTCCGCGTGATCGCCTAGCGGAGGTGGCGCTGGTCGGCCGCTCCAACGTGGGCAAGTCGACGCTGATCAACGCGCTAACGCGACGATCGGTGGCCCGCACGGGCGCGGCGCCGGGCAAGACCCGTCTGGCCAACTTCTATCGGGTCCGTCGGGGTGCGGCTAGGCCGTTTTACCTAGTGGACCTGCCGGGCTACGGGTACGTGCGTGGCGGCGGCAACGCGGCCCGCGAGTTCGCGAGGCTCGCCGACGCGTATTTCGATCGACCGGGCACGCGCGGCGTCGTGCTTCTGGTCGATGCCCGGCACCCCGGGCTCGACGGGGACCGCGACGCTTGGGCATGGCTGCAGGCCGGGCCGTGTCCCGGCCACGTGGTGGCCACCAAGATCGACAAGCTGACCCGCGCCGAGCGGGAGAAACATTTCCGTGCACTGCAATCGTCGTTTCATGATGCCGTCCTGCCGGTCTCGGCCAGGACGGGCGAGGGACTGGAAGAACTGTGGAAGCTGATCGCCCAACCACCAAGACCAACAGCGGCTCCGGAGCAGCCTCCCCCGGCACCAAGAAGCTACAGGCCGCGGTGATCTCGCTATCGGCGCTCAAGGAGATGAACATCTCTGCGCTGACCAAGATTGCCAAGGACCTTGAGATCGCCGGGGCCACCGGCATGCGGAAACAGGAGCTCATCTTCGAGATCCTGCGCGTACGCGCTGAGAAGAGCGGCAACATCTTCTCGGAGGGCGTGCTCGAAACGCTGCCCGACGGATTCGGCTTCCTCCGGGCGCCCGACTACAACTACCTGCCTGGCCCCGACGACATCTACGTGTCGCCGTCGCAGATTAGGAAGTTCGACCTTCACACAGGAGACACGGTGTCGGGCGTCATCCGGCCGCCGAAAGATGGCGAGCGGTACTTCGCGCTGATCAAGGTCGAGGCGATCAACTTTGAGCCGCCCGAGAAGACCAAGGAGAAGGTCTTCTTTGAGAATCTCACACCGCTCTATCCAGATGAGAAGCTCTCGCTCGAAACCTCGGGCGACAACCTGTCGGGGCGCGTGATGGACCTGCTGACGCCGATCGGTAAGGGGCAGCGCGGTCTCATCGTCGCCCCCCCGCGCACGGGCAAGACGATGCTGCTGCAGAGCATCGCCAACAGCACCACTACCAACCATCCCGAGGTTTACCTTATCGTCCTGCTGATCGACGAGCGACCCGAGGAGGTCACCGACATGCAGCGCTCGGTGCAGGGTGAAGTCGTGTCGTCGACCTTCGACGAGCCTGCGCAGCGCCACGTGCAGGTGGCCGAGATGGTGATCGAGAAGGCCAAGCGCCTGGTCGAGCACCGGCGCGACGTGGTGATCCTGCTCGATTCCA
>CAZHTD010000021.1:7696-44277 GCA_964535675.1 uncultured Bifidobacteriaceae bacterium | reverse complement strand
CAAGATTTCATGGGATGCTCAAGGGCGGGCAGGCGGTCACGAATGAGCGTTAATAATAATTTATTCAGTCACTTAAGGCTATCCTAGAATCACGCAGAACGTCGCCGGACTTCATTCATTGACAGATCCGGCGGCCGTGAAACGGCCCCCTGGAGCCGCACTCTCCCCGACCTGGTCCCGCATTCGCAATCCTTCCGACGGCTCTGCAAACCCTGCGCGCCGCCCAGGACCGTGGTCTTCGCCCAGCAAGAAAACGTCGTCGCGTCTGAGAGGCTGTCCGGTACCGTGCGGATCCCGTCGGGCGTCATCCTCTGAACCAGCTGCGTGCAGGCTGCCAGCGGTACGTTACGTAAAGTCACTGAGCGCGACAGGGGCGTCTCGAAAGCGGCGTTGTCAGCCGCCGGACGATTCACGAGTGGATTGAGACGGGCCAACTCGACGGGGCCTGCAGTCTCACCGGGATGCTCCCGCTCGTAACGGCAAGGCAGCGGGGGGGGGAGGGCAAGGGCATCGAGCCGATGGAGTCCTACCCGGCGCAGGACTCGGCTGACGGTGGCAGGAGAAACGCCGACGGTCCGAATAATCTGGCTCCCCGTCTGGCGTTGGAGGTGTATCGCCATAATGTGGGCGGAAGCGGGCGTCGCCCGGGGCTGTCGATGCACCCGCGAATTGCGGCGGATCAAGCCGTCAGGGCCCTCGGTCTGATACCGGGCGACCCACTTGCGCACGCTACGCGGCCGCCCCCTCGCGGCGGCGGCAACGAGGCTCACGGGCAGGTGGTCGTCGAGCACACGTGCAACCAGTTGGCTCGACTCGCGGGGGTGGGTACTGGCTGATGGATGCCCATTCGGTCCTCCAAGATGAAACCTTGGCTTTGTTCACCATCAGTTTCTCCCTGTCAGGTCGAGTGGACAACGTGTTGAAAGGTCACAGCTAGGCCGAGTAGCGACTGAAGAACCGGTCTTCAGCCTCACGGTCGCCGATCAAGATCAGTTCACCATCTTCGGGCAGCGGCTTTTTCACGTCCAGCTGTCCGATGGCAATCCCGCCGGCTCGTACCGCAAGGACGTTGCATCCGGTGTCCTGGCGCAGGTGGCTCTCAGCCAGCGTCCGGCCCACGAGGGCACGCGGCACTGCGGTCTTGAAGACGTCGAGCCCCTCGGCCACAAACAGCATGCGCTGGCCCCGGAGGGTATTGAAGATGGCGTTTGCCCCCATTGACGCATACGAGAACACGAAGTCGGCCCCTGCCCTGTGGAGCGTGCTGGCGTTACGCTCAAGCGTCGCCCGGCTGAGAATCAGCATATCCGGGCGCAGCCGACGGCAGTACAAGGTGAGGTAGATGTTGACCGCGTCCTCGTGGGTGGTCACGACCACACTGGTGGCATCCCGGATGCCGGCGTCGTTCAAGACGTCGAGATCGGCGGCATCGCCCACAACCGTGTTGCCAGGATCGAGGGACCGCCCCCGGATCTGCTCCACGATTCGGTAATCCACGCCCCGCTCGGCCAAGGCACGTGCCGCGGCCCGGCCGACGCGGCCGCCGCCGATGATCACGGCCGAGGTCGCCGCCGAGGTCTGCACGCCGAACACGTCGTCGTAGGCGTTGAGTTGATCTTGAGTGCCCGCGAGGAGCAGCACGGTGTTGGGAGTCACCTGGATGTCAGGGCGACCCAGCGTAAACCGTCCGCGCTCCCAAACGCCGGCCACGTTGAGGTTGAACCTAGCTCGCAGGTCCGTCTCGCGTAGCGTCTTGCCCACCAGCGGCGTGCCCGCCGCGGCCGCCTCGGCAATCGCCAGCTGGTCGAGCTGCCCGATGACGTGGCTGCGGCCGTCGTGTCCGAACACGCGGCGCGCCAGCGCCTTGCCGAGCAGCTCGCCAAGCTGTACGACCTGACGGCACCCGGCCAGTTGCAAAATGTCGACCGACGCGGCCGAGCTGGCCAGTGCGGCGATAGGCACCGACGCTGAGCGCTCGCGCACGGTGGCCGCGATGTTGGTATTGTCTGGGTCCGACAGCGTGGCCACCACTAGGGCGGCCTGTTCTACACGCGCGCGACCGTACGTCTCGGGGTCGTCGAGATCGCCCAGCATCACAGGCATGCCTTCGGTTTCGAGATTGAGC
Organism: uncultured Bifidobacteriaceae bacterium; assembly: GCA_964535675.1. Lineage (GTDB taxonomy): Bacteria > Acidobacteriota > Vicinamibacteria > Vicinamibacterales > UBA2999 > CAZHTD01. The sequence continues at coordinate 42,152 of CAZHTD010000021.1, read as the reverse complement.
GCCTCAGAGAGCTCTGGCACGATCACGGCGAATGGCGTGTGGAACTGCAACAGCCGCTGGATGAGGGCTTTGTCCACGGGTCCGTACCCAGTCAGCAGCACATGGCCAGTCGTGGCAGGCGGGAGCTGTCGGGGGGCGCGCGCCTTGTCGCGCGCCTCGAGCCACGGCGCGTAGAAGAACTGTATGAAGGTGAACGGCAGGATCACGAGCATGAACAGGGTGCCGGCGATCACAACCACCAGCGAGAAGATCCGTCCGAGATCCGAGCTGAACGTGACGTCCCCAAACCCCAGCGTCGACATCGTCACGACGGTCCAGTACATCCCGGTCAGCCAGCTGTGATCTTGGCCTTCGCGTGCCATGAGCAGATGGAACACGACACTGAAGACTGCGACCATCCCGATCAGGATGCCGAGAAAGCCCACCAGCACACGCAGACTGGTACGGTGTCGGCCGCGAGCGAGGAGGCTGCTAGAGACGAGCGTCGCGAGGAGTTTCATCGACTGCGCCAGAGCGGTCGCTCCACCGGCAGTCTACGCCAGGATGGGCTCGCCGATCACTCGACGCGCGGTTGTGTACGTCAAGTTGTGCAAATTCGGCTCATGGCTGAGGTCGTGGAGATGGTTCAAGCTGTGGCCTGCAGCAGGTCCTTCTTCTACTCCTTGAGAAAGTCCATGTTCAGGTAACGGTGGTCTTCGAGCCACTCCTCGTGGGCCTCCGCGCACAGCGCCCAACCGCAGACCGCTTGCCGGATTTCGAGAAGATACGTACTGCCTGTGAATGAGGTTTTCCATGAGGGGCGCGGTGCATCGGATTAGCGTGCGTCCGCCGCTGGCTGTCAGGGCCGGAGGACCATTCGGTCCTCGCCGCCGTTGGACCTTGCAGACGTTCCTCTCCCGGCGATAATGTCTCTAGCTGGGTTGCCGTCCGGCAGTCCCGGAACAGTTCACGAAGGAGAGCCCATGAGAGTCAACGATCCATGCTTGGCAGTGGCGGCGGTGTTCGTGATTAGTGTCGCCGCCTGCACGGCCCCGGCCAGCAACGACGCCGTGCCGGAGCCCACGGCGTCCACAGTCCCGGAGGGCGGCGGTGGCCGCGGTAACCAACAGCCGTTGAACCTGCCGGACGAGCCAACCGCGGTGCCGCTGCCGACCGTGTCGGCCGAGATCAGCGGGCCGGGTCCGATGTTCGATTCCGCCCCGTCGCACGACCCGATGCTCAACCTCGAGCACTACGGCTACGAGACGAAGGAATACTTCATCTCGGGCACTGCAAACGACCAACCCTACACGGCGCGTATGGTCGTGCGCAAGCCAGCCGATGATGCCGCCTTCAGTGGCCTCGTGCTGGCTGAGTCGATGCACGGCAGCGGCGCCGCGCACATCTTTGAGTACACGTCGATGTACACGATGGCGTCGGGCCATGCCGCAGTCGAGATCACCACGACCAGCCCCGACCAGTTCATGGCGATGAACCCAGAACGCTACGCCGATCTCCAGATCGGCGAGGGCCAGACGGCCGAGATCCTCGCGCAGGCCGGCGCGCTCATCAAGAGCGGCACCGGACCAATGGAGAGCCTCACGGTACGGCGCATGGTGCTGGGCGGCACATCGATGAGCGCTGGCACGCTGGCCAACTACCTGCCTGCCCACGCCGTGCTCCGCACGCCCGACATGCAGCAGGTCTATGACGGCTACCTGCCGACCTCGCGCGGTGGTGACGTGATGGCCGTCGACGCACCGGTCATCCACATTCCCACCATGCACGAGGTACAGCCCTCGCTCACCGTCCGCGAGGACAGCGACGAGCCAAGCCGCCAGTACCGCATGTACGTCTTCCCGGGTATGGGCCACATCGATTCGCGCGACAACGTGCGGTTGCTGCCCAATCCTTGTGTGAACCCGCTGAGTACGTTCCCGTTGCAGGCCTATATGTCGGTGGGCCTCGACCACTTGTTCCGCTGGGTCGACGAGGGCGTAGTCCCGCCGCGAGCCGACCGCATTCCGCTCGACGGCGAGGGCGAGGAGGCCGGTATGGTGCTCGACGAGCACGGCAACCCGGTGGGCGGCATCCGCAACCCATATGTGGACGTGCCCGTAGCGCAGTACGTGCCGGTGAACACTGCGGCCGACGAGTTGCCCACTAACGCCAGTGCGTACGTCACCCAGCGTGAGGGCGGTGCAGCGCAGATGTGCCGGTTGAGCGCCTACCAAGTGACTTTCTCGGCTGACGTGCTGCGGGAGATATACGGCTCGACAGACGAGTACGTCGCCAGAGTCGAGGCCAGCCTCGATGTGGCGGAAGCCACCGGTTGGTCGCTTCCGCTCTACCGCGAACTCATTCTGGACGACGCCCGAGGCGTGACGTTCTAGTCCCGTTGCAATCGACTGTCAGGGCCGGAGTGGCCCGGCCGCTCAGGCCCGGCAAAAGCCGGACCGTTGTTGACCCGAGTCGGCCTCGTTCAGCTGCGGGGCACCATTCCAGCGGGCACGAAGAACCTGTAAGTCGTTCATCATACATAATTTACCTACAATACGCCGGTCGCCATTCCCTCGTTTTGTCCCATTTTTTCTCCGGGAATCCTGTGGACCACTGAGAGCGTCCGCAGACGCCAACGGACGCACCCCGAGCGCCGACCGAGCACCCAGTCAACAGCCAACGACACGAGGCGCGAGTCGTTGTGGCGGAAGCTGGATTACACCGGCCATGTGCTCGGCGAATACGACGAGCCGTGTTCGTAGCGTAGCTGCACTCAAGGGCTTCTCGGCTGCGGCCATGAGGCAACCGCGCCCGCGTGGCCAACACCACTTCCGCGTGGTACTTGGACTCGCCCTTGACCCTCTGGTCGGGCAGGGGCGGACACGTTAGACGCAACGCACCGGGTAGATGCGATTCCAAGAGAGCATCGAACTGCGCCAACCCGGTTGCCCGAATCCAGGTTCAACGCGATACCAGCACGTCCGCGCGTCCGGCCAGTGCTGCCAGCCGCGGAACCACCGTTCGCGCGGAGCGCGGCAGGAAATCGGCGAAGGGATCGACCAGCACGAGGTCGCCCTCGTCCGCGCACCGGGCGGTCCCTCGTTTCTCGGTTTGCTGTCGAGCGCGATGCGGATGCAGTCGAACAGCACGACGGTGGTATCACGTCAGCCGAGACATCGCTTCTCTGCCCGCCCATCTCGGGCCTACCCGCGTCTCACAGTGTGCACCATGCAACCGTGATCCGGGTGCGGCGATGCCACCCGACGCACGAGGCGCAGCAGACAGCACACCCTTCACACAGCCCTCAGCCTTTGTTTGATCTTGCCTGTGACCCGTTTGACTTGGGCCGCCGACACCCGCCCCAGCTTCGAGGCGTCAGACGCTTTGATCGTCGCTATCTTGGCGCTACGGATGATGGAGCGGCTGGGCAGGCCCGCCAGCGTCAGGTTGGCGACCGGTACATCGTCGGGCCAGCCTCGGTTCTCAGCACTGGTAACCATGACGACCCACAAGAGTCCATGCAGCTCCTGGAGTTGCGCCGTCGAAACCACCACGGCTGGTCGCGACTGCCGCGTCGCGCGGTCCGTGTACGGGAACGGCACCTTGATCACGTCACCGCGCTTAAAGATCCGCATAGGCCTTGGCGTCCGCGTCCGATCGCCATTCCTCAAAGCTGCGGAACGGGTCGTCCGTCGTGGTTCCTCGTTGCACCTTGGCGAGCATGACTCGACCACCGACTATCTCGTACGACAGCTCGTCTCCTGGCTGCAGTCCGAGCACCGCGCGGATCGGCTGCAGGATGGTGGTCTGGGCCTTGGACGTAAGCTTGCTGATGATCACGGCACTCACTGCGAGGTGGTTCGGCATGTGTTCTATCGTAAGTAATTTCCTTACTTCTGTCACTCCCTGACACTGACGGCACACTCGGAGGTGGCATCCGAGTGCCCGCGCTGCGGGATCGTGTTCTCGAAGATCAGGGAGGCCCCGGTCGCGAGCGCTCCGCCCCCCCCTCTCCACCGATCGCGGAAACCCCACGGCACATCGCGAGTGACCTCCTCTGGAACGTGGCCCGGCTGGGCCGCGCGGTGGTCCTCGTCGGCCTGATCGTGTAGACGTGGCAGTTCGCGCGGCCACCGTAAGGGCTGCGGCGCTGGACGCGGTACTCCACCTGCCGAACCTGATCTTCCACGTCAACAGCTCTTGCGACAACGGCAATCGGCGGGCTGATTCGATCAAATGGCGGAGTGCCCAGGTGACCAGAAGCAGCGAACTGTGAATGCACTGGAGTGACCTGCTGCGGACGCCCGGCTCGACCCGGACGCGCCAGCCCACAGCCAAGCGTATTTCGTGACCAACGGTGAGTCGGTCGCCTTCTTCGAGTTCGTCGAACGTTTGCTGGTGGCGATGGGCTACCCGTGCCTCCGCAAGCGTGCGCGGGTCCCTTCCGGCGCTGCGAACCTCCGAGGATGTCCCGCCCGGCTAGGACAGCGACCGACGTGTCCTCGGTCGTTAATCAACCCGAAGCCGAACGAACCGACTACCATACGCGAATCATGACGAGTGCACGGGTTTGCGTTGCTGTATCGGTTCTCGCTATCGGGTCGGCCGTTGTGCCGGGCGCGGCCGCCCAGACCGCGATCATCGAGGGCGCTGTCCGTGACGCCACCGGTTTCACCCTGCCAGGGGTGACGGTGCTGGCGCAGCCCGCAGGGGGCGGTGAGATCCAGACCGCGGTCACCGAGGCGGACGGGCGATTCGTGTTGAGCAGGCTGGCGCCGGGCCCCTACGACATGACGTTCACACTGCCCGGCTTCCGCACTGTCGTGCGCGAGGGGGTGTTGGCCGTGGACGGCGCTGTCGTCACGCTCGCGGTCGAGATGCTCGTGCAGCTCGAGGACCGTGTGGTGGTGGTCGGCAGCCGCGCCCGGCCGCGGTCGGTCACCGAGTCGGCCGTGCCCATCGACGCGATCCCGTACGAGGACTTCGTCGCCCAAGGCGAAACGGACGTCGGCGACCAATTGCGGGCCCTCGTGCCGTCGTACAACGTCAGTCCCCAGCAAGTCGGCGACGCGGCGCGGCTGATCCGCCCCGCGACTCTGCGAGGTCTCGCCCCCGACCACACGCTGGTGCTCGTAAACGGGAAGCGCCGTCACCGCGGCGCGGTCATCACCTGGATCGGCAACGGTGTCGCTGACGGGGCGCAGGGTCCGGACATCTCCAGCATCCCATCGATCGCACTGCGGCAGGTCGAGGTGCTGCGTGACGGGGCGGCGGCGCAGTACGGCTCGGACGCCATTGCCGGCGTACTTAACTTCCTGCTGAAGGACGACCGGTCGGGGGGCGGCCTGGAGCTGCACACGGGCATCCACGGGGCCGGGGACGGCAGCACCTGGACGGTGGCCGGCAACGCCGGGCTACCGCTTGGTGAGAACGGCTTCGCCAACCTCAGCCTGGAGTACGGCAACACGGGGCCCACCAGCCGTAGCGTGCAGCGCGACGACGCCGCTGCCCTGATCGCGGCCGGCAACGACGCGGTGGCCGACCCCGCCCAAGTTTGGGGCTCGCCCAGCATCGACAATAACCTGAAGCTGTGGGGCAACTTCGGCCACTTGTTTGCGACCGGCGTGCAGTCCTACGGCTACGCCAACTACGCGCGCCGCACGGTGGAGAGCGGCTTCTTCTTCCGTAATCCCAACACGCGGTCGGCGGTGTTTAGCGCCGACGGGGGGCGCAGCTTGCTGGTCGGCGACGTACTCGACGTGTCGGACGGGGTGACCGACGGCTCGGCTGACTGCCCCGCGGTGGCGGTGACGGCAGCCCGGCCCGCCCCGGCGGCCCTCGCGCGGGTCTTTGCCGACCCGAACTGCTTCTCGTTTCAGGAGCGTTTTCCCGGCGGCTTCACCCCCCAGTTCGGGGGCGACGTGCGCGACGCGGCGGCCGTTGCGGGCCTGCGGGGACAGCTTGAGGGCGGCCTGTTCTGGGACGCGAGCGCCGGTGTTGGCTCAAGCACCGCCGACTTCCACATCTACGACACCGTCAACGCCTCGCTGGGGCCGAAGAGCCCCACGGTGTTCGACCCCGGTGCCTACCGGCAGGACGACGTGGGCGTGAACTTCGATCTCAGCTATCCCGTGAACGACCGGGTCAACTTGGCAGGCGGGGCCGAGTGGCGGAACGAGCGGTTCGAGATCGGGCTGGGCGACGAGGCGTCGTGGCGGATAGGACCGTACGCGCCGCAGGGCTTCAGCGCCGGATCTAACGGCTTCCCCGGGTTCAGTCCCATCGCGGCGGGGACTTGGAGCCGTGCCAACACTGCGGCCTACGGCGACGTCGAGGTGCGGGGCCGGGACAACGTGTGGACTCTCGGAACCGCCGTCCGACTGGAGGACTTCGAGGACTTCGGGACCGCGACGAACGGCAAGCTGTCGGGACGCTTCCGGCTCGCCCCCGCCGCGGCCGTGCGGGCGAGTGCGAGCACCGGATTCCGGGCGCCCACGCCCGGCCAGCAGAATGCTTTCAACGTCACCACCCAATACGACCACACGCTCATGGATCTCGTGAACAACGGGACCATCCCGTCCACGTCGCGCGTGGCCCAGCTGCGGGGCGGCGGGCCGCTCCAGCCCGAGCACTCAGTGAACTTCACAGCGGGCGCGGTCATCGACGCGGAGACGTTCAGCCTCACCGCCGACTACTTCCGGATCCGGCTGTCGGACCGGCTGGCCCTGACGCAACTCTTTGCGCTGACCCCATTAGAGGTCGAGGGCCTCATCGCCGAAGGGGTAACGAGTGCCGCCAACCTGCAGAACTTCCGGTTCTTCACCAACCATTTCGAGACGCTCACGCAGGGCCTCGACCTCGTCGCCACCTGGGCGCCGCTGCGCCTCGATGGCCGGACCACGTTCAACCTGCTCTTCAACCGCACCGCCACCAGCGTCACTCGCTTCGACCCCGCAGTGCTCGACGCGACGCGTATCCGGCAGCTTCAGGAGGCGGTTCCCGGCACGCGCTGGAACGCCACCCTTCGCCAAGCCCTCGGCGGCTGGAGCCTGCTCGGCCGGGTAAGCTACTACGGCGAATGGTTTGACGCGCGGGACCTCTACCTCTACCACGGCGACACGGTTGTCGATCTTGAGGCTTCGTATCCCGTTGGCGCGTCCACTACCCTCACCGTCGGCGGCCGGAACGTGTTTGACAACGACCCCGAGGAGAACCCCATCGCCCGCGTCAAGGGCAACCGCTTCAGCGCCCAGACCCCGTTCGGCTACAACGGCGCGTTTTACTACCTGCGGCTCAACTACAGGTGGGCTTCGGGCGGCTAAGCAGTGAAGAGACAGGCACCGCACATCGTGAGCGGCCGTGCCTGCCGCAACTGCCCGGCCTCGCTATTCGTGTCGGCCGACACCCAGCACCCGGCGCGCAGTGCATGTCGTACGGCGCATGCGGCACTTCTGTCGTGAAACTCTGAAGCCTTGGGCGCGTGCAGACGTCGATCCGGTCCGGCATGAGATCGATGAAGCCGCAGCCGAGGTGAGCCCACGCCCTTGAGCGAGGTCGGCGTGATCGAGTTGATCGATGCAGATGTGGTCTCTGCGATCGGGCGGATCGTGGCGGGTGCCGACTTTCAGGTTGGAGATGTCGTGAAGACTGCCGAACGATCCGCGTGAACTCAGACTCGCAGCGATCGATGTACAAAAAGCGTGATTGGCTCTGCGAGCGCGAACGGACGATGGAACGGTTGTGTACGTCAAGTTGTGCACATTCGGTTCATGACTGAGGCGGTGACGCTCGTTCAGGCTACTGGCTGCAGCAGGGCCTTTTTCTGCTCCTTGAGAAACTCCATGTTCAGGTAGCGGTGGTCTTCGAGCCACCCCTCGCGGGTTTCCACACACAGCGCCCGGATCAGCCGTAGGCAGCTCGCCGGATTCGAGAAGATACGCACGACCCGGGCGGGCAAGCCGCAGCAAGCCAGCACCCCTCCGGTGTACAGACGGGTCGGCTTCCGCGCTACCCGTTTCGAGGTCTGCTCGGCGTTCACTTGCGTTGCAGCCCCCCGTGTGGCGCTGAGCCGCCCAGGCCCGTCTCGGAGTGCTTCGAACGATGTCGTTGCCTCCATCATCCGCTCCGATTGCTACCAGATGGAGCGACAGGGTGCCGGGCGGAATTCACACCCGCTAAGAAACGGCGCCTTGTCACGGCGCACGGTACACATCGGGTAAGCTCCTCATGCTAGGTTGCCTTGTAAGGCAAGATCCCGTCTTGCTGTTGCCGGATTGCTCATGTACTCACGGTCCTCCTACAATTCGAAGCCGAGATGTTCCGGGGTGCGACCGCGCAGTGAAATGTGTTCATCCCTTGATCGTCGTCGAGCAGTTGCATAGGGGATCTTCGTATGGCGCTCAGTCCGGATCTCGTCGAGTTCGTCAAGGAGAGCCTCAGACGCAGGATTGCGCGTTCAGACATCGAGGACACCCTGATTCGAGCCGGGTGGCCGCGTGATCAGGTCCAGACGGCGCTGATCCGCTTCGCAGACGCGGAGTTCCCCATTCCAGTGCCTCGTCCCACGATCTCCGTCAAACCGCGGGAGGCGTTCCTGTACGCGGTACTCTTCGCAGCCCTGTTCGTGAGCGCCTACAACCTGGGAGCGTTGGTGTTCGGCGTCGTCGATCTGGCATTTTCGGATCGCGAGGACATCCCCGTCGCGCGCACGCGGGACGGCATCCGTTGGTCGGTGTCGCTGCTGGTGGTGGCCACGCCGGTGTTCCTATACGTGGCCCGGGTCGTTCGCCGGATGGTGCAGTCGAACCCGAGCGCACGGGCGTCAAGAGTCCGCCACCAGCTGACGTACCTCACCCTCTTCATCGCGTCCGCCGTCCTGATCGGCGACGTCGCCGCCGTCGTCTACAACTTCCTGGACGGCACGGTGACGGTGCCGTTCCTGTTGAAGGTGCTGACGGTCGCCGTGATTGCGGGAAGCACGTTCACCTACTACCTGCGCGACCTCCGCGAGGCGGAAGCCGATCCAGAGACCTGAGCGGCCCGCGCAGGATCCCGTCGCCGAACCCCAGCCTGTGAGGCGGATCAACGCACCCGGGGATGCGCGTGCACAACATTTGAAGCGTGCAAACCCGTTCACCGATTTGGTGCTCACGGACAACGACGCCCTACTCGATCAGCTGCGCGGCCTGCGGTTCCCATCGGCCGCGCGGTCGATCCCACGCGGGTCCCGAGTAGCGCCCTGCAGTTCTGACTGCGCGCCGGCTTCGCGTTGGAGTTCACCGGCACGGCTCGGACCGTCGTCCGCGGGTTTGGTGGCGCGCTCCCACCCCGGCCGGCCCGACGGCCGGGCTTGTTGGATGGCTACCGGGCGCGGTCGCTCGGCTCTTGGCCGAGGGCGTGTGGAACGCGGTGGTGATCTTCCGCGAGCTGCAGACCGGGCCGCTTCTGTAGCCCGCCAGATCGGCGGCACGGATGATCCCCGCCGTCACGCTCGACCCGAACAGCCGCCGGTACCACTCGCGGTGGTTCTCACGGCTCACACTTCCGGCATTGCTCTCCTTGAGCGCCTTCATAATGCTCGCCTTAACGCTCCCGAACGCGTTGTAGTAACCGCGCGCGGCCAGCGCGTTGCGGTTTTCATGGTCCTCGGCGTTCTGATCGGGGTTCCATGCGCCGCTGCGCACCCGTTCGATGAGCTCCGGGCTGACCTGATAGCCTTCGATCGACAACGAATGATAAGCGTCGTTGACAAGAGTCCCGAAGGGCAAAAGCCGGAAGAAGGTGACAACAGGAGGGACAGCAGCCTCATGACCTCGGCTTTAGACAGCGCTTAAGTTTCTGTTTATTAATGACTTACAAGGAATGACCAGAAATGCAAATTCCAGCCCCTCAAGTTGGAGTTCTTGTGCGCTCACCACAGGCCACGCACTGGACGGCGCTGTCGTGTCACCGGTTTCGAGCCAACGAGGTGCGGTTGCCGCTGAGCGTGCTCGCCTACAACCTCGGGAATCTGTGGCGGGGTGTCCGGGTCGATGCCGAACTCAAGGGCACATCGCGACGTGCGGAGCGGGAGCGTCAAGCGGAAGGCCGGGAGGCGGCGGAGGCAGAGCGTTGCCGTGCTGCAACGGCACTCGATGGAGGCGTGGATCGACGAGTCGGTCGCACAGAACCTCGCCCGACTTCCTCTAGTGTCTCCCCCGACGGGTGCCATCGCACCAAGGCCTTCCGCCACGGGCTTGCCAAGAGTACCCTAATCGCATCGTGGCAGCCATCACTACAGCCCAGAGCCGGGACACCGGCATGGCGCTGGTCCTGCTCATGCTGATCCTGCAGGTGACGCTCGACCGCGACGGCTTCGTCGTGGCTGCCTTGGTCCTGCAGGTGGCGACGATGACCGCCCCGCGCGTCTTTCGGCCCGTGGCAGTGGTCTGGCTGGACCTCTCGCACCGCCTAGGGGGCGTGATGTCCTGGGTCCTGCTGGCGGTGGTCTTCTACGGGCTGGTGACGCCGGTCGGCCTCCTGCGTCGACTGCTGGGGAAAGACCCGCTGCGGCTGCGCCGCTTCGGTCGCGGCAACGCGTCGGCGCTCGCGACCCGGGACCACACGTTTACGGCGCGTGACATCGAGAAGCCCTACTAGGATAGACCGAGGCATCGACCCATGGACTTCCTCAAGGACCTTTGGGGCTTTCTGAGCGAGCGCAAGAAGTTCTGGCTGCTGCCGGTGGTCCTCGTACTGCTGCTGTTTGGCGTCCTGATTGTGCTGACCAGTGGCTCGGCGATCGCCCCGTTCATCTACACGCTGTTTTGAGCGCACGTGCCATCCTCGGCATCTCCGCCTTCTACCACGACAGCGCAGCGGCACTGCTCGTGGACGGTCAGGTCGTCGCGGCCGCCCAAGAGGAACGGTTCACGCGAAAGCGCCACGACGCGTCGTTCCCCACCCATGCGTGCTGCTACGTGCTGGAGGAATCCGGCTTCCCGCTCTCGTCGCTGGCGACCATCGCCTTCTACGACAAGCCCCTCCTGAAGTTCGAGCGCTTGCTTGAGACCTACCACGCCTTTGCACCGAGGGGGCTGCAGAGCTTTGTGGCGACGATGCCCGTTTGGATCAAGGAGAAGCTCTTCATGCGCCGGCTGCTGGCCGACGCTCTCGCTGAACTCGGCGAGGGAGCCCCGCCGGTGCTCTACCCGGAGCACCACCTGTCGCACGCGGCAAGCGCGTTCTATCCGTCGCCGTTCGACGAGGCGGCCATCCTGACGGTGGACGGCGTCGGAGAGTGGGCGACGGCAACGATCGGGCACGGGCACGGGCGAGACATCACGTGCCTGCACGAGTTGCAGTTCCCCCACTCGATCGGCCTGCTCTACTCAGCCTTCACCTACTACACGGGCTTCCGTGTCAACAGCGGCGAGTACAAGCTGATGGGCCTCGCCCCGTACGGCAACCCACACGGAGCACGCACGGCCGAGTACCGCGAGAAGATCACCGCCGAGCTGGTCGACTTGCGTCCCGACGGATCGATCTTCTTGAACATGGCGTACTTCAATTTCGCCACCGGGCTCCGGATGGTCGACGAGCGGCGGTGGGAGGCGCTCTTTGGCCTGCCCCGCCGCCCGCCCGAGTCGCAGATCGACCAAGCGTACATGGACCTAGCCCTGGCAATCCAGCAGGTGACCGAGGGCATCGTGCTCCGACTAGCCCGGACGGCACGCGAGGCAACCAGGTGCCGAGCGCTGGTACTGGCCGGTGGTGTGGCACTCAACTGCGTCGCCAACGGAAAGCTACTCGAGGCGGGTATCTTCGACGACATCTGGATCCAGCCGGCCGCTGGCGACGCCGGCGGCGCGCTGGGGGCTGCGTACGCGGCTTGGCACATCCACGCCGGCGAGCCGCGCACGATTGAGGACGAGGGCGACGCCATGACCGGTGCCTACCTAGGCCCCGCCTTCGGCGAGGCCGACATCGCCCGCACGCTGCGACGCTTCGATGCGCCAGGCTACCGGCACGACAGCCTCGACGAGCTGGCCGCCGACGTGGCCGCACGCCTCGACGCGGGCCAAGTCGGCGGCTGGTTCCAAGGGCGGATGGAGTTCGGGCCGCGGGCACTCGGCAACCGCAGCATCCTCGGCGACCCGCGGAACCCGGAGATGCAGAAGCGCCTCAACCTGAAAATCAAATACCGTGAGGGCTTCCGTCCCTTTGCCCCCTCGGTACTCGAGGAGGACATCGGCGAGTACTTCGACCTCGACCGACCGTCGCCGTACATGCTGGTGGTGGCGCCGGTCAGAGAGTCACGCTGCGCGCCGGAGCCGGCAGACTATGCCACCCGGCCGATGTACGAGCGCCTCTATCACCAACGCTCGGACCTGCCGGCCGTCACGCACGTCGACTACTCCGCACGTATCCAGAGCGTGAGCCGCCGGACCAACCCCGAGTACTGGGCATTGCTCCAGGCCTTCAAGGCACGGACGGGCTACGGCGTGCTGGTGAACACGAGCTTCAACGTGCGCGACGAGCCCATCGTCTGCACGCCCGAGGACGCCTACCGCTGCTTCATGCGAAGCGAGATGGACTTCTTGGCACTCGGGCCGTACGTCCTCGACAAGCAGGAGCAAACCCCGCTTCCCAACACGAGCGACTGGAAGCTCGCGTTGACACCGGCCTGACCACCGTTCGGTTGCTGGCTAATTCCGGGACTCAGCGTCGCGTGTGCTATGCTCAGAGGGTTGCATTTTGGGCGCGTGGCCGATCCAATCGGCCACCGATGCCCCTCGACTCATGCGAGTCCATCTCATCAACCCAAGCCACGTCTCCTTCGGGATCGGTGTGATCACCCCCCGCTGGCTGTACGTCCTCGCGGCATCCACTCCTGCGGAGTACGGCGACCCCGTCCTAGTGGACGAAACGCTCGAGCCGCTGGACCCGTCTACCATCCAGGCCGGCGACGTGGTAGGAATCGGCATCCACACGGGCAACGCGCTCCGGGGCTACGAGGTCGGCAATGCCGCACGCGCGGCGGGCGCCTCCGTGATTTACGGCGGCATTCACGCCACACTGTACCCCGACGAGGCGCTGAATCTCGGCAGCGCCCATACAGTCGTCTCGGGCGACGGCGACAGCGTGTGGGCCGCCGTGCTGGCCGACGCGGAGGGCGGACGCCTCCAGCCGCAGTACTACGGCGGGCAGATTGAGGCTTCGGACTTCAAGCCGGCGCGCTGGGGCCTACTGCCCAAAGGCCGTTACATGTGGGCCTCAGTGCAGACGGTGCGGGGCTGTCCCAAGCACTGTTCGTTCTGCTCGGTCTGGCGGACCGACGGCCAGCGGCCGCGACAGCGGAGCTGGGAACCAGTTCTTGAGGAGATCGTGGACCTGCGACGCCGCGGGTTCCGGTTCATCGCGCTGGCCGATGACAACTTCTACCCCGTCACGCTCCAGGATCTGCGGATGGCCGACCGACGGTCGGACAAGTCGAACTATGAGCAGCTCAAGTCCCTCCGGCAGGAACGCTTCGAGCTGATGGAGCAGCTGGCGAAGCTGCCCGACGACACCGTGATGTTCACGCAGATCACCATGGAGGCCGCCGAGGACGATGAATTCCTCGCCGCCATGCGCAAGGCCCGCATCCGGGGCGCGCTGGTGGGCGTCGAGGCTGTGACCCCCGAGGGCCTCAAGGACATCTACAAGGGCTTCAACGAGAGCGGCGAGAGCCTAGTGGCGCGACTGCGCAAGTTCCGCGAGAACGGCGTGCACGTGCTTGGCTCGTTCATCTTCGGGCTGCCAAGCGATCGGCCTTCGACGTTCGACGCGACGTTGGCGATCGCCGAGCGCTCCGACATCACGTTCGCTCAGTTCGTCATGCTGACGCCCTTCCCCGGCACACTGGACTTTGCGGATTGGGAGAGATCAATGGGCGACGCCCCCCGCATCGCGGGCATCCCAATCACGCGCCACTGGCTGATCCCGCAGGACAAGCGCCCGAAGGTGTACAACGAGCACCCGGTGATGAGCGCGGACGAGATCCGGCGACGCACTCAGGGTGTCTGGGACCGCTTCTACAGCTTCCCCAGCATCTGGGCACGGTCGCGGGTCGTGAAGTCGCTCAAGGCCCGGGTCGCGTTCGTGCTGATCTCGAAGATCTACCGACAGATGTACGCCAACACGGGCATTGCGACCGATAGCGCGCGGGTCAACCGCTCGGTGAGCTGGGCGCGCCTTATGGCTAGGCCGTGCCGTCGTCTGTTCGCCGGCCGGCCAATGCCAGAACTCCAGCTACGGTAGTGCCGCGCGCGGCAGCCTTGGACTGTCTGCCCCCGTGGCGCTGACCGTAGGGCTACTGGTCACCGGCGCGGCCCCCGGAGACACCCCAGGCCGGCACGGCACCGCCGGCTGAGAGCCGCTGCCCGAACCGGAATGCTCTGGCCCCGCCACGGCCATGGTCATCGGCAACGCCGCTTACCTTTGCTCAAGTCCGGGCCAGGTGTGGTGCGCCTAGCGTCAGAGGCCGTGCGGACGAGATTCCGCTGGAGCTCTACGACCCGCCTGGCACCAGGGTCATGACGGGCGGAATCCTCCAGGCCTGGGAAACCCCGATCTGGAGCCGGCGAAGCCGCGTGGCTATTGGGTCAACGTGCACGAGGTGGAGCTTGGCATCGCCTACCAAGGAACCCTCGGTGGAGGTATGGTGCGCTTGGTGGCAGCCCACCCCGGTTTGGTGTCATGCGCTCGTCCGAGCCCATCCTGTAGATCTCGTGAATGAGCAGGTCGCATGCGTCGCACGTCGGCTGAACTCTGGCTCGGTACGCCTCGCCAGAGATGACGATCGACTAAGTCGGCCGGGGCGACACAGGCAATGAGGCGGAAGCGCTCGCTGAGAGGGCGCGCTTCTACGACGGGCCCGTCGTTGAGGCGCACGACCTCGACGTCTGCTGATGCTAGGGCGCCTCGCGCCGCCGACGAGCAGGGTGTCGGGAGGACGTGCGCACCACCCGAACCAGAAAGCCCGGTGCGCAGGCACCCGCGCCGCACGACCGGGTCCTCACTCCAAGCACCAGGCCATCCTCGATGATCAGCCACACGCGACCCGAGACATCGAGCGCCTCATCCGAATCCCATGGTCCGGACGCGAGGCACTCGTCACCTCGCTTGTACACTGGCCCCGTCGGGCTCGTCAGCGCTATAAGGCGAGTGCCGCCGTCTCGATGTCGTACACGGGACTGGCGTCGAGGAAGGCGGCGATGGCAAGCGGCCGCTGCAAGCCTGCGGTGTCGGGCACCAGCACTTCCGCCTTGCTAGGCAACCGGTCGTACTGCTCGGGCACCTCGAACATCAGCTTGTTCGACCAGTACAGCAGGCCACTGGTGCCGAACGTGCCGTACCGCCCGTCCACCACCCTTTCGAGCAGGATCACCGTGCCGCACAGCCAGGATCACCGTGCCGCACAGCGTAGAGTAGACAATGGTCAGTTCCACGCCACCCGACACGCTTGAGGGGGCATCTCGTGCCATGCGGGGATTCGCTTCGGGGCCTCGGTTCCGAGAGTCAGCCCGAACACGAGGTCGCCGTCGTCGAGCACTGTCGCGTCGTCGGCCGGCAGTACGCCTGGTACTCGAGGGGCGGGATCCCGTTCACGCGAGCGCCGCCCCAGTCGAGCTTGCCGAGGCGAATCGTCGCCGGAATCATCAGTGGCAAGAGAGTCGCCGAACCGGATGTCAATCTGGCCGTACCAAATGCCTTTGAAGGCGAAGTACGTGGGGTACGGATCGCACGGGAGCCTCCAGATCCAGTCGTGCCAAGCAGGTCCTAGCCATAGTCCTGACCCGTCCGCTCCTTGAGGTACCGGACGATCCAGTCGCGCACCGCCATGTTGGCGGCGAGCACGCCCGTTGCATCCGGCCGCGGTGCCAGTAGGAAGCGAGCGATGTCCCAGCGGATGGCAACGCAGCTATTGCGCCAGCCGGCGGTAGTAGCCTCGAACGCCCCGCCAGCCTCTGCGGCGTCCAACGAGGTCGTGGCAAAGAACCGTGTGATGTCCGGGGCGTCGGCGTCGGCCTTGGCGTTCAGGCCGCCGGCCAGCGCGGTCCAGAGGAGTAGCAGCATCACGGCCACAGAGGCTGCCGGAGTCGCCCTGGCCGCACGGCGCGTGGATCAGACCATACTCACAGGACATCAGACATACGAGTGTCCCGGAATCAAGGCGCACAGATCCTGGTAGGTGGGGATCCAGTCTGGCGGCGTTGCTTCCCTCACATGTTCCCGACGTGATCGGGCATCACGCCTTTCCAGCCGTGCTCCGCGCTCCGGCCTATTGCCACTGGGCCTCCGTTCCGGAACACTGGTGCGTTCCGCATGGATCCCACTCTGCCCCTGACGGGTCTGTTCGTCGGCTTCCTCATCGGCCTGACCGGCATCGGCGGCGGCGCCCTGATGACGCCGTTCCTGATCCTGGTCCTAGGTGTGCGCCCAGTGATTGCGGTGGGCACCGACCTAGTTTACGGCGCGGTGACGAAGCTGGCCGGGGCCTGGCTGCACTGGCGGCAAGGCACGGTTGACACGCCGTTGGTGCGACGCTTGGCGATGACCAGTGTGCCCGCCGGGCTGCTGGCCGTGTGGGTGGCCCGACTGCTGCCGGACGGCAACATCGACGAGCTGGTGCGGCGGATGCTGGGTGGTGTACTGATCCTGGTGTCTGGGCTGATGCTGGCGCGGCTTCTGAGTGGCGATCAAGACCGCATACCGGAACACTGGCGTGCCAGACTGCAAGGCACCGGCACCTATGTGGTGGGTGGGGTCGTCGGCGTGCTGGTCGGGTTCACGTCGGTGGGCAGCGGCTCACTGATCGTCCCGTTCCTGGTAGCGGTCTATCCGCTGAACACGGCGCGGGTGGTCGGCACCGACGTCTTCCACGCGGCGGTGCTCGTCACGGCCACGGCAATTGGGCATGCGCAGGCCGGCTTCGTGGACTGGGAGCTGGCAGCGGGGCTACTAGTGGGCTCGATTCCTGGCGTGGCAGCAGGGAGCTGGATGGCGCCGCGCTTCCCGCCACGCGCGTTGCGGGTGGGCCTTGCGGTGCTGCTACTGGCAACGGGAATCAGTCTGCTGTAGGCAGCGTCTCCGTTGGACGCTGCCTACAGCAGCCTGATTCGGCAGTATCGCTGGAGCGCCCTTACCGGCGCTCCTTGGATCAACAACTAGCGGGCCTGCCGGGCCAAGGCGACCGCTCGGTGACAGGACACACAGCTGAGCGTGACGTCCACGTAGGCCTGTGGCCCTGCGTCGAGATCACGGGCCTGGGCCGCTGTGATCAGGTCCTGGACCGCAGTGCGGAAGTCCTCGCTCTGCTCGGAGTACTCGACACTCGGCAGTACGGCCCAGTCGGGGTCGCGGGTGATCTCGTCGAGCGCGAGCGCGCGGATCTCAAGCTCGTCCCAGTCGCTGGTGACCAGCGCCACCAGCAGGGCCTCAGCGTGCCTCAGCTTCTCGCGCATCAGCCGCTCTAGCCGAGGGGTCTGCGCGAGCGGGACCATCGAAACCAAGACCAGCGCTATGCCAAGTGACGCCATCCAGCGTTGCATGCGTGTCATGCTCGAAGGATAGCAGGTCCCCTGGCACCGGGCGACGGCGGGCGGCTATCATCGAAGCCATGCATGTGACGAGCGCCAAGCTGACGATGCTGCTGGCCGGGACGCTGTGGGCGGCCGCCGCCCAAGAACCCCCTCAGCCGATTCCCTCGATCCTGACCGATTCGCTGGTCGGCGAAGATCTGTACGTTGCGTACTGTGCCACGTGCCACGGCCTCGACGGCCGCGGCAACGGACCGGTGGCCAGTGCGCTGGTCGTGACCCCGGCCGACCTCACGGCCTTATCACGCCTCAACGGCGGCACTTTTCCGCGCGTACAACTTGAGGCACGCCTTGACGGCGAGATGACCGTGTCCGATCCGATCGCGCACGGCTCGACCGAGATGCCGATCTGGGGCGCCATCTTCCGCGCGCTCGACGCCTCGGACACCATCGCGCAGGTCCGCGTCACGAACCTAGTCGATTACCTTGAGGCCATTCAAGAGCCGTAAACTGGCTCCGCCGGGTCAGGCCAACGTCTGGAGTGCTTCTGGCGTGAAGGGCACGAGCTCGTCGATGTGACCCGCCCGAACCTTCTCCGCCCACGCGGCATCAACCAGCAACGCCCGCCCCACGGCCACTAAGTCGACTTCGCCGCGTTCGACCTTCGCTACCACCCCCTGGATGCCTTCGCACTCAGCGCGCTGGTGGTTAACGAGCCCCTCGACGAAATCACAGTTCAGACCCACCGAGCCGACAGTAACGACAGGCCGCCCGGTCAGCTTCTTCGTCCAGCCTGCTAGGTTGAGCGACGAACCCTCGAACTCCGGCTCCCAGAAGCGGCGGGTCGAACAGTGGAACACGTCGACGCCCGCATCGGTCATCGGCGCAAGGAAACGCGCCAGCTCGTCAGGTGTGGCCACCAGCTTCGCATCGTAAACCGGAATCTTCCACTGCGAGAATCGCAGCAGGATCGGAAAGCCCGGCGCGGTGGCCTGCCGACAGGCCCGCACGACCTCGGCCGCAAAGCGTGTGCGTGCCTCAAGGCTGCCACCGTACGTGTCAGTGCGCCGGTTGGTGCCCGACCAGAAGAACTGATCGATTAGATAGCCGTGCGCGCCATGTAACTCGATCCCGTCGAACCCGAGCCGCATCGCATCGGCGGCACCACGGGCGTAAGCGGCGATCAGGTCGGCCACTTCAGCCTCGGTCATCGGGTCGGCAACGCGCTCACCCATCACCGTGAGGCCCGACGGGCCAATCGGCGGCACCTCGGGATTGAGCGTCGAGCCTAGCTTGCGCGCCGTGCCCACGTGCCATAGCTGTGGCATCATGCGGCCGCCCGCTTCGTGCACGCCCTCGAAGACTCGCGCCCAGCCTGCCAGTGCGTCGTCGCCGTGAAACCGCGGGATACGGTCGTTCATCACGGCGGCCGGATGGTCGATGGCAGTGCCCTCAGAGAGGATCAGCCCCACGTGGTGCTCAGCCCGGCGGCGGTAGTAGGCCGCCACGTCTTCACCCGGCACGCCGCCTGGCGACGCGCTGCGCGTCATCGGCGCCATTACGATACGGTTCGGCAGCGTGAGGCCGTGGACTTGGAACGGCGTAAAAAGTGGCGAAACGTCGAGGGGCATCTCGTGAACGCGATCCGGGCCGGGAACCGCAACCGACTAGCAGCGGCTAGTCATCCACGGAACGCCGCCAAGGTGTTCCACGGACGATGGAACCCGCGATTGGTTCGCACCAGCTAGTCAATCGCGAAACAATAGAAGAGGCCGTCGCCACCCGTGCCCTGCAGGTCCGCTTGGCTGCAACCGCGCGAGTCGTGGGCCGAGTTCCACGACGTCGGGTTGTCGCCACCTCCCTCCCGGTCGAAGTGCCCCACGCGGGCGCTGCCGTTGCTACCCTCGCTGGTCCAGTTGACACAGGTGCGATCGGGGCCAGCCTCGAAGGCCATGCCGTCGAGTGTCGAGCCGGTGATGATGTCGTGGCGGTTCGGCTGCATCCTGCGGCCGAAGATCCGCGTGCCGTTCTCGTTGGCCTGCGTCTCGGCAGTGAGGTTGTTCTCACCGTGCAGCTCAGCGAGGTTGGCGGCCACCATCACGGCGCTCGCGTTGTACCAAGGACCGGTCCCGATGCAATCGCGGGCGTTAACGGGGTCTGGCCCCTGCGTGCTGAGATAGGCGCGCCAGGTGGCGTCGCCACGGCCGACCGACCGTCCTAGCAGCTGGCAGCGCGCGTCAGCGCCCTCAAGGCCGCCGAGGTTGCCCCCGTTGCCAGGACCGCTGCTAGTGATGAAGAACGACATCGGTGGCTGATCCTGCGCGACCCCAGGGGTTACGCCGAGGACCATCACCGCCAGGAGGGCAGCAAGGACGGAGGCTCTGAGCATTCAGGCAATTCCTGGACTGGAGAATATCGGGAACCACAGGCCGTGCGGGCCTGCGGCCGGTGCCGGACCGTACCCTAGCACAGGCACGTGGGACCGGCCGAGTGGCGAGCCGGTAGAATGTGCCGAAGTAACCGGCTCAAGAGGGAGGATTATGGGCGAACGCGTCACCTACACTGCCAACGGGCATCGAACAAACGGCTACCTAGCCCGCCCCGCCACGGGCGGCGGACCGGGTGTGGTGGTCATCCAGGAGTGGTGGGGCCTCGTGCCGCATATCCATGACGTCGCCAACCGCTTCGCGGCGGCCGGCTTCGTGGCCCTAGCCCCGGACCTGTACCACGGCAAGCAAGCCAACTCGCCCGACGAAGCTGGCAAGCTGATGATGAGCCTCGAGATTGACCGGGCGGCTACAGAGATCGAGGGCACAGCGCGCTTTCTACAGGCGCAGCCCGGAATCACCCCGGGCGCGGTCGGCACGATCGGGTTCTGCATGGGCGGCGCGCTGTCGCTCTATGCCGCCAGTCGGCAGTCCGACATTGGCGCCTGCGTGGTCTTCTACGGCATCCATCCCAACGTGAAGCCCGATCTGACCGCCCTGCGGGCGCCGGTGCTCGGGATCTTCGCCGAGGGTGACTCGATGGTGACGCCCGACGTAGTAGCCGGGCTCGACCGCGCGCTGACCGACGCGGGTAAGCGCCACGAGTTCCACACCTATCCGGGCACCCAGCACGCGTTCTTCAACGACACGCGCCCCAACGTCTACGACGAAGGGGCGGCGAAAGACGCCTGGGACCGGACACTCCGCTTCTTCCGCACCGAACTCGGCGGATGAGCAATCACCCCTGGTACCGTCGGCTCCACTGGCAGGTCGCGGCTGCGTTGGTGCTCGGGGCGCTCGTCGGTCGCCTCGGCGGGGCGGAGGCCGCCGAGGCCGTGGGCTGGGCAGGCACGCTGTTCATCCGGCTGTTGCGAATGATCATCGTTCCGCTCGTTTTCACCTCGATCGTCACGGGCGTGGTCGCTGTCGGGAGCGGGGGCACGCTGGGTCGGCTGTTCACGAAGACGCTCGGCTACTACATGCTCACGAGCATGTTGGCCATCGTCGTTGGGCTCACACTGGTGAACTTGATCCGCCCGGGCGTGGGCGCCACGTTCGAGGGCGTCGACAGCAGTGCGGCCATCGCGCTCGAAACGCCCCGCTCGGTGCTCGACCTTGTGCTCGCGATTGTACCGGAGAACTTCGTCGCGGCGGCCGCTGCCGGCGACTTGCTCGCGCTGATCTTCTTCTCGATTGTCCTCGGCATGGCCATCACTGGCCTTCCGCACGGATCCCGTCAGCGCCTCGTGGACCTATTCGAGGCTGGCTTCCAAGCGATTATGCGCCTCACGCAAGGTGTGATCGTTTTCCTGCCCATCGGAGTCTTCGCGCTCATCACGCGCCTGGTCGGTGAGACTGGGTTTGAGGCGTTCAGGGCGCTCGGCTTCTACGCGGCGACGATCATCCTCGGGCTGTCGCTCCACATGTTCGTGGTGCTGCCCCTCGCGCTGATGCTGCTCAGTGGGATTCGGCCGCGCATTCACTTCGCCAACATGTTCGACACGGTGGCGATGGCCTTTTCTACCAGTTCGTCAGCGGCCACGTTGCCGCTGGCGATCAACAACATCGAGCGCAAGGCGGGTGTGTCGACCCGTGTCTCGTCGTTCGTGCTGCCGATGGGGGCCACGATCAATATGGACGGCACAGCGCTCTACGAGTGTGCCAGCGTAATCTTCATCACTCAGGTCCTAGGCATCGACCTGAGTCTGACCCAGCAACTCGTCGTGGTGTTCACTGCGCTGCTGGCCTCGATCGGCACCGCGGCCATTCCCTCGGCCGGGCTGGTAATGATCTTCGTCATCCTGGGTGCACTCAACCTGCAGGGGCCGGATGTCGATGTGATGGTGGCCGCGCTACTCGCCATCGACCGCCCACTGGATATGTACCGGACGGCGGTCAACGTATTCAGCGACTCGTGCGGCGCCGCGATCATCGCCCGCTCGGAGGGCGAAACCGAGGTGGACACCGTCGCGCGCTAGAGCACGAGCGGCTGGAAGTACTCGGGGAGGCCGGGCTTGGTGCCGATCAGGATCTCGACGATGGCTCGGCGGTCAGCTGGGGTGAGGCGGTCGTAGGGAGCGCCGAGCACCTCCCCTGACAGCACGGCCCATAGCCGCGTGTAGACGGCGTCGAGCGCCTCGGAGGGCAGCGCGTCGAACACCTCGCTGTAGATCATGAAGCTGCACGGGTAGCGCAGCAGTCGCCCCTCCAGATCCAGGTCGCGCAGAGATCGCCCCTGGACATCGCGGGGGCCGAGGGAGGCGAAGTGCTCAGCAAAGCCCGAGGTCCCCTGCATGGGCCCGGGTAGCGGCGCCTCGTCCACCATCAGCAGATAGTCCACCAGGACCCCGGCCGCATCGCGCACCCGCGGGGCGATGGTGCCCGCCGGAGTCCCGTTGAATGCCGCGAGCCGCGCCTCCCAGCCGAGCCGCGCGATGCGGTTGGCCATACCTGTCTGGTGCGCGAGCACCTGGAGCGCCACGAGATCGCTGTGCGGCGTGGGATAGCCCGTCAGATCGAGCAGCCCCTCCATCGACGGCAGCGTCGCTAGTGGCTCGGCGACGACGCGGTTGTCGATCTCGTCTGGCGCGACCGGGACGTTGCCCATGTGCGGGCCGCCGTGCGTGCCCGTGACGAACCAGCCACCCCACCGCTGGATGAATGGGGTCCGGTGATCAGTGGAAAAGCCGGTGGCGTACTGGAGGGCGCTGCGCCTAGGTGCGGTGCTCGTCATCAGGAACCCGGGCACGGCGAAGCTCTCCCATGCCAAGTGGCAGGCGAGGCACTCGTCGTTGCGCTCGAACTGCGGGACGGCCTCCTTCTCTTGGGGTAGATCGTAGAAGATGGCGCCCTGCCGTGGGTCCTGCACGGCCACCTCGAGCAGCGGGCCACCGCGCACCCACCCAACCGCGACACTGTCGTCGAAGTACAACGCCCGGGGGTTGCGAATGGTGATGAAGTCAGTCTGGAGGCTCGTCGGCGAGAAGACCAGCAGCTGCGACGTGGTCGAGATCCCGAGGGCCTCCAGCGTGGACGGCAGATAGCCGCTGATCGGGTCGAACTCGAGGCGCACGGACCCGTCAGCCAGCGCACGGTTCAGTACGGTGATGCGGTTGTTGACCGGCGCGGTCGAGTAACGAATGGCCGCATGGTCGCGCGACTCGGGAAACGCGTTGGGTGTCTGCGCCATACCGGTCACGAGGAGCGCGGCGACGAACGCGCCCGCCATGAGGACGATCCGTGTGCGCATCACACGCTCCCAACTACTCGTCGGCCTTCTCGGCAGCCGTGGCCTCTTCCTCTTCAAGCATTTCCTGCTGCCAATCAGCCAGCGGTTGCGGGCCAGGCGTGATGCCGGCGATGTCGGGATCGATACCGGGCGGGGGCGGCGGCGCCATGGCCCTTTGCTCCTTCGCCTCTCGGCGGCGCGCCTCCTTCATCTGCCGACGCTCGAGCAACTCCTTTTCTCGCGCCCGTTTAGCTTGTGTCGGTCTCGCGTTTCGTGCCATACGTGCAACTCCACGATCTGATATTTTCGTCGGCCCGTGGCGAGGCAGCCCACAACACCCGCAGCAGCGTCGAAAGCGAAGTCCGGAGGGAGAGTGCGGGCACTCAGCGCTAGGCCAGCACGTGCGGGCTCTCGACCGGAACCGGGCGGCTCAACACCCGACCGAGGATCAGAATATCACGCCCGCGTGCTAGGATTGCTTGCTTGCCCCGCCAGATTCCCCTCCACGACATCGAGGGTGCGGCCATGCGCATGGCCGACATTGTGGTCCTCACGCCCCTCGTCCCGCTCCGACTGCTCCTGCCGATCACGAGCCGGAAGCTCGGAACCGAGATTCACCTTACGCTCGAAGCGCTGCAACCGATCGGATCGTGCCAGGTCAGCGGAGCACTGATTGCAGCCCGGCACCTGTTGCGGAAGGCCATCGAGAGCGGCATCTGGAGGGCCGGGGCCAGCAACGCCGCACAGTAGTGTGCCTGGCCGCGCACGCTATGGGCGTGCCTTGCTCAGTGCTGGTGCCCAAAATTACCAACGCGACCAAAGTCTCGGGCATCGAAGCGCTCGGCACGACAGCCGTGCGCGCCAGCTACGACGAGTACCGGCAGATGGCCGAGGCCAATGACTCCCGGCGGAGGTGACGGCCGGGCCGATGTTCGACGAACCCACGCTGATGATCGGCTTCGCCCAGGGATTCACCGCGTACAGGCAGCCCGACCTGATCTTCGCCGCCCCCGACCGTCTGAGCCGCATCCTCAACGCCCACGGACAGCCCGTGCGGCTCGTCTTTGCCGGCATAGCGAACCCGGCCGACGAAGCGGGCAAGTACCACCTCCAGCACATCTACCGGCCGGCGCTCGACCCGAAGTTCGGCGGCCGAATCGCCTTCATCGACGACTACGACCTCCATCTCATCTGGCACACTACCATGATGTAGGGCTGCGACGTCTGGCTGAACAACCCGCGCAAGCTGCTGGAAGCGAGTGGCACGAGCGACACAAAGGCCGCCAACGGTACGCCACACATGTCGAGCGGCGACGGCCGGGGGGGGGTTCACGGGTGCGAACGGCTGGCTGATCGACGGCGGCCAGCACCAGAACGACCCGGGCACCCAAGCCCTCTACCGAGACGATCGAGCACACTAGCTGGTACCCACGTAACTACCAGCACGACGCACGCGACATCCCCGTGCAGTGGCTGCAGACCGTGTGTGAGGCCATCCGGACAGTCCTACCGCGGGTTCTCCAGCCGACGCATGGTCAAGGAGTACGTGGGCGACATGTACGGTCCGGCAATGAGCAAGCCCCGCTCCGCGGTTCAGGGGTAAGATGTTCCGGTCATGCCACGCAAGTCGAACCTGACGCGGGTCAAGTGTGCGCTCTGCGGAGGCGCGGATGTGTCCGAGCCCCGTGGCGAAGAGCGCTATTGCCGGAACTGTTGGGAGAAGAAGATCGCGGTCGAGGAAGTGGTGGCCCGGGAGTTCGCGCTGAAGCGATACATCCGTGCACACAGCGCGGAGAAGTATCTCGTCTACCATTCGACCATCAAGCGCCCATGCGGGCAGCTTATCGTGGTGGACGACGGCTACGATCTCTTTCTCACGATGGTCCTCTACCCCAACTTCGCATGGGAGGAGCCGGCCTACCACCTCAAGGGCGACCCCGAAGGGCGCACCTTTGGTGAGATCCTCGTGGATGTGGTGGCCACCGAGGTCATTGAGCCTTGGGGTGGCGGCAAGTGGCATCTCGAGATCTTCCGGTCAGCCAACCCGGAGCCCGAGGACTGGAACGGAGAGTTGTGACAACCTATGATCGGCGCTTGTTTGGCCGAGGCGTTTCGTGGAGGAAACGATGACGAAGAACCGGAAACTGCTCATCGTCGGTCTGCTCTCACTGACGGTGGTCGCGTGTGTTGGAGACCAGCCGGCTAGCGACACACCGCCGCCCGAGCCCCTTCCATCCCCCGAGTCGGTTGCCGTCGCCGGTCGGCCGACCCTCGTGGCGGCCGTACGCGGCGAGGCTGAGCTTGCGATGCTACCGCCGAGCGCCGACAACGAGACCATCGACGGGCAGGCCTTCATCGTCACCGAGATTCAGGTGATGAACCTCGCCGACGCACCCATCGCCGGGCTGACGGTCGAGGATCTCTGGTACGACAACGACGGCAACACGATCTCAGGCGACACCTACCGCCACCCAACGCCGCTCTCCCCCGGCGAGCCGATTACGGTCACGCTACAGGTACCACGTGTGGACGGCATCGTGAACAATCAGTACCAGTTCTCCCACGCCAACGGCGAGATTGTCCCGGTCCAGATGGACGAGTTCCCGCAGCCGGACACGCCCGAGGCGCCGGTAGAATAGCGTGGGGATTTTAGCCCTTGCGACGATAGCTGGCGCTGAAATTGGATGGGGCCGGCTGTACAGCCGGCCCTTCGTCCGTACGGGGAAGGCGGCGCTAGAACGCGCCGAACGGGTCGGGCTCAACCCTGACCAGGATGTCGCGGGCCAGGCTGCCCAGCTCGCGCGACAGGCTCGATCGTACCTCGATGCGGAGCACGTAGAAGCCCGGCACGACATCGAGCGGCACATCGCCAGTGTACCCAAAGCCGCCGCGCCCATCCACCAGCTCAGCCGACGAGCGTTGCTCTTCACTCCGGAACACCGCCCGCCCGTCCTCGGCCAGCAGCGTCGCCGAAAAGTCAAGCGTGTGCTCGGGCAACCCTTCGGCGTTCTCGTACACCTCGGTGAAAAACGACAGTAGGTCGCCCTCCACGAACGTGCGGGTCGCGATCGGCACTCCCGGCAGGAGCTGCGCCATCGGCTCGGTCGCCTCCACCGTGAAGGTCTGCTCGGCGCTATCAGTGGTCAGCGTGACGCCAGCCATCTCGAAGAGGATCTCATCGTACTCGGGCACGTCGAGGTCGTAAGCCACGCTCCCCACTCGCCCGGTCTCGTCGGCCACCGCCACACGCACGCGATGGCGGCCAGGAGGGAGCGACAGCTCCGACACCACACGAAGACCACGGGCCTGGACACGCTCCAGCGTGTCGGGCCGCAACGCAAGACTCAGTTCGTGCTGATTGCTCGCGATCAGATCCCCGTCTCCCTCGGCGGCCACCAGCGTGACCGTGAGGCTGTCGCCGAACGTGCCGTCTTCCCGTTCGACGAAACTCAGGTCGGAGGCGTCGATTTCGACGACCACTGGCACTATCGCGTTTGGTGCCGGGCCGCGGTACGCCGATGCGAACACCGTCACCGGGAGCCCGGTCACCGAGAGCGGACTGGTGAGCGCCTCCCGAACCCCCGCCTGGCGGGGCGTCTCGCCCGCCACCTCGTCGAGCTCTGGCGCTCGCCCGCGCGGCGCCACGTACCCGTCGCGAGCGCGGACCTGGAGACTGGGCCGCCGCACGCGTACCTCAAGGCGGCGGTAGTCCCCGTCACGATCCTCGTTGGATGAGTAGTAGCCCAGCACGTAGTACGCGCTGTTCTCGCGGACGATGCGGTCGAACACGTCGGTCAGGTCGTTGCGGTTCACGGCGGCGAACCCGCCGGTGCGTTCGGCCAGCACCATCAGGCTCTGCTGCGACAGACGGAATTCGTCGCTGAGCGACTGCAGCCCGATGTTCAGCTGGGGCGAGTCCTCGCTGATGCGCCCCGAGTCGGCGGCGGGGTTGTTGGCAGCCAGCACCAAGTCGCTCGGTACGAATAGGCCGCGCGGGTCGAGCGCGTAGATCGTGACGTTGGCGCGGGTCGCGGCGGCTATCGCCTCGCGGCTCTCGTCGAGCACCGCCGAGGCCGACGCGCTGAACGGATCGTAGACATTAAAGAGTAGACCTTCGCTGACGAGGATCAGCGCCTTGCGCCGGCCGCGCACGCCCTCCATGAACTCGGCGACATCGTGGATCATGTCGAAGGCGTTGCGGGCGCGCCACGTGCGCTCGAACTCGAGCGGGTCCTGGACGAGATCCCCCGGGCCATTACCGGCGATCCCGCGTCCGCTCTCGAGCAGTGCCTGCACCGCCGGGCGGTTGAACTCCCGCGTCATCACCGCCGTGGGCGACGGTAGCTTCCGGCCCACGAGTTTGTCGACCGACGCTAATAGCAGGCGCGGCTTGTTCGTGAAGTCCTGTCCATCCGTGCCCTGGCCGTTGAGGTAGACGACGGCGGCCACGTCGTTGACCCCCATATGCTCCTCGATGAACCGGCTGAGTGCCATCTTCACCGTCAGCACGCGCTCCTGGCTGATGTGGTAGTCATCGATGACAAACACGTAAAGTCGGCCCTCGGTCGCCGTGTTCGCCTGGACGTCGGGCTCGATCGGCCCGGTCGCGAACAGCGGGCGCTCGGCGCGCTCGATCGGAATGTTGACGTGGGTGAAGGTGTCGATCGTCTGGGGGACGCCGTCCTCGAAGATCTCGAAGTCGTCGGCTGTGAGGCCAGTCACCGGGTTCCCGGCAGCGTCTGTCACGTACGCATCGACCTCGACGAAATTGACCGCGACGCGAAAGGTAACCGGGGGTGCGTCGACGACCGGTGCCTCCTGAGCCGCCTGCTGCGCCGCCGGCACGCCCACGGCCAGCCCCACCGCAGCCACCACCCAAACGGCACGACCCACCATCCGCCTCAGCGCATTAGCCATACCCGCATTATAGGATATGAGGTTAGAGTGAACCCGACTGTTCGCGGACCTCGATCGTCTCTTAACCAGAGTGTCGCCTAGGCGCGCCGTATACTCACCGGAATGGTACTCGACATTGATGCCGTGCAGGCCCGGCTCCGCGAGGACGGTCTCGACGGCTGGCTACTCTACGACTTCCATGGTTCGAATCCGATCGCGGCACGGCTGGCCGGCCTAACCGACGGTGAGCACATGACGACGCGGCGCTGGTACTACCTGATTCCAGCGTCGGGCGAGCCCCGGAGTCTCGTGCACGCTATCGAACGGCAGAACCTAGACGGGCTCCCAGGTGCCAAGATGGTGTACTCGCGCCGCGAGGAGTTGGACCGCGCCCTGAGGGTGCTGGTGGCGGGCCTGCGGCGGGTGGCGATGGAGTACTCGCCGGGTTGTGCCATCCCCTATGTGTCGCGGGTGGACGCGGGCACCGTGGAGGCGCTTCGCGAGCGGGGCCTCGAGATCGTGTCGTCGGGCGACCTGGTCCAGGCGTTCGAGGCGGTCTGGTCGCCAGCACAACTCGCCAAACACGAAGCGGCGGCCGACGCGCTTTATCGGATCAAGGACTTGGCGTTCGAAACGGCGGCCAAGGCGCTGGCTGCGGAGCGCACGCTGACGGAGTACGCGTTGCAGCAGCAGATGGTCGGCTGGTTTGAGGACGAAGGGCTAGCGAGCGATTCGGCGCCGGTGGTGGCGGTGGGCAGCAACGCCGGGAACCCACACTACCTGCCCACCGCGAAGCGCCACCGGGCGATCGTGCCCGGTGAGGTCTTGCTGCTCGACCTCTGGGGCAAGCAGCAACAGCCGGGAGCCGTGTTTGCCGACATTACATGGGTAGGGTACGCCGGCAACCCGCCTCGCGACGTCGTGCGTGTGTTCGAGACGGTGGTCAGGGCGCGCGACGCGGCGCTCGCGCTGGTGCAGGACGCAGCCCGCGCCAGCCGCCCACTCTTGGGCTGGGAGGTCGACCGAGCCGCCCGGGAAGTACTCGAGAGCGCCGGTTACGGGGACGCGGTGCTCCACCGAACGGGGCATAACCTCGGCGAGAGCGTACACGGCAACGGAGCGCACTTGGACGACTACGAGACGCACGACGACCGCCGGATCGAGGCCGGGACGGGATTCACGATCGAGCCCGGCCTTTACTTCGACACGTTCGGGGTACGCAGCGAGATCGACGTGTTTCTCGGCGAGCACGAGGCCCGTGCCACTGGGCCGCGGCAAACTGAGCTGGTGCGGATCGCGTGACGGATCACGGAACCACGATTGTCATCGATACGTCAATATCGGTAGCGTTATCGTTGGAAGTGTAGGGGAATCAGCAAGGGTATCTGAGATGTCCAATCGCAGAGTCACGTTTTTCTATGTGCTGATGATCGCTACCGCGTCGCTCGTGGTGGGCATGATCATCGCCTCACGCCTCGATCTATCACCGACCTCCCTGGCCCAGACGCGTCCTGTATCCGCGGTGCCGCCGGTGGCAAGCAGCGAGCCGGTAACCGGGCCACTGACAGCATCGACCTTCCGTGAGATCGCGGCCGACGTGTCGCCAGCAGTGGTGAACATTCGCATCGAG
This sequence comes from uncultured Bifidobacteriaceae bacterium, assembly GCA_964535675.1. Lineage (GTDB taxonomy): Bacteria > Acidobacteriota > Vicinamibacteria > Vicinamibacterales > UBA2999 > CAZHTD01. The sequence continues at coordinate 12,371 of CAZHTD010000021.1, read as the reverse complement.
TCACGGCCGGATGTCAGCAACCTGAACCAGTTTTTTGGTGGAAACGAGGACCTGTTCGAGCGCTTCTTCGGCCAGCCGGCCCCCCAGCAGCCACGCGACCAGATTGCCGTGGCGGCAGGCACGGGTTTCATCATCGATCCCGAGGGCTACATCCTCACCAACAACCACGTGGTCGAGGACGCCGAGCGCATCGAGGTGTTCCTCTTCGGCGACAACGAGCGCGAGGAGGGCTTCGAGGCCCGAGTGGTCGGCCGCGACCAGCTGACCGACAGCGCCCTCATCCAGCTCACGGAGCTCCCCGACACGCCGTTGCCAACCGTGCGGTTTGGCGACTCGGGCGCGGTGCAACCGGGCGACTGGGTTATGGCGATCGGCAACCCGTTCAACTTAGCCCACACGGTCAGCGTCGGGGTGGTCAGCGCGCTGGGCCGCTCCTTTTCCGTCGCGCAGGGGCGTACGGCCCAAGTGCTGCAAACCGACGCGGCGATCAACCCCGGCAACTCGGGGGGGCCGCTGCTCAACCTGCGCGGCGAGGTCATCGGCATCAACATGGCCATCTACACCGACAACACCCAGGGCAACATCGGCATCGGCTTCGCCATCCCGATGAACGCGGTCCGTGAGTTGCTGCCGCAGCTTCGGACCGGCCGCGTGAGCCGTGGCGTGATCGGCATCTCGGTGATGGGGGTGCCGCCCGACACGGTGGACGAGTTTGGGCTGAGCGAGCGGATGGGCGCGCTGGTAAGGGCGGTCAATCGCGGTGGGCCGGCGGCCGACGCGGGGATGGAGCCCGGCGACGTGATCGTCAGCTTCGACGGCCAGCGCGTTGATGATGAGGACGCGCTCGTACAGATGGTGCTCGGCACGGCCCCGGGAACGACCGTGCCGGTGGGCGTGATGCGCGACGGCGCACAGCAGACGCTGTCGCTGACCGTCGGCGAACTCGACCTTGAGGCTGAGAATCAAGTGGGCGGGGACGCGCCCCCGCCCGAGCTGGCGGCCAGCACCGGCTTCGGGCTTTCGCTGAATAATATCACCCCGGAAATCCGCCGACAGCTGCAGCTCGACGCGAACACCCAGGGTACCGTCGTCGTGGCGGTCGAGCCGCAGAGTGCGGCGGCCCGTGCCGGCATCGCCCCAGGCGACGTCATCCTCGAGGTGAACCGCCAGCAGGTGTCCAGTGCGGCCGAAGCCAGCCAGGAGCTGAACACGGTGCCCTCCGGCGGCACGGCGTTCCTGCTAGTGCTGCGCGGCGGCCAAGAGACGTTCGTCACGATCACCCGCGAGTAGCCGCGGGGGCTGTGCCTCTGCGAGCCTGTTCACTCGTGGTGCCAGCCTTCAGGCTGGCGGGCTGTTGGCCCCGGCGTCCGAATCGGGTGCCGGGGCTTTATTCGTGATACACACTGCGGATGCCGCTAGCCCTTGAGCGGGAGATCAAGCTGCGTTTTGACAGCGGCACTGACGAGCCACGCGCGGCGGTGGTCGCCGGCGGCGCCACGCTGGTGCATGATCGCCGGCTGCAGTGCGACTCACTGTTCGACACGCTGGCGGGCGACCTCCAGCGCACGCGCTGCCTCGTGCGCGTCCGGACCGAGCCCGGCGGCAGCACACTCACTTTCAAGGGGCCGCCCCTGCCCGGACCGATGAAGGTGCGTGAGGAGGCCGAGACCACGGTGGCCGACAACGGCGTGCTGACGAGGGTATTCGAGGCACTCCAACTACAAGTCACATTCCGCTACGAGAAGTACCGCGAGGAGTACACGGCGCCCGGCGTGATGGTCGCGATCGACGAGACGCCGATCGGCACCTTTGTTGAACTCGAGGGGTCCGAGCCGGGCATACTCGCCATGGCGGCAGCCCTCGGGCGGGGGCCCTCGGACTTCCTGGTCGACTCGTACCACGGGCTGTTCCTCCGCTATCGCGAGGAGTACGGCCTGCGCGGGCCCCACATGCTCTTCGAGCCCGCATGATTCCCGCACTGGTCCTCACCGCAGGGCTGGCCACGCGCCTCCGTCCCCTGTCCTTGGTTCGCGCCAAAGCCGCGCTGCCCGTGGCTGGCGAGCCGCTCGTCCAACGCATTCTGAGGTGGCTGGCCGGCGCCGGCGTGCGCGAAGCCGTGCTGAACCTGCACCATCTGCCCCACACCCTGACCGGCCTCGTCGGTGACGGCACGGAGCTCGGGCTGCGCGTGCGCTACTCGTGGGAGGTTCCCATCTTGGGCTCGGCCGGCGGCCCGCGCCGGGCGCTGCCTCTGCTCGGGGCCTCGCGCTTCCTGATCGTCAACGGCGACGTGCTCACCGACGCCGACCCGGCGCCCGTCGTGGCGCGCCACGAGGCCAGCGGGGCGATGGTCACGCTGCTACTGACACACAATACGCGACCCGACCGCTACGGCGGCGTGCAGCTGGACGGCAATGGCGTCGTGACCGGGTTCATGCGCCGCGGGGACCGTGCACCCTCGTACCACTTCACCGGAATCCAGGTGGCCGAGGCCGCGGCGTTCGCCTCAGTGCCCGCCGACACGGCATGCGAGTCGACGAGAGAGCTGTACCCGGCGCTCATCGCCAACCGGCCGGGCTCGGTGCGCGGCATTGTCGCAGACTGCACCTGGCACGACATCGGCACAACGACCGATTTCCTCGCTACAACCACGGCGCTCGCCGCGCGCGGCGACGGCTGGCTCGTGGGTGCCCGATGCACGATCGATCCCTCGGCGATCGTGGACGGCAGCAGCCTCTGGGACAACGTGCGGGTGGAGCCGGGCGCGACATTGTCCCGCTGCGTGGTAACTGACGGAGTGCGGGTGCCGGCCGGCACGTCGTGGCACGATGCGACACTCCGGCAGGCCGACGGCGAACTCTGTGAGGGCGAGCGTCGCGTCGGCGAGCTGGCCGTGGGAGTCATCGCGTGACCAACACAGCACCAACCGACGACTCGCGAGCGCGCATCGACCGCTATCTGAAGAACGAGCTGCTCACCGAGCGGGCGCACCGGATCGAGGCGCTCGCCGGCGATGCCTCCGAGCGCCACTACTTCCGGCTTTGGGTCGAGGGGCTGTCACCCCGTGTGGTGGTGATTTATCCCGAGGGCGCCGGCGGCGCCCTCGACGCCTTCGTCTCGGTGGCGGGCCTACTCGCCACCATGCCGGTGCCGGTGCCGCGCATGATCGCGCGCGCCGACGAGCTGGGCCTCCTGGTGCTCGAGGATCTCGGTGACGTCTCGCTGCAGCGCCACCTGCAGGAGGCGGCGCCGGCCGAGCGTGCCGGCCGCTATCGGGATGCCCTCGCCATCCTCGTCACGCTCCAGCATCGGGGGGCCGAGCTGGCCTCCTCCGCCCTACCGCCGTACGGTCTGGCACTCGATGAAGAGAGGCTGTCGTGGGAGCTCGATTTCTTCACCACGCACTTCCTTGAGGGACACCTGCGGCGCGAGGTTGCGCCGGCTATCCGCGAGGCGCTCACCGCGGAGTTCCGGCGACTGACACAGACGCTGGCGGCTGAACGGCGCGTGCTCTGCCATCGCGACTACCACTGTCGGAACCTGATGGTGCAGGGTGATCGCCTGTGCGTCATCGACTTCCAGGACGCGCGGATGGGGCCGGACACCTACGACCTGGCCTCGCTGCTGCGAGACGCCTACGTGAATCTGACCGCGGCCGAAGTGGATGCGTACGTCGACCTGTTCCTCCATCTGCGAGCCGCAACCACGGGTGCGGCGGCCGACGCCAACACCCGGACCCTGTTCCGGCACCGGCTGGACCGGATGGCGGTGCAGCGCTCGCTGAAGGTTCTCGGCACGTTCGCCTATCAGTCCTCGGTCCTAGGCAACCCCGTTTACCTTGAATACGTCCCGCGCACACTGGAACACGCACGGGCTAGCCTCGCCGCCACGACCGACTGCGGGCCCCTACGGAGCCTGCTGGCCGAACTGGTGCCGGAGCTCGGGTAAGCCGAACGACATCTCCTCCCGAGAAGCCAAGACCTTGGTAGAACGGAGACTAGAATCAGAGGCGTGGCTACCTTCGGCGTCTCTAGCTACCTATTCCGCGAGGCCCGGCTCGACTGGGAGCATCTGGTCCACGTCGCCGCGCACGGGTTCGACGCGCTCAAGGTCTTGGTCGAGCCAACGCACTTCGACCACCTCGACGCCTCTTCCGTGAAGGTCCTGTCGGAGTGGGTCGACGAGACCAGGCTCTCGCTACAAGCATGGCGCGTGCCCAACGGGCAGTACGTGAGCCCGTCGGCCGACGACATACTGGCCGTGCTCGACCTCACCGACGGGCTGCCGTATCGCTATCTGACGGTCCAGCCGGAGGCCAGCGGGCGCCTGGACGCACGCGGCAGTGCCCGTCTCAAGCCGGACCGCTGGAGCCTGGAGCGGATTGCCAGTCGCGCGCGTGAGGTTGGCGTCCAGTTGGCGCTCACCCTCACGCCTGACACGTTGTCGGCAGCGGCGTTGGGTCAGCTCGTCGACGAGGGGCTTGAGGGTTTCGACTTGGGCGTGTGCCTCGACTTCGGCCACGCTCACCTTATAGGCGACCTGCCCGACGTGGTCGAAGTACTGTCTGGACACGTGGTGGTCACCACGCACGTCCACGACAACCGCGGTCGGCGCGACGAGCACCTTGTGCCCTTCGCCGGCATGATCGACTGGGACACCGTGCTGATAGCCACGC
>CAZHTD010000021.1:0-7596 GCA_964535675.1 uncultured Bifidobacteriaceae bacterium | reverse complement strand
GCGCCGCTGCGAGGCAACCCGCGCCAGGCTTGAGCAGCGCTTCATCACCTTCTGAGACTGAACACTCATGCGAGGATACATTGAGGACGTGGCCCAGTACGAGGGTCGGGAGATCACGATCAGCGGCTGGCTCCACCACCGACGGGGCAGCGGTAAGATCCAGTTCCTGATCGTCCGTGACGGCACCGGCTTCATCCAGGCCGTGATGTCAATAGCCGAAGTCGGCGAGGAGATGTTCGCGCGGGCGCGACACCTGGGGCAGGAGACCTCGATCTCGATCACCGGCACGGTACGCGCCGACGCGCGCGCAAAGGGCGGCTACGAGATCGACGTGAGCAGCTTCCAAGTGCACGGCGAGTCCCACGATTATCCGATCACGCCGAAGGAGCACGGCGTCGACTACCTGCTCGACCGGCGCCACCTGTGGATCCGCAGCGAGCGCCAGACGGCGATCCTTCGCGTGCGACACGAAGTGATCGATGCCGTGCGCAACTACTTCAACAGCCACGACTTCATCCTGTGCGACACGCCGATCTTCACGCCCGCTGCGTGCGAGGGTACGACCACGCTCTTCCCCGTGCAGTACTTCGAGGACCACAGGGCGTTCCTCACCCAGAGCGGCCAGCTCTACAACGAGGCTAACGCGATGGCGCTCGGGCGCGTCTACGCCTTCGGTCCGACGTTCCGCGCCGAGAAGTCAAAGACCCGTCGTCACCTGACCGAGTTCTGGATGGTCGAGCCCGAGGTGGCCTACGCCGACCTCAACGATGTGATTGCGCTCGCCGAGGGCCTGCTCGCCTACACGGTCCGGCGTGTGCTCGAACGCCGGGGCCGCGAGCTGCAGGCCCTCAAGCGCGACACCACGCGGCTCCAGTCGGTGCAGGCACCCTTCCCCCGCCTGACCTACGACGAGGCTGCTGCGCTGCTAGTCGAGAAGGGCCAGCCGTTCCAGTACGGCACCGACTTCGGGGGCACCGACGAGACCGTGCTCTCGGAGCAATACGACCGTCCGGTGTGCGTGACGCACTACCCGGCCGACATCAAGGCGTTCTACATGAAGCCCGACCCCGAGCACCCTGACCGCGCACTGTGCGTCGACATTCTCGCGCCCGAGGGGTACGGCGAGATCGTCGGTGGCGGCCAGCGACTCGACGATCTGGCGCTGCTTGAGTCGCGACTCGAAGCGCTGCCGCGCGAGTCGTTCGAGTGGTACCTCGACTTGCGGCGCTACGGCACGGTGCCCCATGGCGGCTTCGGCATGGGCATCGAGCGACTCGTGGCTTGGCTCTGCGGTCTCGAGCACGTCCGAGAGACAATTCCCTACCCGCGCATGTTGTACCGCCTGTATCCATGAAGATAGGCATGGTGTCGCTCGGGTGTCCCAAGAACCTCGTCGACTCCGAGGTCATGCTGGGGCTCGCGCAGCAGGCCGGGCACGAGCTAACGCACGAGGCGGCCGAGGCGGACGTGCTGGTGGTCAACACCTGCGCGTTCATCGATCCCGCCAAGCAGGAGTCGATCGAGACCATCCTTGAGATGGCCGAGCACAAGAAGCACGGCCGGTGCCGGCGACTGGTGGTCACTGGGTGCCTGGCCGAACGCTACCGCGACGAGTTGCAGACCCGGATCCCTGAGATCGACGCGGTACTCGGGACCGGCGAAGTGCCCGCCATTGTGGACGCTCTGGGCGGGCCCACCCCGGCGCCGTCTTCCACCGTGCCGCTGCTGCGGGCCGACGGCCGGCCGGCCGGCACGCAGGCCGCCGCCGCGCCCGCACCGCCGATGTGGCTGTACGGTGCCGACACGCCACGCCTGCTGGCCACGCCGCGCCACTACGCGTACCTGAAGATTGCCGAGGGCTGCGACTACGCTTGCGCCTTCTGCATCATTCCGTCACTGCGCGGTCACTACCGGAGCCGCGACGCCGACTCGATAGTCCAGGAGGCTGGCCGCCTCGCGGCACAGGGCGTCGGGGAGCTGCTGCTGATCTCGCAGGACACCACCTTCTACGGGAACGACCGCGGCGAGCGTGGTGCCTTGGCCCGCCTGCTGCGTCGGCTCGACACCGTCGACGGGCTCGACTGGATCCGGATGCTCTACCTGTACCCGACAACAGTCAGCGACGACGTGCTCGACGTGATGGCCAATACGCCCCGCGTGTGTCGGTACGTCGACCTACCCCTGCAGCACGCGTCGGACCCCGTCCTCCGCCGTATGAAACGCCCGGGCACGCGCGCCTCCTACGAGCGATTGCTCGACCGCATCCATGCCAGGGTGCCAGGCGTCACGCTGCGCTCAACGTTCATCGTGGGCTTCCCCGGCGAGACCGAAACCGATGTCGAGGCGCTGCTTGACTTCGTGCGTGCCCAGCGCTTCGACCACGTGGGCGTCTTCACCTACTCGCACGAGAAGGGAACCGCCGCAGGCGCGATGAGCGACGACGTCCCGCCTGAGATCAAAGAGCACCGCCGGGCGCGGGTCATGGCGCTCCAGCGGCACTTGGCCGCCGAAGCGCAGCGGGCGCGGGTCGGCCAGCGCGTGCGGCTACTCGTCGATGGCCCGGCGGCCGAACACGAGCTGGTGCTCCGGGGCCGGCTGGAAAGTCAGGCCCCGGACATCGACTCGGTGACCTACCTCACCAACTGCGACCCTGCGACGATCACGCCCGGGCACTTCATTGAGGCCGAGATCGTGGGGAGTAAGGGCTATGACCTGCTGGCCCGCCCGTTGTGAGTCGTCACACCCGTGTGATAGCCTGAGGGGTCATTTGGACGGGATGTTTCCAGGTGGGCGCGTGCCCACTTTTTGTTTTTGAAGGGCGTTTCGGCCCCGAGATGGAGCCACTGGAGCGAGTCCGGGTACTGGCGGCGCGGGTGGCCAACGCCCGAGGTCTGGAGATCTGGGATGTCGTGAGCCGGCGCGAGTCGCACGGCCAAGTAGTCCGGGTGTTCGTGGACCGGCCGGGGCCAGCTGCCGAGCCGGAAGAGTGCGTCAGCATTGAGGACTGCGAGCAGGTAAGCCGGGAGCTCGGCACCCTGCTCGACGTAGAGGATCCGCTGCCCTTCGCGTACACCTTAGAGGTGTCGTCCCCGGGGCTGGATCGGCCACTGCGTGGGCAAGAGGATTATGCGCGATTCGCCGGGCGGCTTGTGAAGGTCGTGACGCGTGAGCCGGTCAACACCCAGACGGCCTTCGAGGGTCGCCTGCGCGGCGTCGCTGACGAGGCCGTTATGGTGGAAACGGCGAACGGGCGGGTAGACCGGCTGCCGTTGCGGTTGATCGCGCGTGGCCGGCTCGAGGTCGAGTTCTGAGATGTCCAATCCGTTGCTGCAGACAATCGAGTCCCTCGCTAAGGAGAAGGGAATCGAACCGGAGGCGATCATCACCGCGATCGAGGACGCCGTGCTGACGGCCTCGCGCAAGTACTACAAGGCCGAGGACGAGGACCTGCGCACGCGGTTCAACCCGGAGACCGGCCAAGTCGACCTCTTTGCGGCCAAGCGGATCGTCGATGAGGTCGAGAACCCAGCGACCGAGATCTCCCTGAAGGAGGCCCAGGACCTCGCCGGCGACGAAGCCGAGGTCGACATGGAGATCGAGTTCCCGAAGCGGACCGACGTCCTCGGTCGGATCGCCGCTCAGACGGCCAAGCAGGTCATCTTCCAGAAGGTGCGCGAAGCTGAGCGCGAGAACGTGTTCGCCGAGTATCACGACCGCGTCGGCGAGGTCATCACCAGCACGGTCAAGCGGTTCGAGACCGGTGACTTAATCGTCGAAATTGGACGTGTCGAGGCCATCCTGCCCCGGAAGGAGCAGTCGCGCGCCGAGAGCTACACGCCCGGTGAGCGGATCCGTGCGGTCATCAAGGGCGTGAGCGGCAGCATCAAGGGACCGCAGATCCTGCTGTCGCGTACCGACCCAGCCCTGCTTATCAAGCTCTTCGAGCAGGAGGTACCCGAGATCTACGACGGCACGGTGATCATCCGCGGGGCTGTGCGCGAGGCGGGTGACCGCGCCAAGGTCGCGGTCTACTCGCGCGAACGCGACATCGATCCCGTAGGTGCCTGCGTGGGCATGAAGGGTACTCGCGTGCAGGCGATCATCCGGGAACTGCGCGGCGAGAAGATCGACATCGTGGAGTGGTCCGACGACCCCGTACTGTTTGTGACCAACGCGCTCAGCCCGGCACGCGTGCAACGCGTGTCGATCGTCGACGAGGCCGAGCGCATCATGGAGGTCGTCGTCGAGGACCAGCAGCTCTCGCTCGCGATCGGCAAGAAGGGCCAGAACGTGCGCCTAGCGGCGAAACTGACCGGGTGGCGCGTTGACATCAAGAGCGAAGAAGAGAAGCGCAAGGAGGTCGAGGCGCAGTTCGGTGCGCTGGACCTCGGAGAGGACGCTGCCGAGGGCACAGCCGGGACGGAGGAGACGGCTGCACCGCTAGAAGACGAGGCCACCCAGCCTGCCGACGACGCGGAGGCCCCGGGCGAGACCGGCGACGACGAGAAAGCGTAACCGAAGGGAACGATTTGGCAACCGTCCGGATTTACAAGATCGCGGAACTACTCGAGATCACGAGCCAAGAAGTGCTCGCGCTCCTCAAGAAGGCGCACGGCATTGAGATCAAGAGCGCCTCGAGCACCGTCGAAGAGGTCGTGGCGCGCTCATTCGCCGAGCGCCTCGCGCGCGAGAACGGATTGTCGCTCCCGAGCGGCGACTGGTTCGCCGGCACGTCGGCGGGCGGTCACAAGTCGGCCAAGAAGGCCGCCGCTGCGGAGCCCGGCAAGCCCGCGCGCCCCAAGCTGGGGCCGCCGCGACTGATTAAGAAGCCGAAGCCCGCCCCTAAGCTCGAGGCCGAGCCGGACGAGGCCACACTTGCCGTCAAGCCCCCGGCTGTCACCCCTGAGACCGCGCCACCGGCCCAGAAGGAGCCGGCCGTTGAGGAGACTCCCGCGGCTGCCGCCACGACCAAGAGCCCGACCACACAGGACATTCCGCGGCCGACCGGCAGGGTGGTACCGTCGAAGCTCCGGCTCCGCATCGAGGAGCCCGGCAAGACACCTCCGGCTCGACCGCTCACGCCGGCTAAGCGCCCAGCGGCACCCAAGCCTCGCCAGGTGGCCAAGCCTGCTGCGCCGCCCCGGCCGCCAGCCCCGGCTCGACCCCGCACGCCTCCTCCGCCACGGCCGATGACCCCGGCCATGCTCGGCGGCCCCCGCCCGCTGCCCGCGCAGCCAGTGCGGCCCCAGCCGCCGTATGGCCGTCCGGGCATGCCGCCCCGGCCGCCGATGGGCCGTCCCCCAATGGGGCGTCCTGGCCGCCGGCCGACCGCCCCGCGGAGCCAGCGGCGGGCGCGGCCCGAGGCGCCGACGATCCAGAAGGCCCCGGAGGCGCCGCCGCCCGTCACCCGATCGATCACGCTCGCCGAGGGTATGACGGTCAAGGATTTGGCCGACAAGCTCGAGGTGCGCGTAAAGGACCTGCTGGCGCGCCTGTTGATGAAGCGCATGATGCTGACCATCAACAGCACGCTCGATGTCGAGGCTGCCAAGGAGATCGCGCGCGACTTCGGAGCCGAGGTCGAGATGCGGAGCTTCGAAGAGGAGCTCGTCGAGGCTGAGGGCGACGAGAGCAATCCCGAGGATCTCGAGCCTCGCGGCCCGGTGGTGACCGTGATGGGCCACGTCGACCACGGCAAGACGTCGCTGCTCGACGCCATCCGCGAGACACGCGTGGCCGAGCGCGAGGCTGGCGGCATCACCCAGCACATCGGTGCGTACCACGTCGAGGTCGGCGACGGCCGGAGCGTCGTGTTCCTCGACACGCCGGGTCATGAAGCGTTCACGCTGATGCGCGCCCGCGGCGCCAAGGTCACCGACGTGGTGGTCCTAGTGGTGGCAGCCGACGACGGCGTGATGCCCCAAACCAAGGAGGCCATCAATCACTCGAAGGCCGCCGGTGTACCGATCGTCGTGGCTATCAACAAGATCGACAAGCCGGGTGCTAACCCCGACAACGTCAAGCGCGAGCTGGCCGAGGTCGAGTTGGTGCCCGAGGACTGGGGCGGCGACACCGTGATGGTGTCCGTCTCGGCGAAGAAGCAGGAGAACCTCGATCAGCTGCTCGAGATGATCCTACTCTCAAGTGATATCCTCGAGCTCAAGGCCAACCCTAAGCGCAGCGCGTCAGGCACCGTGCTCGAGACCAAGCTCGACAAGGGCCGCGGCCCCGTGGCCACTATCCTCGTGCAAGACGGCACCCTAAACGTGGGCGACAACTTCATCGCCGGCCCTGTGGTCGGCAAAGTCCGCGCGCTGATCGACGACCGCGGCAAACCGACGCGCTCAGCCGGGCCGGCCACGCCCGTCGAGGTGCTCGGCCTCACGAGTCTGCCTCAGCCCGGCGACTTGTTCCAGTCGGTGGCCGACGCCGCAAAGGCTCGGCAAATCGCCACATTCCGGCAATCGCAGGCCAAGGAGCGTGCGCTCGGCACACGCAGCGGCCGGCTGACACTCGAGTCGCTCCAGCAACAGATCACCGAAGGCGGCGTCAAGGAGCTGCCGATCGTCGTCAAGGCCGACGTCCAGGGCTCGGCCGAGGTGCTGGCCGTCACGCTGGCCAAGCTCTCGGACGAGCGCGTGAAGATCCGCATTATCAGCTCTGGCGTCGGCGCCATCAACGAGTCGGACGTCCTACTGGCCTCGGCCAGCAACGCCATCATCATCGGGTTCAACGTACGCCCCGACCGCAACGCCGCCGACGTAGCCGAACGCGAGGAGGTCGACCTACGGCTTCACTCGGTCATCTACAACGTGACCGAGGAGATCCAGAAGGCGATGGCAGGACTGCTTGAGCCGACGCTGAAGGAAGTGCGCATCGGCACGGCGGAGATCCGCGAGGTCTTCAAGGTACCGAAGATTGGCGCCGTGGCCGGCTGCCTAGTCACCGAGGGCCGGGTCCTGCGCGGCGGTGACAATCAGGTGCGGCTGCTGCGCGACAACGTGGTGGTGCACGAGGGAAAGCTCGCGTCTCTCCGGCGGTTCAAGGACGACGTGAACGAGGTGAAGTCGGGTTTCGAGTGTGGCATCGGCCTCGAGCGTTACAACGACATCAAGCAGGGCGACGTGATCGAGATGTTCACGGTGGAGAGGGTCGCCGCCACCACGGCCTGACGGGCCGTCGACCCTGCGCGCCCCCGGCCTTACGGGATCCCCATGGTCGTTGCCGTCCTGAGCCTTGAGCTCCACCTCCCGGACGCACGGTCACTCAAGGAGAAACGCATGGTGCTGCGCCGCGTCAAGGATTGCCTCCACAAGTTCAACGTGGCGGTTGCCGAGGTCGCGCACCAAGACCTCTGGCAGCGTGCCGGACTCGCCATCGTCACCGTGTCGGGCACGGTCGCGCATGCCGAGCGCGAACTGGCGGCCGCCGAGGATAAGATCGAGTGCATCGAGCCGGGGCTGGTAATTGGGAGCTCGATTGAGTTGCTCACTTGAGGGCAGAAGTGAGTCAGGGATCTCGATTCAAACCACGTGATTCTCTAAGTGAATGATGGCGCAGGACTTCTGGCGATAAGTCTTTGTCGGTCATCACGTT
>CAZHTD010000020.1:0-45260 GCA_964535675.1 uncultured Bifidobacteriaceae bacterium | reverse complement strand
CTCACTGCAGGGAAGTGGAGCGGCCGACAGAAGATTCAGGATCGCTACGAGAATGAGTTTTGCAACTCGCTAATGAGGCATTTCCCGAACCTCAGGAACTTTCAGCGCGGGGTGACAACGTCAGTGTGTAGCCTTGGATGGAAGGAGCCTGCCTCTCCTGACCTTTGGCTGATTGCGGGCGACAGGCATAAGTTCATCGAAGTGAAGTCTCTGCTGAAATCGTGCATCTCTACCAAGGGAAGGAGCCATCAGGGGGCGATCAGCTCAAACACAAGTTCCAAGCAATCTGCACGCGGCTGAAAGCAGTACCGAAGTATGAGGGGTCATCATGATGGCCTCAGTCTCAATGACACATGGGCCTTCTCTGGGCTTGATCCGAATGCGTGGACCTCTCAGAAAAGCGGATGCGATGTCCACGATGGCCCGCAAGCTCGATCTGGCGGAGTCAGCCCACCAGACCTAGGTTAAACACGTGCGAGCTAACCGCACGACGGGCCGCACGGATTTGACGACAGAGGCGCACGAGGATCTGCGGCGGCTGCGGAAGAAGGTTCTTGCGGGCTGAGCGGAAAATCTTCAAACAAGCCGCGGCCTTCTTCGCCAAGGAGCCGATGTAAGGTTCGCGTGTCTCCAGGCGGAGAAGGCCTCCTGCAACGTGCGCGCAATGTGTCGGGTTCTTGAGGTCTCGCCGAGCGGGTCCTACGCGTGGCGGGGCCGGACGACATCGGCCCATGCCCGCAGAAATCAGCGGCTGCGGGTGTTGATCCGAGCCTCGCATGAGACGAGCCGGCGCCGGTAGAGCAGTTCCAGCGTGCACGAAGACCTGGCGCCTGCCTGGGGATCATCGAGCAGGAGCGACGTTACGGAAACATCGGCTCGAGGCGGCCAGCACCCGCGCGCTGTCCCTCGGCTCCTGCCGTTACCACACCGTCAAGAACATCCTCAGCGCCAGTCAGGACCGTCTGCCTCTGGAGTCACCGGCCGAGACGAACCCGACACCGACGCACGACAACATCCGCGGCGCCGACTACTACGCTGCGGCCATTATCACAGAGGAGGACCGATGCTGATCGAACAGACCCTCGACAAGCTCAACGCCATGAATTTGGAACCCGGTCGGCGGTGTTGACGGATGGTACGGACGGGTGACTAACCCGACGCGGGTCAGCCCCCCGTGTGGGTGACGGCGGTGGGCAGATCCATTCGGTCGGCAATGGTGCCCTTGACGGCGGACTATGCGTGCGAGCGATGGCTGCTGCTTTTCGCCACGGTCATGTCCATTTCGGATTTCGGGGTCACTCGCAGCACGATTCAAAGGCCAGGTGCGAAGGCCACTCAGTGTCCGTCCGCGATTACATCGGCGTTCCGATCAAGTGTGGCTCCGGTCTTCGCCCCGGTCGTTCGCCAGAGGATTGGCGTCGGGTGTGCGCCGTTCGGCATCGACGAGGGCGGGTGGTCGAATCGCGAGCTGCACAGAAGCGACGCTTCTGACGCCAGACTCTCAACCAGCCCGCCGAGAAGAGTGACGAGGGCTTTCGGACGGGGAGCTGTGCAAGGGAAGGCTTCCCCGTGTCTACTACGGGACGTTGGCGGGCCAGATCGACTCGCCCATCGAAGCCCGGGCCGTAGGAGAGCTCTCCCGGCGGCTGCGCGTGCTGACGCATCCCGCGCTGCTCGTGGTCGACGAGATCGGCTACCCTGCCGGTCAGCTAGGACGGCGCCGTGCACTTTTTCCAGCTCATCAATGCCCGGCACGAGCGGGTGTCAGCCGTGCCGACCTCGAACAAGGGCTTCGAGGAATGGGGACACGTGCTCGGCGACAAGGTGACGGTCGGCACTCATCGACCGGCTGCTGCACCACTGCCACATTGTCACATCCGGGGCAACAGCTACCGGCTGCGGGAGCACCAGCACTGGCTGCGCTTCGCGTCGGAACAGCAGAGTGAGGGAGCTGCCAGATGACCGCCGGCGCTGCAGCTTCGCGGCACGGTTCGGGCCGGACTCCGGTCGCTCCGCCCCCTGCGTCTGGCCTGAAACGCCCGGCAGGCATCAACGGGAGAACGTCCGCTCCGACCCGGATGTCGCTCCCCGAAGTGTGCAGTTTGCGGTTGCCATTGACACGAGGAAACGGATTAGCTCCAGTTCCATTTGCCAGATGCCCTTGCCGCTCGCCCGACACCGTGCTGTCAGCGGCGAGCATGGCGTGAACACTCCGAGACAAACCGGAGTAGAATGGGGCTGGAGGTGACCCCATAGCCACCCTGCGGTTGACGGTCTTGGCACTCGTGTCCGTGCTGGCCGCCTCCCCGGCCGAGGCCCAGGAGGCGGCGCCTGAGTCCATCCTGGAACAGCTGCGCCAGGCCAGGCCACAGGACGGCCTCGACCGCTTTCGGCTCTACACCGCGTGTCGGCCATTGGGGTTTGCGGTCTATCTCGAGGATGAGGCCACGCAGGCGCTCGCCTACAGGATTGTGGAAGAGCGCCTGCGCTCGATAGAGCTCCTGGTTGAGGCCCGGCCGCAATCCCCGGACCGCAACATGTTTTGGGCGGATGAGCGGCTCATAGTGTCTTACGGAAGCGGTCGGCTGGAGTTGAGCTTCATGAAGCCGGTGGTGGATGTTGCCAGCGGGGAGCGACACGTTGTCGAGACCACCTCATTCTCGCGGTCGGTCACCGATGGGACCACAGGCTCCCTCGCAACCTTGTCGGAGGTTCTCGATCTTTTCCTCAGCGAGTACCTGCGAGTCAACCAGGACGCTTGCTAGAGCTTGGGCGGCACTTTTCGATAGCAGTTCCTGCCTTATCCGTCCACGGGGATTCCAATAATCCAGAAACCACAACATTTGTTGGTTTGCCTGTCTCGCCCTCGCATGCCTCATAGGTTCCGAAGTCGGATCCGTTCCAGGGGCGCAGCATCTCAAGTGGCTTGTGCGAGATGAAGCACGCCGAGCCGAGGCCCAGCGCAGTGCGCGTCTGGTCGGTCGACGAGGCGATGGCCGAATCCACAAGGTACGCTAGATGCTGTTCTCTCGGGACCGCGAGGGCCTTGAAGAGTTTCGCATAGTTGGAAACCCGATCAAGCTACCGCGATCGCCGGCCGTCACGACGCTGCCACCGCCGACACTAGGTGAGGGTTGTGGTCTGCTCAAGGGGCACGGCAATTCCCTTTGAGCCAGAACACCTCCATCGAGTCGTGCAACAGCTGGTTCCACGACGAGTGTCTCAACGAGCACGAGGTCGCGAGCTTGGCGCACGCGCAGGCCGTCATCGAGGCGCGGCGGCAGGAGTACACCGTGAAACGCCCGAAAAAGGGCCTGGGCGGACTGACACTCTTTGCCTTATGCCCGGCAGTTGGTTAAGCAGGGAGTGGGATCACCCACTCTAGAGCGTTGTGCTACCCGCTTGCGAAGAAGTAGCCAGTGGAAACCGAGGCGACAACGGATCTCCGTTGCCGCCCTATCCTCTTAGGTATCTAGCGATAGTTCACGCAGCCACTAGCATGCGTTGGTGAGTGATCATCTCGCTAAAGATTTGGCTAGCTCAAAGCGATCTAAGTTCATCACCTTGTCCCAGGCAGCCACAAAATCACGCATGAACTTCTCCAGCGAGTCGTCACAGGCGTAGGCTTCCGCGATGGCTCGGAGTAAAGAGTTCGAACCGAAGACGAGGTCGACGGCCGTTCCGGTCCATTTGAGACCGCCGGTCCCGCGATCGCGTCCCTCGAACACACCCCCGGCTGACACGGACGCTTGCCACTCCGTGCTCATGTCAAGCAAGTTGACAAAGAAGTCGTTGGTCAACTTCTCAGGCGTCTTGGTGAAGACACCCAACACGGACTGCCCGCTATTGGCATTCAGGACGCGCAGGCCACCGATGAGCACCGTCATCTCTGGAGCCGTCAGCGTCAGTAAGTTCGACCGATCCACCAGCAGTTCCTCCGGGCGCCTCGGATCTCCGTTTCTGAAGTAGTTGCGGAACCCGTCTGCAGTCGGTTCCAGCACGGCAAAGGAGTCCACGTCGGTCTGATCCTGCGTAGCGTCTGTACGCCCGGGTGTGAAGGGAACCTGCACGTCGTACCCAGCGTTTTTCGCTGCCTGCTCGACGCCTGCGCACCCGCCCAGAACAATCACGTCAGCAAGCGAAACCTTCTTCCCGCCGACCTGCGAACTGTTGAAGGCCTGCTGTATCGCCTCAAGTGCCTGGAGCACCTTCCCCAGTTCGGCCGGGTTGTTGACATCCCAGTCCTTTTGTGGCGACAGGCGGATGCGGGCCCCGTTGGCTCCGCCGCGCTTGTCACTACCGCGAAACGTGGACGCCGAAGCCCAAGCAGTCGACACCAACTGGGAAACGGATAGTCCGGATTCGAGAATCTTTCTCTTGAGGGCCGCGATGTCCTGCTCCCCGACCAACTCATGGTCTACCTCGGGCACAGGATCCTGCCACAACTGCGGCTTGGGCGGGACCTCTGGTCCGAGATACCTGGAGATGGGTCCCATGTCGCGATGCGTGAGCTTGTACCACGCCTTGGCGAAAGCATCTGCGAACTCGTCCTGGTTTTCGAGAAAGCGCCTCGAAATCGGTGCATAAATAGGATCCATCCTTAGGGCGAGGTCGGTTGTCAGCATGACGGGGGGATGCTTTTTCGATGGATCGTGAGCATCGGGCACAATATCCCCGGCAGTTGGATCCGTCGGAACCCACTGGTACGCGCCGGCAGGGCTCTTTACCAGAGTCCACTCGTAGCCGAACAGAGTCTCGAAGTAACTGTTGTCCCATGTTACCGGCGTGCTGGTCCAGGTACCCTCAAGCCCGCTAGTAATCGCGTCGCTGCCCGTGCCGCTGCCAAAGCTGTTCTTCCAGCCGAGGCCCTGCTCTTCGAGGTTGGCACCTTCGGGTTCGGCACTCACGTACTGGTCGGCGGGAGCGGCACCATGGGTCTTACCGAACGTGTGTCCACCGGCGATAAGGGCAACCGTCTCTTCGTCGTTCATCGCCATGCGGCGGAATGTCTCTCGAATGTCCCTAGCGGCAGCACGCGCATCCGGGTTACCGTTCGGCCCCTCTGGATTCACATAGATCAGGCCCATCTGGACCGCACCGAGAGGGTTCGCGAGTTCTCTGTCGCCGCTGTAGCGCTCGTCCGCGAGCCACGTGGTCTCCGGCCCCCAGTAGATGTCCTCTTCAGGCTCCCAGACGTCCTCACGCCCACCCGCGAAGCCGAATGTCTTGAATCCCATGGACTCCAGAGCGCAATTGCCAGCGAGAATCATTAGGTCAGCCCATGAGATCTTCCGGCCGTACTTCTGCTTGACCGGCCAAAGCAGGCGACGCGCTTTGTCGAGATTAGCGTTGTCGGGCCAGCTGTTAAGGGGCGCAAACCGAAGAGTACCGGAGCTTGCACCGCCGCGGCCGTCAGCGATTCGATACGTACCGGCACTATGCCACGCCATCCGGATGATGAGCGGTCCGTAATGACCGAAATCGGCCGGCCACCAGTCCTGTGACGTCGTCAATGTTGTGACGATATCCTTCTTTACTGCACCGAGGTCAAGCGTCTTGAACTCCTCCGCGTAGTTGAACTTCTTGCCCATGGGATCGGACTGCGGGGGGTTCTGGTGGAGCATCTTCAGGTTCAGCTGATTTGGCCACCAGTGTTGGTTCGCCACGGTACCACGTGCGTGAGAACTGCCCATCACTGGGCACTTGCTTGCGCTCGCCATTATTTCCTCCAGTCGGTAAGGCCTGCGCTGATGTCAGCATGCGACCATTAGCAGAATCCTATAACTAAACGATAATTGCTATCAACTGCTAACAATTGCTTGACTGTACTTTGTCTCGGGCCTATGGTGGAAGGAGTCTTATGGCCATGGTCCCTGCGGGTGAGCGCTATCGGGACCTGCGCAAGGCGTGCGCCGTGCGCGGGCTTCGGCTGACACCTCAGCGCGACGTATTGCTGCAGTTGCTCGGCCGGGCTACTGGACACCCTACGGCAGACGAGATGGTGCACCGCGTGCGTTGCGTGTTGCCGTCGGTGTCACACGCCACGGTGTACCGCAATCTCCAGGAGCTGGTCAGTGCCGGCATCATCAGTACGCTGAATCGTGCCGGTAGCGCCGTACAGTTCGAGGTCAATCGGGAGGACCACCACCACTTCGTGTGCAACGCCTGCGGACGAGTCTGGGACGTGTACCTCCAGAACGCTGACCTCAAGAATCTCAAGATCAACCGACGCCGGTCCGGCCTGTCTGGGTTCCGCGTCGATCGCCGAGAGGTCCAGCTCCAGGGCCTCTGTGCTGACTGCCGGTGACGCGAGACGCTGCCACGACGGGACCGATAAACTAATGCGAGGCATATGTGTCGGCTCTGGTCGTCAGGCGCCGCGGTGCCCCTGGCGTCACCCCGGTCGGGCTCGCCACCTTCGAGCAGCACGCATGTAGATTTGGTGCTACTCGACTAGCAGGCTGCCGAAAAAGAAAGTACCCCGTAGGACGTCGGTCAGAAAGGTCCGAGTTCGATCGCAGCCGTCAATCAACCTTGACCGATTGAGCCCCTTGGGGAACCTGACTCATCAGTGCTAGGGTGTTACCGTCCGGGTCAGCAAAGAACGCCATCCATTCCTCGACACCAGACTGATGCCGGTGCACCAAGTGAGGTGCACTGCGGAAGCTGACGCCGCGTGACTGCAACAGCCGAAAGCTCGCTTCTATGTTGTTCACACGGAAGTACAGAACGGACTCCCCTTGGTTTTCGGTATTGCGTGCCTCTGCAGAGAGCAGCAGGCGAATACCGTGACTGTCGAAGAAGGCGAGTTGGCCGACGGTCAAGAGGTGAGGAAGCTCAAGGATATCGCGGTACCATTCAACAGCCACGTCGATGTCGTGCACCTGTCTCGCGATTTGACCGATTGGTCCAAGAGCGACGCCGGTAGACATAACAGGCCTCCCCGAATTCATCGCGCTGTCGCCTGTAGCCCCTTCCCAATGTCGGAGCTCGCTTCAAGCGTTAGACCAAGCTTCGACACTGCGTTCGAGGCGGAGTATTTCACGGCATCCCGACTCGCACCTAGCCGGCGGCTGATCTCGGCACTTGGGGTGCACTGCGATGTCATTGCTCGGTCGCTCGTGCCCGTGAAGGCCAGGAGCGCGTGAAGACCGATCGCCGAGATACGCTCAAGCTCGCTCGGTACGGTCGTGCCGGTGATCTGACGCCGGTGTGGATGCCGGATGCCGCGCACGAAACACTCCGCGACTTCGTCCTGGCCGAGAAGCGGCGAAGAAGGCCCAGCTTCGGACGCGCCGTCGGTTGGGCAAGTTCCTGCTGCGCCAGGGGGACGCCGTCCCGCACACCTGAAGGTGGCATGGACGGCCGGGCACCTCGATTAGATCCGTACGCTCCGCTTCGATTCACCACTGCAGCAAGTGATGGTGCGGAAACCAACCAGCGAGCTGCAATCGCCCGACAATGCGGGTTTGATCGGTGCGTCCATATCAGAACAGTCGCCAGTGCGAGCCGGTGAAATCATGGATCGCCCCGTTGACGATGATCTCCTTGGCGCCATCGCCGGTCCAGCGCACGAAGTAGACGCCGTCCTGCCACTGTCCCGAGGCTAGGCTGTCCGGGATATCCGTGGTGAATGCCCTGAGGATGCGCCCGATGATCAGTATCGGCTGCCCATCTCGGAGGCTCGCCATCACCAGCTCGGGGGAGAAGCCCTGCTCGCGGAAGTAGCCGACCACTTCGTCGAAGGCCGTGGCCTTCTCCTTCGACTCACTCGTCGTGGCGTTGTTCATCCCCACCAGCAGGTCCTGGACCCGCTGCTTGTCCTCGGTACTGAGGTGGCCGAGTCCGGCCCGCTCGAGCACGTTGTCGAAAGTCGGGAGATCTGCAGCTCGCTCCTGCATCTGAGCGGAGGCGTTGGGCGCGAGCAGTGCGAACATGGCGACGGCGAACACGAGTGCCTTCACGTCAACGTCCCTCCTGAAGTCCTCATCCTACCCCCGTCGGGCGCGCTCGTCCACGCGGCGGGCGAAAACCGGCCTCAATGGAGAGGCACGCCGTAGCCGAACGCCGTGCGCCGGCCGAGTTGGGACGCAGCATTCCCGACCACGACGTAGCGCATCCCGGATTGTCTAGGTAGATTTCGATCAGCCCGCGGAAGTCGTCCCGCGTCATGCCCAGCAGGTCTTCCTGCTGACGTTCAACGAAGCCGGGCGGCAGGTTGCGAGGCGGCTCATGTTTCGCATCGGCCCCAGTATGGTGCCGGGCAACTCGAAGGCGCGTATATTACTCTTAGTGACCTGCTCTTGGTCAGCTCAACGCCTTGGTTGGTGAATGTCGCGGCGTAGTTGCGCAACTCGTTTCGCAGCAGCTCGAACGACTCGAGTGTGACGTTGCCCCGGACACTGGTGAGCGCCTCGAACGGCGTGCTCTCCAGCCAGTCGACCACGTGTGATTCGACGCCTTAGGTGTAGTCTCTCTCGATGTGCAGCGCCTGGAACAGTCAGCCGTTGGCGTTGCCACCCAAGCGCGCCTTGGCGTGGCCAAGGGCCACCGTGTCAGGATGGTCTGCCGGCAGTGCAAGGGCGACCGGCGTGCAGCACCGATTGTGCGGCACCGGGCACGTCGACGAAGTCGATGGTCCTGCCCTTTAGGCCTGGCGGCTCGGGCTGCGCCGGATGGTCACGCCCGTGGGCACCCTCGCGTTCCGGCAGGCCGGTCAGCGGTTTCCACCAGGCGGCCGACTCACGTCGCCGGCTACGTGAAACGCCGATACCGACGGTGAAGGTTGGCCTCGAAGTACGCCTTGAGGTCGTTCAGCGTGGCGTTCTGAAGGTCGTCGAGCGATCCGGTGGTGGTCTACCTGCTCACGGTTCGAGTCGACATGGACAATCGTGGTGACCGCGACGACTGGGTCGGAGGCGTCCTGCTGCAGTACCGCCGCAAGCCCGTTGTCGAGAACGGTGCGCTCCTAGGGATCTCGAACCAGCCGCCGGCTCTGGCAGATCGGTGGCACCGCATCCCGCCGGCAGGCAGGCCCGAGCACAAGTGCGCACGTGGTGATCGTGCGCGGCGCGCGGACTCGTTGCACGATGATTTCTCAGGTCGAAATCACGAACGCCCCGCGTGGTGATCAGGGCACCACCCGGGGCGTGAGGCCGAAGGCCGTTGTGCGGCTAGGCGGTCGGCGGGGGCAGCCCCGGCGTGCCGAACATCATACCGGTGATCGACTTGACACTGCGGTTCCCGTAGCGGAACGGCACCACGAGACGTAGCGGTGCGCCGTGGTCGGCCGGAATCGGCTCGCCGTTCATCATCCAGACAAGCATCACCTGCCGGTGCCGCAGCGTGTCCATGTCCTCGTCGGCATAAAACCCATCGGCAGCTGTGAAGCGGCAGTAGTGCACGCGCGGGTGCAGGCCCAGTATCGCGGCGAAGTCGGAAAACCGGACGCCGCCCCAGGTAACGATGCCGCGCGGATTCTGTGCGCCGCACTGCATGAGGTAGGTGGCCTCCATGCGCGGCAACCGCTGCAGGTCCTCGAAGCGCAGTGTGCCGCGCATCCGTCCGAGGCCCCGCGTGTCGACGCGGATCGCCATGTTCTCGGGGTTGGGGTCGATGCTGGCCGGGGTCTGCCGACCCTCGGTTCGCCACATGAGCGGCATCGTGATCGGGCCGGCCTCGCTCGCGTCGTGCAGCGGGGCCGAGCCGTCGAGCTCAAGCGGCAGGTCGGCGGGGAACCCGTCCCGAAGGGGTCCTTCGACGAGCGTGTCGGGGAAGTCGTCGGCCGCTTGGCTGCCCTGTGCCAGCAACTGCCTGCCGGTGAGCGCACCGATCGAAACGCCTGTCAGCGCCGCGCCGGAAATCTGGAGTGCTTTTCGTCTGGTGATGGCCATTGCACGTTCCTCCGACAGCAAGCCTATCATGTGTGTCCGACGCTGTACCCTAGGGACGTGCTGGGCGGCAACGATCAGCCGACAAGAGTGTTCGACTCGGTGCTGGTGATCTCGTTTGGTGGTCCCGGTGGCCGCGACGACATTCGCCCGTTTCTCGCGAATGTCCTGCGGGGACGCCGCGTGCCGCAGGAGCGTATTGATGAAGTCGCCCGGCACTACGAGTTGTTCGGCGGCATCTCACCGCTCACCACCATCACGGGGAGGCAGGCCGATGGGCTGGCCCAGCGGCTGACTGCGGCCGGCGCGTCGCTGCCGGTCTATGTGGGCATGCGCAACTGGCACCCGTTCCTGGCCGACACGCTGCTCCAGATGCACCGCGGTGGCCTGCGCCGCGCCATTGGCTTCATCATGGCCGCCCAGCACAGCTACTCAAGTTGCCAGCACTACCGCGAGAATGTCCGCGATGCCCGCGTCGCCCTGCGGGAGGCGACCGGCGGCGATGTGGAGGTGGTTTTTGCTGGCAGTTGGTACGACCACCCTCTGTTTGTCGAGGCCAATGCCTCGCACGCGCGCGAGGCGTGTGCCCGCCTGCCGGAGACGCGTCGCGGCGCCGCGCGGCTGGTCTTCACCGCACACAGCGTTCCGGTGCCGATGGCCGAACGCACGCGGTACCGCGAGCAGTTGCAGGAGTCGGCACGGCTGGTCGCGGCTGCGGCCGGGTTCGACGACTGGGCGCTCGTGTACCAGAGTCGGAGCGGGCGTCCCCAAGACCCATGGCTCGAGCCCGATGTGTGCGACTACCTGCGTGCCGAGCGAGCAGCTGGCCTCGAAGCGGTGGTGCTGTGCCCGATCGGTTTCGTGTGCGATCACGTGGAGGTGCTCTATGACCTCGATCGGGAGGCCGCGGGCGTGGCGGCCGACGCGGGACTCACGCTGACGCGCGCGGAGGCCGTCAACGACGACCCGCTGTTCTTGGACATGATGGCCGACGTGGTGCTGCAGACCGTTCGTCGCTACGAGCACGGCCGGCCGCTGCCGACCGCGCCGGTGCCACCATTGGGTGCGTAGCGAGCGGGCTTCAGCCCGCTCAGCAGGGCTGTCGTGGAGTCGGTACCGCGGTGTCAGCCCGATCGCCCCTTCAACGTCCATCGCTCGAACACGGCGCAACACGTGCAGAATCGCCCAAGGTGACACACGGCCACCTCGCGCGCCTCGAAGGTGAAGGGCGAAACGTCCGGCGCACTGATCCCGTGGCCCAGCGTGATGTGCGGATCGAAGGCCGCGAACGCGGAGCGCTTGCGGTAGCGTGCCACGAACTCCACGTCGTTGCCGCGCGCCGGTTCTCCGGTGAACGCAGCGATGGTCCCGCCCGTGCGTTCGAAGGGCGCGACTGCCGTCATGAGCCGCGCGTGGAGGGTGGCGAGTGCTTGGCTGCGATCGATGCCCAGCCACAGCGTGCGCCCACGCCGGTCGCCACCGTGGACGTGCAGGGGCAGCGCCGGCTGGTCCGTCAGTTGGAGCGCGACCGCTTGGCAGGCCGCGTCCACCTCGCCAGTCGCCACGAACAGTGCGGCCAGCGTGACGTGTGGCAGACGAGGCCCGCTGAGCGCAAACGTCTCCTCGCCGTTGCGCGCGAGCCCTCGGCTCACGGCGATGGCTTGCGCCGACACCTCGGGCGGCGGCAGGATCGCGACGTCCAGGGCCACGAGCAGCGTCACGCCTTGCATAGTACGATCCGTGCCATGACTGGACGAACCGACCGTTACTGCCTGCTGGCGCTCGCTACCGGCGTTCTCCTCTTGGCCGCCCTTCCCGCGTTTGCACAAGGGCCGATCGCGTACCGCGTATCACTCCCGGAGCCCGAACACCGGTGGATGGAGGTTGAGGTCACCTTCACGGAGGTACCGGCGGGCCCGCTCGAGATTCGCATGAGTCGCACGTCGCCGGGGCGGTACGCGCTTCATGAGTTCGCCAAGAACGTTCTCGGTTTCGAGGCGGCCGACGGCACCGGTGCGGCGCTGCCGGTGACGCGACCCGATCGCCATCAGTGGAACGTTGCCGGACACGACGGGACGGTGCGTGTCACGTACCGCATCTTCGGCGACCGCATCGATGGCACGTACGTAGCAATCGACAGTACGCACGCGCACCTGAACATGCCTGCGTCGTTGATGTGGGCGCGAGGCTTCGAGCGCCAGCCGGCCACCGTCACGTTCGTTCCGCCCGCCGAGGCCGACTGGCAGGTGGTGACACAGCTCTTTCCCGGCCCCGATCCGCTGACGTTTACGGCGCCGAATCTCCAGTATCTGATGGACAGTCCGACCGAGTTCGGCGACGACGTCGACATCCGGACCTTCCAGGTGACCGACGGCAGCCGCACGCCAACCTTCCGCGTGGCCGTGCACCACGCCGGCACCGACGCGCAGCTCGACCAGTTTGCGGGTGACGTCGAGCGGCTCGTGCGCGAGTCCCTGGGCGTCTTCGGCGAGTTCGCCCCGTTCGACACCGGTACCTACACCTTCATCGCCGACTATCTGCCGTGGGCGAGCGATGACGGCATGGAGCACCGCAACAGCACGATCCTCACCAGCGGGTCGTCGCTGGCGACCAACCGTATCGGGTTGCTCGGGACGGTGGCCCACGAGTTCTTCCACTCGTGGAACGTGGAGCGCATCCGGCCCGCCGCCCTCGAGCCGTTCGACTTCGAGGAGGCAAACGAGACCGGGGAACTGTGGCTCGCGGAGGGCGTGACCAGCTACTACGACGCGCTGCTGATGCGGCGCGCGGGCCTGATTGCCGATCGGGACTTCCTGGGAGCCATGGCCGGCGCCATCAATACGGTGGCGCTCTCGCCCGGCCGCACCCTGCGGACCGTGGAGGAGATGAGTCTGTTTGCGCCGTTCGTCGACGCGGCCACGTCAATCGACCGTACCGCCTACGGCAACACGTTCATTTCGTACTACACGTGGGGACAGGCGCTTGGGCTCGGCCTCGACCTGGCGCTGCGGGGCCGCTCGGACAACACCGTCACCCTCGACGACTTCATGCGCGCCCTCTGGGCGCGGTTCGGCCGGCCCGGGGGTGAGCCTGGCTACGTTAATGCCCCGTACACGGCCGCCGACGTCGAGGCCGTGCTCGCCGAGGTGGCGGGTGACGCGGCGTTCGCGCGCGGCGTCTTTGCCCGCTTCGTGCAGGGGCACGAGGTCATGGACTACGCCGCGTTGCTCGAGCCGGCCGGCTTTGTGATCCGCCCGGTCGATCCGGGTCGCGGCTACGTGGGGGCGCTGCGCCTGGACGAGGGCGGTGGCGGCGTGCGGGTGACAGCAAGCGTGCCGTTCGGCTCGCCGGCCTACGAGGCGGGCCTCGAGCGTGACGACGTCATCGTGTCGATTGGCGGCCGTGACGTCGACGATACGGCCGACGTCGAGCGGGCAATTCGCGATGGCGTGCCCGGTACGCAGCTGGCGATCGAGTTCGAGCGGCGGGACGTGCGAGTGACCTCGATGCTGGCGCTCGTGGAGAACCCGGTTATCCAGGTGCTGCCGGTCGAGCTCGCTGGCGGCACGGTGACGGCCGAGCAGCGTGCGTTCCGCGACTGGTGGCTGGCCTCGCGCGGAGGCAACTGAGGGAGCGGGGAAGATGGCCGTGAACTTTGCGGCGATTGTCCGGGCGGTCGATGCTGCCCTGGCTCTTGGCGACGCGGCCCGCAAGGGGCGGGCGAAGGCAGCCGAGCCGTTGGACGAGGCGGTGGCCGCCTCATCCGAACCGCCGGCCGGATTTACCGACCGGATCGAGGCCAGGCTGACCAACGTCGTCGTGGCGGCGCTCAAGGAGGCGTTCGACCGCGACCACGCCAGGCTCGAGATTGAGCGTGCGCACCTCGACGAGGGGCGGCGCCGGGCCGAGGCGGTGCGCCGCCTCGAGCTGCGGCGCTGGGCCGTCGATCACGAGATGGCCCGGCTGCGGTGGATCGGCGCGGCCGGCCTCGGTGGGTGGCTCGCGAGTGTGTTAGTGCTCGGCCTCCGGATCGCCGAGGCCTCGACGGGGGCGCGGCTCGTGCTGGGCCTAGGCTGGGCGCTGCTGCTTGCGACAATGGCCGCGACATTTGTGGCGCAGGGACGCTTGGCGCGGCTGCGCCTCGACGATGAGTTGCCTGGCGAGAGCGGCACGGCTGGGCGCACAGCCGTGTGGTTGCTCGTCTCCGGCCTCGCGCTCGAGACGTTGAGTCTACTGCTCTGAACACACCCGCGAGCGGTCTGAAGCCTCCTTGATTTACGGGCGGGTGGAACCGTACTTGAGCGTGGCGGGGCCAGCGGCGTTGGTCGACACGGTGCCGCTGATGAACGCACCGTCGTGGGTGGGCACGGGCGGGGGCAGTTAGAGCCTGCGTCGGTGAGTGCCTTCTGTGGCTCGGCCATGGTGACGTCAGGGTTGCCCCGGAATACCCAGGCACGGCGTCGTGGCTGGTGCTGAAAACGCCGCAGACCCCGCGGCGTGACGCCGCCGGTTAGCAAGGACTGCGCGCCGCCCGGCAGCGCAGGCCAGCAGGGCAGCCACCTCGGTTGGCACTGGCGGGAAACGCCACGCTCAAGGCATGGCCGTCCGGCAGGTGCGCGGCGTTGCTCAGGAACCCGCCGACGATGTCGGAATCGCGCTCGATCTGCGGCGAGGTGACACCAGCGGATCAGACCCCTAGACGAGACTGAGGCTGGATGCAGACCCTCCTTGGCGTGAAGGGACTAGAATGCACCAATGACCGCCATGCTTCGGATCACCCTGCTTGTCAGCGCCGTGCTCATGATACATGCAGCTTCCGTGGCGGCGCAGACCGCCGAGCCCATCCGTTACACCCTCAGCTTTCCCGCTCCGCACACGCACTACGTGGAGGTGCGTGCCGTGGTGCCCACCGAGGGCCAGCCAGCCGTCGACCTGATGATGGCCGTCTGGACGCCGGGGTCGTACCTGGTGCGCGAGTACGCCCGCCATGTGGAACGCGTGACCGCCTCCGATCCCGGCGGCGCGGCGCTTGAGGTGACGAAGACTCACAAGAACCGGTGGCGCGTGTCGACCGACGGGGCAGCCGAGATCACCGTGGCGTACCGCGTCTACGGCCGCGAGATGTCGGTGCGCACCAACTGGATCGAGGCCGACTTCGCGATGCTGAACGGCGCGCCGACGTTCCTCACGCTGGTCGACGACGGTCCGCGGCCGCACGAAGTGACGATCGAGCCGGCTGACGACTGGCGGCAGTCGATCACGAGCCTGCCCGACAACGGCGGCGCGCACCACTACGTGGCGGCCGACTTCGACACGCTCGTGGACTCGCCGTTCCTCGTCGGCAACCCCGAGGTGTATGAGTTCGACGTGGCAGGGGTGCCCCACTATCTGGTGAACCAGGGCGAGGCTGGCGTGTTCGACGGGCCCCGGGCGGCCCGCGATCTCGAGATCATGGCGCGCGAGCACGCACGCCTGTGGGGCACGGTGCCGTTCGAGAAGTACGTGTTCTTCAACATGCTGGTCGAGGCGGCCGGCGGGCTCGAGCATAAGAACTCGACCATCCTCATGGGCAGCCGGTTCCTTACGCGAACGCGCAATGCGTACCGTAACTGGCTGGAGCTGGCGAGCCACGAGTACTTCCACACGTGGAACGTGAAACGCCTGCGGCCCGAGGCGCTCGGCCCGTTCGACTACGAGGCCGAGAACTACACGCGCAGCCTCTGGGTGGTGGAAGGCATCACCGACTACTACGCTAACCTCGTGCTCGTCCGCGCTGGCCTCACCAGCCCGGCCGAGTACATCACGGCACTCGCTGGCCAGATCGAGAGCCTGCAGGGAACTCCAGGTCGCCTAGTGCAGTCGGTGGAGGAGGCGTCGTTCGACGCCTGGATCAAGTACTATCGGCAGGACGAGAACAGCATCAACACGCAGGTCAGCTACTACACGAAGGGCCACGTGCTCGGATTCCTCCTCGATGGGGCGGTGCGCGCGGCCACTGGGCACGAGCGTAGCCTCGACGACGTGATGCGTCTGGCCTACGAGCGGTACTCGGGTGAGCGTGGATACACACCAGAGCAGTTCCGGCAGGTTACCGAAGAGGTGGCCGGGACGTCGCTCGAGGAGTTCTGGCAGACCAATGTCGAGAACCCGGGCGAAGTGGCGTACGACGAGGCGCTCGGGACCTTCGGCCTGCGCTTCGGGTCCGATCGGGGTGTGGACGGGCAGCCGTGGCTCGGCATCAACACGCGCAACGACGGCGGACGCCTCGTCGTCTCGCGCGTTT
Organism: uncultured Bifidobacteriaceae bacterium; assembly: GCA_964535675.1. Lineage (GTDB taxonomy): Bacteria > Acidobacteriota > Vicinamibacteria > Vicinamibacterales > UBA2999 > CAZHTD01. Next base: position 29,087 of record CAZHTD010000020.1, on the reverse strand, counting down.
TTCGCGACGGCCCCGCCTGGCACGGTGGCCTCAATGTCGACGATGAGATCCTCGACATCGACGCGATCCGCGTCACGAGCGACGGCCTTGACGCACGCCTGCGCCAGCACGAGCCCGGCGACCAGGTGTCGGTGCTCGTGGCCCGGCGCGGTGAGCTGCGCCGCCAGGATGTCACGCTTGGCGACAGGCCGCCCCGCGCATGGCGCTTGGAGCTGGACGACGCGGCCGACAACGAGCAACAAGCGCATCGCATGAACTGGCTGGGTCTGGCGCTCAGCAACCCGTAGTCGTGATCGACTCCGAAGACGCGCGTGTCTACACGCGTGTGATCGTCATCTGGGTGGTCGTCTTGGCCGCGCTCTTCCTGTTCCAGGAATTCTTCAGCTAGCGCGCCCATGCACTGGATCGACTGGACGATCATCGCCGTCTACATCACGTGGATTGCGTGGGACGGCCTGCGCCGGACGAAGAACAGCCGGGAGCTGCGCGGCTACTTCCTTGCCAGCCGGAGCCTGCCGTGGTGGGCCGCCGGGTTGTCGGTGATGGCCACCCAGCTCAGCGCGATCACCATGGTCGGTACCACCGGGCAGGGCTACGCCGACGGCCTGCGTTTTCTGCAGTTCTACTACGCGCTGCCCCTGGCGATGGTCGTCTTGTCGGTTACGCTCGTGCCCTTCTTCCACCGGGCAAACGTCTACACGGCCTATGAGTACCTTGAGCGGCGTTTCGACGTGAAGACGCGTGCGTTCACCAGCCTGTTGTTCCTGGCCTCGCGGAGCATGTCGCTCGGCGTCGTGATCTCGGCGCCAGCCGTGGTCCTGGCCGTGGTGCTCGGGCTGAGCGTCACGAACACTGCCCTGCTCATCGCGGTGCCGACGACGGCCTACACCATGTTCGGGGGGATTCAGGCCGTCACCTGGACCGACGTCAAGCAGATGGTGCTGATCGTCTTCGGCTTAGTGGCCGCTGTCGTCGTGCTGGTGACGGGCCTACCCGGAGACGTCAGTGTGCCGCAGGCGCTGCGCGTGGCCGGTGAGACGGGCCGGCTTGAGACCTTTGATTTCAGCTTCGACCTCACGAACCAGTACACGTTCTGGTCGGGCACCATCGCGGCGCTTTTCTTGTTCTGTTCATACTTCGGCACCGACCAGAGCCAGGTGCAGCGCTACCTGACAACGCCTTCGGTCGGTGCCGCGCGACAGTCTCTCCTGATGAGCGCCTACTGGAAGATCCCACTCCAGGCGCTGGTGCTGCTGGTCGGCGTCCTGATGTTCCTGTACTACCTGTTCGCGCCGTCGCCGATGCTGTTCAATCCGGTGCACGACGACGAGCTGCTCGCCAGCCCTCGCGCGGTCGAGTACCAGGCGCTTGAGCAGGAGTACGGTGCGGCGATCGACGCGCGTCGGGCCGCTGGCGAGGCGTTCCTCGCGGCTGACGCCTCGGGAGACACACTGACGCGCACCCGCGCCGCTGAAGCGCTCAGGGCCAGCGAGGTCGACGTCGACCGCGTGCGCGAAGATGCCCTTGCGCTGGTGCGGGAGGTGACCGGTGACCTGAGCTACAGCGATGCCAACTACGTGTTCCCGACATTCGTGCTCACGCAGCTGCCGATCGGGCTGGTAGGGCTGCTGATTGCGGCCATCTTCGCTGCGGCGATGTCGTCGATCTCGTCCGAGCTGTCCGCTCTTTCCTCGGCCACCGTCATCGACTTCTACCGTCGCTTCCTCCGGTCCGAGGCGCCCGACGCGCACTTCCTCCGCGTATCGCGCCTCGCAACTGGCTTCTGGGGACTGTTCGCCACTGGTGTCGCGGTCTGGGCCGCCGAGCTGGGATCGCTCATCGAAGTCGTGAACCGCTTCGGATCATTCTTCTACGGCTCGATTCTCGGGGTGTTCATCCTGGCGGTGGGAGTCAGGCGCGCCACCGGCACGGGTGCATTCATCGGCCTGCTTGCTGGCATGGGCTCGGTGGCGTGGTTCACGTTCTTCAGTCCCGTCGCCTTCTTATGGCACAACGTGATCGGCGCCGTCGTCGTGGTGGCTGTGGGCCTCGCGGTCAGCGTGGTGGATCCGGCGCGAAAGGCGCCCGCGTGATTCTCGGCTGGGCGGTGATTACCGTGGTCGCCGTCGTGTTCGTAGGGTGGCTCGTCGGCGGTCTCGTCCGCGATCGTACGCGGCGGCGCTGAGCGGCCGGACCTCCAGTCCACGACGCGACAGCTGGTCACGACGATCGAGGTTGTGTGCGTGGCCAGCTTCACCGTGGAGTACCTGCTGCAGTTCTGGGTTGCGACACCGCATCTCGGATACGGGCTGAGCTGTTGCGGCGTCGTTGATCTCGCGGGCATCCTGCGATTGCTACTTGCAACCCGGGCTCAACTGCCACGCGCTGCGTGCGCTTTACCTCCTGCGCTTGTTCCAGGGCTACAAACCGGGCGTTCCAGCACGTGCAGCGGGCCTTTGCCATCGCGCGCGAGGAGCTGGTGCTCGTCGTCTGCGTGACACTGTTCTTCCTCGATGTCTTCGCGGCCGGCATCGACTCCTTCGAGAACGATGCGCAGCCCGAGGTGTGCGCGTCGGTATTCGACGGGCTGTGGTGGGCCGTGGTGACCACGGTTGGCTATCGCGGCGTGTTCCCGTCACCGCGTGCAGGCGCTTCTGCACCTTCGTGATCCAGATGGGCGGTTTGGCATCATTGCGGTGCCCATCGACCTGCTGGCGAGCGCCCCGGTGATCGCGGGGGAGAGGGTCGGCTGATCTACGGCGCGACCCGTGCGCCGGTCCGCCGACCGAAGCGGTGCACCCGATCGGAGCGCACTGACAGCCGCACGTCGCCGTCGACCCGCACCGCTGTCCCGGCCGGTACCACCGACACGACCACCGGGCCGTCGTCTTGGACCCGCGCGTGGACCACGGTGTCGTGGCCGCGCGGTTCCACCAGCTCCACCGTTGCGCGGATCGGTCCCTCGTCGGTGAGCATCAGGTCGTGTGGCCGCACGCCTGCCAGCGTATCGGCCGGCGCGTCGAGACCCAACACGGCCGGATCGACGAGGTTCATTGGCGGCGCCCCGATGAAGCGCGCGACGAACGTGTTGGCGGGCCGCGTGTAGAGTTCCGCGGACGGTGCCAACTGCTCAAGCTGTCCTTGTCGCATCACCGCGACACGGCTGCCGAGCGTCATGGCTTCTTCTTGGTCGTGTGTCACGTAGAGCGTCGTGACGCCGAGTCGCCGGTGCAGCCGCAGCAGCTCGGCGCGTGCCTGCGTCCGGAGCCCCGGATCGAGGTTCGACAGCGGCTCGTCGAGCAGGAACGCCGCCGGCTGTCGCACCAGCGCACGGCCGAGCGCCACCCGCTGCCGCTGGCCGCCGGACAGCTGCGCGGGTCGGTGGTCGAGCAGTTCCTCAATCTCCAGGGCATTGGCCACTTCTGTTGTCCGGGCCGCGACCCGATCCGGCGGCTCGCCGCGGACTTTCAGGCCGTAGCCGAGGTTCTGGCGGACCGTCATGTGGGGGTAGAGCGCGTAGCTCTGGAACACCATCGCCACGTCGCGGTCTTGAGGCGCGACGTCGGTCACGTCGGCTCCGCCGATGCGGATGCGCCCGGCACTCGGCGCGTCGAGCCCAGCTACCAGCCGCAGCAGCGTGCTCTTGCCGCAGCCGGACGGTCCGACCAGCACCAGGAACTCGCCGTCGGCCACGTCGAGGTCGAGTGCGTCCAGCGCCGTATGACCGCCCGGATAGGTCCGGGTGACGCCTTCCAGCGTAACGGCGGCCATGGTCTAGCCTTTCATGGCCCCGGCCGTGAGGCCCGAGACGATGCGGCGCTGGAACGCCAGCACCACCAGTGCGACGGGTACGGTGGCCACGACTGTGGCCGCCAGCACCTCGCCCCACGGCACGACGTACCGACCGCGAAAAAGCGCGATCGCCACGGGCACCGTGTAGCGGTCGGGGCCGAGAGCGAACGACAGCGCGAAGAGGAACTCGTTCCAGCAGAACAGGAACGTGAGAATGGCAGTGCTTGCCAGCCCGGGGGCGGCCATCGGCAGCACGATGTCGCGCAGCGCGCGCAGGCGGCTGGTACCGTCGAGCATCGCGGCGTCCTCAAGATCGCGCGGCAGCTGGCGGAAGAAACCAGTGAGCAGCCAGATGGCAAGCGGCGTCGAGAAGGTGAGATAGGGCAGGACCAGCCCCGGGTAGGTATCGAGGAGTCGCAACTCACGCAGGATCAGGTACAGCGGCGGCACGATGGAGATCTGCGGGAACATCGAGACCGCGAGCACGAGCGCCATCAGCGGTGTCTTGCCTCGTAGGTGGAGGCGGGCGAGGGCGTAGGCAGCCAGCGCTGCCACCGGCACCGCCACCAGCGTCGTCAGGCCCGCAACGACGAGCGAGTTGCGTACCGGTACAAGGAAGGCGCGGTCGGCGAACAGCGCCCGGTAGTGCTCGCTGGTCACTTGGCGTGGTAGCAGCGAGGGCGCCTCAAAAAGCAGCGCCTCGGGCGTCAGCGAGCTCGCCAGCGCCCAGTAGAGTGGGAAAGCAAACAGGGCGAGGAGCCCGATGCCGGCCGCCGTCCAGGCGCGGCCGTTCACGCTTGCTCTCCCGCGATCGACCGGCTGAGCGCCCGCACGAAGAGGAGGGCCACGCCGAAGGCCAGGACGAAGACCAGCACCGACAGCGCCGAGCCGTACCCGAAGCGCAGGCGTTGCATCAGTGCGGTGTACGCGTAGAGCGACAGCGGCTCGGTGGCCGTGCCCGGCCCGCCAGCCGTCAGCACGTAAGGCAGGTCGAACAGGCGCAGCGCGTCGAGCGCGCGGAACGCCGCGGCCACCAGTAGCGCCGGCTTGAGCAGCGGCCAGGTGATCGTGACCAACCGGCACCACGGCCCGGCGCCGTCGATGCGCGCCGCGTCCTCGAGCGCGGGGTCGATGGCCTGCAGCCCCGCGAACAGGAGAATTGCCACAAACGGCGTGGTCTTCCACACGTCGGCGACGAGAATCGGGATCCATGCCACCAACGGATCGACGAACCAGTCGTACCCGCCGGCCCCGGCCACTAGGTTCACCACGCCGGCTTGTGCGTCGAACATGAAGCGCCACACCAGCGCGGCCACCACGGTCGGGACGGCCCACGGCAGCAGCGCAAGTACACGGACCGGATCACGGCCGCAGCCCACCCGGTGCATCAGCAGCGCCAGGGCCAGCCCCAGCGCCAGCTCGAGCGGCACGCTGATCAGCGCGAAGAGCACCACGTGCAGCACCGCCTCGCCGAAGCGGGGATCGCCGAAGGCCTCGGTGAAGTTAGCCAGCCCGACGAACGGTCGTCCGAGCCAGGGAAGCCGGAGGTCGTGCTGGTGCAGGGCCTCCCACATGGTGGCGGCGATTGGCACCAGCGCCACGAGTGTGATCACGCCGAGCGCCGGGGCTAGCATGCGGCGCGCCAGCCTGGCCTCGGCGCGCTGCAGGGCGGAGACGGTCACGGCCCGGCCTCGGGCGCCAGACCGGTGCGGTCGAGCAGTGCGCGCATCCCGGCAGCGGCCACGGCCAGCGCGGCGGCCGGTTCCTGCTGGCCGGTCAGGGCGCGGTGGAGCTGCACCTGCAGGATGTCGGACAGCTCACTGTAGACCGGGGTGACGGGGCGCGGCACGGTGGCCTCAAGCGCGCGCCGTACGTCGTCGAGCGGCAGCGGCAGCGCCTCGGCCAGGGCCGGGTCATCGTAGAGCGACTGGCGTGCGGGGAGCTGCGCGGCCACGCGGGCGCGCTCGAGCATCTGCTCGGGTGCGGTCAGGAACTCGACGAGCGCCCAGGCCAGCTCGGGCTCCTCCGTGTTCGCATTGACAGCGAGCTGCGCGCCGCCGAGCGCCGCGGTGGGCCGGCCGCCATCGGCCGCCGGAAACGGTGCTACGCCCACGCGTCCCGCCACGCGCGAGTCCTCGCCTTGCACCAGCACCCACGCGTACGGCCAGTTGCGCATGAAGGCGGCGCGGCCGTTCTGGAACGTGAACCGGACCTGTTCCTCTTGCCAGGTGAGCGCCGAGTCTGGCACGAATCCGCCCGCGGCCACCGCGGTGCGCATGAACCTTAGCGCGGCCACCGCCTCGGGCGAGTCGACGACGACGCGCCCGTCGGCATCGAGGATTCGGCCGCCGAACGCGCCGAGATGCTCGACAAACACCGTGACTAGGCCCTCGTAGCGCGCGCCCTGCCACGCGAGCCCGAACTCGGCGTCGCCGCGCGCCACCGCGTCGGCTGCGTCGGCTTGCAACTCGGCCAGCGAGCCCGGTGCTTCTGCAAACAGATCGGTGCGCCAGTAGAGCAGGCCGGCGTCGACGAACCAGGGAACGGCGTACAACGTGCCGCCCCACGTGTCGGCGGTCACCGCGGCGGAAAAGAAGTCAGTGGTGTCGGGCGAGAAGCGGGTTAAGGGCAGCAGCCAGCCCGCGGCCGCGAACTCGGCGGTCCAGATGATGTCGAGCTGCAGGACGTCGGGCTCAACCGAGCGCGCGTTGAGCCACTGGACGTACAGCTGGTGACGCTGGTCGGCGGCGTCGGGGGTCACGCGAATCTCGACGGTCGCCTCGGGATGGGCGGCGGCGAAGCGATCGAGTTGGCGCCGGACAATTGCGCCCTCGGTGCCGAGGGTGCTCGACGAAAACGTCAGGCGCGAGGCCGCCTCGCCCCCACAGGCGAGCGCGGCGGCCGTCAGGAGCGCGAAGCCGCAGAGGGGACAACGCCGGATTACGAGGCTCACGCGCCGGGGTCTAGTTGCCGAGCGCCTCCTCGACGCTCATCACGGTCACGGGGCCCAGATCGAGTGCCCGCACCTCGTCCTCGATGCGCACCAGGTCGCCCACCACGACCACGGCAAAGCGCGATGGCTGGATGTGCCGCTCGGCCGCGCGCTGGACGTCGGCGGCGGTGACAGCCTGAATGTTGGCCACGTACCGCTCGAAGTAGTCGGCCGGTAGGTCGTAGACGATCTGCTCCTGGAGATGGCCCGACAGCTCGCGCAGTGTCTCGAAATCGCCGGGGAACCTGAGTGCCCGGTAGTTCTTCGCCCCGGTCAGCTCCTTGTCGGGCACTGGGTCAAGTATCGCGGTGAACTCGTTGAAGAACTCGGTGAGCGCCGCAGCGGTCGCGTCGGTCTGGACGCCGGCTGCGGCCACGAACACACCGGCCGACCGGCGCATCTGAAACCCGGACCCCGCGCCGTACGTGTAGCCGTGTTCCTCGCGGAGATTCTGGTTCAGCCGCGAGGTGAACGACCCGCCGAGCACGGTGTTGAGTACCTCAAGGGCGAAGTAATCGGGCGTCGAGCGCGAGACACCCACCCAGCCGATGTGGATCTGCGACTGCGCGGCGCCCGGCACGTCCAGCAGGTAGACCTGGCGTTCGACGAGTTGGGGCGCTTCGGCCACGTGGGTGTGAACCACCGGACGCTCGTCGCGCCACACGCCGAATGCGTCCTCGAGCAGCGGCCGCACCGCGTCCATCGTGGTGTCGCCGACCACTACCAACACGGCATTGCCCGGCTGGAAGTACGCCGCGTGGAAGTCGATCAGGTCCTGCCGCGTCATCGCCGACAGCGTGGCCTCGGTGCCGGTGGCGCTGATGCCGTAGCGGTGCTCTGGCCCGAACACGACACGGTTGAAGGCGGGTGTGACGAGTGCCGCCGGATTGTCGCGCGTCTGCAGCAGGTCGGTCAGCCGTTCCTCGCGGATGCGGTCGAGATCCTCCTGCGGGAAGCTGGGCCGCAGCGCCACGTCGGCCAGCAGTGGCAGCGCGTCGCCGAGCCGTGCCACGGGCGTGTTCAGCCGGATGGTCGTGCTGTCGAAGCCGCCGCCGATGGTGAGCGAGGCGCCGAGGAACTCGATCGCGTCGGCGAGTTCGAGCGCCGACAACCCGCCGGCGCCCTCGTCGAGCATCGTGGCCGTCATGCGTGCCACGCCGAACGCGTCTACCGGGTCGTCGGCCGCACCGGCTCGCACCAGCAGGTCGACTTGGACGATCGGCACCTCGCGGGCCTCGACCAGCCATACGGGCAGGCCGTTGGAGAGCTCGCCCTGCTGGATCGGCGGCAGCCGCAACTCGGGCGGGTCACCGGGCACCGGAGGACGGGAGCGGTCGGGCGCCTGCGCGCTGACGGCCACGGTGGCGGCGAGCAGGAGCGGTCCTGCCAAGCGGGCACCCGTCACTGGGCCGCCTCCGGCTCGACGACGAGCTCCACCCGGGCGTCAGGCGGCAGCCAGCGCACGAGGGCGGCCTGCACGTCGGCCGCGTCGACGGCCATGTAGCGCGCCAAATCTTCGGCGAAGAAGTCAGGGCTGGCACCATGGAAGAAGTACTCGTTCAGCTGATTGGCCTTGCCGCCGCCGCCGCCGGTGCGCTCCATCTGCCGGTAGAACGACGCCTCGATCTCGTTGCGCACGCGCTCGACCTCGCGCGCGGCGGGCGGCTCCCGCCGCAGCCGCGCGAGCTCCTCGTCGATGATCTGCTGGATGTCGTCGAGGTCGACGCCAGGGCGCGCCGTCGCGACGATCACGAACGTGCTGCCGAGCCGCATCGCGTCCTGGTAGGCGAACACCTCCTGCGCAATCTGCGTGTCATAGACGAGTCGGCGATAGAGGCGCGAGTTTTTGCTTCCAGCCAGGACCGACGCCGCGACGTCGAGTGCCGCGGCGGCGGGTGCGAAGGCGGATGGCGTTATCCAGCCCACCAGCAGCCGGGGAAGTTGCACTTGATCGGTCATCACCCGGCGCTCGACGGCCTCGAGCCGCGGCAGCGCCGCCGAGACGGCCGGCGCTGGCTGGCCGCGTGGGATCTCGCTGAACCACTTCTCGACCAGTGTCTGTGCCTCATCGAGATCGATGTCACCGGCCACGACGAGGCTGGCGTTGTTCGGGGCGTAGTACCGCTCGAAGAAGGCCACCACGTCATCGTACGAGGCGGCCGCGAGGTCCGCCATCGAGCCGATCACCGGCCAGGAGTAGGGATGCCCCTCCGGCCAGAGCATCGCGTCGAGTGCGAGCCACGACAGGCCGTACGGCCGGTTCTCGTAGCTCTGCCGCCGCTCATTCATCACCACAGCTCGCTGGCCGTCCACCAGCTCCGGCGTCATCGCATCGAGCAGGTAGCCCATCCGGTCCGACTCGAGGAACAGGGCCAGCTCCAGCGCGTTCGACGGCACGTCAATGTAGTAGTTGGTGCGGTCCTTGGTGGTCGAGCCGTTGTTGGTGGCGCCGGCCGACTCGAGCAGGATGTCGAACTGGCCCTCGGGCACGTTCCGCGAGCCCTCGAACATCAGGTGTTCGAACAGATGGGCGAAGCCCGTGCGGCCCGGACGCTCACTGGCCGAGCCGACGTGGTACCACATGTTGACCGTCACCACCGGGACGGTGTGGTCCTGGTGGAGAATGACGTTCAGGCCGTTGTCCAGTGTCACCTGCCGGAACGGCACGGCCAAGCGGCCGTCGGGTTCCTGCGCCCCGGTCGGCAGCACTAACAGCGCGGCGAGCGCACAGCCGGTACACAGGCGAATCAGGCGGACGGGCATGTCCTCCAGGCTCCCTTCCGCGAGAGTATACCCCACGGGTCGTTGGGGTAAAATCTCAGGTTTCAGTCGTTTACCCGACCCGCGCGGGACGAAGCGCGCCACGAATGAAAGGGTTGAGATGTCGATGCCGCTGGTAGCCATGATCATGGGATCGTCGTCCGACTGGGAGACGATGCGCCACACGGCGGAGGTGCTCGACCACTTCGGCGTGGCCTACGAGAAGCACATCGTCTCGGCGCACCGCACCCCCGCCTGGATGACCGAGTTCGCCACCGGCGCCGAGACGCGCGGACTCGAGGTGGTGATCGCGGGCGCGGGCGGTGCGGCGCACCTGCCGGGCATGGTGGCGGCGCAGACGGTGGTACCGGTGCTCGGCGTGCCGGTGCAGAGTGCCGCGTTGCGGGGGTTGGACTCGCTGCTCTCAATCGTGCAGATGCCGGGCGGCGTGCCGGTGGGCACGCTGGCGATCGGCAAGGCGGGCGCGACTAACGCAGGGCTGCTGGCCGTGGCCATCCTCGCCAACACGCGGCCGGACCTGCGTGCGTGCCTTCGAGCGTTCCGCGAGGAGCAGACGGCGAGGGTGCGGCAGGACGAGCTGCCGTGACGCGACCGGTCGCCCCCGGTGCCGTGCTGGGCGTGCTAGGGAGCGGTCAGCTCGGCCGGATGTTCGCCATCGCCGCCCGGCGTATGGGCTATCGCGTCCACGCCTTCTCGCCCGATCAGGACACACCGACTGGCCAGGTGGCCGACACTGAGATCGTCGCCGAGTACGAGGACCTCGAGGCACTGCGCACGTTCGCGCGTGGCGTCGACGTGGTGACCTTCGAGTTCGAGAACGTTCCGGTGGAGGCCGTCGACGCCGTGGAGGCCATCGCGCCGGTCCGGCCGTCGGGTCTCGCGCTCAGCGTGGCGCAGGACCGCATCCGCGAGAAGACCTTCTTGGCTGACCACGGGTTCCCGACCGTGCCGTTCGCCCGTGCGCTCACGCTCGACGAACTGTGGGAGGCGGTGACCGAGATCGGCACGCCGGCCGTAATCAAGACGACGGCGTACGGCTACGACGGGAAGGGTCAGCATCGCGTGATGACGCCGGCCGACATCGAGCACATCTGGAACGCCATCGGGCACCAGGAGGCCGTAGTCGAGCGCTGGGCCGAGCTCGCTGGCGAGATCTCGATCGTGGCGGCGCGCGGCCTCGACGGCCAGGTCGTGTGCTACGAGCCCTTCGAGAACCGTCACCGGGATCATATCCTCGACCTGACGACCGCCCCCGCAGACGTGCTGCCCTCTGTCGCGCGTCACGCAGGCGACATTGCGCGGGCGATTCTGGAGGAACTGCAGTACGTGGGCGTGGTGTGCGTGGAGTTTTTCGTTACGGCCGCCGGCGATCTGCTCGTGAACGAGATCGCCCCCCGTCCCCACAACTCAGGCCACCTGACGATCGACGCCACCGAGACCAGCCAGTTCGCACAGCAGGTTCGGGCAATCTGCGGGCTGCCGCTGGGCTCGACGGCACTGCTGCGCCCGGCCGCGATGGCCAATCTGCTCGGCGATCTGTGGGTGGACGGCGTGCCGAACTGGGCCGCGGCCTGCCGGGTGCCGTCGGTGTCGCTGCACCTCTACGGGAAGTCCGACCCGCGTCCGGGGCGGAAGATGGGCCACCTGACGGCGACCGGGTCTACGGTGGCCGAGGCTCGGGAGCGAGCCACCAGCGCCCGTGACGCGCTGCTGCTCTAGCATCGCGGAACTGACGAATTCTTCAGGCGACGCCCGCGCGGGATGGCGCTACGATGCGTGGAGTCCGACCGGAGAAGAAAGGATCTGCCATGCTAACGACGTTTGCGGCCCTCGTTCTGGCGTCGGCCGGCCTGCTGGTCGGGTGCACCGCCACCGAGCCGGTGGCCACCGAGGAGATGGACCCGGCGACGATCTCGGAAGAGCAACTCGGGTTGACGCCACTGATCTCCATGCGCGAGGTGATGACCTACATTGTCGACCCGATCGTCGACGTTGTGTTCAACGCCGTCGCGTACGACGTGGTCGAAACCGGGCTGGTCGAGATCGTGCCGGAAACCCCCGAGGATTGGCTCGCCATCCGGCAGGCGGCGTTGACGCTGGCCGAGAGCATGAACCTGATGAAGATGCCGCGCCCGGTGGCGCCGGCCGATCAGTTCTACGCGCTCAACCCCGGCGAGTTACCGCCCGCTGAACTCCAAGTTGACATCGCCGCCCGCCGCGACCTGTTCAATCAGTATGCCGACGCGCTGGCCGCCGAGGCGATGCGCGTGGTGGAACTCGTTGACGCGCGCGACGTGGACGGGGTGTTCGTTGCTGGCGGCGCCATCGACGCGGCGTGCGAGAACTGCCACCTGGACTTTTGGTACCCGGGCGACCGCGAGGCCGTCGAGCAGTTCAACGAGAGCGAGGTGTTCCAGATCGAGCCGGGTGCTGCGCCGCCCGTCGCACCGGCACAGTAGATTCGGTTCCTGATCCTGCCGCGCAGGGGGCCTCCACCACGTCCGGACCTAAGCCGTTGCTGCCAAGGGGGGGTCACGGTACCAGCGTCAGGCGGTACTCCGCCGGGCCCGGTAGCAGCGGCGTCGGCTCGCCCCGCAGCCACGCGCCGTGCGAGCTGGAGTAGAAGGGCGAGAGCGGGTGCCCGCTCTGCCCAGTCGGCATGTGCATGATGCCGGCGGCCTCGTTGCCCGGCGACACCACGATTCGTGCGGACGCGGCCACGATCCCGACTTGCTGCCGCGGCGTGAAATCGCTGCCCGGCATCGGAACCACGGGCATGTCCAGCCACCGCGCCAGCCAGGGCACGGCGGCCGAGAGCGGATGTCGGATCGGCGCAGCGTTGACCTCTGACCACACACGGGCCTCAAGTCCGTCCTCGTGGCCGCGGGTGAGGTCGGCCACTACGCCGTCGACGACGTCCGCCAGCCAGGCGTCCCAGTCGTCGAATCCCGGCTCCAGCCAGTGCGCCGGCTGTTCGGTGACCAGCGCCCACAGCGGGCCTTCCCGTGCGCGCACTCTGAAGAACCGGAACGCCGGGTCAGTCGCCGCCACCGGTGCCAGCCCGAGGCCGAACACGCGTGCCGCAACGGCGTCGCGGAACTCGGTGACCAGGCGATAGCCGGACGAGTCGGGTGATGCGCGCCCGGACCAGTCGCGCTCCACGATTTCGCGGAACGCCGTGCGCCCGGTGTCGTCACCGATCCGCGCCGGAGTCAGCACGTCGAGGACTACCGTACGCCAGCGCTCGAGAAACCGGGCGCTGTCGTCGAGCTGCAGGTCGAGCATCTCGCGGGGCGTGAACCGATCCTCCGCGTGTAGCGTGTCGCGGATGATCGTTGCGCGGGATCCCACCTCGTGGTTGCCCCGCTCGAACTGTTCGAAGCCCGGACCGCCAACGGCCCGCGCGTTCGCGGTCCAGAGCCGGCCATCATCAGGGTCGACCACGCGTGGGTACGCCGTCTCGTCGAGCCACCCGTCCCATCCAGCACCGTCGGCCCACGATACCGGTACGGTACCGTCGAGCCCGACACGGTGCGGAATCGATCCGTAGAGCGTCCAGCCGATACGACCGTCACGGTCGGCGGCGATCAGGTTCTGCACGGGGGTGCCGATGCCGTGGGCCTCGACGAGCGCCTCGGTCACCGAGCGTGCCCGTTCGAGCGGACGCAAGTTGGTGGCCAGCCGTTCGGCTGAGTGTGCCACCCAGCGATAGGCTCGCGTGCGGCCTAGGTGGTCAGGGTCGAGCAGCGGCCCCCAGATCGTCCAGGCGACGGGGAGGTGGACTACCTCGCCGCCGGCCACCTCGATCACCTCGTCGAACCGCTCGAGGTGGCGCCATCCGTCGGGTGTGCGATACCGCCCAGGATCGGCCGGGTCGAGTTCAAGCAACACGATGTCGCTCGAATCGGTGTACGAGTTGGTGAACCCCCAAGCCACGTACCCGTTGCTGCCGGCCACGAGTGACGGCAGACCGGGCAGCGTGACGCCCACCAGACGGTGCGAGGCCGTCGGGTCCGTCGGGTCGGGCCACTGAAGCGCCGCCCGGTACCAAGTGTTCGGCACGCGGATCCCGAGGTGAATGTCGTTGGCCAGCAGGGGTGTGCCGTCGGGTGTGAGTGTGCCCGAGACTGCCCAGTTGTTGCTGCCGAGCACGTCCGTTTCCGGTGGCAGCCCGGCCCACCAGTCGACCGGTCCTGGTTCGAGGGCAGCTGGGCCAGGACGCAACCCGATGCGTGCGACGCTCGCGCGTGGGTCGTAGACCTCCGAGCTTGGCACGGGTGGCTGCTCGAAGGCCGGCCCGACGACCGGCGCGTCCCATTCGGTGCCTCGTGGCACGAGGAAATCAACCACCTCGGGCGGCAAGGCCTCGTGCATCGAGGCCAGTGTCGCCTCGTACGCCCCCTCGTTGTCCTGGAGCAGAACGAACATCGACAACACCACGAGCAGGCTGTCCTCGACCTGCCACGGCACGGGATCCTGTCGGAGGAGAAGGTACTCGAACGGGAACCCGTCCAGCGCCTCGAGGCCGGCGTTGACGCCGCGCGTGTAGGCCTCGATCACCGCGCGGTCGTCATCGCCCAGCAGGGCCACGGCACGGCTGGCCACCACGCGGAAGCGGTGCACGCGGATCGCGGCGTCGGCCTCGATCGCGGCGGGGCCGACTAGGGCGGCCAGCTCGCCGGCGGCGCGGCGCCGTGCCAAGTCCATCTGGAAGAAGCGCTCCTGTGCGTGGACGAAACCGGTGGCCAGCGCCACATCGTGCCGATCGACGCCGCGGATCACGGGAACGCCGCTCGCGTCGCGCTGGATCTCGACCGGGGCCGACAGCTCCGCCACCTCCAGCTGGCCGTCGAGTCGGGCCAGACTGGCCCTCAGTTCGGCGCGCAGCCACAGGCCCGCGCCGGTCGCCACGACGACGAGCAGGATGAGTACTGCGAGGAGTCCGCGGGTGACCCGGCGCATGGGAATCTTGGGCATGGTAACCCGCCGCAAGTAACAGGTAGACCCCGGTCGCCCTGCTGGCCTACGCTTTGGGCATGGATGCCGTTCGGCGCGCCTGCCGCTATCTTGAGCGCTACGTCGACGAGCCCGGGACGATGGTGCGGCTTGCCGGCTACGTCGGGCTCAGCCCGTCGCACCTGCAGCGCATGTTCAGCCAGGCGGTGGGCGTGTCGCCCTGCGCCTACCAGAAGGCGCTGCGCGCCAGGCGGTTCCGGCGCGACCTGCGGTGCGGGGAGGACGTAAGCAGTGCGGTCTACGGTGCCGGCTGGGGATCGGTCAGCCGCGTCTGTGATCGCCATCCCACCGGCGTGGTATGACACCGGCCATCTACCGACGTGGCGGTGCCGAGGTTTCCTACGCCGTCGTTCGATGCCCGCTCGGACGCCTGCTGGTCGCCGGGACGGCCCAGGGCGTCTGCGCCGTGAAGCTTGGTGACAGCGTACGCGCGCTCGCGACGGATTTGCGCCGCGAGTATCCCGCAGCCCGGGTGGCGAAGGGCTCGAAGGCCTTCGAGCGGTGGACGGCCGCCGTGGTGGCCCACCTAGCGGGTATGCCCCCGCGGCGGGAGCTACCCCTCGACGTGCGGGCAACGGCGTTCCAGTGGACGGTCTGGCGGCACCTGCAGACGATTCCCTACGGCGCGACCGAGTCCTACAGCGAGGTGGCCCGGCGGATCGGCGTGCCCCGCGCGATCCGGGCCGTGGCGCGTGCGTGCGCGACCAACCCGGTGTGTCTCGTCGTGCCGTGCCACCGGGTGGTCCAGAAGGACGGGAGCCTCGGCGGGTATCGCTGGGGGCTTGAGCGGAAGCGCTGGCTGCTGGACAACGAGGCCGTCCGCGCCGCCAGCCGCTGCAAGGGGCCAGTGGACTAGCTCCCTCGCGACGAAGCGACGCCGCGCCAGTTTGTCACGAGGGGCCTTCAGGCCGCTCGGCAACGGCTGTCGCTCCCGCACGCTTGACACGTCCACAGCCGGCAGGCACAGTCAACGTTCGCTGTCTCCACCCGTGCGCACCCACTACGGCGTGTCCCCGTGGATCGATGGCGTGCCGGCATCCCGGCAGCCGTCATATCGCCGCCTGCGTGGCGCGCAGACGGCTGACGTGGTCGTCATCGGCGGCGGGTTGACTGGGTGCGCCACGGCCCATGCCTGCGCCGAGGCCGGACTCGATGTCGTCGTGCTCGAACGCGCCCGCGTCGGACGCGGCAGTGCCGGCCGCGGCGAGGGCCTGTTGCTGCCCGATCCCGAGCCCGGGTTTCACGAGATCGCGAAGGCGCACGGCGTGCGGCTGGCGCGCGACGCTTGGGAGTCTTGGCGTCGCGGCGCGCTCGATGCCGCCGCGTTGCTGCGTCGCCTTCGGATCCCGTGCGGGCTGGCCGCGCGGACAACGATCACCGTGGCCGGGGCCGGGGCCGAGCGTTGGCTCGCGCGCGAGCACAGGACCCGAAGCGGCGCCGGCACGCCCAGCACGTGGCTGAGCCCCCGCCTAGGCTCCGCGGCCGTCAACCGGCCGGTGGCTGCTGCCGAGCGCCTGGGGGCGGCGTTCGTCTTCAACCCGTACCGAGCGTGCGTCGGCATCGCGGCCGCCGCAGTTAAGCAGGGCGCCCGCGTCTTCGAGCGTTCGCATGCGAAGAAGGTGCACGTCCGGCGGCGCGATATCGAGGTCATCGTCGAGGGTGGCACCGTGAGCGCGATGATGGTGGTGGTGGCGACCGGCTCGCCGACCATGGAATTCAAGCCGCTGCGCCGGCACTTCAAGCGGCGCGAGCGCTACGTCGTGATGACCAACCCGCTGCCGTCCGCCGTCCGCCGGCAGGTGTTTGCGTCCGACATGGTGCTGGCTGATCGACACGAACCGCCGCACCGCGTCCATCGCACCGCCGAGCATCGCCTAGTCGTGAGCGGTGCCGACCAGGCCGAGACGCCTGCGCGCCGGCGTGAGTCGGTGCTCGTCCAGCGCACCGGCCAGCTCATGTACGAGCTGCTGACGATGTACCCGGCCATCTCAGGTCTGCGGCCGGCCTGGGGCTGGGATCTGCCGTACGGCGTCACCCGCGACGGCCTGATGTACGCGGGCCGGCACCGCAACTATCCCAGGCATCTCTTTGCCCTGGGCGGGCTCGAGCACTCGGCCACGGGGGCGTTCGTGGCCGCACGCCTCCTGCTGCGCGCCCTCCAGGGCGAGCCCCACAAGGCCGACGCCGCCTTCGCGTTCACCCGCTAGGTGTCCCGCGCGGCGGGCACGGGCGTCCAGGCCGTGGTATTTCTGGACGGTTCATAATCGGTTCACGCCATGGAGCCTGTGGATCTGCTCGCCTGCGGGCCGCACCCCGACGACATCGAACTCGGGCTCGGCGCCACTATCGCCAAGCACGTGGCGCGTGGCCTGCGCGTGGGCCTGTGCGATCTCACCGCAGGGGAGTTGGGCAGCAACGGCACGGTGAAGGAGCGGCTGGCTGAGGCCGAGGCCGCCCGTGCCGTACTCGGCGCCGCCTGGCGGACCAACCTGCGGTGGCCAGACCGCGCGATCACGGGAGACGCGGCCCGGCTTCGCGAGGCGGCCGGCGTCGTGCGACAGGCCCGACCGAAGGTGGTGGCGCTTCCGTACTGGTCCGACCGGCACCCAGACCATGAGGCCGCGAGCCGCGTGCTGACCGAGGCGGTGTTCAATGCAGGGCTCAGGCGCTACAACGCCGACGGTGCGGCGTGGAAGCCCGCTTGGGTCTGCTACTACTTCATCAACCACGGCGCCGAGCCGTCATTTGTCATCGACGTGTCGGACGTCTACGACGTGAAACGCCGGGCTCTAGCCTGCCACGTTAGCCAGTTCGCGCCGTCGGGTGCCGACGCGGTGTCCACGCGCCTGACTGCGGCGCCCTTTGCCCAACTCATCGAAAGCCGCGACGCTCAGTTCGGCGCGCGTATCGGTGTGGCGTTCGCCGAGGGGTTCGTCGTGCGCGAGCCCGTCGAGCGGCGTAGCCTCTTGCGGAAGATCGAGGAGTCGTCGTGAACATCGGCATGATCTGCTATGCGTCGGTGGGCGGCAGTGGCATCGTCGCGACCGAGCTGGGCAAAGCGCTGGCGCGCCGCGGCCACCAGGTGCACTTCATCAGCACCGAGATGCCGTTCCGCTTCGGTGAATACCAGGCGGGGCTCTCGTTTCACCAAGTGATGACGCCGACCTACCCTCTGTTCCGCGAGCCGCAGTACCTGCTCACGCTGGCCAATACAGTGGTGCAGGTTGTGCGGGAGTACCGGCTCGACGTGGTGCACGCGCATTACGCCGTGCCGCACGCGACTGCGGCGTTTCTGGCGCGGCAGGTTGTTTTGACCCACGGCAGTATCGGACCGAAGGTCGTGACCACGCTCCACGGCACCGACATCACGCTCGTCGGGAGCGACAACTCGTACAAGGAAATCGTGTCGTTCTCGATCGAGCAGTCCGATATGGTGACGGCGGTATCCGAGAGCCTGCGCGACGACACGTTCGACCAACTCGGCGTGACACGTGACATCCGGGTCATCCCCAACTTCCTCGACTGCGTGCTCTACCGGCGGCAGGCGCTGCCGGATCTCCGCCGGCGCTTCACCGGCGACGACCCGAACACCAAGGTGGTGATGCACGTGTCGAACTTCCGGCCTGTCAAGCGGGTCAGCGCCGTGCTCGAGATCTTTGCTCGCATCCATTCCCAGATGCCCGCCCGGCTCCTGCTGGTGGGCGACGGACCCGACCTGCGGCCCGTGTACCAAAAGGCACGCGAGTTGGGCATCGGTGACCAAGTGCACGCCCTCGGCGCGCAGGAGGAGGTGCTGCCACTACTGTCTATTGCCGACCTATTCTTGTTGCCCTCGACCGAGGAAAGCTTCGGGCTCTCGGCACTCGAGGCGATGGCCTGTGAGGTGCCGGTGGTCGCGTCACGAGTCGGCGGCATCCCCGAGGTCGTCGAGGACGGCGTCAGCGGGTTCCTACACGCGCCCGACGAGATCAACGACATGGCCACGAGCGCCGTCGCACTGCTGACTGACGAGATGCTGCATCGCCGGATGGCGAGGGCGGCGCGGAACCGTGTCTGCGAGCGTTTCTCTGCCACGGAACTTGTGCCGGTGTATGAGGCCTGCTACGAGGAAGTCCTGTCCTTCCCGTCATGATCCTGGTAGGCATTTGGGACCGGAATCAGTGATTCTGGCTTGACTGGTCAGGCTGCATGGGGTATTAACTAAACCGTTAGTTAAACTGAATGGTTGGCACCCAGGTTCACGAGACCCCCAGCGCGAAGGATTCTAAGACGGCGGTCTTCAACGCGGCCGCCCTTGAGTTCGGCGAGAAGAGCTACGAGGCGGCTCGGGTGGATCGAATTGCCGAGCGGGCAGGCGTGAACAAGGCGATGCTCTACTACCACTTCGGTAGCAAGGAGGCCCTCTACCTCGAGGTGCTCCGGGACCTCTTCCGGGCGGTCAGCCAGCGAACTGCGGCTATCGCCGACGGCCCGGGCGGGGCGGCGACCAAACTCGATGAGTGGATCGAGACCATCGTGCAGGAGGCGTCGGCGCGTCCTTGGATGCCGCCGATCATGCTGCGCGAGGTGGCCTCCGGTGGCAACCGCCTCAACACTGACACGCTGGCGCTGATGAACGCCGTCTACGGCGCCCTCGGAAAAGTCATCGCCCAGGGCCAGCGCGACGGCGTGTTCCGCAAGGTCGATCCGCTGCTGGCCCACCTGACCATCCTGCCCGCCGTGCTCATTTTCCTGGTGCGCGAGCGGATGGTTGCCAGCCGCCCTACCGCCGAGGGCCTGCTCGAGCCTCGCCATCTCGAGCAGTTCGTTGAGCACATCCAGGGCGCGGCCCGCCGGATGTTGCGCAAGGACACGTGAAGAGTCACCCCACGTACAGCCCCCTGCCGCCGGTGTTAGTTGTAGTGAGCCTGGTGATTGCCTGCGCCGCGCCACCGCCGTCTAACGAGCTGCGTGTGTCCGGGCACGTTGAAGCAACCGAAGTGCGTGTGTCTGCCTTGGTGGGCGGGCGCCTCACGTCGCTGACCGTGGTCGAAGGCGACCGCGTCGAGGCGGGCCAGACCGTTGGGCGCCTCGACACGGCGGATGTCGAGCTGGAGATTGCCCGGGCGCGCGCAGAGCGTGAGAGTGCTGATGCTCAGCTCCGCCTGCTGCGCGCGGGGACGCGCCCAGGCGACATCCTCCAGGCCCAGGCGCAGGTCGATGCACTCGAAGCCGAGATCGCCGCGATTGACGCCGAGCTGGTCGCTGCGCGGGCCGACCTCGAGCGGTTCGAGTCGCTGCTGGCTGCCGACGCCGGATCACGCAAGCAGCGGGACGACGCGTCCGCCCGGGTGGGCGTGCTCGAGCAGCGCCGCCAGGCCATGGCTGAACAGGTGCGCGCCGCCACACAGACAGTGGAGCGTCTCGTGTCTGGCCCGCGGCCGCAGGAGATCGACGCCGCCGAGGCTCGTGTCGGTGCAATCGATGCACAGATCGCAGTGCTGCAGAAGCGGGCAGACGACGCCACGGTGGTGGTGCCGACAGCCGGCATCGTCACGCAGGTGCTGACCGAACGGGGCGAGCTGGTTGCGCCGATGGTACCGGTGCTGGTGGTCACCGATCTCGACCGCGCTTGGGTCAACTTGTTCGTACCCGAGCCGGTCCTTCCCAGGCTGACGCTCGGTCAGGACGCGACGGTGTTCACCGATGCGGGAGGGCCCGGTCTGCCCGGCACGGTCACCTTCGTGTCGCCGGAGGCCGAGTTCACCCCGCGCAACGTCCAGACGGCGGACGAGCGATCCCGCCTCGTTTACCGCATCAAGGTGGCCGTCGACAACCAGCAGGGCGTGCTGAAGCTGGGGATGTCGGTCGACGCCACGCTGACGCTGCCGTGACGCCCGCCATCACGCTCGACAACGTCGTGTGCCGGTTCGCCGGGCAGACGGCCCTCGACGGGCTGAGCCTCAAGGTGGCGGCGGGCGAGATGTTCGGCCTCGTCGGGCCCGACGGGGCCGGCAAGACCACGGCCATCCGTCTCATGTGCGGGCTGCTGAAGCCCGACGCCGGCACCGTGCGTGTGTGCGGCCACGACCCAGCGCGCGAGCATGCCGAGGTAACCGACCGCGTCGGTTACCTCTCGCAGCGCTTCACGCTGTACGGTGATCTCACCGTCGACGAGAACGTCGCATTCTTTGCAGAGGTCCACGGCGTGACCCGGTACCACGACCGTCGCGACCAGTTGCTTGAGGTGGTGCGCCTGCGCGAGTTCCGGACGCGGCTCGCGAGCCAGCTTTCGGGCGGTATGAAGCAGAAGCTCGCGTTGGCCTGCACGTTGGTGCACGAGCCGGAGGTGCTCTTCCTCGACGAGCCCACCACCGGCGTCGATCCCGCCTCGCGCCGGGAGTTCTGGAAGCTGTTGTCCGGGCTGCTGGCCCGCCGGCTCACGATCCTGATGTCCACGCCGTATCTCGACGAGGCCGAACGCTGCTCGCGCGTTGCACTGCTGCACGAGGGACGGCTCCTCGACGCCGACGCACCCGCCGCGATCCGGTGCCGGATGCCCGGGCGTGTGGTGGAGCTAAGCGGCGTGCCGATGCAGCTCCACGTTGTGCGCGGGCTGGCCGGCGTGCAGGATGCACAGGTCTTCGGCGACCGCTTGCACGTCACGCTTGCTGATGCGGACAAGGGCGGACTGTCGCGTTTCTCGAACGAGCTGGAGCGGACCCCGATGGCTGGCGTGCGCGTGCGGACCGTGCCGGCGTCGCTCGAGGATGTCTTCATCGCGAAGCTGTCGCGCAAGCAGGCTAGGCCGTGATGCGCCTGTGGACCGGCCTCGGATTCCTCATGGTGATGGTCGCCGGGACCGCCGCGCAGGAGCCGGTCGCGCTTCGGCTGACGCTGGGTGAGGCGCAGGCGCAGGCAATCGAGGTGAGCCATCGGCTGGCCGCGGCTAGGGCGCTCGGCGAAGCGGCGGAGGCCGACGTTATGGCGGTCGATCTGACCGACCGGCCCTCGCTGGCGCTCGAGGCCGGCTTCACCCGCACCAACCACGTCACCGAGTTCGTGGTGCCCAGTCCCACGGGCGAGCTGCGCGTGCTGTATCCTGACGTGCCGAACAACTACCGGTCCCGCGTGGGGCTGCAGTGGCCCGTTTACACCGGTGGCCGGATCGACGCGCAGGTGCGGGCCGCGCAGGCCGAGGCCGGTGCGTCAGCGGCCGATTTGGCCGTGGCACGGGCCGACCTCCGCCTTGAGGTGGCCCGCGCGTTCTGGGCGCTCGTATCGGCCGACGCCGTGGTGGTTGTGTTCGAGCGCGGCATGGACCGTGCCAATGCGCATCTGGCCGTGGCCCGCGAGCGGTTCACCAACGGACTGACTCCGCCCAACGAGGTCGCGTCGGCCGAAGCACAGGTTTCGCAACAGCAGATGCTGCTGATCGAGGCTGGCAACGCGCGCGACCTTGCGGCCAGCCGCTTGGCACGCCTAGTGGGCGTCGACCTCACCGCGCGACTCGAGTTGGTGGCAACGCTGGAGGGTGCCAGCCAGCCACCCCGGCCGTTCGAGGCTCTGGTGGCCGACGCGCTTGTCGCACGAAATGACCGGCGCGCGCTCGAACGTCGCGCGGAGGCGGCATCGCAACAAGGGATCGCGGTATCGCTGTCGATGCGGCCGACCGTGGCCGTTGCGGCCGGCGTCGACTTGGCACGGCCCAACCCGCGCATCTTTCCCCGCGCCGATCGGTGGAACGAGTCCTGGGACGCGAGCCTCAACGTCACTTGGCCGCTCTGGGACGGCGGCCGCCGCGCGGCGGACGTGGAGCGCGCGACCCAGCGGGCGGTGGCGGCCCGCGAGCAACTGGCCGAGCTCGACTCGGTGATCGCGCTCGAGATCCGCGGCCACCAGCTCGCCATTGCCTCGGGGCGGGCGGCCGCCGCCGCGGCGACAGACGCCATCACCGCGGCCACTGAGGCGCGACGCGTGGTGACCGAGCGGTACGCTGCTGGTGTGGCGATTCAAGCGGACGTGCTCGACGCGGAGATAGCCATGTTGCAGGCGGAGCTGAATCGCACGCGCGCGCTCGTCGGTGTGCGCTTGGCCGAGGCCGAGCTGGAGCGCGCGGGTGGCCGCTGAGCTGACCGGCGCGATCGACGTGTGCCAGCTAACGCGCCGCTTCGGTGACTTCACCGCGGTTGACGATCTGAGCTTCTCGGTCCGCTCCGGCGAGATCTTCGGCTTCCTCGGCAGCAACGGTGCGGGCAAGAGCACGACGATCCGCATCCTGTGCGGCCTGCTGCGGCCCACGTCCGGGTCCGTGACGGTGGGCGGCATCGACGTGGGTCGCGCCCCCGAGCGGGTCAAGCAGCGCATCGGCTACATGTCGCAGCGCTTCTCGCTCTACGAACAGCTGACCGTTGTCCAGAACATCGCATTCTTCGGCGGAATCTACGGCCTGCGGGGCAAGCGCCTAGCGGCGCGCCAGGCGCTCGTGCTGGAGATGGCGGGGCTCAAGGGCCGTGAGCACGCGCTGACTGGGACTCTCTCGGGCGGGTGGCGACAGCGGCTGGCGCTCGGCTGCGCAGTGCTGCA
Source organism: uncultured Bifidobacteriaceae bacterium (assembly GCA_964535675.1). Classification (GTDB taxonomy): domain Bacteria; phylum Acidobacteriota; class Vicinamibacteria; order Vicinamibacterales; family UBA2999; genus CAZHTD01. The sequence continues at coordinate 5,941 of CAZHTD010000020.1, read as the reverse complement.
CGAGCCACTCATCGTGTTTCTCGACGAGCCGACCGGCGGCGTCGATCCGCTGTCGCGGCGCCAGTTCTGGCGGCTCATCCACGACTTGGCGCAGCACGGCGTCACCGTGCTGGTGACCACGCACTATCTCGATGAGGCGGAGCACTGCCACCGAGTCGGGATCATCGAGGCGGGACGTCTGGCCGCGCTCGGGACCGTGGCCGAACTGAAGGGCCGTTTCGCGGGCCGCGCCATCGTGGAGGTTCGCGCGGCCCGCCCGATTGACGCGATGCATGTCCTCGACGGGATCTCCGATGTGGAGAACACGAGCCTGTTCGGCACTGCCGTGCACGCGGTGTTGCGCGAGCCCGCGGCGCCCGACGCGGTGGCAGGGTGGCTGTGCGGCGCGGGTATCGAAGTGACCGATTGCACGGTCGTGGAGCCGTCGCTCGAGGATGTCTTCCTCGACGTGGCCGAAGGGAACCGCGCGGGGTGACCCTCTGGCGCAAGGCGCTGGCGGTGGGGCGGAAGGAGTGCCGCCAGATCAGCCGCGACCGCCGTACGCTGCTCATCTTACTCTTCGTGCCGGCGCTGTTCCTGCTGCTGTACGGCTACGCGCTCAGCTTCGACGTTCGCAACGTGCCCTTGGCGGTGCACGACCAGGACCGCAGCCCGGCCAGCCGTGAGGTCGTGTCGGCGTTCGTCAACTCGGGGTACTTCGACTTGGTTGCCAACGTGACGGCGGACCGCGAGATCGTCGACCTCATCGACCGCGACGGCGCCCGCGCGGTCCTGGTGGTTCCCGGCGGGTTCGACCGTGACATGCGCACGGGCCAACCGACCGCGGTGCAACTGATCGTCAATGGCGACAACGCCAACACGGCAACCATGGTAGTCGGCTACGGGCTGTCGATCGTCAACACGGTGTCGGAGCGCTTCGGACTCGAGGCGCGGCTGGGCGGTGCGACCGGCCCGCCGCTCTCCGTCGAGCCGCGCATCTGGTACAACCCGGAGTTGCGAAGCGCCCTGTTCCTGGTGCCAGGCCTCATTGCCTACATTGCCATGCTCACGGCAGTGGTGTCGGTGGCGCTGTCGATTGTGCGCGAGAAGGAGGCCGGCACGATGGAGCAGGTGCGGATGTCGCCGCTGCATCCGGTCAGCTACGTGCTCGGCAAGACGATGCCCTACTTCCTCGTCTCGCTCGGTTCGTCGGCGGTGATCCTCGCTCTCGCGATGCTGCTCTTCGGCCTGCCAATGCGGGGCTCGTGGGTGATGCTGCTGGCCTCGCTCTCGCTGTTCCTGGTCGGCGCGCTGGCATGGGGCCTGCTGATCTCGACACTCGCCGACAGCCAGCAGGTGGCGTTCCAGCTGGCGCTGCTTACGTCGTACCTCCCGACCCTAATGCTGTCGGGCTTCATCTTCCCGATCTCGAGCATGCCGGCGTTCCTGCAGGCGGTCACCGTCATCGTGCCCGCGCGCTACTTCTTGGTGGCGTTGCGCGCGATCGTGCTGAAGGGCACCGGCCTGGCGGCGTACTGGCCCGAGCTGGTGGCCCTAGTCGTGTTCGCCCTAGCGGTGATGGCCTTGGCCTCTCTGCGCTTGCGGCGCCAGTGGGCGTGATCCGATGCGACTGCTGCACCTTATGCGGAAGGAGTTCCTGGAGCTGCGGCGCGACCCGCGGCTGTTCGGGATCGTGATCATCGTGCCGATCATCCAGCTCACGATACTCGGCTATGCCGCGTCGACCGACGTGCAGGACGTGCCGATCGTAGTGGTCGACCAGGACGGCTCGGCCGAGAGCCGCGAGCTGCTCTCGCGGTTCGAGGGATCGCGGAACTTCGTGATCGTCGACCGGCTGTCATCGACCGATGCCATCGAGACCTACCTCGACACGGGGCGTGCGTGGATGGCGCTGTCGGTGCCGCGTGCGTACGGTGGTCACGTGCGGACGGGACGTCCCGTCACGCTGCAGGTGGTGGCCGACGGTACAGACGCAAACTCGACCAACGTGGCGGTTGGCTACGCGGGGAGCCTGTTGGCGGCCTATGGCCGCGAGCTTGCGGTTGCCCGCGGTCTCACGTCTGCCGAGCCGTTGATCGCGGCCGACGTGCGCGTGTGGTTCAACCCCGAGCTCGAGAGCCGTGACTTCATGATTCCTGGCATCCTGGCGCTCCTGTTGTTGGCGGTGACCACGAACCTGTCGTCGATGGCCATCGTGCGCGAGAAGGAGATCGGCACGCTCGAGCAGCTGAATGTGACCCCGATCGCCCGGTGGGAGCTCATCGCGGGCAAGCTTCTGCCGTACGCCATGCTCGGCATACTCAACGTGCTGTTGGTGGTGGCGGTGGCCGTGTTCTGGTTCGAAGTGCCGTTCCGGGGCAGCGTGGGGCTGCTGTTGCTAATGTCGCTGGTCTACCTGATGACCACCCTCGGTCTCGGCTTGTTCGTGTCGACGATCTCCAGCACGCAGCAGCAGGCGATGATCACCGCGTCGTTCTTCTTTCTGCTGCCTATGGTGTTTCTCTCGGGCTTCATCTTCCCGATCGAGAACATTCCGGCCGTGATCCAGCCGGTGACCTACCTCATTCCGCTGCGCTATTTCCTGGTCATCCTGCGCGGCATCTTCCTGAAGGGCATCGGCCTCGAGGTGCTCTGGCCGCAAGCGCTGGCGATGTTCGCGTGGGGTGTGGGCATCCTCACGCTCGCGACGTTGCGCTTGAGCAAGCGCCTCGCGTGAGAACGCAGCCGAAGGTCATCTACTCCGCCCGGCGCAGTACCACCCAGCCGTCCTGCTCGAACAGCGCCTCGTAGCCTCGCGCCCGGCGCTCGTCGAGGAGCACCTGCAGCTCGGAGAAGCTCGTGGCGGGCCACGGGTCCAGCAGGTCGCTGGCCAGTACATACTCGGTATCGGGGGCATCAGCGTCGAGCACGTGGATCTCGGCCCGCCGGCTCAAGTGGGGAACGATGGCCGTCTGCGCAGTCACCGACGCGCCATCGGGGACAAGTGCCAGCGCCGCGGCACCGGTTACGGTCGCGAGCGGCATCCGGTAGCGAGCCGGGTTGAGCGCGTCCCAGAGCGGAAGGCTTCCAGGCAGGGTCGCGCACAGCACCACCGACAACGTTGGAACGATGGTCAGCAGCCGGCGGCGGCTCCACTCGTGCCGCATCCGCTGGCTCAGGCGTGCCAGACCGTCGCCTGCGCTCATCGCCAGGATGGGCGCCAGTGGAGCGGTGTAGTGGAAGACGACGTCCCAGTGCTCGGGCGCGGGTGAGAGGAACCGGGCCAGCGCAAGCGGCGTCGCCAGCAACGCCAGGGGTGAGGCCAGTGGCATCAGCACGAAGGGCGCGACCCAGTTCAACGCGGTTTGCAGCTTCACGGGTGGCGTGACCAGCGTCACCGGCACCATCCACGGCCGCCGCAGCAAGTCGCCGAGGCCGGCCGCGTAGGCGTAGCCGCCGCCATCGTTGAAGGCCGGCACAACCACGCCGATCACCAGCAGGAAGGCAACAAGACTGCCGCCCACTACCAGCGCGCCCCGCCGTCGCTCGCCGAGCAGCAGCAGCCACACGCCCATACCCGCCAGCAGCGGGAGCTGGTCCTCCTTCACTAGCGCCAGCGCTGTAGCGGTGATCCAGAACGGCCCCCACCGTCGGCGATCGATGGCAACGATAGCCGTGGCGACCAACAGCGGCGCGAAGGCCAGCGCGTGGAAGTCAAACTCGGCCGTACGCTGCACGCCCCAGAAGAGGCCATGGGCCACTGTCAGCATCACGGTAGGGCCGAACGCGAGGCGCGTACGAAGGAACAGGAACACCGGCACGGCGGAGGCGGCCAGTAACGCGGCCTGCGCGATCAACAGCGTCTCTGGTGCCGGGGCGATCCAGTAGAGCGGCGTCAACACCACCAAGATCGGGTAGAAGTGGTCGCCTAGGATGTTCGAGAAGCCGCTGATCGTGCTAGCCGGCGCTTGGAACCGGCTCATGTGCCAGACGGCCTGGTCGAAGATACCGAGGTCGTAGTTGCTCTCGAAGCGCCAGTGGCGCAGGAGGCCGATTAGCGCGTAGACGATGCTGAACGGTACGACGACCGCGACCAGCGTGCGCCGTTCCCGCCGAGCGACTCCCACTTCAGCTGAGGCTTGCATCGGGCGTCCTACACGCTGTCACGCCAACATCCCACGAAGTGGCGGGAAGGCTCGAGAGGGGTGCGTGCGTCGCGCGACCGTGCTCAGAGGGAAGATGATACGGCAGACGACCTAGACGGTACTTGTGGGCGCCTTCGCGCTCGCCTTGGCGGCACCGGATGCCGCCCAGATACTCAACGCGGCCACGATCAGCATCACCGTGCCCAAGGATATCGCGTGGGTTGCCGACGAGGGTGGCAGCCTCAAGCGGGCAATTCCAACAGACCGCCACAATATCCACATAACTTTCCTTAAATCAACAGCTTAACACTAGCCACCTCTGTTAGCCCCCCTACTGTACCCCTCAACACGAACCGGACTGCGTTGCACTACCGAGGCCCACCTAGGACGATCCGTCACTCCGTAGTGGCTGTCAGAACGCGGGAGTCACCGGCCGGCGACGACCCGCAGAGTAGAATGATAGCAGTGGCCGGATGGGGAGCTGTTGAGGTTCCGAAGCGCTTATAGCCACTCGCGCCGGTTCGTTATCTTCCTGGACCTCAAGCGTGAGCTTGTAGCAGTCGCGCTCACGCGCATGTGCTTCAACATGACACCTCACCCACGCGCTCGACGGCTAGGCGCGGTGTGAGGTAGAACCGGGCGCTTAGAGTCCACAGTGGGCGTTCCCTTACACGATCACGGGGCTCAGCGTCACCGTGCGCGACGCCGTGGACGATCACACCGACCTCGGGATGTCACTCCGGGCGCACCCGCATGCCGTGTTGCCGCTCGGTGACTCCCGTGTGTGCTGGCCGTGATCCGGGCCGATCCACACCGCTACTGCATCAGGTACGCTTGGCACCATGGAACCGAGCATTCGGCGCGTCCTCGAACGCGTCCTCTTCACGGTCCTCGGCTACCTGCTGGCGTCGGCCACGAGTTTGACGGGCGTGCAAGCGCTGGTCTACCTCGGTCTCGGTCTGCTCATCGTGGCTGCCCGCTGGTGGGTGGTCCGCTCCCGCAACCGACGAGACGCCAGCCGCGGCATCGGGTGACGGTGTCGACTCGCCGTACAAACTCTGCGCTGATGGACGGTCAGCCGGTCGCACCGTGCGAACGCCAGGATCGCGGTGCCGACGGCCTCCGTCGCAGCCGTTGCCCTCGTTGCCCCTAGCCGTGCCACTTCGGTGCATCCATGTCGATATCGCGAGCGATCCGCCGATCAAAACCATGAGCGGGCCAAGGAGGAAGTGTGATGTCGCTGATCACGCGCCTCGACGACGGGGTCGTGGTTGCCGTGGCGTCGAACGTCGCCAACGGCGGAGGTTGCGATCGATCCTCACAGTACCAGCTATAGCAGGTAACGCGCAGCTTTCTCCGCCGTTTTCTTGGCCGACTTCTCTGCCTTCGCCGCTGCCCGTGCCGCCTTCGCCGCCGCCCTCTTTGCCGCCGCTCGTGCCGTTTTTGCCTCGGTCGCCCTTCTCTTTGCCGTCCGAGCTGTCTTCGCCGCCGCCGTCTGCGTCGCCTCAGTCGCCGTTGCTGCCTCGGTTGCCTTGCCCGCCCAGTACGCGACCGTTTTGAGATTCGTCATTTCCTTCCCCTTGTTTCATTTTTTTGCACGCTTCCCGATGAGGAGGCCAGCATCGCAACTCAAGGGTGCCCGTCATGTCCTCTCAGTGCCCACAGCGCTCGGTGTTCGCCTTCCGCGTCGACATCTGCGCACGTCGCCGGTCGAGGGTATCGCTCATAAAGCCGGTCTGTCTTTGTGATTAGCTTCGTGGCCAGGAAGGTTATCTGCTTCCGTTCCAGACGAGACGGCGCTGCGAGACCAGATACGC
>CAZHTD010000019.1:0-47504 GCA_964535675.1 uncultured Bifidobacteriaceae bacterium | reverse complement strand
TCAGAAAGAGGGGGTCAATGAGGGAGGCAAGGGCACCAAGCAACATCTAAGTCTATTCTCAGCAGTAACTTACAAGATTTCAGCGGCTGCCTGGCGACAAGCCCCACGAACGTCAGAGATGTGTGACACTAGATGCATGATTTTCGACCCGATGTATTTCCTGTTCATCCTGCCCGGCTTAGGGCTCTCACTATGGGCTAGCGCTCGGGTGAAGAAAACCTTCAACCAGTACTCGAAGGTGCGTGTTTCTCGCCGCGTCACTGGTGCCCAGGCTGCGCAGGAACTCCTGCGTCGTGCAGGGATTACCGACGTGCGCATCGTCCGATCGCAAGGCATGCTGTCGGACCATTACAACCCCGTCAACAAAACGCTGGCCTTGTCCGAGCCCGTGCACGATTCGGATTCGATCGCCGCTGTGGGTGTGGCAACCCACGAGGCCGGGCATGCCATCCAGCACGCTCAGCACTATGCGCCGCTGTGGGTGCGGTCGGCGCTGGTCCCGACCGCCAACGTCGGTTCAAGTATCGGCTACTTCGTGATGCTGATCGGATTGTTCCTAGCGTCAACCAATATGGTTCTGATCGGCGCGGTCTTGTTCTCGGCCGTGTTGCTATTCCAGGTTGTCACCTTGCCGGTTGAGTTCAACGCCTCGAGTCGCGCTAAGGCACTGGTTGTCGAGTACGGTATTGTCACGGTGCAGGAGCGCACCGGCGTTGATAGAGTGTTGAACGCAGCGGCGTTGACTTATGTAGCGGCGGCCGTGAGTACGCTACTGACCCTCCTGTATTTTCTGTGGCGCTCAGGACTGATCGGGGGACGCCGTTAAGTCGGCCGAAGCCGGTGCCGAAACGCCATCGGTCGCCTGCTGCTCCACTTGGCTGGCAACATCCGCCCGTGGGATCGTCACCGGGGCCAACGGCGCGCCGGATGCCCGCAGTTCCGTTTCAAGTTCGCGCCCGAGGCCCGGCCGGCCGCGAGTTCCTCGCCGATCCGGCCACGCTATGAGCGAGGTTGCCCAGACGCTCGCCGGGCTTCACCCAGAGCACCTCAAGACGCGCGTGGTCAGGTAGGGACTGCGCGTGGCCTGCGTCGGTGCGTGTTACTACGCGGTGGAGCACTTGGCTATTCACACTGCACAGGTCCGCTGGATCGCGAAGGCATGCACGGGCCGCGATTTGGGCGTCTACACGATCGCGGACGATGGGTCGGCGCACCCGCACTAGTTGGGGCAGACGGACGGTTCCTCCCGGATCGGGCCGTTGGGCGGCATGACGCCGCCGTAGCGCACGCCGGTCAGCCACGCCACGTCGCGCTTCCAGGTCGTTAGGTCGTTGATCGAGAACTCGCGCAGATGGGTGTGTCCGCACGCGCGCGCTAGCACCTGCATGAAGTGCACGGCCGCGTGGAAGAACCGCGCGAGGTTGCGCGATTCCGACTCGGGATCGATCAGCGCGCTGAGCGTCGGGTCCTGCGTCGCGATGCCTGACGGGCACGTGTTGGTGTTGCAGACGCGCGCCCCGAGGCAGCCGATCGCCTGGATGGCCGCGTTGCCTAGGGCGACGCCGTCCGCACCGAGGGCCAGTGCCTTGGTGAAGTCGGCCGGGGTCCGGAGGCCGCCGGTGATGAACAGCGTCACGTCGGAGGCGCCCGACGCGTCGAGATGCCGCCGCGCCCGGGCGAGCGCGGGCATCGTCGGCACCGAGATGTTGTCGCGGAACAGCAGGGGCGCAGCGCCGGTACCCCCGCCACGGCCGTCGAGGATGATGTAGTCGACGCCGACCTCGAGCGCCGCGTCGATGTCTTCCTCGATGTGCTGCGCTGAGAGCTTGAAGCCGATCGGGATGCCGCCGGTGCGCTCGCGCACCCCGGTGGCGAAGTCGCGGAAGTCGCCAACGCCGGTCCAGCCGGGGAAAGTCGGCGGCGAGACGGCGGCATGGCCCGGTCGCAGCCCCCGGACGTCGGCGATCTTCGCGGTCACCTTGCCGGCCGGCAGGTGTCCACCGGTCCCGGTCTTGGCGCCCTGCCCGCCCTTGAAGTGGAAGGCCTGCACACGCGCCAGCTGCTCCCACGAGAACCCGAAGCGCGCCGACGCCAGCTCGTAGAAGTACCGTGAATTGGCCGCCTGTTCCTCGGGTAGCATCCCACCCTCGCCCGAGCAGATGCCCGTCCCAGCGAGTTCCGCGCCCTTCGACAGCGCGAGCTTGGCTGGCATTGACAGGGCTCCGAAGCTCATGTCCGACACGATGAGCGGGATCTTGAGCCGCAGGGGCTTGCGGGCGCGAGGGCCCACGACCAAGTCGGTGCCCACGGCCACGTCCTCCTGTAGCGGGAGGCGGTGGAGCTGGGCGGTGACGAACTGCAGGTCGTCCCAGCGCGGGAGCGTGTCGAACGGCACACCCATGGCGCCCATCACGCCGTGCGATCCGAGGGTGTCCAGCCCCTCGGTGGCCAGCATCCGGATCATCAGCTGGTGCTGTTCCACCGGCGCGTCGTTCTCACCTGACGCCGCACGGCTGATGGAAGGCGGCGCGCTGCCTGTGGCAGTGTCGGCTTGCTCGATCTCCCCGAGCTCCACCAGCACCTCACCCCACCGCGGATCGACGGTCACGCCCAGCGACGCCTTGCCGTGCTTGAAGCGGGCTACCGGCTCACCATCGACCGTGCCGACCTCGACCGCGACGCCTTTGACGTCCACCGTCTGCCACTTGCCGCGTATCAGCTCGTCGCGCATCCCGACACGGAAGCGCCCGTCGTCGCGGAAGTTGGCCCCCCAGTGGGAGCCGTCGCAGAATGGCTTGTTGCGGGAGTGCCCGCACCGGCAGAGCGTCCGGTGCTCGGTGGAGGCGCCTTCGAGGTTGCGGGCGTCCAACAGCTGCACCCCGCCCTGCAAGCGGTAGGGCCCGTTGGGCGTGACGCGGATGGCCGGCGGGCACTCTTGATCGCGGTGCTCCACGCCGTCGAGCGTGTAGCTGAGTGCCCCGGACGGACACACCCGGATCACTTTCACGATCGCGTCGGCGGTGGCGCCGTCGGGGTCGATCCACGGCTCCACGCCCAAGCGAAACACCGTCTTCAACCTGTCGGTGCAATACCCGGCGTGGGAGCAGAGGCCGCGGTTGTCGTGGATGGTGATCGCCCGGCCGGCGTAGGTGTCGCGCATGTCCGGCACCCGGTCGCTGCCGAGCTCGTCCGTGAAGCCGACGCGAGCGTGCGAGCCGTCGCAGAACGGCTTGCGTCCGGAGTGCCCGCATCGACACAGGATCATCCGCGCGTGCGTCGGCAGTGCATCACCGTTGCGCCCGGTCAGCGTCTCGAGAGACTCGACGACGTACGGGCCGTTCGCTGCGCAGTTGACTCGAGGAGTGTTGGCCATGGGGGCGGCCGGCGGTGGTCGCGCCACCCCGGTATGACGCCGTCACCGCCGGCTAGGATCCTAGCAAAGCTTACTGCAGCGTCACGCGCTCCAGGCTTGGAGGATCCTCGTCGTTGAAGTGCGGATGCACGACGTAGAGATCGTCTCCCACAACGGCCACGGTCGTGGCTTGCGTCTCGTAGGTCGCTACTCCCGCCAGCTCGGCCGTAGCCCAGTCGTCGGTGCTCGTGAGCGCCACCACTCGGTTGCCCGAGTTGCTGACGATGGCGAGCCGTCCGTCCGCGGTCCAGACCGCGCCGTCCTGCCCCGGAATCTCCTCAGGGAGGGTCACCATCGAGGCAGCCGCCGGGTCATCGGTCGGGACCTTCCAGATCGAGGTGCCCCCGACTACGAGCAAGTAGCCGTCGGGGTGCACGACGATGCCGTTTGGCGAGAAGTCGTCGAAGCGGTGCAGGAGCGAGGCTTCGTAGCTCGGGCTTACGACGTAGAGTGCGTTTGCCCGAGTGTCGGTGACATACGCCGTGCCGTTGCCGGCTACCGCCACGTCGTTGGCGAAGTACGCCGCATCGTCGGGCGCGTCGATGATCGTGGCGGCGAGGTCGACCATCGCCAGACGCTCGCCGGTCGACAGGCGATACACGCCGAGCATGGCCTGGCCCGCGCTGCTTTCGTCGAAGACGGCGCGGTCCGCATTGGCGACCAGCAGGCGATCCGTTGCCTCGTCGGCCTCGATACCGACCGACGAGACGAGATCGGCATCGGTGACCACGGCCGTGACGCTGCCGTTATTGCCAATCTCGAAGATCGACCCTTCCGAGATCGAACCGGTGAGGAAGCGCTGGCCGTTCGTGTCGTACTCGACCCCCTCGGGGATGAACCCGCCCCGCGCGGCCATGATCGTGCCGGGAGGTTCGATGAAGGCCGGTGCCGCGGCCTCGGTCGGTTCTGGCGCGGCAGGCTGGGGCTCGGGCTCCGCCGCGCAGCCGGCCAACAGGATGGCCGCCATCGCAGCCGCCAGAGTCGTGTGCTGCATGTGCATGAAAATCTCTCCTCATCGTGTGTCCCTGCTAGGCGCTGTGTACGCCCGGAGCGCTCGTCGATGTTGGTGCAATCCCTGGGTGGAATCAAGGGCCCGGCGCGGGTCGGTTCTGCTCAAGCCGCGCGCGAAGCCCTGGGACCTCGTCGCTGAGCTGCGCGATAGAGACGACGTTGCCGGCCGGGTCGAAGGCGCGATCCGCCACGTGCGCTGAGCGCACGACCACGGCAACCGGTTCACTGTGCCCGAAGGCCACGAGGTAGCCTGCGGCCTGGTGTGCGCCGTACGCAATCCGGGCGATGGGAATCAATTCGAAGGGCCCGACCCGCACGGCGTCGAGGATGCGGGAGGCTGTCACGCCCGGGCCACCGCCCACGCAGCGCGCAGCACCGGCGGGGAGAAGAGGAACCCGACGAGGGTCGCCAGCACGGCGAGCGGCGTCACCCGGAGGTGCACTGATCCGGCGCCGCGCAGGCAGCACTCCCTGAACCGCGGCTCGCACTGGATGGTCCAGCCCGCCGCGCGCGTGGCGAGCAGGGCCGGAACGAGTGCGCCATAGACCTGTGCCGTGTCGGCCGGGTCATCGAAGCCGTATTCCACCCAGACTGCCAGCTTCTCGCAACGGATGCACCGCGCCAAGTCGGCCAGCAGGCGGCCAGCGCGGGGGATCAAACCTGGCGTTCGAATGGCCGCAAGTCCTAGGCTCCCGCCTAGCTTCGCACGGTGGCGGCGCTTCTTCCTCTGTTCGCGCCACCACCGAGGCACCCTCGCGATAAACCGCATGCCGACCAGTCCCCAGAGCCATTGCGCGCGCCAGTGCGCCGCCCAGCGCTCCCCGCGCTCGATGTCGACCGTCAGGGTCAGCGGGCTCGCCAGCAGCACGAGGACGGCCGCCAACAGTGCGATCAGCACGACGAGCACTACCTGCACATCGAATGGCCCTGCTAGTCGTCGGTCTTTGCGCCGCCCCGCTGCTCGACGATCCTGCTGACGGCCTCGCCGACCTTCTCCACCATCGTGGCCGCACCCTTGCGGACCGGTTCGACGCAGATGCCACCCTTGCCGTCGATGATGATGATGGCCACGGGCTTCACACCGCCGCCGCCGCCCGAGCCGCCGCCGAACGCCTCGCCGCTGATAGTCTTGGCTTCTTTGCCCGAGCCGCCGCCCGCGCCGAAGCCGAAACCGACGCTGACCAGCGGGATGACGGTGCCACCGTCCACCTTGATCGGATCGCCCACCACCGTGCGGGTGGTGAGCAGGCGCTCGAGCTCGCCGAGCGTGGTCTTCAGGAGGGTCTCTACTTGTTCCATGACGGACCTCGTTGGTCTTGAAGAAATAAAGCCGTGTCCCCAGCATAGATCGCAGGCGTGACGGGTGGCGCACAACGGGTCGGCCTATACTCCTTTCTGCATGACCTCCCCCGACGATCTCACACGCCTCGACGCCGCCCGGTGGCGCATCGCTGGCGGCCTGACCGTGGCCATGATGGCCCTGTACTTCGGCTTCATCCTGCTAGTGGCCTTCGCCAAGTCCCTGCTGGCGGCGCCGCTCCTGCCGGGGCTGAGCCTAGGCATCCTGCTCGGTGCAGCGGTGATCGTGGCCGCGTGGGGCCTCATCTGGGTCTACGTGCGCTGGGCCAACCGCCACTACGATGCGAAGATCGCCGAACTGCGGGGCCGTACGTGAGTTCGAGTCTGGGCGAGCCCAACGCGGTCGCCATCACGGGGTTCTTCGTCTTCATCGCGCTGTCGCTCGGGATCACTTGGCTGGCCGCGCGTCGCACGCGAAGCGCTGAGCATTTCTACGCGGCCGGGCGCAGTGTCACGGGGCTGCAGAACGGCCTGGCCTTGGCCGGTGACTACATGAGCGCGGCCAGCTTCCTCGGCATTGCAGGCCTTGTGGCGCTCTCCGGCTTTGACGGGCTCATTTACTCGATCGGGTTCCTGGTCGGTTGGCCGGTGGTGATGTTTCTCATCGCCGAGCCACTACGGAACCTGGGGCGGTACACGTTCTCGGACGCCGTGGCGTTCCGCCTGCGCCAAATGCCCGTGCGCGTGGCTGCGGCCGCCGGGTCGCTGGCTGTGGTCGCATTCTACCTGATCGCGCAGATGGTTGGCGCCGGCAACCTGATTCGCCTGCTGTTCGGGCTGCCGTACGAGCTGGCCGTGGTCATCGTCGGGGGCGTCATGCTGGCCTACGTGTTGTTCGGTGGCATGATCGCCACGACTTGGGTGCAGATCGTCAAGGCCGTGCTCCTGTTGCTGGGGGCGGCGCTGCTGGCTATGCTGGCGCTCGCGCAGTTCGGCTTCAACCCCCTCACGCTGTTCGCGGCCGCCTCTGATCAGTACGGCGCGGCGGTGCTCGGTCCCGGCGGGCTGGTCTCCGACCCGGTGGACGCGGTCTCGCTTGGGCTCGCGCTCATGCTCGGCACTGCAGGGCTGCCACACATCCTGATGCGCTTCTACACGGTGCCCGACGCGCGAACCGCCCGCACGTCGGTCTCGTACGCGACCGCCTTCATTGGCGTCTTCTACCTGCTTACGTTCATCCTAGGCTTCGGCGCAATGGTAATCGTGGGGCAGGAGGCCATCCGCGACGTCGACGCCGGGGGCAACATGGCGGCCTTGTTGCTGGCCGAGTCGACAGGCGGCCCGGGCTTCATGGGTTTCATCTCGGCCGTGGCCTTCGCCACCATCCTGGCCGTGGTCGCGGGCCTCACGCTGGCCGGCGCGGCGGCGCTCTCGCACGACCTCTGGGTGAACGTCGTGCGCGGCGGCGCGGCGTCCGAGGGTGAGCAGCTCCGCGTCGCGCGTGTCAGCTCGGCGCTGCTCGGTGTGCTGGCCATCGGCCTCGGCATCGCGTTTGAGGGGCAAAACGTGGCCTACATGGTGGGGCTGGCGTTTGCCATCGCCGCCAGCGCGAACTTCCCGGCGCTGCTGCTGTCGGTTTTCTGGCGCCGCTTTACCACGCGTGCCGCCCAGGCCAGCATGCTTACCGGTACGGTCTCAAGTCTGCTGCTCATCTACTTGTCGCCGGCCATCCAGGTCGACATCCTCGGCAACGCCGAGGCCGTGTTTCCGCTGCGCAACCCCGGCATCGTCTCGATTCCGCTGGCGTTTGCCGTCGGCGCCGTGGTGGCGCTGGCACGCCGGGAGCCCGAGGCCGAGGAAGGTTTCGCCGAGCTGGAGCGCCGCGTTCACTTTGGCGGATCGCACTGAGCTGGTCCAGCCCGGAGTGGTTACACGAACTTGTCACCGAACCGTCAATCTTCCGCCACGTTCCGTTCAAAAAAATGGCAGGGAGGCAAGAGGAAATCTATGATGACTCTGCGCGATGACCTAGAAGCCACTGCGGGGGTGCCCGTTGTGACGCTGCGTTGCGCGATGGTGCGCGCGCTGGCCGCCGAGCCGGGCCGAACGCTTGGCGCGTGGCATCGCTTCTACGGGCGCGTAGTCGAACAGCTGGAGCTGATGAGCCCCGGTGACTATAGCCGGGGATGGGAATGGGGAGAAGAAGTGCGCCATGCATCATGACGAAACTGTCGGACGACTGCTCTCGCGACGGGAGGCGCTCGCCGCGCTCGGGGTGGGCGGCGTCGCGACGGCGGCGTGGTGGGCCGCTGGGCCCGAACCCCGCGTGTTCGCCGCGCAGGCTCCTGCGCTGCCAGGCTGCATCGCGCGGCCGGAGTCCACCGAGGGCCCCTACTTTGTCAATGCCGAGCTCAATCGCTCGGACATTCGCACCGAGCCCTCGACCGGGGCCGTCAGCGAAGGCGTCCCGCTGCAGCTGGCTTTCAACGTGTCACAGATCACCGACGGCACGTGCGGCGTGCTGGCCGGCGCGATGGTTGACGTGTGGCAGTGTGATGCCGCTGGCGCGTATTCGGGTTTCACCGATGGCAGGGCCGGCTTCCAGACCGAAGGACTGACGTTCCTTCGGGGCTACCAGCGCACCGATGCGAACGGCGTGGCGCGTTTCACCACCATCTATCCCGGTTGGTACCAGGGTCGCACCGTGCACCTTCACTTCAAGGTGCGCACCGAGGTGGCAGGCCAGCCATACGAGTTCACCTCGCAGCTCTACTTTGACGATGCGCTGACCGACCGCGTGCACGCCCAGGCACCCTATGCAGCGAAGGGGCGGCGCGAGATGCGCAACCCGAACGACTTCATCTTTCGCGATGCGGGCGGCGCGAGCCTTGTGCTCGCGCTCAGCGAGGCTGCCAGCGGCTTTGCGACGACGTTCGACCTGGGGCTGGATCTCTCGGATGCGGCCGTTGGTCGCCCGGACGGCTTCGGTGGTGGCCGAGGCCGGGGAGGGCGGGGCGCCTGACGCCGGATCAGCCGTCAGATCAGCAGTCGTGACAGCTGGCGGCGGACCTCGTCCGCCTGGAGGCCGAGGTCGGTGCCGCGCACGATTGTCGATGTCGGCGGGATAGAGCCACTGCTTCGACGGATCGGCAAGCCACGCCACGTTCCGCGGTGCGGTGAGCTGTACTGCCACCTCGGGGACCCGCCCCAGCCGATTCACGGCGACCAAGCTCCACACGATGCCGGTGGCGGGACAAGCGGGCTCCAGAGCATGAAGGTGTGCGGCAGCAGCGCGCCCACCACGTGCCGGCCATCGAGCGCTTCGTGCCGTGTAACGCGTGCCTCACTCGCCTGCGATCCACCCGTCAGCGCGGCGGAGGGAATTGCCTCGCCCACGGCGACCACGTCCGGCGCCGCGTAGTGTGGAAAGTCCAGTTGGTGCGTCGGTGCGTAGCCGCGCACGCGCCCCCGGTTCAGGACGCCCGAGTCAGTGAGTGCTTGACGCCACGCCCCAGCCGTCCCTGGTAGAGCGTGCGGTTGGGTACGACGCTGCGGACGATACGTTCCGGGTTCGCCTCGATGGGGTAGTCCTTGAGATTCTTGTGGCCGCTGCGGCTGTTGAGCGCCAGCGCCACTTCGGATACCGAGCGCGCACGGGGCGCAGCAGGCCAAGGCGGTGGCCGCGTACTCGATTCGCTGAGTGGCAAGCCCCGCGCCCGCCACACCGCCAACTTCGTCCGTGCCACCCGGTGGCCCGGCGTGAGCGTGTCGCGGGTGTGCTAGGCGTCCCTATCGTGCGGACGAGCCGGGGGCTGCTCGGTGAGGCGCTGACGCACCGGCTGCTGCTAGCCTTGGTGCTGATCCTCGACGGGCGTGGGCGTTGCCCTCACCGTTCGCCGCCAGGCATGACGGCCCGGATCGAGCATCACAGATTGAAGAGGTCGTCGAACGCCTTGCGGGCGTCGTCGGGCCGGGGGGCTGTGGTCTCGCGCTCGACCTTGGTCCGTGGCGCGAACAGCGCGCATTCGTTTCGATTTTTTTTCGACGCGACGCGGACCTTGATTGGCTGCATGCACTCGAATCGGCTTCCCGGGTCGAACGAGGAGCACTGCCCGCACGCGTGCAGGTCGCAGCCGCAGCGGGTGCACTGGCTGAGGAAGCCGATGTCACCGGTGACCGGGGCCCCGCACTCCGAGCAGCGGACCACCTCGCGATAGCCCGGCATGTTGACGTGCTTCGGCCCGTCCTGCGAGATCCGCCTGGTGCCGGCCGGGGCGCCAGGCTCGCGGGGCGGCCGGGGTTTCCTCGGCCCAGTGGGCCGAGCACGGTCGTCGTCCTGATAGCCGCGCTGCCGGTACTTGCGTTCGCTCATGGAGAGCCCGCCGAACGGTGGGAGCAGGGTCATTGTAGCGCGTTCCATTCTGTTTGCGCCTTTTTTCACAACGTGGTACAAACGGTATCGAACGCCCGGACACCGACCGTCCGATCCCCGTTCCATTCGAGGTACCGACTAACGCGAATCGGGCCCGGCGTGTGCGCAGCAAGGTGCACGGGGCCGGAAGGTTCATGCCGCAGATCTTCAAACGAAGCGCCAACGCGCTCGCCCATACATCCCTTGTCACCGCGCTTATCGTGATTGGGACCGGCCTGTTTCTGCTGATGGTCGTGATTCCGCGCTCGGGGTACGTCACGCGCGCGAACACGTTCATCGAGCAGCCGGTGCAGTTCAGCCATCTGCATCACGTGGCTGACGACGGCATCGACTGCCGGTACTGCCACACGTCGGTGGAAACGTCGGCATTTGCCGGCATCCCGCCCACCAAGACGTGCATGAGCTGTCACACGCAAATCTGGGCCGACAGCCCGTACCTCGAGCCGGTGCGCGCGAGCTTCCGCAACGACACGCCGATTGCTTGGACGCGCGTCCACGACTTGCCAGACTTCGTGTACTTCAACCACAGTGTGCACATCAATCGCGGCGTCGGGTGCGAGACGTGCCACGGGCGCGTGGATCAGATGCCGCTGGTACTGCAGCAGGAGTCGCTGCGCATGGAGTGGTGCATCGATTGCCACCGTGCGCCCGAGGACTACGTGCGGCCACGGAGCGAGATCTACACGATGGGCTACGAACCGGAGGAGCCGCAGGCAATCCTTGGGATGCGCCTCGTACAGGAATACGGCATCCAAGGCAACACCAGTTGCTCGACTTGCCACCGGTGAACCGGTCGATGACTCAGCCAAACGATATTGAGACGTTGCGGGCTCGCCTGAGCGCCGAGCGGGGGCGCGAGTACTGGCGCAGCCTCGAGTCGCTGGCTGAGACGCCCGAGTTCCAGTCGTTCCTCCATCGTGAGTTTCCCCAGAACGCGTCCGAGTGGCTCGACCCGGTGGGGCGCCGCAGCTTCCTGAAGCTGATGGGGGCATCGCTGGCCCTGGCCGGCGTCAGCGCCTGCACGCGGCAGCCGGTAGAGCACGTCGTGCCGTACGTGCAACAACCCGAGGATCTCGTGCCGGGCAAGCCGCTGTTCTTTGCGACGGCGATGCCGATGGGCGGGACCGGTGTCGGGTTGCTCGTCGAGAGCCACGAGGGCCGGCCGACGAAGATCGAGGGTAACCCCGATCATCCGGCCAGCCTGGGCGCCACCGACATCTTCGCGCAGGCTGCCATCCTGGGCCTCTACGATCCCGACCGGTCGCAGGCCATCACCAGGCTCGGCGAGGTCGAGACCTTCGGCGGCTTCACGACCGCGATGGCCGAGGCGCTAGCCGCGCAGGAGGCCACCCAAGGGGCCGGCATCCGGATTCTCACCGAAACGGTGGCCTCGCCGACGCTGGCGGCGCAGATTACGGTGTTCCTTGCGCGCTTTCCCGCAGCCCGGTGGATTCAGTGGGAGCCGGCGGGCCGCCACAACGTTCGGGCCGGCAGCCGCATGGCGTTCGGCGAGTATGTCGACACGCAGTACACTGTTGAAGCCGCCGACGTCATCGTGTCGTTTGACGCCGACTTCCTGTGCACGGGCCCGGGGGCGCTCCGGTACGCGCGCGCGTTCGCATCACGCCGCCGCATCGAGGACGAGGAGGCTGACCTCAACCGCCTGTACGCAATCGAGAGCACGCCCACCAACACCAGCACGCGCGCTGATCACCGGTTGGCGCTGAAGCCGTCGGAGGTCGAGGCCTTCGCGCGTGCCGTGGCCGCGCGTCTCGGTGTGGCCGGCGCCGGCGATGCCACCGCTCCGGCGGGCGCGGCCGCGTGGGTGGACGCCGTGGTCGACGACCTGAACGCCAACCGCGGGCGAAGCCTCGTGATTGCCGGCGACGCGCAGTCGGCCGCCGTGCACGCCCTCGTCCACGCGGTCAACGACACGCTGGGTAACGTGGGCAGCACGCTGGTCTACACTGAGCCCGCCGAGTCGCGACCGGCCGACCAAGTGGCCGACCTGCAGACGCTGGTCAACGACATGAACGCGGGGCAGGTGGACCTTCTGCTCACGCTGGGTGGCAACCCCGTCTACACTGCCCCGGCCGACTTGGAGTTCGCCGCCGCGATGGATCAGGTGCTGCTCCGCGTGCATCTGGGCCTCTACGAAGACGAGACGGCGGCCCGCTCGCACTGGCACGTGCCAGAGGCCCACTTCCTCGAGACGTGGGGCGATGTCAGCGCCGCCGACGGGACGGTCACCATCATGCAGCCGTTGATCGCGCCGCTCTACGGCGGGCGCTCGGCGATCGAGGTCATAGCCGCGCTCAGCGAGGGCGGTGGCCGCCCAGGGTACGACTTGGTCCGCGAGCACTGGGCCGGCCTGAGCGGGCTGTCCACCGAGGCGCCCGCGCCCCCCCCGCCGCCCGAGCCCGGGGAGTCGGTCGATGGCGAGGCCGCCGAGCCTGCGGTTCCGCCGGTCACCGCCGCGCCGGTCCCGCTGCCGTCCCCCTTCGATCGCGAGTGGCGCCGCTGGGTGCACGATGGCCTCGTCCCGCAGACTGCGCTCGCGGCGCGCCCCGTAGTGTTGCAGCCGAATTTCGCCGTTGCGGTTGCGCCGCGCGCCGTGCCGGCCGAGGGCTTGGAGATTGCCTTCCGCCCCGATCCGTCGGTACACGACGGCCGCTTCGCCAACAACGCGTGGCTGCAGGAGTTGCCGAAGTCGCTTACCAAACTCACGTGGGACAACGCGGCACTCGTCTCGCCTGCCACCGCCGAGCGGCTCGGCGTCGAGAACGGAGACATCGTGGAGCTCGCGCGCGGCGCGCGGACGCTGCGGATTCCGCTGTGGGTCGCGCCGGGGCAGGCGGCCGACACGCTGACGCTGCACCTCGGCTACGGCCGGACGCGGGCCGGGCGCACGGGCGACGGCACCGGCGTCGATGTCACCCCGCTCCGCACGATCGACGCGCTGGAAACCGCTGCCAACGTGGCGCTCTCCGTCACCGGCGACCGTTACACGCTGGCCTCGACGCAGGACCACTGGTCGCTCGAGGGGCGCAACCTGGTACGCGTGGGCACGACCGAGGAATTCGAGGCGAACCCGGAGTTCGTGCGCGAGCTGGGCGAGGAGCCGCCGCGCACGCTCACCTTGTACAACGAGGACGAGCACGCGTACCCCGGCTACTCCTGGGGCATGGCGATTGACCAGGGCGTGTGTACGGGCTGCAACGCGTGTGTGGTGGCGTGCCAGGCTGAGAACAACGTGCCAGTTGTCGGCAAGGAGCAGGTGCTGGCCGGCCGCGAGATGCACTGGCTGCGCGTCGACCGGTACTACACCGGCCCGGTCGACGATCCGGACACATACCACCAGCCGATGCCGTGCCAGCAGTGCGAGAACGCGCCATGCGAGGTCGTCTGCCCGGTGGCGGCCACGACTCACAGCGACGAAGGCCTGAACGACATGGTCTACAACCGCTGCGTCGGCACGCGCTACTGCGCGAACAACTGCCCTTACAAGGTGCGCCGATTCAATTTCCTGCTCTATCAGGACTGGGAGACGCCGAGCCTCGCCGCGATGCGCAACCCCGATGTCTCGGTGCGCAGCCGCGGCGTGATGGAGAAATGCACCTACTGCGTGCAGCGGATCAACCACGCGCGCGTGGCGGCCAAGCTCGAGGACCGCGAGATCCGCGACGGCGATGTCGTCACGGCCTGCCAGGCCGCGTGCCCGACCGACGCCATCGTCTTCGGGAACATCAACGACCCGGCCAGCCGAGTGACCGCGCGAAAGGCGAGCCCGCGGAACTATTCGCTGCTCGCCGAGCTAAATAACCGTCCCCGGACGACCTACCTCGCGATCGTGCGCAACCCGAACACCGTGCTTGAGGAGGCCCGGCTGGCCGGGGCGGGCGGAGCGGATGAGGCGGCGGCCGAAGCCACAGACTGATGGCGGAAGCTACGCACACGTCTCCGGTGCTCGAGCCGGGGCACAACTTCAAGACGGTCACCGACCGGATCAGCGACATCGTCACTGCGAAGCGGACGCCGGCCGGGTGGTTTCTCGGCTTTGGCATCGCGTTCCTGCTGCTGCTCCTGCTTAACTTCACGATCATGAAGTTGCTGTTCGAGGGCATCGGGATCTTCGGCAACAACATCCCGGTTGGCTGGGCATTCCCGATTATCAACTTCGTTTGGTGGATCGGTATCGGCCACGCCGGCACGCTGATCTCGGCGATCCTGCTGCTGTTCCGGCAGCAGTGGCGCACGTCGATCAACCGCTTCGCCGAGGCGATGACGCTGTTTGCCGTGGCCTGTGCGGCGCTGTTCCCGCTGCTGCACACCGGCCGCCCGTGGCTGGCGGCCTACTGGCTGTTGCCGTACCCGAACACGATGAGCCTGTGGCCGCAGTTCCGCAGCCCGCTCATCTGGGACGTCTTCGCGGTGTCGACCTACTTCACAGTGTCGCTGCTGTTCTGGTTCACGGGGCTGGTGCCTGACTTGGCGACGATCCGCGACCGGACGACCTCGAAGGCGCGTCGACTGATCTTCGGTGTGCTGGCGCTCGGCTGGCGCGGGTCGGCGCGCCACTGGCAGCGTTACGAGGTGGCCTACCTGCTGCTGGCCGGTATCTCGACGCCGCTGGTCCTGTCGGTGCACTCGGTCGTGAGCTTCGACTTCGCCGTGTCGCAGGTGCCCGGCTGGCATGCCACGATCTTCCCGCCGTATTTCGTTGCGGGCGCGATCTACTCCGGGTTTGCCATGGTCATGACTCTCGCGATTCCGATGCGGAAGTTCTACGGGTTGACCGATTTCATCACCATGCGTCACATCCACAACATGACGAAGGTGATGCTGGCCACGGGCATGATCGTAGCCTACGGCTACGCCAACGAGGCGTTCTTCGCCTGGTACAGCGCCAACGAGTACGAGGTGTACATGATGTGGGGCCGGATGACCGGGCCCTACGCGTGGTCGTACTG
Source organism: uncultured Bifidobacteriaceae bacterium (assembly GCA_964535675.1). Lineage (GTDB taxonomy): Bacteria > Acidobacteriota > Vicinamibacteria > Vicinamibacterales > UBA2999 > CAZHTD01. Next base: position 32,380 of record CAZHTD010000019.1, on the reverse strand, counting down.
GGTGCTCATCTCAATCAACGTGGTGATGATCCAGCTCTTCTGGTTCAAGCGCGTGCGCAACAACCTGGCGCTGCTGTTCGTGCTGTCGCTGTTGGTCAACGTCGGGATGTGGCTGGAGCGGTTCGTCATCATCGTGACCAGCCTGTCGCGTGACTTCCTGCCCTCGTCGTGGGACATCTTCACACCGACGCGGTGGGACTTCGCGATGTACGCTGGGACGATCGGCCTGTTTTTGGCGCTGTTCTTCTTGTTTGTCCGGTTGTTGCCGGCCATCTCGATCTTCGAGATGCGGACGCTCGTGCCCGAGGCCAAGGTGCAGCGGGCCGAGCACCATGGGTAACGATCGATGATGCACGAGACCCAGCCCTCGTCGCTGCACGGCCTGATGGCCGAGTTCGAGACGCCGCTCGCGCTCGTCGAGGCGGCGGGCCGCGCCCGGGCGGCGGGCTACACCAGCCTCGACGCGTACTCGCCGATGCCGATTCCCGAGCTCGACGAGGCGCTTGCGCTGCCGCGCACGAAGGTGCCACTGGTCACGCTGATTGGCGGGCTGCTTGGCGGTTCGGTCGGCTACACGCTGCAGTGGTGGGTGTCGACCACGGCGTACCCGCTGAACATCGGCGGCCGGCCGTTGCACAGCTGGCCGCAGTTCATCCCGGTGACGTTCGAGACCACGGTGCTCGGCGCCGCACTGGCATGCTTTTTCGGTATGTGGGCGCTCAACGGGCTGCCGAAACCGTACCACCCGGTCTTCAACGTGCCTGCATTCGCGCGTGCGTCGCGCGACCGGTTCTTCCTGTGTATTGAGGCCACCGACCCGAAGTTCGACCGGACGGTGACGAGTCGGTTCCTCAAGGACCTGAACCCTGTGGGAGTGTCGGAAGTCGATGAGTAGGACCGCCAGGTTTGCGCTCGTGCTCGGCGCGGTGTTTGTCGCCGTTGCGTGTCGGCAAGACATGCACGACGCGCCGCGCTACGAGCCGCTCGAAGCGTCGGTCTTCTTTGCCAACGGCCAGTCGGCGCGTGTCCTGCCGCCCGGCACGGTGGCCCGCGGCCTGCTGCGCGACGACGACCATCTTTATACTGGCAAGATCCAGGGCGTGCTGGCCGACGCGTTCCCGATGCCCGTTACCGAGGACGTGATGGCTCGCGGTCGCGAGCGCTTCGACGTGTTTTGCTCGCCGTGCCACGGCCGGGCGGGGGTCGGCGACGGGATGATTGTGCAGCGGGGGTTCCGGGCGCCGCCCTCGCTCGGCGAGCAACGGCTCGTGGATGCGCCGGTGGGGTACTTCTTCGACGTGATGACCAACGGCTTCGGCGCGATGCAGGACTTCGCCGTGGAGGTGCCGGTGGACGACCGCTGGGCGATTGCCGCCTACATCCGCGCGCTGCAGACCAGCCTCAACGGCACGGAGGCCGACGTGCCCGTGCCGCTGCGGCCCGAGCTCGGTGCGCCCCTCCAGCTCGAGGAGGCTGGTGCGGAAGAGGGCGAGGGGGAGGAGGCGGAGTGATTGACACCACTTACGCGCCGCCTGTCCCCGACATTGACGCCCGTGGTCGCCGGGCACTTATCGCGGGCGTCGTGGGGCTCATCCTTTGCGGCATCGGCTTCGCTGTCGAACCGACCAACTTCTTCCGCGCCTGGCTGATCGGCTACCTGCTGTGGCTGGGCGTGTCGCTCGGCTCGATGGGCATGATGATGGTGCACCATCTCTCGGGCGGTGCCTGGGGGATGGTCGTGCGCCGGGTGTTTGAGGCCTCTGCCAGGACGCTACCGCTGATGGCGGTGCTGTTTGTCCCGGTGGTCCTCGGGATGCAGTCCCTGTATCCGTGGACCCACGCGGATCTGGTGGCCGCGGACGAGGTGCTGCAGCACAAGGCGCTGTACCTGAACACCCCGTTCTTCCTGGCCCGCGCGGTTTTCTACTTCGCCGGCTGGATCCTGATCGCTTGGTTCCTTGCCAAGTGGTCGAAGGCCCAGGACGCGGGCGATGCCACGACGACTGAGCGGATGCGGAAGCTGAGCGGCGTCGGCATCGTGTTCTACGCGTTCACCATTACGGCGGCCTCTGTCGACTGGGTGATGTCGCTCTCCCCCCACTGGTTTTCGACGCTGTTCGGGTTTATTTTCGTCGGCACCCAGGGGCTGTCCGCCTTGGCGTTCACGGTGCTGATCATGGTGTTCCTGGCGCGTCGCGAGCCGATGGCCGGCGTGTTCAAGCCGAACCACTTTCACGACATGGGCAAGTTCACGCTGGCTTTCGTGATGTTGTGGGCGTACTTCCAGTTCTCACAGTACATGTTGATCTTCTCGGCCAACCTGCTGGAGGAGATCCCCTACTACCTGTCGCGGACGGACCACGGGTGGCAGTACGTCGGCATGTTCCTGATCGTCTTCCAGTTCGTTGTGCCGTTCGGCCTCCTGCTGTCGCGCGATATCAAGCGGGCGTCGAACCGCTTGGCGTTGATCGCGATCTGGCTGTTGATCGTGCGCTTCGTCGACAACATGTTTCTGGTGTCGCCCGAGTTCGACGCTGCGGGGCTCAACCTCCACATGGAAGCCGGCGCCGAAGCGGGTGAGCACGTGGCCGCCTTCCACGTGCACTGGCTCGATCTCGCCGCACCACTTGCGATTGGCGGGCTGTGGCTGTGGATGTTCTTTACCAACCTCCGGCAGCGCCCGCTGCTGCCGGTTCGTGACCCGTACCTGCAGGACGCGCTGAAGAGCACGGGAGGGCACTGATGGCGGATCACGACGACCTCCACGGGCACGAGTCGGCTGACAACGAATACCTGCCGGCGCCGGATGCCGCCTACGAGCGCACCGACGCGAGCGTGGGCGCGATCGCCAAGTTCATGGCATGGCTGGCCGGACTCACGGTGCTGACCGCCATCGGGATGGGCGTGATGTTCGCCACGATGGCTGACAACCGGATCGAGACGGCAGAGCCGCGCTACCCACTAGCCGACACCGACGCTGGCGCACTGCCGGAGCCGGCGGGGCCGCGGCTGCAAACCGATCCGGCGTTGGACATGGAGCGCTTCCGCCGTCTCGAGGACGCGCGCCTCGAGTCCTACCGCTGGCTGGACGAGGACGCGGGCACTGTGCGGATTCCCATCGAGGAAGCCATGCGCATGGTCGTCGAGCAGGGGTTGCCTGTGGCCGAGTCGAGCGAGGAAACGGGATTGTTGCCATCCGACAGCAGCGCTGGACGCATGGATGAGCGCCGGAGGCAGTGATGATCAGGATGTTCCGGATTGCGAGCGTGGGGGCCGTGGCCCTCCTGTCCGCGTTGGGCCCGGCGGCCGCGCAGCAGGGGCCCGGCCTTCCGGGCAGTTCCAGCCAGTCAGGCCTTGCCTCGTCGGTCGTGCCGCCTCAGTTGCGCGAAGTGACGTTCCGGCAGCAGCTGGGCGAGCAGCTGCCACTCAAGACGCCGTTCCGTGACGAAACCGGCCGGGCAGTGACGTTGGGCGACTACTTTAGCGACGCGCCCGTGGTGCTGGCCTTCGTCTACTACCAGTGCCCGATGCTCTGCACGCAGGTGATGAACGGCCTCTCGTCGGCGATCCGGGTGCTCGAGTTCACGCCGGGCCAGGAGTTCGAGGTGGTGCTCGTCAGTTTCGATCCGCGCGACACGCCCGAAGCCGCGGCGGCGAAGAAGGCAGAGCACTTGGCGCACTGGGACGCGGCTGGGCAGGCCGATTCGTGGCATTTCCTGACGGGTGACGAGTCGGCGATCCAGGCGGTCACCAGCGCCGCGGGCTTCAGCTACCGCTGGGAGGAGCGGACGCAGCAGTTCGCCCACGTGAGTGGCGTGCTCACCGTGACGCCCGAGGGCCGGCTGTCCCGGTACTTCTACGGCGTCGAGTACTCGCCCCGCGACCTACGCTTGGCTCTGGTGGAGTCGAGCGAGGGCAGCATCGGCTCGGCGGTCGACGAGCTGTTCCTGTACTGCTTCCACTATGACCCAGCGGCCGGTCAGTACGGACCGATGGTAATGAACATCATGCGGCTCGGCGGCGTGGTAACGCTCGCGCTGCTGGGCGGGTTCGTGCTGTTGATGTGGCGCCGCGAGTCGCGTGCGTCGATGGTAGGCCGAGCCTGAGGGGCACCATCGAGCAAGAGATATGCAGCAGCCTGCCGGTATCCCGTTATTCCCTGAACAGGCGTCCACCTTGGCCGCCAGCGTGGACAACCTGTACTTCGCGATTGTGGCGGTCACCGCCTTTTTCACGATCGTCGTGTCGATTGCGGCGGTCTGGTTCGCCATCAAGTACCGCACCGACGATCCGACCAAGGTCGGCGAGAATATCCACGGGTCGCTGTCGCTCGAGATCGGGTGGACGCTGATCCCATTCGTTATCGCGATGGGCATCTTCGGCTGGTCGGCCAGTGTCTACTTTGACATCATCCGCCCGCCTGACCAGACGCTCGAGATTTACTCGGTCGGCAAGCGCTGGATGTGGAAGTTCCAGCACGTAGGCGGGCAGAGCGAGATCAACGAGCTGCACGTGCCCGTGGGCCGGCCCGTGAAGATCACATTCACCTCCGAGGACGTGCTGCATGACCTGTTCATCCCGGTCTTCCGAGTGAAGGCCGACGCGATTCCAGGCCGCTACAGCACGATCTGGTTCGAGGCGACCCAGACGGGCGAGTTCCATTTGTTCTGCGCCGAGTACTGTGGGACCAACCACTCGGGCATGATCGGACGGGTTGTGGTGATGGAGCCGGCCGAGTATCAGGACTGGCTGGCCGGCGGCGGAACTGACCTGCCGCTTGAAGTGCGCGGCGAGCAGTTGTTCCAGGAACTGGCGTGCAACACCTGTCATCTTGAGAACGGGACCGGCCGGGGGCCATCGCTTGAGCGCGTGTTCGGGTCGCAGGTGGCCCTGACCAACGGTGCCACGGTGAATGTGGACGAGAGCTACCTGCGCGAGTCGATCCTGAACCCGCAGGCCAAGCTGGTCAGCGGATATGGTCCGCAGATGCCGACCTTTCAGGGGCTGGTGAGCGAGGAGAGCGTGATGGCGCTCATCGAGTACGTGAAGTCGCTCGATGCCCCGGCGGCCGCGCGCCTAGACGCGACCCCTGCCGCGGGAAACGACTAGGGACACAGCATGACGACCCGCGCTGACTCACCCAACTTCCTCAACGCCAGCCACGGCATCGCGTCGTGGCTGCTCACGAAGGACCACAAGCGCATCGGGATCATGTACCTGGTGGCTGTGGGGGTGGCTTTTATCCTCGGCGGCGTCTTCGCGGCCGGTATCCGGGCCGAGCTGGCCACCCCGGCCGGCGACCTCGTCTCGGCCGATACCTACAACAAGCTGTTTACGATGCACGGCGTGGCGATGGTCTTCTTCGTCCTAATTCCCGTTGTGCCGGCGGTGCTTGGGAACTTCGTCCTGCCGCTGATGATAGGTGCCAAGGATGTCGCCTTCCCGAAAGTAAACCTGCTGAGCTGGTACATCTTCGTGATCGGCATGATCATCACGCTTTACGCGATGATCACGGGTGGCGTCGACACGGGCTGGACGTTCTACACGCCCTACAGCTCCACCGCGTCGAGCACGAATGTGATGGCCACTGGCGTGGGCATCTTCGTAACGGGGTTCGCCTCGATTCTCACGGGGCTGAACTTCCTCGTGACGATCCACCGGATGCGCGCGCCTGGGCTCACCTGGTTCCGGCTGCCGCTGTTCGTGTGGAGCGCGTATGCGACGAGCCTAGTCAACATCCTTGGCACGCCGGTGGTGGCCATCACCGTGCTGATGCTTGCCATGGAGCGGGCGCTCGGCTTCGGCATCTTCGATCCCGAGCTGGGCGGCGATCCGGTGCTGTTCCAGCACCTGTTCTGGTTCTATTCCCACCCGGCGGTCTACATCATGATCCTGCCGCCGATGGGCGTGATTAGCGAAGTCATCGCCTGTTTCTCGCGGAAGCCGGTGTTCGGGTACTCGTTCGTGGCGTTTTCCAGCCTCGCGATCGCCGTATTCGGCTTCCTGGTCTGGGCGCACCATATGTTCGTGTCGGGTATCTCGCCCTATTCGGCGCTGGTGTTCTCGGTGCTGACCTTCGCGGTGGCAGTGCCGTCGGCCGTCAAGACCTTCAACTGGACCGCCACGTTGTACAAGGGTGCGATCTGGCTGAAGTCGCCAATGATCTGGGTCCTTGGCTTCCTGGGGCTCTTTCTCATCGGCGGCCTGACGGGCCTGTTCCTGGCCTCGCTCGGCACGGACGTGCACATGCACGACACCTACTTCGTCGTGGCGCACTTCCACTACATCATGGTGGGCGGGGCCATCATGGGCTTCATGGCTGGCCTGCACTACTGGTGGCCCAAGATGACTGGTCGCATGTTCAACGACGTGGCGGCGACTGTCAGCGCCATCCTGGTCTTCATCGGGTTCAACTTGACGTTCTTCCCGCAGTTCGTCCTCGGATACCTGGGTATGCCGCGTCGGTATCACATGTACCCGCCGGAATGGCAGGTGCTGAACGTGTTGTCGACCGGCGGCTCGATGGTGCTAGGAGCTGCCTACACGCTGGTGCTGATCTACCTCGCCTGGTCGCTGATGAAGGGCAAGGCGGCCGGTGCCAACCCGTGGTTGGCAACGGGGCTTGAGTGGCAGACGCAGTCGCCGCCCGTGCTGCACAATTTTGATGAGCAGCCGGTGGTGACCGAGGAGCCGTACAACTACGTCGGCCGTGAGGTCAAGGTTGTCTGACGGCCTGGCAGCGCACGCGGAGCACGGGCATCATCCTGATCTCCAGCACCACTTCGACTCGTTGCAGCAGCAGCACGAAGCGTCGACGCTGGGCATGTGGGTGTTTCTCGTCACCGAAGTGATGTTCTTCGGCGGCCTCTTCACGGCCTACATGCTGTACCGGCTCTGGTACCCGGACGGGTGGATTGCGGGCAGCAACCAGCTGGACATCGTGCTGGGTGGCGTCAACACCGTCGTGCTGATCGGCAGCAGCCTGACGATGGCCCTCGCCGTGCGCGGCGCGCAGACCGGGTCGCGCAAGGGCACTATGGGTTGGCTCGTGTTCACCATGGCGCTCGGCCTCACGTTCCTAGTCATCAAGGGCTTCGAGTACCACGAGAAGTGGGTGCTTGGCGAGGTGCCGGGCCTCAACTTCACGCTAACGGGACCGTATGCGGCCCAGGAGGAAATCTTCTTTTCGCTCTACTTCGCGATGACCGGCCTCCACGCGCTGCACATGGTAGTGGGCTTCGCTCTGCTGAGCGTGATCCTCTGGATGGCGCACAAGAGCCGATTCTCCCCCCAGTGGTACACCCCGGTGGAGATGTCGGGGCTCTACTGGCACTTCGTCGACATCGTGTGGATCTTCCTTTTCCCGCTCCTGTACCTGGTGGACCGCATCGGAGCGGTGGCGCACTGACGATGGCCGGACACATCTCGCCCAAGAGCACCTACATTGCGATCTTCGTTGCCCTGATGGTGCTGACCGCGATCACCGTGGCGGTCGCCTTCGTGGATCTCGGCATCCTCAACTTTCCGGTCGCCATCGGGATCGCGATCATCAAGGCCACGCTCGTCATCCTGTTCTTTATGCACGTGAAGTACAGCTCGAAGCTGACGCAGCTGGTCGTGGCCTCGGCCTTCTTTTTCCTGGTCATCCTGCTCGGGCTGACGCTGGTCGACTACCTGTCGCGCGACTGGCAGCCTTTCCCCACGGCGTCGGTGCCACTCTCGCCGCTGGCCGACGAGTAGGCGCCGGCGGGTTGTGCCGCTGATTCTCATCGGTGCGGCGCCCTTGTACTGAGCCGTGGCGAGCGCCGGCCTCTTCGGCATGCTCTACGAGCGCTTACAGGGTGCCTTCCGGCTACCGCTGCCCGGCCTTCAAGGTGTCGATTTCACGTACACTGAGAGGATGGTTGGGCAGCTCGAGGCGATCAACATCAAGCGCAAGGGGTTCTTCGAGTTCGAGGGGACACCGTATCACTGGCTCGACGTCGAGGTCTCCAAGCCAACGGCCCGCGGTGGGCAGCCCTGGTGCGGGTGAAGATGCGGAACCTGCTGACCTAGGCCGTGTTCGACCGGATGTTCGAGGCCGGCGACAAGCTGAGCTAGCCGAACCTCAAGATGGCCACGGCAGCGTTCTCTACGCTGACGCGCAGGGCTATCACGTTATGGATCAGGACTTGTTCAAGACGCTGACGCTGAAGGCAGCCAGGTGGGGCAGGACAAGACGCCGCTGGTCGACAACCTGATCCTGCAGCGCCGGAGGTACAATGGCCGCCCGCTCGAGCTGCAATTGCCGACGATCGTCGAGTTAACGGCTGCCAGCACCAAGCCTGCGGTGAAAGGTGACACGGCCCGCGGCGGCGTCACCAAGGCCGCCACGCTCGAGACGGGCCTCGAGGTTCGGGTGCCGCTCTTCGTGAAGGAGGGCGAGAAGGTGAAGGTCCACACCGAGCCCCGCGAGTGCGCGGGCAGGAGCGAACGCTTAGCTCTACTCGACGACGCAGCTGCCGATGTACATCTCGGGCCGCGACGTGAAACCCGGAAGCGAGACCAGCGTGTACTCGTGCCGAGTGTGGGCAGCCAGCAGGCGGTCGTCCTCGCCCTCCACGGCCATCACCGTAGTCGTGTACAGCGGGCCGGCCCGGAACATCTGGACGAAGTGCAGGTAGTCGTTCGTAAAGTTGACCACGATGAAGGCCGGCCCGAAGTCCGTGCCGGCGTCGGCCGTGCCCTCGTCGGTGCTCACGTTGGTGAAGGTTACCTCGAGCTCGGTGGGCATCGTCTCGACTAGGGTCTCGGCGCCATCCCAGTCGCCTGTGACCATGGTCGTGAAGGTGCAGTCGACCTCGGTAGCCGCCGCGAGTTGCTCCTGGAGCGGCGTGATGGCACGTCCTGGGAGCCCTACCTGGGCGGCGGCGGGCGCAGCCAGCAGGGGGAGCAGCCCGGTAAGGGTCAGGAAGCCGGTGAGCAGGCGTTTGATCATCACAGCGTGCCTTTTTAGCACGTTTTCGGGCTGTACGCCTCCCCGGGTTGGCCCTGGGCGTGGTTTGACCCCGCCCGCTCAGGCCGGTCATAATTCGCTGTCAGGAGTTATACCCCCGTGCGCACACTGTTCGCCGCACTCGCACTCGTGGTCAGTAGCTTGGTGGTCGTCGCCGGCCAGCTCCAGACGGGGCTGGAGGCCGACGATCTGTTGCCCCGGCTCTTCCCGGATGCTGCCAGCTTTTCGCCCAAGGAAAGCAACCCACCGCACTACAAGGCCCTCGACGCGAGCGGCGAGGTGATCGGGTTCGCGTACTGGACGACTGAGCTCGAGCCGCTGGAGCGGGCGTTCGACGGACCGATCAAGATCTTCGTCGGCATGGACACGGACCTGATTTTGCGCGGCATCGTGGTCACCGAGCACCGCGAGCCGTACGGCGACTTCTCGGTGGACCTGCCCGAATTCGCCGTGCAGTTCGACGGCAAGGACGTCCGCGATCCGTTCCGGTACGGGTCCGACATCGATGCCATCTCAAGGGCCACGATCAGCGTGACCAGTTCAAGCCGCGCCATCCGGAACAGCTCCCGCCGCATCGCGCGCGCCCTGCTGGCTCCGTCCAGCTCGTGAGCGTGCGGGCGGTCCTCCGCGCCACGCGGCTAGCCGTTTGCCTGATTATGTTCACCGCGCCCGCTTGGACGCCGGCGTCAGCTTGGGCGCAGCCCCCAACCGACGAGGAGCTCGACGACTTCTTTGGCTTCGAGGACGAGGTCGAGCCCACCCTGCTCGAGATGGCGCGGGACCAAGCAGTCGACATCGTCTCATTTCTCGCCTTCGCCACGCTCGCCATGGTCAGCTTCTGGCGGCGGAGCGAGCGACTCAAGTACGTGACGCTGGTCGCCTGCGTCTTGTACATGGGCGTTTACAAGAGCTACCTGATCTCGGTTGTCAACATCTTCGGCGCTCTGACCAACGCCCTGCCGCCCTTCGATATCTCGATGGCGTGGTACGCCGTGGCGGTTTTCATGGTGGTGACGACGGTGTTCTGGGGGCGCCTGTACTGCGGTCGGATCTGTGGCTTTGGCGCGCTCACGCAGCTGCTCGATCTCGTTGTGCCCAGGCGCTTCCAGGTCGAGGTGCCGAAGACGCTCGAGCGCCGGGCCGGCTACATCAAATTCGTAATCCTCTTCGCAGCAATCGGCTACTACCTCGTCACCCGTGACATCGGGTTCTACCGATACATCGAGCCGTTCTGGATGTACGGTGCCATCCAGGCACCCCAGGTGGTCAGTCTGGACCTATGGATCCTCCTGGGTGGGTTGCTGGTCGCTAGCCTCTTTGTGCGGAATCTCTACTGCCGGTTCCTGTGCCCACTTGGTGCTGCCCTCGGGCTCATCTCAAGCGTGACCACCGTCTTCCGGATCAAGCGCTGGAAGGAGTGCAGCACCTGCCGGATCTGCGAGAAGACCTGCGAGTGGGGCGCGATTCGTGGGCCGCAGATCATCAAGACCGAGTGCGTCCGGTGTGACGACTGCGAGCGGCTCTATGCCAACGAGGCCAAGTGCCCACACCACCGCATCATCGCCTACAAAGCGAAGCTTCTCACGAAGCAGCAGGCCGAGGCGGCCGCCGCCTCGCGCGCGGTCCCCGCGAAGTAGGAGGCTACAGCCCGTCGGTCGGAGGTGCCAGCACGGTCAGCTGGTCGACGAGCCCCGACGAAATATGGAGCTGGTTGTCTGCGTCGACAATCACGCCTTCCACGTCGTCGAGCCGCTCGATGAGCGCCATGCCCGCCTCGGGTCCTACGATGAACACGCCGGTCGAGAGCGCGTCGGCCAGCACCGCCTGCGAGGTCACGATGGTGACGCTCCGGCTGGCCATCGCCGGCTCGCCGAGATCCGGATCGAGGATGTGGTGATACCGGCGGCCGTCGCGGATGAAGAACCGCTCGTAGTCGCCCGATGTGCTGAAGGTGGCGTCGGCCAGATCCATCACGGCGAAGGGCGTGCCGCCCGAGCTGCGCGGATCTTGGATGCCTAGGCGCCACGGGCGGCCCTTGGGCTGGCCGCCCACGTAGAGGTCCCCGCCGGCCTGGATCAGGAAATTGCCGAGCCCCGCATCACGGAGGATGGCGACGGCGCGATCGACCGCATAGCCCTTGCCGATCCCACCCAAATTGAAGCTCATGCCGGAACGGGGCAGCCGCACGGTGCCGGCTGCCTCGTCGATCTCGACGTCCTCCCAGGCGATCAGCGGCAGGCGGGCGCGTACGGCGTCCATGTCGGGCACGCTGTCGGTCCCGTCGTGGTTGAAGTTCCAGAAGTCCGAGAGCGCCCCGAAGGTGATGTCGAACTTGCCGCCGGTCCACTCGCTGATCTGCCGCGACAGCAGCAGGACGTCGAGCACCTCACGGCTCACGGGCAGGGGGCTGCCGCCCGCCGCGGCGTTCACGCGTGAGACCTCGCTGTCCTCCCGCCAAGTGCTCATCAGGCCCTCAAGGCGCTCGAACTCGGCGTAGACAACCTCGAAGGCTTCCAGGGCCCCGGCCGTATCACCGGTCCAGGCGGTGAGCCGCAACTCGGTGCCCATCGCCACGCGGGCCTCGGTGACGGGCGCGGTCGGTGATCGGTCAGGCGGCGCGCTGGCTCCGGGGCCGACGCAGGAGGCCGCGACGAAGAGCGCGGGAGTAAGGGCCCGAAGGCGCGCGGTCGGCATCACCGGTGCTTCTTGGTGGCCTTGGTGGCGCGGGCAGCACGCCGCCCCAAGCGGACAACGATATCGTACTCGCGGGGGGTGACGGGTTGCACGGAGAGCCGGCTACCCTTCTGCGTCACCATCATCTTCTCGAGGCCCGGCGTCGCCTTCAGCGTGGCCAGCGAGACCGTTGCTGGGAAGCGCTCGACGAAGCTGACGTCGACCATGTACCAGATCGGCCTCGCCTTGGTGCTGGCCTCGTCGAAGTAGCGGTGCCTCTTCTTCCAGGCGAAGTGATCGGGGTAGCCGGTGCGGATGATCGTCGCCAGGCCGGTCACTCCCGACGGCTCGGCGTTGGAGGCGTAGAACAACACCGGATCGCCCACCTGCATCTGGTCACGGATGATGTTGCGGGCCTGATAGTTGCGCACGCCCTCCCAACTGGTCGTCCTGTCCCGGGCCAGGTCGTCGATCGAATAGGCCCCGGGCTCACACTTCATTAGCCAACAGCGCTTCTCCATCCGATGACTATACGGTGGCCGCGCGATCGTCTTCAACGCCGCGTGCGCACGATCGCAGCAAGCGCCGCGTCCAAGGTGGGGAAGGCGAACTCGAAGTCCAGTCGCCGCAGTCGCTCGGGGGCAACCCGCTGGCTGTCGAGCAGCGCGTCGGCGGCTTCGCCCAGCGCGAGCCGGAGCATCAGGCGCGGCACCGGCAGGGCGGCAGGGCGGCGGACGGCGCGACCGAGGGCGCGCGCAAAATCGCGGCTGGTGGTCTCCTCCGGCGCCACGACGTTCACGGGGCCCGTGTAGCGGGAGTCGGTCAGTGCCGCCATAACGATGCGAACCACGTCGTCCAGGTGGATCCACGGCACGTACTGGCGGCCCGACCCAAATGGACCGCCGAGGCCCAGCCGGAATAGTGGCAGCTGGGGCGCCAGCGCCCCGCCTTCGCGGCCAAGCACGATGCCCGTCCGGAGGCACACCACGCGGGTGCCGAACGCCTCGGCCGCCACCGCCGCTGCCTCCCATCGGCCGGCCACGGTCGCCAGGAAGCCGGTACCCTGCGGGGCGTCCTCGCTCAGCACGGCGTCGCCTCGCGGACCGTAGAAGCCCACGGCGCTCGCTGAGACAAAAACCCGTGGGGCTCGGGCGGCGGCGGCGGATGCACGGACTAAGCGGCGCGTGAGGTCTATGCGACTCTCCACCAGCACGGCCTTCCGCGCGGCGGTCCACCGCGGCCCGATGATGGGTGCGCCAGCTAAATTCACCACGGCGTCACACCCGGCGAGCGCCCTCACGAGCGCGGCACCGTCCTCAGTGGTGGCGAGCAGCTCCACGTCGGCCCCGAACCCGTCACGTGCCCGTACGAGTGAGCGCACCCATGCGACCACGATGTGGCCGCTGGCCTGTAGTGCCGGCACGAGCGCACGGCCGACGAAGCCGGTGGCACCGGTCAGGAAGACGCGCATGAATACCTGCCTTTATACACTCATGGCTGGGCCACGCCAGGGACGCGGAAGCCGATGATGCGAATCCGGATTATCGTCAACGACAAGATGCAGCAGGCGTATATCCACTGCCGGACCGATCCCCGGGTGGGCGGTACTGCGATCCTCGCTTTGCGCCCCGAGCTTGGCCGCCGGGCCCGCGAATCGCCCGTAGCATGGACAGCTCGGGCCAGGCCTCGTCACGTCGAGGGCAGCGCGATGAGTTCGAGCCTAACCTGAGGCAGAAATTCACGCCCGTGGCCGGCCGACCTGTACGACTCGCTCGCGCCCCTAAGAGCAGGAATACGCCCAGCGGATCTGGCCGCACCAGTACTCGCTGACCGCCAACAACGGTCGCGGGCCGGGCGGTCAAGGGCTTTGTCAATCGTCGCAGCGGGGTCGAACTGAGCGAGAGGCTTTGCGTCTGCGACTACAACTTGCAAGCGGAGTACACCGACGTTGCGACCTTCATCCACGCCTTCGGGCACTGCCTGACGTCTACGCGTTGCAGACGAGCAACTCCACCGAGTCGTGAGGGGCCATGAGCGCCACCCAAAGTCCGGTGCCGCAGGAGTTGTTGCGCGTGGTCGCGGTTGATGCTCGGCGGGACTCGACCCGTGCCCGATCCTGCCGCGCGTGGCTACATGCCGTTTCGGCAGAGCTCGGGTGCCCAATGACGGGATGGGCTCCAGAGCTGGCCCTCGCCACGAGTCTGATGGATAGTCCAGAGCCCCTGCGCCCGATCGAACCGCTGGCCTTGGGTCATGAGTCAAAGACGCCACAGAATTCCGGCCGACCGTCAGGGCAGGCGCCCGTCGAAGCTCAGCTCGCCCTGTAGGCCCTGGCGCAGGATGTTGGCGCCGATGCCCTGCTGTGGCGGGGCCACATCGGCCGGGCGGAGGTAGCTCACCCGGTACTGGGTGCGCTGGCGCTGGTGGCTCGCTGCGATCTGTACGCCCATCTCGGGCAGCAGCGTTGTAAATCGGGAGCTTGCGGCCAGTGCCTCGTAGCGGCCCCCGGTGATCTCGGTCATCTGCGTGCCGACGATCGTTTGCACGGCGCCGTCCACCTGCCCGCTAGTCGTGCCGGGCGAGGTCCAGACGATGACGTGGTAGGTCGCTGGCTTCTCGAACGTCTGTTCCTGCAGCCGCCGGAACTTCCGGTCGATGCCGCCCGATACCGACGGGTCGGCCCCATTGGCTGCCACCATCAGCACAACCGGGAAGTGCGGGGCGTCGTCGTCGCGGATGCGGTCGCTGGCCTCCACCAGGGCGTCGACAAAGGCGGCCGCCCCCGAGTCGGGCACGATCATGTCGACGCTTTCAAGCAGGGCTTGGCGGTCGGTGGTCGACCGGACGATGAACCGGGGCTGCGGGGCCGTAGTCAGTAGCTCAACCTCCACGCCCGCCGGGAGTGCGTCGATCAACCCGCGCAGGCCTTCACGGATCTGGCCCAGCGTCTGGATCATGGCCCGGCTGTTGTCCACCAGGACGGTGAGCTTCACCGGCCAGTCGACGGGCTCGACGGTGATGGTTACCCGCTCCTCGCCGTCTTCCAGCACCACGATGTCCTCGGGGCGGAGGTCGGTGACTGGCGCTCCCGTGCCGTCGGTCACCCGGACGAAGATGGTGGGCAGGTCCTGTGCATACGTCACTCCGCTGGCGATCGCGGTTAGCACCGCCGCCACGACGAGCCAGCCTCGACCGGTGCATGTCCAGTCGTGTGTCATGGCCTCTCCTTGGAATCTGGACCATATACTTGACGCTAGTCGCCAGCACACGCAACTGCCTTCTCATCGCCTGTCCTCCACGTACTCCGCTCCGCACGCCGCCGTCTCACCGGTCACCGCCGTGTGACCCACGGCTTCGGTGACCGTGCGGGCGGTCTTGGTGGGCGCGGCGCGTCCTACACCCGCCCGCACACGATGCAGATTGGCCGGATGGCCGGCTGCCGGAAGGGCTTCGCGATAGTGGGGAATAGACGATGTCCGGGGGAAGGTGTGTCCGTCACGCGCCGCAGGCGGCACCGGGCTCGGTACGCCTGCTGGTGGTCACGATGATAGAGCTGGCCTGCCGCGCGCTGTCGTTGCGCTTGCGCGCGGCAGGTCGCCCCGCAGTACGCCTGGCCCCGGTAGCAGGATCCGTAGATGAGGAACACCGTCCCGCACGACGTGCGGGCGCCGCCGCCAGTGCTTCTAGGCTGCGAGATGTTGCTCTCCGGCCGCCGGGAGGCGACCCGGGTGTCCGGCCCGTCAGTAACCGGCTTCCGCCTTGCGCCGTTGAAGCTCGTCCTCGCTCACGTCCTCGATGTGCGTGGTGATGGTCCACTGGTGCCCGAACGGGTCGCGCAGCGTGCCGGAGCGATCCCCATAGAACTGGTCCTGAACGGCCCGGACTTCCGTGCCCCCCGCCTCCAGGGCACGGCCGAACACCGCGTCGACGTCCTCCACGTAGATCATCAGCGACGTCGGCGATCCGCCGAACGCCTTCGGGCCCTTCGCGCCCATGTCGGGAAACTCGTCGGCCAGCATCACCGGAGAGTCTCCGATCCTGATCTCCGCGTGCAAGACCCGACCGTCGGCGACCGGCATGCGCATGAGCTCCTCGGCACCGAAGGCCGTCTTGTAAAACTCGATCGCCTCAACGGCGCCGTCAACGATGATGTAGGGCGTCACGCTGTGGTATCCGGACGGGATGGGTTCAACGGCCATGGGAACCTTCTCGGTGAATCATGAGCAGTAGTGGACCACTCAACAATCAATGGAAGTTTGCTAGCGCCCTAATTGGTGCAGTGTAGCCCACGTGGCCCAGAGATTCTGAAATCACTCGAGGTGGTCAGCGCGTCAGTTGGGATGACCGATTCGGAGTGGGGAGCAGTGTCGAGCGGAGCCACGCTCGGCCGGACCTGTTCGGCAAGCGCCGCGCGATAATGGACCAGTGGACCCAGTACGTGCTAGGTGGTGGCTGCGCGTGCATCGATAAATCGAGGAGTAGGTGCGGGAGTAGTGCCCGAACCTTCTGGCCGGCGGTCGGACGGTGATCACCTCCAGGAGTTGCTCGGGCGGATGGCCGGGCGTGCGCAGGCGCTCGACGATCCGCCGCGCCTCGCGGTTGAACGACACCGCCCGGCCGCTCGTCGCGTCGAAGACCACCACCCCGATCGGTGAGGTCTCGACCAGAGCCTCGAGGTCGGCCCGGGCGCGCCGCTCGCTCTCGTGCGTGCGCGCGTTGGCGATCGCCGAGGCGGCCTGGGAGGCGAACAGCGCCAGCACCTCCTCGTCTTCGGCGGTGAATGCTTCGCCGTCCGCCTTGTCGGAAAGGGAGAAGCTGCCGACCTCCCTGCCCCGGTGGCGCATGGGCATGCCCTGGAAGGTCCTGGAGATCGTCCAGGGGGACTCGATGCCGAGCGCGGAGACGTAGGCGGGGAAATCGGCCACCCGCACCGGCCCGGGCAGGCTGCGCAGATGCACGAACAGGCTCGCGTTGCCGGGCCAGGCGAGCTGCTGGCGCTCCTCCTCTGGAGTGAGGCCCGAGAACACAGGGGCTTGGGGCGCGCCCGCCTCGTCGAGGGTGACGATGACGCCCTTGCGGGCGCCGATCAGTGCGCGGGCGCTCTCGACCACCTCGCCGAGCACGGTGGCGAGGTCAAGGGTGGCGTCGTCGGACTGCGTCAAGGCTCCTCCCGCTCCGTGTGGTCACCCATCGAGCTGCGGCGCGCCCTGCGCCGCAGAGAACTCACGGTGCAGTTTTAATCAAAACGACATTTACATGACGATGTTCACACGCACATTTAATTCGCCAAGGTGTATGCACAGGACATGGGATTCGTCGTGTTTCCAGAGACGTTGGCAGCGGGTAGGGCGCGACGGCAGCGAGCGCGCCGCCCGGCCTGCGGAGCGCTCCTGAGCGCGGTTGTCGGGACGGATGTGAACTCCGTCCTCTCGTCGCTGCAAGGAGTTGGTCCAACTCATCTACAAGATCACACCAGAGTATTCGTACATGGCGCCCAGCGCCTTTGACTGCCCTCATTGTGGAAAGCCACTACGCAGGGCGTTTTCCGGGGAAATAGTCTCGGTGGAGAAGTAGAGCGGGGGCCAGATGAAAGCCACCAAGTGGTACGTCAACGTCAATGCGCAGCGAGGCGGCGAGCACGAGGTCCACAAGGCCACCTGCCCATCGCTGCCGATTAACCGCGAGTATCTGGGGACATTCCTCTCGTGTCTGACGGCCGTTGACGCCGCCCGCCAGCGCTACCGCGTCGTCAACGGGTGCGGCATCTGCGCGCCGAATTGCCACAAAGCGGTGAGCGTGTGACTGAGCTGCTGGTGGAAGCGCTGCACGAGTGGGTGCCGATGTTCGTTCTTGGCCTGGGTGTCGGCTGGTGGTGTTGCAAGCGCTACCGGTAACACTCGGGCGCGTCGGTGTGGCGCTCGTGCTCGCGGCGTTCGTCTGGCTGTGCTGGAGGTTGTTGAGCTGAGGTTGTTTGTGTGCATGGTGGTCTTCGGCATCCTGGCCGGCCTCGCGGTCGGTGTCGCGGTCGCGTGGGCCGATTCGGCCATGCGCGATTTTCAGGGGCTCGAGCTTCTGGAGCACATGGTTGGCGGGGTGGCGTCGGGCTGCTGCTGACGCTGGCGCAGCGGGTCTGGCCATCGAGGACCGGCGAGCTGGTCCGGCCTGGTGCTAGTGTGGGCGGCGCTGTCGCTGCAGGCGCTCGCCTGGTCGGGATCCCTGCTATCACGCGGTTCGGGGTCCGCGTCGCACAAGATCGGGGGCGCAAGGCTGCGGTGTCGGGGGCGTTCCGCTATCTCCTTCCCCGGCGCGCGCCTGCGTCCCCGGTGTGTTTATCGCCCGTCTAACGGCAACAACAAGACGGGATCCTGCCTTACGGGGTAATCTGGCATGAGGAGCTTACCCGATGTGCCGGGTCGCTGCTAGTCGTGCGGTCGTCGTGCGGAGTCGTCTCCACCGAGGTGCTGACGACCTGTTCGATCGGGGCGCCCAGCCGTGGCGCATCGAGCCACTCGTCGACTTTGTCGCGGGCGAGGCGCATGCGCCACTGGCCGACGGTCACCGACGACAGTCACCGTTGCCGGGCCACCGTCTTGTTGTGCTGGCCCGCCACGCTGCCGCGGGGCGCGACCGCCGAGCCAGAGACTCAAGGTGCTGCCACTCAGCTACGGGCAGCACCCCATTGGGCGTCCCGGACGCATGCCTCCTCCTTGAGCGGAGAGGAGGGGGCACCTGTGGATGACAGTTTTCTTCAGGGACAGGACACCAGTTGTCAATCATATAATTCTCAAAGAAATTCGTGCACTCGCATCTCTACCTGCAGCGCTACCTGCCCTTGGACGCAGTGGACTTCAACGCTTTCGCAACGCCGCTGACGCTCGGCTGGCTCGGGCTCCGGCGCTACTGGCGCGGGGGCGCCGGGAACTGAGTGTGCACAAGACGCTGTACCTGGCCAATCCGTACGGCTTTTCCGGCCAGCAGAAGGCGGGGCCGCTTGCGGAAATCGTCGCGGCGCTTGACGACGCAGGCGTCGAGGTCTGGGAGCCGTTCGCCCGCAACAACCAAGTCGACCGGGCGGCTGCTGGCTGGGCGTGGCGCATTGCGCAGGCCGATGCCCGTGACGTGCGCGACGCCGACGGGTTGTTTGCGGTGGTGAACGGCTGCCCGCCGGACGAGGGCGTCATGGTCGAGCTGGGCTTGGCGATCGCTTGGGGCAAGCCGACGTTCCTGTTCCGCGACGATTTCCGCCGTTGCACCGATAGTGAGGAGTACCCGCTCAACCTGATGCTGTTCGCCGGTCTCCCGCGGGAGGGTTGGGAGGCGTATTGGTACGGCTCGGTGGCGGACATCGGCGATCCCGATAAGGCGCTTGTGCGCTGGTTGCGCGGCGAGCGCTTTGCGGGGCCCTGGACCTGACCTGAGCGCGCGGGCGTCTTCGATCTCCGGTGCCGTCCGATTCCGCAGATTCGGTTTCCGGCGCGACTGCTCGCTCAGGGCCCCAGGCCGCCAGCGTCGACCGCCGAGCGACTCCTCGTACTTGGTCGCGAGGGTACCTAACAGCTACGCGTCGAGGATAGCAGCCTAGGGATGCTTGTCGCGGCAGAGCCGTGAGCGTCGAGTCAGTCGCGCGTACCGACGCGTAACGCGAGGCAAATGCCGAAGTGGGACGCACCTACGAGGCACAGGTCTCCGAGTGCAGCAGGCTCCACCAGATGGCCCGGCAAGTGCGGTGGAGCCCGCTGCCCGCCAGAGCTTGAGGCGAACTATCGCCGCGACCGCAATTCGCCACGGACCGCGACCTCCAGATCGCATGGATCCGCGAAGGTCGCGGCGACTGACGCTGTTGGCCCGTCGCTACTGGCTGCCGGGCGTCCAGATCCGCGACTTCGGCGCCCCCGCCAGCGTCAGCATCAGCGTGTTCAGCCGCTTGACGAAACTAGCCGGATCTTCAAGCTGCCCACCCTCGGCCAGCATCGCTTGGTCGAACAGGATGTGGCTCCAGTCCTTGAAGCACGTCTCGTCAGGCTCGTGCGCGAGGCGCGTCACAATTGGATGGGTCGGGTTAAGCTCAAGCACGAGTGACACGTCCGGTACAGTCTGGCCGGTAGCCTGCAGCATGCGCTGGAGATTTGCGCTCATGCCGTCCTCGGCGGTTACCAGACACGCGGGCGATTCGGTAAGTCGGTGCGAGAGCCGCACGTCGCGGGCCTTCGAGCCGAGCGCCTTCCGTACGCGCTCGACGACTGGCTTCAATTCGTCCTCCGTTACCTTTTGTTGCTTGGCGTCGGCTTCGTTGCCGGAGAGCTGACCGAGGTCGAGGGTACCCTGCGCCACGGATTGCAGTGGCCTGCCGTCGAACGCGTCGAGGTGGGCGACGACCCATTCATCGACCCGGTCGTGGAGGAGCAAAACCTCGATACCTTTCTCGCGGAAGACCTCCAGATGGGGGCTGTACTGCGCGGCTGCAAAGCTGTCGGCAGTGACGTAGTAGATCTTCTCCTGCCCGTCCTTCATGCGCGCAATGTAGTCGGCGAGCGAAACGGTTTGGTCCCCGGTGTTGTAGTGCGTCGACGCGAAGCGGAGCAGCCCCGCAATGCGCTCGCGGTTGGCGTGGTCCTCGCCGACCCCCTCCTTGATGACGCGGCCGAACTCGTGCCAGAAGTCGGCGTACTTGTCCGATTGCTTTTCCGCCAATTCCTCGAGCCGCCCCAAGACACGCTTGACGGCCACGTTGCGAATGGCCTCGACGGCGTGCGACTCCTGGAGGACCTCGCGCGAGATGTTTAGAGGCAGATCGTTTGAGTCGATCAGGCCACGGACGAAGCGCAAGTAGCCTGGGAGTAGCTCCTTCGCGCCGTCCATAATGAACACGCGGCGGACGTGAAGTTTGACGCCGTGACGCCGCTCGCGGTCCCAGATGTCGAACGGCGCCCGGTGCGGAACGTAGAGGAGCATCGTACACTCTTGGCGTCCCTCAATCCGGGCGTGCACGTGCGCGAGCGGCGCCTCAAAGTCGTGAGCGACGTGCTTGTAGAACTCGTCGTACTGCTCGGCGGTGATGTCCGACTTGGGGCGGAGCCAGAGGGCTGATGCTTGATTCACCTGCTCGGTGGTCTCGACGTCCTCGGTGTCCAGCTTCGTGCCGGGAATTTCCTCCTTCTTCATCAAAATGGGCAGCGTGATATGGTCGGAGTACTTCCGCAGGATGGTGCGGAGCCGCGTACCCGAGAGCAGTTCGTCCTCGCCGCCGCGGAGATGGAGCGTGACCTCGGTGCCACGTGCTGGCTTCGAGGCCGGCTCGATGGAGTATTCGCCCTCGCCACGGCTCTCCCAGCGCACGGCATCGTCCGACGTTAGCCCAGCCCGCCGCGTGGTTAGGGTAACGCGGTCGGCCACGATGAATGACGAGTAGAAGCCCACACCGAACTGGCCGATAAGCCGGGCGTCCTGCACCTGATCGCCGGTCAGTCGCTCGACGAACTCACGCGTTCCCGACTTGGCGATGGTCCCGATATTGGTGATCACCTCCTCGTGCGACATCCCGACGCCGTTGTCGGCGACCGTGATGGTGCGGGCCTCGGTGTCGAAGTCGATGCGGATGGCTAGGTCCGGGTCCTCGTCGAGCAGGGCAGAGTCGGTCAGTGCCTCGAAGCGCAGCTTGTCGCAGGCATCCGAGGCGTTCGAGATCAACTCACGCAGGAAGATCTCCTTATTTGAGTACAAGGAGTGGATCATCAAGTCGAGCAGTTGCCGGGCTTCAGTTTGAAACTGGTGGGTCGTTCTGGTCGGCGTCTTTGACACGGGTGGTGCTCCTGAATGTGAAACGATCAACCAAGCAAGATAGCATGGCCGCACCCAGCCGGGCCGTGATGATTCGCCCCCGCTAGGCCGGCGGCCGTTGGTTGCGCAGACTGCTCTAGGCTCAGGAGCGGTCATGCGAAAGTCAAATTCAGCAAACATAGATTGTTGGGATCTTGAACCGCTCGAAGAGCAGATCCATCGCGAGCGGGGCCGTGATGCCGAGGCTGTAGCACAGGGCGCTGTTGGCCGCTGAGCCGCGTCCCTGCACCAGGATGTCCTGCTGCCGGGCAGTAGGTGACGAGATCCCGGACGATGAGGAAGTGGCCTGCTTCGCAGCGCTCGTCTTAGCCCTTGCCGCAGGGGCCCGCGCGGCGGAGTGGGCGGGGGAGGAGGCCGCTGGCGAGGACCCGATCCCAGCCGTTCAACGCGTCCGGGCGCGCGTCCGCCGCCACCAGATCAGCACGAGCGCTGTGCCGACGAGGATGAGCCCGATCGACAGCCCCACCCAGAGGCCGACGATGCCCCAGCCCACAACGAAGCAGAGGAGGTAACCGGCTGGCAACCCGACGATCCAATGCCCCGCGAGGTTGCAGGCCATTGGCGTACGGGTGTCCCCGAGTCCTCGGAGCACGCCCGTCGCGACCGCCTGAAGCCCGTCGAAGAGCTGAAACAACGCGGCCACCAGGAGCAGCGTCACGCCGGTGCGGATCACCGCCGGCTCGGCGGTGAACAGCCGCAGGATGGGATGCGGGGCCAGCACGAAGCAGAGGGCAGCGCTGCACATGAAGCCGGCCCCGAGGGTGAGCGCCGCCCACCCCGAGCATCGAGCGCCAGACGAATCGCGGCGGCCGACCGCGTGCCCAACGCGGACCGCGCCAGCCGCACCGACGCCATGCGGCACCATGAATGTCGCGCTTGCGACGTTGAGGACGATCTGATGCGCGGCCAGCGTGACGGCTTCCAGGCGTCCCGCGAGGGCAGTGACGACCGCGAACACCCCGAACTCCAGCGTCACCTGCGCTGCTGCCGGCAGGCCGAGTGCGGCGAGGCAGCGCAGACGGCGCCGCTCCAGTCGTAGCCGCGGCCACGGGCCCGCGGGACAGCTGCGAGCGTGGCGCAGGATCGCCAGCGCGAGAAACGACATCAGGTACACCCGCGAGATGCAGGTTGCCCAAGCTGCGCCCTCGACGCCGAGCGCCGGGAGGCCGAAATGACCGAACACCAGCCCCCAGTTGGCAGCGGCGTTGATCGCGTTGGCGGTGACGAGCGACGCCGTTACCTGCGTCGCGAGGCCCGTCGCCTGCAGGTACCGCCGGAACGCGGTGAAGAGCAACAGCGGCAGCACGCTCAGCAGAACGATCGACAAGTAGGGCGCGACGAGCCGTCGCACCGCGGGATCCAGTTCCCACCGGTCGAGGCTGACAGCCATCCCACCGGCGACGAGGGTCAGCGGCCCCGCCAGCAGCACGGCCAGGATCGCCCCCTGGACGAGCCACCGGCGGCATTCGTCGAGGCGCCCGCGGCCGTAGGCACGCGCGACCACGGTGTCGAGACCGAGCAGCATCCCGACCCCGAACACCACCACGGCTAGGCTGAGAACGTTGCCGATGCCCACCGCCCCGATCGCGGCGGGCCCCAGGCGGCCCACCATCGCGATATCGACCAGTCCCATCGCGATCCATCCGAGTTCGGCCACCACGATCGGCGTCGCGAGCCGAGTGGTGGGTGGCAACTCGGCGCGGAGCGCTGCCAACGCGCCACGGCCCGGGGCCCGTGCGGCCGGAAGCGCAGCGTTCGACGTCGGTTGCATGAGACGCCCAGGTCGCCGCACGCCGCAGATAATACCGCTGCGCTCCGGTCGTGCCGGGGACGGTGCCACGCCATGACAACCTACCCTGCGGGCCTTGGCCGGAAGTCGAAGACCCAGTGCTCGCTGCAGAGTCAGCGGGTCCGACACCAGCGCAGCGCCTTGTCGGCAGTGCGATGGTGGATCCGGAAGTGCCGAGCGATCACGGCAACTGAGGAGCCGCATTCGCGACGCTCCGTCAGAAGCCGAGCGGGATTGCCTCAAATGAGACGATCCTGCGTCGGCCCTTGATCCCGATGTGGGGTGGGAGCAAACTCGACGCGGTCACGACGGAAGCGGTGCAGCGCCTGAAGCACAGGCTTCGCATCACTGAAGACCGTGAACAACCTGCTCAGGGTATTTGTCGAGACGGTGCCAGGGTCGAGGCTTCGTCCCGTGGCGGTCACCGACCTGACGCATGCCCGCGTACTTGACGGGCCGGGTAGCTGCCTTCCGCCTAGGGCAGGCTCGATCTGACAGCGCCGGGTTCCCGGCGCTGCGCTCCCCCACTGTCAACGATGGACGCGATCGCAGCGCATGAACGGAGCCGTTCGGCGGTGAGCTGTGATCGCGTTGATGAGTGAAGCGAGCGGTCATGGCAAGAGGTTGATTGACCCATCAACCCACTCATCAAGGAGTAAAAGCCATGACCACTCGAGCCAAGCGTAGCGCGACGTCCAGCGGAATCGAAGCCCTCGGCGGCGGTGACCGCGACGTGTTGAAGCAGATGGTTCAGGGCTCTACAGGAGATTCTCGAAGCCGAGATGACCGAGACTCTCGGCTTCGGCACGATCGAGCGGATGGCCACCCGGCTCGGATACCACGCCGGGAATTACAGCCGCGGCCTTGTGACCCGCATCGGGAAGCTCGAGTTGCGGGTGCCGCGAGACCGCGACGGGCGCTTCGCGACCGAGCTGTTTGCCCGCTACCAGCGCTCGGAGAAGGCGCTGGTAATCGCGCTGGTGGAAATGTCTGTGCAGGGGGTGTCGACGCGCAAGGTCAAGGCGATCACCGAAAAGTTGTGCGGGCACACATTTTTGGCCAGCACCAATCAGCCGCATCAACCTGCTGCAGGCGGCTGCATGAACGAGCACGGATAATGACTTCAGCCATGATCCGAATTTGGACAAGTTGACGTACACAACCTGCGTGCACCGAATTCCTGGCACACCACGCGCGGCCGTGTCGATCCCCCCACCACGGCCATAATCAGGAGCGCTCCCCAGCCTTCAGCGAGTCCAGTGGCATCGGCGTCACGTGTCTAATTACACGCTCTCCCCGTCCCGCCGGGTTGGCCCCCGCGTGCTGGTCCTCGACCTGGGCCTACGACGTCGACCTGATCGACTACCACTAGCAGAATATGGCAATGAGTAATCCTTCGCATCCCGGACGCAGTATCCGCGAGAACTGCCTGGACCCGCTCGGTTTGAACGTGACTGAAGCGGCAAAGGTGCTGGGTGTCGCCCGTCACACCCTCTCGCGGGTTCTGAACGGCCACGCGGCCATCTCCTCGGCGATGGCCATTCGGTTTGAGAAGGCCGGCTGGTCCAATGCCGAGTTCTGGCTGCGCCGACAGACCACTTGGGATCTCGTCCAGGCGCGCAAGGACGAAGACCGGATCAACGTCGAGCGATACCATCCGCAGTCATCGGTGTGAAGCCGGCACGCCAGTTCGATCATCGAACCACCCTCGTCGACGGTCGGGGACGCCTAGTCCGCAGGCGGCGGGGCTGACACCCGAATCAGCAGGCCGTTCGGGTCGCGAATCCAGCTGACGCGCGCGTTCGGCTCAAGCGCCGTCGACACCTCGCCATCGCCGATGGTGCCGCCGTAGGCCTCGACACGCTCCATGACGCCAGCGAAGTCCTCGACGGTCATCGTGAGGATCGGACCGCCTGGGTCCTGCACGCGGTGGCGCACCGCCGTCCGATCCACGCCGCGGAACTCCTGGAAGCGAAGCGCCCCGCGCGTGCCGGGGAAGGCGTAATCCGCCGTCAGGCGGAACAGAGTCAGCGTGGAATCGCCGACCAGCGCGAGGATGCGCTCGGATGTCGACCCCGGTTCGCCCGGCGTCTCCATCCCCATCCCAAACACGCCGTTGTAGAAGTTGACGGTCTCCTCCAGGTCGGCGACCGACACGAACGTGTACTCGACGAGGACCTCAGCGGCGTCGAGCTCGGTGCTCTGGGTGAGGTAGCTGACGAAGCCATCGCTATCGCGCACCATCACCTGCCGTCCCCGCGCTTCAGTGACAACCACCTCACCACCCGTCGACAACACCTGGAGCCCGAGCTCCCTGGCCCCGGCCAGCACCCCGTCCAGGTCGTCCACGACCATCGCGAGCATGACAGCACCCGGGTCCTGGATGCGCGCCGACTGCGGGCGCAATTCGATGCCCGACACCTCGACCAACTCCATCTGGAAGTCGCCCCCCGGCGTCTCAATGACGTGCGTGTGCATCATCGCGCCTTCCTCGGCCACGATGCTCGTGGGAGATGGCCCGCCGTTGTCGCGTACCGTCTCCATCCCGAGCACACCCTGATACCACGCCACTGCGCGATCCATATTGGCGACGTTCACGTGCAGGATGCTGACATTGCGGATACCGGCGTCGACCGTGGGCGCCATCGCCTCGGCCGCCGCCGGCGCAGCCATCTCGGCCGTGGACTCTTCCGGCACCGCACCGCCGCAGGCCGCCAGCGCGATGGGGGCCAGACCCATCAGCCCAGCCTGCACGAAAGTACGCATCGTTATATTCATGGCTTCCTTCTCATTCCGCAGTCACTCTCTACATGCGATTGCCCGCATCGTCGGACACGCGCAGCGATGCCAGGATCACTCTCGTGAGCGGCTTCGCCCGACGCAGTGGCGAGTGGAGCATGGATGTGTCCATGATACTTGGACACCGGTCGGCCTCATGGTGACGGTCAGCTTCAACTCCCGTGAGAGTTTACTGTTTGTGAATCTTACGCGGGATCTGGCCGACCTGCTGCGCACAGACCAGCTCACGACCGAGGTAATCGTAAACCAGTGGCTGGATTCGTGGCGCACGATTACCGGCTGGCGAGCTGTCACCGTGAACGTGGCTTGGCAGGGCGCCAACGTTGTGACTGGTGACACTATGAAAAACCGCGTGCGGATTCGGTAACCGAAAAAGCGGAGGACGACGCATGCCCAACGAGGTTCAAGAGGGCCTGATTCGACGGACTGAGTCTTTGCGGCAGAGGACCATCTGGAGCGGTTGTCGGTCAGGCGTCCAGCAACGCCCGTTGCCAGGGAAGCAGGGCGGCAAAAGCGTCATCACCTTCCACCGCGATGCGCTCAAGGGCCGCCCGCGGCGCGATCAGGTCTGCGTCAAGGGCCAGCTCCTTCGCGGTGCGGTCGCGCCGCCGCCGGAGGGCCGCCAGCCGCCGCTCCTGCGCTGTTGTGACGTGTGGCCGTACCGTCGGGGGACGACGAGCAGGCCACTCGGCCTCCCCGAGGCGCAGCGCGCCGTCCGCAGCGCGCCGGAAGCGCGCGAGACGGCCGCCGTGCAGGGCGCGGGGCGAGACCGTCTCCCCGCGGACGATCCTCCCGGCCGCGTCCACCAGGTTCGCGTTCGTGAGGATGCGGAAGGGCGGCTGGTCCGCAGCTTCCGCCTCCCGTTCGCGCCAATGCCACAGCGCGCGCAACACCGCCGCGGCGCGCGGGCGAAGTGCACGGCTGCCGCGCACCCGCCACTCGGTCTCCGGGTCTCGCGGGCGAACGACGCGTGCCGCATCCACCACCCGCCGACACGCCTGTGTCAGCCACGCACGGCGTCCCAACTCGTCGAGCCGGCGCCCCAGACGTTCCGCCAGCGGCAGGAGATAGCGCGTGTCGTTGCGCGCGTAGCCAGCCAGCCGTGGTGTCAGCGGGCGGAGGGCCCAATTGGCGGTCTGTAACCCCTTGGAGAGCGTGACGTTGAAGTGCTCTGCGACAAGCGCCGCGTAGCTGTAGCGGGCGGCGCCGGTCAGGCGGGCAGCGATCATCGTGTCGAAGACCGCCGACGGAGGGCCGAGGCCGAGCCGGTAGAGCATGCGCAGGTCGAAGTCGGCGCCGTGCATGACGATCTCGATGCGAGACAGGACGTCGAGCAGCGGCCTGAGATCGAGGTCCGCCAGCGGGTCCACGAGCTCGTCGACATCGGCGAGTCCGACCTGCACCAGGCAGACCTTCTCCCGGTAGCAGTGCAGGCTGTCGGCCTCGGTGTCGACGCCTACACGGTCGGTCGCAGCGATACGCGTGACCAGTCCGGCCAGCGCGGACGGCGTGTCGATCACGACAACAATCGTACGCGACCCGCCGAGACCGAACACGCGATTGACCCGAGGCGAGTCCACCGGCGCCCGCCCTCAAGTCCTCCCAACGGCATGCGGGTATTCGTCACTGTGTGAGTGTGGCACAGTATCGTTTTGCATCAGCCGATGAAGGGACTCCCAATGAGGATCGCTGTATTCGCGGCATCGACGACCGCAATTGGCATCGCGACCGGTGTGCTCGTCGCGCTCCTGTTCGGCCAGCTCATGGGCGTTTCCTGGGGCCTGGCCATCTTGACGGGGGTGGAAGCAGGTGTGCTGGCACTGGGGATATCCATCAGCTTGTCTGACCCCAGATTCGCCCACGTGCGCGAGGGCGTATTGGCCCATGCCATGAGTAACCGAAGACGACCTCGCGTCTGGCGGCTCCGACATGCTGGTGTCTGGGTCCTCGCCTGGTCCGGCATAGCGCCCATGTTCTTCGTGGACAGCATCATCACCAACCCGCTTGCCCTTGGGTCAACGGTCTCGCGCTCGGCCTCCTGTTCGGGTTCACCTGAAGCGTCGCTTACCTGTTCGGTGGCATCAGAGCCACGCTGAATTATGTCGGCGACGGCAGCGACACTGCAGACCTGCTTCTGCATAGTGTGACCCTGCCACCCAGCGAGCGGGGCGGCGCACCATGACGCGGTCATTGTTTGCGCCGATGCACTAGTGGCGCCAGATTACCTTTCTGGTACGAATTTCTCGCCATGGAAGTCCTCCGCGTTTATGGCGTCCGGCGCTGCACCGGCACGGCCATCGGACAGTGGCTGGGAGGTAGTTTGTCCCCAGCAGCCAAACACCTCAAGCAACGCAGCCCTTCATCGCACTCGGAGGACCGAGCCTGGGGTAGGTAGACTTCAGGACCAGACCATGTGAATTCGGCGCAGTGAGATCCTTCTGTTCCCCGAGGGCCGTCATGAGCAATGCCACCGAACAAGCCCGTGCCGCGTATGACCTGAAGTATCAGAGTGACGAGTTCTACTGGACAGAACGTCCGTCCGACACCTGCTTGGAGGTGCTCAAGCGGATGCCGCCGACCCGGCCGCTGCGTCTGCTGGATGTCGGGTGCGGGGAGGGTCGGAACGCGGTATTTTTTGCTCGCAACGGCTACCGAGTTCACGCCTTCGACCTGTCCCCGCGTGGAGTTGAGAAGACGCGTGAACTGGCGAGGCGGGCTGGGGTCGAGGTCCACGTGTTTGAGGCCGACTTAAACACGTTCCGCTTGGATGAGCCGTTCGACGTGGTGTTTTCCACGGGCGCGCTCCACTGCTGTGAGCCCTCACTGCGGGACGACATCCTTCGCGACTACCAGGTACACACGACCGCCAGCAGACTGCACGTCCTCTCGGTGTTTGTGGAGAAGCCGTTCATCGCTCCGGCCCCAGACGGCGATCCGAACTCCCATCCGTGGCGCTCGGGGGACCTCCTCCACTACTACGCCGACTGGATGGTCGAGTGGTCAACGGAGGAGATTTTCGACTGCACGTCGAGCGGCGTACCACACCGCCATGCAGTTAACCGGATTGCAGCGAGAGAGCCCACGGGCTGAGGGATGGAAACGGCAATGAAGTGGACCAGACTTCGGTGGGTGCCTTGCTCAGCTGGGCTCTCATATAAGAACTGGATCACCAACCGGGGGCAGGTCACCCGCAGACCCTCGACTCGCCTCATGCTAGCATCCAGCCTAGTCGAAAATCGCTCCGTACACTAACATTCAACCGGGCCACTCAGTGGAGGCCGGTCATAGCAAGCGTCGCTGAGAACCGCTGGATGTCACAGGCCTCCCACTAGGAACGGATGCTTGCCGCACGACACGGCTGCCAGCGTGTCAAGAAGCCACAGCGTCCCCGTGTGCCGTCCACGATTCGCACAAACGCTTCGCGGTCTCCGCGTACGGCCGCCGGCAGCCGTGTCTCAACCAACAGGGTCACGGGCGTATCCACGAGACTCTCCACTTCACGGCGCACTCGGCGGCGGCGACGTCAGGAACCGATCAAGAGTCTCGTACAGAAACGACGGATCGTCGAGCATGACGAAATGCCGGGCGCGTTCGGCAAAGACCACCGTCGCATGCGGGAGCGCAGCCAGCTGTGCTTCGTAGGCGGCGCGAAACACCGGACGTCTCCCGTCCGGAATCGCGCCCAATGCCCCGATCAGCAGTGCGGGCCCCTCAATCGCGCTTACTTGGTTCCGCAAATCGGTCGTCAGAATTTCCGCTATCGCGATCCCGACGGCTTGCGGAGTCGAAAGCCCCGCCCAAGTCATCGCCCGTTCGACGTTCGCAGGGTCAGTAATCATGCCTTCCAGCATCAGGCGACTCTGAATCCCCAGTTGTTCGGAGGTGAGCGTGGCGTATGTCGCCTTGATCTGGTCCGCTTTTGACGCCTGCTGATCGGCCTCGGCAGCCGGATTTCCCAACGCGGGAAAAAACGGCACGCCATCTACGGCGACGACGCCGCCGAACACTCTCGGAGCCTGCGTAGCCGCAGCGAACGACAGAAAGCCACCAAGGCTGTGGCCGACGAGCATGGGGCGATGCAATCGGTTCGTTCTGGCGTATTCGATCAGCGCGTCGACCACGCGGGGCAGGAACGGTTCTCCCAAGGGTGCCGGGCCACCGAACCCCGCTAGGGTCAAGACGTGAAGCTTGTAGCGTCCTCTCAGATGCTCGACCGTGCCCTGCCAGACATCACCGGTGCTCGACAGCCCAGGAATGAGCAGGATCGGTGGTCCGCTCCCGGTGACGACGACGTCAAACGCCCGGGTGGACATGCGTGTCTGGGCATGGGAGCCGCCCACAGCCAATGCTACCGCTATCCTGAATCCAATGGCGAACGTGACTCTTGGTGCCATGATGGAACGCCCCCTTCCACCACCAAGGAGCCGGAGTCACAGGCGGTGTGACCATGGGGAAGACCGACGTGAGGCAATCTCCGGTGAGTAGCCGGCTGGCCTGCTTGAGGTGAGGTGGGGACGGGATGACCGTTTCAATTGAAAGCGGTGTTGAAGGTCTATCCGGAACGGAGCCGGCGAGTCTAGACGCCCCTGGTGCGTGACCGAAGATAACGAAACATAAAGAACGTTCTGTGATAGGGGTATGGGTGATGACTTGCTCGATCGGCGCCGCGCCATGCGGCAGGTTGCCGAGTCGGCGAGACAGCAGACCGCGATGGTGGAACGGTACCGTGCGCAGCCGATCGCTGACTGTAGTACTGCTTCCAGTGGTTCGGCCAGCAGAATCGGGCGGCCAGTTGCAGCGAGTGCGGCGTCTGTGAGGAATGGAGGAATGGACTTCTCTGGGCGGTCTCAACCGGTTGATGCAACATCTCAGCTGCTGGCAGGGTCGCCGCCGACGGCTCGGGCGACGCCCACGCGCTGCTGCTGGCCGCCGGAGATCTGGCTGGGCAGGTGCGTGGCCCGGTGCGCCATGCCCACGCGCTCGAGTGCGTTGGTCACGCGTTGTCTTTGCGCTCGGCCGGGCGCAGGCTGCAGTAGGTCAGCGGCAGCTCGACGTTCTCGTAGGCCGTGAGGTCGACAATCAGATTGAAGCTTGGGAAGATGAAGCCGATCTCGCGGTTGCGGACGCGGTCGGCCATCGAGAGCTCGGCCACGGCCTGACGTTCAGCGCGTAGGCGCCTGCGGTCGGCGTGTCGAGCAGGCTGAGGATCAACAGCGTTGACTTCCCGCAGCACCATCACTAGCAGGCTGAACTGGCGAGGCGGGCTGGGGGCGAGGTCCACATGTTTGAGACTGACTTAAACACGTTCCGCTTGGATGAGCCGTTCGACGTGGTGTTCTCCACGGGCGCGCTTCACTGCTGTGAGCCCTCACTGCGGGACGCCATCTTTCGCGATGACCAGGCGCACACGACGCCAGCGGACTTCACGTCCTCTCGGTGTTGTGGAGAAGCCGTTCGTCGCTCCGGTACAGACCGCGATCCGAACTCCCATCCATGGCGCTCGGGGGACCTCCTCCACTACTACGCCGACTGGGGTGGTCGAGTGGACAACAGAGGAGGTTTTTGACTGCACATCGAGCGGCGGGCCACACCGCCATGCAGTTAACCGGATTGCAGCGAGAGAGCCCACAGGCCGGTTCAGGCAACTTGGCACACTTTACCTGTCCTCAACAGGTGTGATGCGGGACCTCAAGCGTGGACGCTGCATCGAATGACAGGGTCAGTCTTCCTGTCACGCCGTGACCACGACCTTTCCTCTCACCTGATCCGTCTCCCAATGCCGAATCGCCTCGGGCACCTCGTTCAACGGGTAGGTCCCATCGATGACCGGTGTAACCTTGCCGGATGTCAAAAGCTCCGCTAGGAGCGACAGGTCGTTGTGAGCGGCCTGCATCACGAAGAAGCGCTGCCGGTGTAGAACGAACGGCTTCGAAACGATCAGCTTCAGGAGCGGGATCAGCGGCCCGAACCAACGGCCACCACGCGGCGCGCCGACTTGGACGTACGTGCCTCCCGGCATGAGCAGACGCCGGCACGCCGACAGCGGTCGGTTCGCGCGAATGTCGACCATCAGGTCAAACCGTCGCGCGCAGTTGGTGAAATCTTCCCGCGTGTAATCGATCACATGATCGGCGCCGATTGATCGGACCATGTCCACCGACGCCGTGCTGCAGACGCCGGTCACCTCTGCACCGAATGAGCTGGCGATCTGCACGGCGAACGAACCGACTCCACCGGCTGCGCCGACGATCAGCACCCGCTGCCCGGACTGCACGTGCCCCTGATCG
>CAZHTD010000018.1:0-48291 GCA_964535675.1 uncultured Bifidobacteriaceae bacterium | reverse complement strand
TCCACGTCACGGCGCTGGCGGCACTGGTCGTGTCGTTTGGGCTCACGATTTGGGCCGAACAGACGGCGGGTCAGATGACCTTCGGCCAATAGGAGCCAGTCGTAGCGAGCGTGCTTGACGAGACGGCCACCCGTCTTGACGTGAACCCGACACGAGGGAACAGTTCGCCGGCGCTCGAATCCATGTCGGAGCACGATGTAGTCGGTGCCGTCGTCAGCTTGCGCGACGACCCCGCGATTCACGGCGATCAGGCCGAGGAGGTTCTCCTCACGGGTCAGCAGCTCCGTCTCGAACCAGTGCAACGCCGAGGTCAGCGCAGCGCCACGGTCCCACAGCTTGGGTGACCCGATCAACCGAAACGCCGGATTGACTGCGAGCCGTGCCGCATCGTTGAGGTTTTCGTAGCTCGCCAGCTGGCTGTAGACCGACTGTCGCAGGAGGTCGGCGAGGCCGAACTGCGTATTCAGTCTGTGGCGAGAATCCGTCAGGTGCTCCGTAATGAGTGCGGTCAGGCCAAGGCGCTCATCCAACTCACGGACGAGTACCAAGCCGGCGTCTGAGGTCACGCGTGAACCCTGGAACTCGACCTTCAGACGCTTCACTACAGGACTTAGTTACAGACACAGATATTGTGGGCTTGATCCGGTTTCGTGGACGGGTTGACTATGCTGCCGGCCTCAGCCTCCGGCGTTCAAACTCGGCCGGACTTATTTGGCCAAGCGTCGAGTGACGGCGCCGCTGATTGTAGAAGACCTCGATGTAGTCGAAGAGCTCCATCTTGGCTTGGCCGCAGCTCTCGAAGTGCTCGCCGAGCTCGAGCTTGACGGTCGAGAACCAACTTTCCATGACGGCGTTGTCGTAGCAGTCGCCGCGCCGGCGCATGCTCCCCAGCATCCCCTGTGCGATGAGGACCGCCTGGTAGTCCTCGCTCGCATAGGGACTGCCGCGGTCGGAGTGGGGCAGGAGCCCGAGAGGCGGACGTCGCCGCTTCAACGCCATCTCGAGCGCCTTGATGACCAGATGCCGGTCGTTGATGGCGCTGACCGCCCAGCCGGCGAGGAAACGCGAGTAGAGGTCGAGCCGCCGATGGATGCCGTCGAGATGCTCGCCTATCTTCTGCACATCGCCCGGACGCTGGACAAAATTTGCCCGTGTCGACCGCGAGGTTGACGGTGCACGTTATGTTCATCGCCAGAGGGAACGAGAGCGTCCCCGTGGTCTCGAAGATGGGCGATCATCGACGGGCGTTCCCTGCGTTGCCGGCAACGTAGACGGACCAGTCGTTCATTAACTGCCGCCGCCGCTCGAAGAGGTCCGACCGGGCGTAGGCGGCCTCGACCTTGTTCTGCACGGCGTGGGCCAGCGCCGCCTCGACGACCTCGCGCGGGTGGTTCGTCTCCTCGGCCGCCCAATCGCGGAAGGTGGAGCGGAACCCATGTGGCACGGCGGGGATCTCCAGCGTCCTGAGCAGTCCCGACAGGATCATGTCGTTCATCTGCCTGCCCCGCA
The DNA here is from genome assembly GCA_964535675.1 of uncultured Bifidobacteriaceae bacterium. Taxonomy (GTDB): domain Bacteria; phylum Acidobacteriota; class Vicinamibacteria; order Vicinamibacterales; family UBA2999; genus CAZHTD01. Next base: position 46,782 of record CAZHTD010000018.1, on the reverse strand, counting down.
CGCTCGGGAACACGAGCGGGTTGCTGTTGTCGAGCGTCCGCGCCGCGTCGAGGATCTCCAGCGCCTGACCGCTCAACGGCACCCGGTGCTCGCGCTTCGCCTTGGTCCGCGTGGCCGGCACGGTCCACACATGGTCGTCCGTGTCGATCTCGGCCCACCGTGCTCCGCGTACCTCACCGGACCTCGCGGCAGTCAACACAAGGAATTCGAACGCCAGCTTGACGACGGGAGCCGCCCTCGACGCCCGCACTTTCTCGACCACCGCCGCTGCGTCGCGATGGGGCAGCGCCCGCATGTGCCGGACGAGGTCCTGCTGCGGGCCGAGGACCGGCCCGATGCGGCTGCACGGGTTGTCGTCGCGGTAGTTCAGCGCAACGGCCCACTCCATGACCGTGCTGATGCGCTGGCGAACGCGCCGCGCCGTCTCCGGCCGCTCGTGCCAGACGGCCCGCAGCGCCTCGACCACGTCGGCGCTCGTCACCTCGGAGACAGGCAGCTTGCCGAGCCGGGGGAAGGCGAAGCGTTCCATGCTCGACAGCCAGTCCTTGCCGTGCTTGGGGTTACGCCAGCCCGGCCGCATCTGCGCCAGGACTGCCTCAGCGGCGGCAGCGAAGGTCGGCATGCTCTTGAGGCGGCGCTTCTCGGCGAGCGGATCGCCTCCGGCGCGGGCGAGCCTGCGGTTGGCGAGCGCCTGACCGCGGGCCTCCTTGAGCGGGACGAGTGGGAAGCCGCCAAGCCCGAGTTCACGGCGGCGGCCGCGGATGACGAGCCGCTGGACCCAGCTGCGAGTCCCGGTCGGCTGCACGTCGAGGTAGAGGCCATCGCCATCGCAGTAGCGTCCGGCCTGTGCGACGTTGCGGACGAAGGCGGTCGATAGCGCGTGGTGGGGCTGCCGGCCGTTGGGCTTGGTGGTCCGGGGTCGATTCGGGAGTTCCATCTCTACCAGTATTCCCCTCAGTGAATGGCTGATATTGATGGATCGTAGTGGGTCTTGACGACCCTCGTCAAGACTCTGGGATAGGAGTTAAACAATTATTACTAAGGTATTTACAACCTATTATGGACGGCAAAAGGCGGTGAGAGATTTTCTAGTATGGTGGACGGGGTCTCCGCCGTGTCGAGCGCGGTTCGGGGTGTCCTGAAGAGCCCCTGGCTACTGGACTGATTCGGGTACGGCCTACGAGGCGGCCTGGGTGGCCTCGGTCGTGTCGCCCAAGCGCAGCAGACGCTCGGCCTCATCGAACTGTTCCAAGCCGTACTGGAGCTGCGGGTCGCGCGTCAGCAAGTTCCGTTGCGCCTCGGCCAGACCGAACAGGTCGATGTCGATCTCGTAGCGGATCATGGCGCGGATGAAGTTCTGGTCGACCTCCCACGCCGATTCGTCGAACTCGAGCGCCGACTCCTCCACGATCTCGCGGAACTCGGCCACCATCGCATCGGTCAGCTCGAAGTCCCGGTCGAGCGGCCGGCTGCTCGGGCTCGGCGGGATACGCGTGTCGCCGGCCCGCGAGAAGCGGTGCGCGTAGCTGCCGAATAAGTTCCGCGTGTAGATCGACCGCGCGAACGGTGTCGGGTCGAAGCCCTGTGTCGGGCCGTCGAAGCGAAAGTCAGGCTCGATCCCGCCTCCACTGTACACAGGGCGCCCGCTGTCAGTGTACTTTAGATCGGCAGGGTCGTGCTCGACGTTGGCATCCTGTTCACGGAACGCGTAGGTCAGATACTCGTCGAAGTTCTCGTCCCACGGGCGCTGGATCAGGCGCCCGCTCGGCGTGTAGTACCGAGCCGTGGTGATGGCCGCGCCGGCACCACCGTTCACGCGGTACACCGACTGCACGAGCGCCTTGCCGAACGTGGTTTCACCGACGATGATCGAGCGATCGTGGTCCTGCAGCGCACCGGAAACGATCTCCGAGGCACTGGCGCTGTTGCGGTTGACCAGCGTCACCATCGGGATGTCAAGATAGTCGCTGCGCCGCGTCGCGCGATAGTCCTGATCAGAATTCGGCACGCGGCCCCGCGTGTAGACGATCATATCGCCCCGCGGCAGGAAACGGTTCGAGACGCGAATGGCCTGCCCGAGGGCGCCGCCGGGGTTGTCACGCAGGTCGAAGACCAGTCGCTCCATGCCCTGCACGGCCAGCATGTCAAGCGCCGCGCCCAACTCCTCGTCGGTGTGCTCGCCGAAGTCGCTGAGCTGGATGTAGCCCGTGCGCTCGTCGATCATGAACGCGGCCGGCACCGTCGGAATCGTAACTTCGTCGCGAGTAACCGCCAACGGGATCAACTCCTCGTACCCGTCGCGGCGGATGGCGATGTCAACCGACGTGCCGCGGGGGCCGCGCAGCAGGGCCACCGCCTGCTCACTGGTCCAGCCCTCAGTCAGCTCACCCTCGATCTCGGCAATCACGTCGCCCCGACGCAACCCCTCCTGATAGGCCGGTGAGCCCTCGAAGAGCGACATCACGGTGATATCACCGCCAATCACGCTGATGGTGATACCGAGGCCGTAGTATCGGCCCTCCTGCCGCTCGCGCATCTGCGCGTAAGTGCGGGGATCCATGAAGCTGGAGTGCGGGTCGAGCGTCTGCAGCATCCCCGAGATGGCACCGTAGACCAGACGGTCCGACTCGATCTCACCGACGAAATTGGCCTCGATGGCGTTCAGTGCAGCGGTGAACACCCGGTACTGGTCGGGGACCTCGCTGTTCTGGGCCGACAGATGGCTCTGTCCGTAGAACCCGCCCACTGCGGCGCAGACGGCGACGACGAACACGGCTGCCGAGAGGGGCCTGTAGGTACGCAACAGTACTGACTTTATACCCTCGTCTTGACCCCGTCCAGCGTGGATTTCTATAATCGAAGGAGTCATCCGTGCCGGGTTGTGCCACCCTGGAGGGTGGATTGCAGTCGGCAGGCCTGAGGTCCTATGTTCGGCACCATTGGTATGCCTGAGTTGATCGTGATCCTAGTGATCGCGCTCATCATCTTCGGGCCTCGCAAGCTCCCCGAGCTGGGCCGTTCGCTCGGCAGGAGCCTCGGCGAGTTCAAGCGCGCATCCAACGAGTTGAAATCCACGCTCGAAGAGGAGATCCGCGTTGAGGAGCAGAAGGAGAAGGCGGCTGCCACCAAGGCCGAGCAGGACTCGGCCATCTCCGCTGCGATTCCTCCGCGCAAACCGACCGCGGTCGCCAAGCTCGACGCCGCCGCGAAGACACCAGAGGCGGCGCCCGAGCGGGCCTCGGTCAGCCGCACGTCAGAAACCACGCCGACGGCGTAATCGGCCGCCCCCATGGCGCTCGCGCCGGCCCCCCAACCTCTTCCCGGCGACCCGGATCTCGATCCCGATCGACCGGAACTCGACTCCGACGGCTCGGGCGGCCGGATGTCGTTCCTAGAGCACCTCGACGAACTCCGCCAGCGAATTATCTACTCGATCGTCGCGCTGTTCGGCGGCTTCATCGTCGCCTTCACGTTCATCGACTTCCTGTTCGACTTCGTGATGCGCCCCATGCAGGACGTCTTGGGGGCCGACCAAACGCTCATCTACACGCAGCCGACCGAAGCATTCATACTGTACATCAAGATCGCGGCGATCGCGGGTCTGGTGATCGCCTCGCCGATCGTGATGTCCCAGGTCTGGCGCTTCATCGCACCGGGACTCTACGTCAACGAGAAGCGGTACGCCATTCCGTTCGTGGCCGTCTCGACGGTCTGCTTCGTGACCGGAGTGGCGTTCGCGCACTACATCGTGTTCCCCTTCGCGTGGAGGTTCTTCGCCGTCACCTTCACTACCGACATCGTGACGTTCATGCCCCGGATTGAGCCGGCCTTCGCGATGTACATTCGGCTGATCCTGGCGTTCGGGATCGTCTTCGAGATGCCGACGCTCGTGATGTTCCTCGCACGGATGGGACTGCTGACGCCGCGGTTCATGATCAGGAATTTCAAGTTCTTCATGCTGATCGCGGTAGTGCTGTCGGCAGTGATCACGCCGCCCGATGTGATCTCGCAGATCGCAATGACGGGCCCACTGATCGTCCTCTACGGCATCAGCATCGGCCTAGCCTGGATCTTCGGCAAGCGCCGGTCCAAAGTGACGCCATACGGCGATTAGGACAGTCGGTCGCGGGCGGCCTGGGCAGCCTCGACGAGCCTGTCGGGAACGACTTTCACCATCTCCTTGCTCCGCCGCTCGCGCAGGTCGAACAGGCCCTCCTTCAGCCCGCGCGCGCCCACGGTAACGCGCAGCGGCATGCCGAGCAGGTCGGCGTCCTTGAACTTGACGCCGGGCGAGACGCCCTCGCGGTCGTCGTGCAGTACCTCGAAGCCAGCCGCTGTGAGCACCGCCTCGACGCTGTCGGCCGCCTCGGCCACTTCGGGCTTACCCGGATCGAGGCTCACCAGATGGACTTGGAACGGCGCCAGCAGCCAGGGCCACACGATGCCGTCGTCGTCGTAGTTTTGCTCGATCACGGCCGCCACCGTCCGCGTGATGCCAATGCCGTAGCAACCCATCACCATAGGCTGCTCAGCGGCGTGCTCGTCGGAGAATACGCAGCCCATCGCCTCGGAGTACTTCGTTCCCAACTTGAAGACCTGCCCAACTTCGATGCCGCGGAAGGCCTCGTAGCGGCCTGTGCCACAGCGCGGGCAGGTGTCGCCCTCCACAGCCAGCCGTAGGTCGTAAAAGCCCTTGAACTGCTTGAGGTCGCGATCGGGCCGGAAACCGAAGTGATGGTAACCGTCGCGGTTGGCGCCGCAGGTGAGGTTGTGCGCACCCTCGAGGCTGCGGTCGGCATAGACCTCCACGTCGAGCTCCACCGGGCCGATGAAGCCCGACTTGGCACCCGCGCGCTTCTCGGCCTCCTCGACCGTCACCAGCTCGAGCGAGCCAGTGCCCAGCAGGTTCTTGAGCTTGACGGGGTTCGGCTCGTGGTCACTGCGCAGCACCAGCCCCACGTCCCAGGTGCGCTCGGCCGTCGCCGCACGATACAGGTAAAACTTCGAACAGTGATCAAGCGGCAGGCCATCATGCGCGTTGTCCTTGAAGGCGGCCGCCTGGACATCCATCGCCACGATGTTCGGCGTGTGGAAGTGGTGCTTCTGGAGCTGCAGCGCTGGCTCGTCGGCATAGGGGAATGGCAGGCCCAACGCCTCGGTCCTTTCAGTGTTCGATGCATACTGGCAGCTGCTGCAACTTAGGATCGCGTCCTCGCCGCTGCCGGCCAGTACATGGAACTCGTGGGTGAAGCTGCCGCCGATGGCGCCGCTGTCGGCCTCCACCGGGCGAAAGCGCACGCCGAGGCGCGTGAAGATGCGCCTGTAGGCCTCAAACATCCGCCAATACTCGCGGTCGGCGTCGGCATCGTCCACGTGGAACGAGTAGCCGTCCTTCATGATGAACTCACGGCCGCGCATTAGGCCGAACCGCGGGCGGGTCTCGTCGCGGAACTTCGACTGGATCTGGTAGACGTTAATCGGCAGCTGCTTGTAGCTCTTGACGACCTTGCGGACGATGTCGGTGATGACTTCCTCATGGGTCGGCCCGAGGCAGAAATCCGCCTCTTTGCGGTCCTGGAACCGCAGGAGCTCGCTGCCGTAGAAGTCCCACCGGCCGCTCTCGTCCCACAGCTCGCGCGGCTGGACGATCGGCAGCAGCAGCTCCTGGCACCCGTCGCGGTCGAGCTCCTCGCGAACGATGGTCTCGAGCTTGCGGATGGCGCGCAGCGCCAGCGGCAGGTAGTCGTAGATGCCTGCGGCCAAGCGCTGGATCATTCCGGCGCGCATCATCAACTGCTGGCTGAGGACGTCGGCATCGCGCGGCGCCTCTCGGTAGGTTGCGATCAAATACTTCGACAGCCTCATGGGGACGAATTCAGGCCGAGAGGCGCAGGATGTCGGCGACGTGCCTGCGCCAGTGTAAATCGTCCCGCTCGAGGAAGTCGGTACGAACGTGAGCGCCGCGGCTTTCTTGGCGCCGGAGGGCCGCGCGGGCGATGAGCAGTCCCACTGTGACGAAGCTGGCTGCAGGCGCCCTGCCAGCGTCGGGCCCGAGCGCGGCTAGCGCCCCCGCCCAGCGCTCAAGCTGCTCGACGGCTGCTGCCAAGCCTTCATGGTCGCGCCTGAGCCCAGCCTGGTGCCACAGTAGGTCGCGCACTGCGTCTGGGGCCGGCACATCGCCAGCCGCGGCCTGCGGCGGCACCCAAGCTACCACTTCAGCCTCCCCTAGGTGCGGCTCGGTCCACGGTGTGCTCATCACCCGGGCAGCCCGCGCGCCAAACACCAAGCCCTCGAGCAGCGAGTTGCTAGCCACACGGTTGGCCCCGTGGACACGCGTGCAGGCCACTTCCCCGGCCGCGTACAGGCCCGGCACCGACGTGCGGGCATCGATGTCGGTCTCGACGCCGCCCATGATGTAGTGCGCTGCCGGGCTCACGGGCACGTAGTCGGTGGCTAGGTCGAGACCTGCATCGGCACACGCGGCGGTAATGGTGGGAAACCGCGATCGGACGAAGTCCGCATCCAGATGCCTCAAGCTCAGGGAGACGGGCCCCAGGGTGCGCGCAGCCTCGGCCACCAGCGCGCGTGACACGACATCGCGGGGCGCCAACTCGGCCTTCGGATTGTAACGCGCCATGAACGCCTCGCCTGCCACGTTCACCAGCCGCGCCCCCTCGCCGCGCAGTGCCTCGCTCAACAGGAAGCGCGGGCGGCCCTCCACCGCGAGCACCGTGGGGTGGAACTGGACGAACTCAAGGCCGCTCAGCCGGGCGCCAGCCGCCCAGGCCAGCGCCAAGCCATCGCCGGTAGCAATCGACGGGTTAGTGGTCTCGCGGTAAACATAACCCGCACCGCCGGTCGCCAGCAGCGTGGCCTCGGCCGTGATCGTACCCAGGCCGCCAGCCGAAACGAACCCAGCCCCAATGCACACGCCGTCGTGCACCACGAGCACCGTGGCCTCGCCCGTCACCACGCGCACGCGCGGCTCCCGTTGGACATGCGACCACAGGAGCCGGCCGATCTCACGGCCTGTCGTGTCGCGCGCGTGCAGCACGCGGCGGGTACTGTGGGCGCCCTCGAGGCCGAATACTAACTCGCCGCGCTCATCGCGGTCGAACCGCACGCCCCACTCGATCAGCTCCTGCACGTATTGCCGGCCATCGCCCACGAGCACATCGACCGCGGCCTCATCGCACAGCCCGTCGCCGGCGGCCACGGTGTCACGCGCGTGCTGCTCGGGCGAGTCGCCGGGAGCGAGAGCCGCAGCGATGCCGCCCTGCGCGTACCCGGTGTTGCTCTCCTGATGCTCGGTCTTGGTGAGGATGATGACGTCGCCGGTGCGGGCGAGCATAACGGCGGCGCGAAGGCCGGCGATGCCGCTTCCGATGACCAGGAAATCGCCGCGCGCGTCCACCGGGTGCTATTCTACCATTGCGATGAATCCGGTCCGCATCGATGTGAACGCGGGGTCGCGTTCGTCGACGATCTGGATCGGCGAAGGCACCAGTGACTCCCTCTCCTCACAACTCGACACGCTGGGCATCGGCGCGCGACGGTTCGTTGTGACCAGCCCGACCGTGTGGCGCCTGCACGGCCCGGCGCTGCAGGCGTCGCTCAACGAGCCCAAACCCATCATCGTGCCCGACGGCGAGCGCTCGAAGACACTGCAGTCGGTCTCGCGCGTCTACGAGGCGCTTATTCGCGCGGGCGCAGACCGCGGCAGCACGCTCATTGCCGTCGGGGGCGGCGTGATCGGCGACATGGCGGGATTTGCAGCGGCCACCTTCCTGCGCGGTATCGCTCTGGTGCACGTGCCAACAACGCTGCTGGCACAGGTCGACAGCTCGATCGGCGGCAAGGTGGGGGTCAACCACCCGCTCGGCAAGAACCTGATTGGCGCATTCCACCAACCGGCGGCCATCGTCATCGACCCGCTGTTGCTCGGCACGCTGCCGCGGCGCGAGTTCCGGTCGGGGCTCTACGAGGTGGTTAAGTACGGCGTGATCGCCAGCCGCCCGTTGTTCGACCGGCTGGTCAAGGAGACCAAGGCCATCTTCGACCGCGAGCCGGCAGCTCTCTTGCCCGCGATCGAAGAGTCCTGCCGGATCAAGGCGCGGGTGGTGGAGGCCGACGAGCTCGAGGCCGGGCTGCGGCGCGTGCTCAACTTCGGCCACACGGTGGGACATGCTATCGAGGCGGCGACCAAGTACCGGCGGTTCCGCCACGGCGAGGCAATCGCTTACGGGATGCTGGCGGCGGCCGACTTAGCCACGGTGCGCGGCGCGCTGGCCGAGCACGAGCGTAAGGCACTGGCCGAGCTGATCTCAGCGCTGGGGCCGTTGCCCTCGGTGGCGGACCTCGGCCTCGACGAGGTGATGGAAGTACTGCGCCGCGACAAGAAGGTTGTGAACGGGAAGCTGCACTTCGTGATCGCGATCCAGATCGGCGCCACGATGACGATCGACGACGTGACCGAGAATGAGCTGCGTGCGGTACTCGCCCGCCTCGGCATTTCGTAATTGCCTGACCGCGGGTACGTCGAGCCGGCGGGATTGCTCCTGAATTTGGCGATCGCCTGTTAGTTGACCTCGATGGTCTCTTGCATCGTCTCAAACTCTGCCATCGCCGTCTGCCGCTCGTCGCGCCACCTGCCGCAACTCCGGCTGCACGCAGTCGATTGACAGTAGCTCATAGTCTCCCCTGCTCCCGACTACTGGTGGAACGCGGGCGCCCGTGCGAAAGCCGCAGACCGTGTGTAGCGCTGACGCGCAGCGACTAACGGCATGGACCAAGCGTCTGGTGCCATCGCCAACGACGGCCAGCTCGACCACGGTGGGAGGCACAAAGACGACGCTCACCGCATCGGCGCTCGCTACACGTGGCAGATCCCCGTGACAGCGCCAGCATTTTAAAACGTCACACCGAGCACGGCCGTCGGCAGCCCGTTACGATCATCGCCTCGAAGCCGCAGCACCCGACCAGACCGCGCATCGGAGTCATAGGCATTCCAACGACACCAACCCGACCATGAGGGCAGTGCCCAAACTGACCGGCAGCTCGCAGCCTCCGGCTCTGCCACTCGGCAACGCGAGGACACGAACGACGACGCCACGAGTCCCATCAGGCTCGACGGACCATACGCCTGCTCCCATCCAGATGCTTGACGGAACCGGACACGTTCGCCGCCAGCGTCCGAGGCGGCAGGCCTGTGACGACAAACACTTCCACCAGCGCAGAATCACTTGCGCCCGTAGATCGTGCCGACCGACCTTGAGGAACTGGCACTACGGAGTGCCGAACCCCCACCTCTGGTATGCGCCGAGCGCCTGCTCGTAGGCATGGATCATGGGCCCGCCAGCCAGCGCGCCCATGAGCGCCGCTACAGCGATAAAGGTGCCCAGCGGGATGCGCGTGTCCATCCCGCGCCCCGTCACAATGAGTGCTCCGCCGCCGATCACAATGCCCAGGACGCAGGAGACGATTAGAACGATCCACACCAGCGGCCAGCCCAGAAAGGCGCCGACCATCGCCAGCATCTTGAAGTCGCCCATACCCATCCCCTTACGGCCCCGCAGCCGGCGATAGGCCTCGGCCATCAGGAACGGAAAAATCCCGCCCACAGCCATACCGACCAACGACGACAGCCAGCCAGGCGGCAGCAGGAAGCTGGCGGCCAAGCCCACCACCACGCCGGGCAGCGTGACAGCATCGGGCAGGTTCTGGTGTTGCCAGTCGATCACGAACAGAACGATCAGGCCGCAGATGAACGCCAGCCGCACGGCCAGGAGCGGTGTCGGCCCGTAGACGTACCACGCGTTCAGGAACAGCACCGCCGTGACGGCCTCGATCACCGGGTAGAGGACCGAGATGCGCTCGTGACACGTGCGGCACCGGCCCCGCAGCGCGATCCAGCCGAGCACCGGCACGTTCTCGAACCAACGGAGCATCCGTCCGCACGAGGTACAGTGCGAGGCCAGCCACACCACCGACTCACGGCGCGGCAGCCGGTAGATGCACACGTTGAGGAAGCTGCCGACAAACAGCCCCAAAAGCGTGACGAGAATCTGCGGGCTCATCGGGGGGCCCGCCTCATGGCCCGGCCAGCGAGGTGTCGAAGGTCGGCAGGGGGTTCAGCGTGGACTGGGGCGACAGCGACGCCGAGCCCCAGAAAGAGTTGAGCACATACGGGTAGCCGTCCGGGTCAACGGGCACGCCGCCCAGCAGGCCAGTGCGGATCAGGTCGCCCCACGACTGCGGCAGTGCACCGGACCGGCGCTCGTACTCCAGCGAGAGCTGATCGAGCGCCGCCATCTGGTCGATAGCGTCGAGCTGGCGCAGGCGCAGCACGGCCTGTGCCCGCAGCCACTCGACGTCGGCCGTCTCAAGCATCTCGAGCCACAGGCGACGCGAGCTCTCAACATTGCCGCCCTGCGCCAGTACCACCGCCGCCAGTGCCCCCATCCAGTTCGGAGCTCCTTCCATCTCGGCCGCCTGCTGGAAGATCTCGGCAGCGGTCCCATAGTCCTGGAACCACCAGTAGTGCACGAAGCCGATGTCCTGCATGAAGCGCCACTCACCGGGCTGCAGCTCGAGCCCCTTCTCGAGCAGGTCGATAGCTTGGTCGGGCCGGCCAGCCCCGGAGGGGAACTCCTCGGCCAGGAAGATGGCACCATAGCGGAACGCGATGTCGAACTCGGGGTCGAGCGTGGTGGCTAGGTCCAGCAGCGGCCACAGCAGGTCGTACTTCCGCTCGGCGGGGTCCATCAGCCGCGTGCCGCCGAAGTGCTGCAGCGCGCGTATCCAGTAGAGGTCGCCAGCTAGGCGGTCAAACGACAGTGCCATGCGCCGCATCGCCTCGGGCGACTGCACGTAGAGGAGGTTGCCCGTCTCGCCCTCGGGCAGCCCAGGCTGAGGCTGGCGCACGATGGCGGCCTGCAGCCCCACGGCGGCCACAAACAGCGCGCTCAGCCCCACGGCGGTCAGTTGCGGCGAGACGAGCACGGCTACTTGAAGTCCCTCCGCTGGAACACGGCAACGGTGGCTAGCAGCACGAAGGCCGCATAGACCAGCCCGTAGAGCACCGTAGTGGCGACGTAGGCGACCGGCACGGGCTGGCCGTAGACCACCGGCGCCTTCACGTCGAAGGCCGCGAAGTTCGGCAGCACGAAATAGAGCACATCGCCGATGAGCGTGATCGGTGCCGAGTCCACAAACGTCTCCAGCGCCCGGAGGTCGGCGTTGAAGTGGCCGGCCACCCAAAGCCCGAAGGTCAGCAGTGCCGACAGGAACGGCCCGGTAATGGTCGAGAAAAACAGCGCGAGGGCCGTAACCAGTGTCAGCTCCATGACGATGAGCCCGATGGCCACCATGAGCATCGGGTCCACCGTGGGCGCCAGCCATGCTAGACGCTGGAACGGGGTGGCCTGCGAGCCCATATAGGCGAGCACTAGGTAATAGACCGCGGTCATCACGGCCACGTTGACGACCAGCGTCAGCGCCAACCCGCAGAACTTGCCGACGACGAACTCCCAGCGGCGGATGGGCTTCGAGAGCAGGCTGTAGATGCTGCGCCGCTCCACATCCTTCCAGACCAGCCCGACGCCGATGAAAATCGCCATTAGCAGTCCGAAAACGGCGATGGCTGCCAATCCAAGGTCCTTGATGATCTTGATGTCCTCGCCGCCGGTGAGTTGCCCTACCACCACGGCGGCTACGATCAGGAGGATCGCGAACAGCACGAGGCTGTAGAGGATCCGGTCGCGCACCAGCTCGCGGAACACGTTGATGGCCACTAGCCGGATGGCGCGCACCTCAGGCCTCCCCTCCAGCAGCTGGCGCGAGGCCGGCCCCGGCGCATCCGTCTTGCCCCACCTGGCGTACGAAATAGTCCTCCAGCGTGTCGCGCAATGGGTTGAGCGACACCAGTGACGCCCCGTGCTGCACCAGATCAGCCAGCACGGCGTCTGGCGCTTTGCCGGGCGGCAGCTCGAGTGCGTAGCGCTCGCTGTCGATCGGCGTCGCGCTCAGGATTCGACCCAGGCTGCGCGCGTGCTCGAGCGCGGCATGGGTCAGCCCCCGCACCACCAGCTCCCAGCCCTTGACCTTGAAAGCGAGGATCTCCGAGAGCGTGCCTGCGGTCACCAGACGCCCGCAGCTGAGGAGCGCCACGCGGCTGCACAGTGCCTCGGCGTCGGCCAGAACGTGCGAGCTGAAGAACACCGTGCAGCCCCGGTCGCGCAGGTTGAGGATCAGGTGGCGGATCTCGCGACGGCCCAACGGGTCGAGCCCCGCCATGGGCTCGTCGAAGAACACCAGATCGGGCTTGTTGATCAGGGCCTGGGCCATCCCCACCCGCTGCAGCATCCCCTTCGAGAAGGTCCGAAGCTGCCGGCGGCGGTCGGCGCCGGTGATGCCCACTTCGTCGAGGAGCGCCCCGGCGCGCCGGTACCGCTCGGCGGCGTCGAGCCCAAACAGCCCCCCAAAGTAGTCGAGCAGATCCTCTGGCGTCAGGTGGTCGTAGAAGTAGGGCTGCTCCGGCAGGTAACCGATGCGGCGACGCACCGAGACGTCACCGACCGGGCGCCCAAAGATCTCGGCCGAGCCCGAGGTCGGGTAGATGAGCTGCATCAACAGCTTGAAGGTGGTAGTCTTACCGGCCCCGTTGGGGCCTAGGAAGCCGAACACCTCGCCCCGGGCCACGCGCAGCGTCAGGCTGTCGAGCGCCGTATGTCGGCGCCGGCCCGAGAACCCCACGACGTACTGCTTGGTGAGCCCATCGGTAGCAATGGCGACCATACTCTTGATACTTCGGCGTACGACGCAAACCGGGTTCAGTCCCCGGCACTCGCCGGAGCACCAAACCCGGTGCTAACCAACCTGAACGGTTGGCGCCACGACGGCCTGAACGTCCTAGTCGGCGGCCGGCTCGGGCGACACGCCCGCGCGCTCCAGCTCGGCTGTGATCAGTGCGTCCAGGTACGCCGGACGCAGGCCGCCGACGATCCGGATGCCGTTGACGAAGAAGGTGGGCGTGCTCTCAACGTTGAGCCGCAGGCCGAGCTGCGCGTCCGCACTGACCACCTCAAGCATCTCGTCGTACCGCGCGTCGTAGATCTCCGTAGGGATGCCAGCCACCAACTCGAGCCCCTCCTTCACGCGGTCGGGTGTCATCGTCGGTTGGTTGTCGAACAGCCAAGCCTCCAGGTCTTCGTGCCGGTCCACTTCCTTCGCCAACCGGACGGCCACGGCCGCCTCGCAGGCCGATAGGTGCAGCGTGCCGACGTTGCACTCGGCCTCGAGCGGAAAATCGCGATAGACGAACGCCACGTCTTCAGGGTGAGACGCCGTCCACTTGGCCACCACGGGGAGGTACTCGATATAGGTCATCCGGCAAGACGGACAGATGTAGTCGTTGAACTTCTGGATCACCACCGCGGCGCCCTCGGCCTCTGGAGGCACCGGCACATCCTCCCGCAGCTGCGCGTCGATCCACTGCACGAACTGGGCGCGCTGTACGTCACTGAGAGTCTCGGTGAGCACCGTCGCGGGCGCCACGCCTGCCGTCGTCGTCGCACCCTCGGGCGCCACCAGTGGCGCGCGCGGGAAGAACACCACCAGCGCGATCGACGCGCCGACCCACGCCAAGGCCATGGTCTGCCCCACGCCATCGCGCCGCACGGCGCCGAGGTCGCGGCCCAAGCGGTTGACGATCGTGCCGAGCGGCGTCGGCGACGAAATGGCCGACACGACGAAGATACCGATAGCCGAGGCGTGGAACGCCAAGCACAGCAGGCAGGTCACACCCAGCACCATGAACGAGGCGTACGAAAAGTAGAGCACCGCCGCAATACCCACCAGCGATAGCGCGAAGATGTAGCCCAGCACGACCGAAGTACGCTCGGACTTGCGGCCCTGAAGGCCCGTCCAGCCCAGCAGCAGCACCAGGCTGGCCCAAATGGCGCCGCCGGCGGCCACCGGCACGCCGAAGACCGAGCCGTACTGGCTGGCGTACACCGCCTGGCAGCTCACCGACTCGCTGATGTCACAGAAGCTGGAGTACAGCGGGTCCATCAGCATCTGGTAGTGCACATACAGCGAGGCGACCGAGGCGGCCAACGCGGCACCGGCTAGCACGAGGATAAGCGGGCGAGCGTAATTGCGAGCCATGGAATACCTCAACTCGCAATCCTACAAAACAACCCTGGGAAACACAAAGCGCCCCCAAAGAAGGCGCCTAGTTGCCCTTGACGCCTCTCTTGCGCGTCGGCGTTCACGTCGGGGCCGAGGCTACTGGAGGATCTGCGCCGCGGCCGGGATGGGGTTGACGATGGCTGCGCCGGTCGCGTCCTGGAAGATCGTGCTGCGCTCGTCGGCCGCGAAGGACCGCTGTCCCGTTGAGCCCACGGTGACCGGCACGGCCGTCACGTGGAAGCCGGCCAGCGAGTTGCCTGCCGCGCCGTTGCAGGTGTTGGCCGCTAACAGCACTGTCGCCGCACCAGCACGGCCCGCAACGGTGATCGTGTAGCCACTCTTGATGGCCGGGTCGGCCGCCGTCAGATCGGGGCCCAGGAACGGCACGCCGCCGGCCGGGGCCAGACCGAGGTCCGTGAGGCTCTGGGCATAGCCGCCGCCGCCGCAGCTGGCCGCGTAGGTCGCCTGGCCGCTGATGACAGCGCGAACCGAACCGATGGCTGACACCTCGTTGCCCGACAGACGGGCCCGCAGCAGACCGGGCACGGCAATCGCCGCAATAATGCCGATGATCGCGACCACGATCAGCAGCTCAATCAGGGTGAACCCACTCTCGTTGTTCTTCAGATTCTCCACAGCCAATCTCCGTGAGTGCGCTCGGGCCGGCAAGGCCCGCTTCCTCCGTGTGACTCGCCGTACCAAACGGCTCTTGCCCGGGTCCTGGAAACGGATCTTGATGCGGCCGTCCGCGGCAGGCGCTTCTCGGCGATGTCGAGTTTCGCCATACTCTTGACGCGCGAGATGATCGCGTCGCGAATCTTCATCGGCACTGCATCTGATTGTAGAGGCAGCCGTCGACACGGTACCGGACCTGCAGCTCCTTCTCGTAGGGCTCAATGTGGATGTCGCTGGCCTTCTGGTCATGGGCGACGCCACGACTGATCCGCTACTCCGACTCAGTACGAGACGCGCATCGCGAGACCCCACCCCCGCTCGCCGAACGCTCGGCCGCGCACTACATACCCATCCACATACGATGTACCGGCAAGCCGCACACTCGCGCCCGCCGTGTACGCCCGCTCGCGATCACCTGCCGTGTTCTGCCGGATGCCGGCGCGCAACCCGAGCCGACGCTCCATGAGCCACTGCTCGACGCCGGCCGCCACCACGCGGCGCTCACCGGTCGCCGAGCGGTACGTGCGGAGGTCGGCGTCGAACGACAACACCACCGGCGGCCCGCCGACGAACGCGGGGTCGTACGCTGCGCCAATTCGCGCCTGTCTAGGCAGCGACGGCTCGCCCGCCGGAAACTCCGGCTCGAGGAGTCTCCGCACGACCGTCCCGAGTCGCACCGGTCCCATGACAGCGAGCAGGCCGACATCGAGGTCGAAGCGGCTAGCCCGCTCGCCGCCCTCGAGACCCTCCGCGGCATCGAGACGGTCCTTGAAGCCCACGGCGGGCGGGACAGTGCCGTAACGTACGATGCGCCGCAGGTACTTGAGTGTGGTCCCCGCATGCACTCCTGGCAAGAGGGTCTGCACCAGAGTCACGCCCCACTGGCTGACTTGCCAGTAACTGACGGGAACTGCCCCTCCGTCATCATCTCGGTGGCCGAACCCCTCCCCTGTGGACTCCACTGTCTCAGAACTGGCCAGGCTCAGACGGTAATAACTGAGGCCGAGCGGCGGCGTGCCCAGGGCGAACCAGCCAGCCCGGCCGCGCCGGGCGCCCAAAGGCCTATCGAAGGCCCAGCCCAGTGACGAATCAAAGAAGGGGCCCGCCGCCAGAGCGCCCGGGTTCCACCAGGTGGCTGTACCATCAGAGGCCACTGCCGTGAAGGCGCCGCCCATGCCCAGTGCGCGGCTCCCCACCGATTCGATCGTCTGGGCAGCAGCCGGCGGCGGCGCGGACACGAGGAGGCCGTTGGTCGCCAACAGCAGCACAGGCACAAACAGTCGCATCAAGGGGATCCTTCCGCGGCGGCAACCGCCTAGTCGGGGCCTTCGGCGGAATCAGTCCGGGCGACTCTTGTAATCAAGAGCAGGTGTTCCTAGATTAAGGTCTGATAACACACAGCCCATTCCGTGTCATACTCGCATAGGCAGCGCGGAAGTCATGAGGCGGCTGACGCGGAACGGGTGGAGCCTCCGCAGCGTGAGGGACAGCCACTTTTACTTCAAGCACCCTATCAAGCCCGGCCGGGTGTGACCGTGTCTTATCCTCGCAAGGATATCCGAGTTGGAGCGCCCTGCTACATCATTCCGGCAGGCCAGATGGGATTGAGCGGCTCCCGCCGCCGTCAGCCGACATCGAGGTCAGGAACGGGCAACCGTCGGCATTGTCCCGGTCGACCTGATCGTCGCGGTGCTCTGCGGGAATGCTCGGTTCAGGTTTGCCGTACCGATCTCAATTTGCCGATGTGCGCATGAGGCCCGTATCTGCCGCCAAGTGCTCCTTGAGCTTTGGGTGGCCGGGGTTGGGTGTGACCACTGGTGGTGAGTCGCGTCGTCCGCTCAGCGTCGGGGGCTATTGCTTCAGCTCGTCAAACACTCCCCCCGTTGCCGGGCCTGGCAATCAAGACCTTAATCGAGGAAATCCCGATCAAGAGTATCAAGCATCCCCAGAGGGGCGGGGACAAGCAGCGGGGCAAGTGGCGCAGCCGGGAGACCTAAGGTGAAGAAGCAGGTCGTCATCGGGCTCGTGCTGGTGGCCGTCGTGGCCGGGGCCGTGGCAGCCCGCCAGGTTATGACCCGCCAGGCGGTACCCACGGTCACGGTCGAAACCATCCGCACGCGCGACCTCCAGGCCATCGTGGCAGCCTCGGGCACCATCCAACCCCAACGCCAAGTGGACATCTCGGCCAACACCATGGGCCGGGTCACGCGGCTGGCCGTCGTCGAGGGCCAGCGGGTGGAAACCGGCGATTTTCTGCTCGAGATCGATCCCCGCTCGCTCGAGGGCCAGCTGCAACAGGGCGAGGCCCGCGTGGCCGCCGCGCAGTCGTCGCTCGCCCAAGCCCGGACGGCCGTCGAGCAGGCACGCGTTAATCTCGACGCCGCCCGACAGGCATTCGACCGCCAGCAGCAGTTGTGGAGCGAGGGGCTCACCACGCGCGAGAGCCTTGAGCACGCCGAGACTACGCTCGCCGTCCGGCGGGCCGACCTGCTGGTCAGCGAGCAAGACGTCGAAACGCGAGAGCAGCAGGTCGTTCAGGAGCAGGCAGCGCTGGCCACCACCCGGTACAACCTGAGCCAGATCGTAATCGAGGCGCCGATGAGCGGCATCGTGACGCGGCGCAACATCGAGGAAGGCGAGAACGTGGTAGTTGGCACCATGAACAACCCGGGCACGGTGCTGCTGACCATCGCCGACATGTCGATCATCGAGGCCGAGATCCAGATCGACGAGACCGAAGTGCCCTCGGTGCGCCTGGACCAACCCGCTGAGGTGACGATCGACGCCATGCCGGACCGCATCTTCGCCGGGCGCGTCACTGAAATCGGCAACAGCCCAGTCGAGGAGGGTGGCCAGAACAATGCCCAGCCGCAGGCCACGACCTTCCAGGTTGTGGTGACCCTTGACGAGGAGGTGCCCGACATCCGCCCCGGCTTCACCGCCACGGCCGAGATCACCACGGCCACCCGCGAGGGCGTGGTGGCCGTCCCGATCCAGTCGCTGACTGTGCGCGACCTGCTGTTCGATGAGAACGGCCAGCTCGTCCGCGAGCCGCTACCAGAACGGCCCCGGCGCCTCTTCGGCGCGCCGGCCGAGCCTGTGACCCGCGTGGCGGCCGAGCCCCTGCCCGGCCAGACCCGTGAGGACACCCAGGGTGTCTTCATCGTCCGCGACGCCCACGCTGTCTTCACGCCGGTGGGGATCGGCATCGCGGGTGAGCGGTACTTCGAGGTGCTATCGGGTATCCAGCCCGGCGACCGAGTAATCACCGCCCCGTTCTCCGAAGTGCGCCGGATGGCCGACGGCGAGGCCGTCGAGGTAGCCAGCGGCAACAGTACCGCAGCCGCCACCGCGACGACCTCCACGGGGCCATGACCCAGTTCCTCGAGAGCGTCCGGATCGCGCTCGGAGTCATCTGCGCCAACAAGCTCCGCTCACTGATGACCGTGACGGGCAACATCGTGGCCGTCACCTCGATCGTGACGATCGTGTCGCTCATCCAAGGCATGAACGCGACGGTCACCAGCACGCTGGTCGACGACATTGGCGCCGACACGATCATCCTCCAGCGAATGCCCACCGGCCCGATGACCGAGGCGGAACTCGAGCGCAACCGCAGCAACCCGCAGCTCACACTCGAGGAGGCGCAGGCCATCCGGCGCTACAGCACGGGGGCCGTCGAATCGGTGATGGCCCTGGCCCAACGGCGTGACCGGGTGTCGCTGTTCGAGCTGGCCACCGACAACGTCCAGATCCAGGGGGTCACGGCCGACTACCTCGACTTCCCTACCTACGACGTCGAGCGGGGCCGCATGATGAGCGCCTTCGAAGTGCAACGGGGCCGGCCGGTGGCGATTCTCGGCGCCGATGTCGCCGATCTCCTGTTCGGCCCCCTCAATCCCTTGGATCAGCGGATCAGGATCGGCGGCGTGCCCTTCCGCGTGGTTGGCGTCAGCGCACGTCAGGGCGCCTCCTTCGGCCAGTCGCAGGACGAATTCGTCCTGATCCCGCTCGGCGCCCATGAGCGTCTCTACGGCACGCGCCAGAGCCTGCAACTCCGGGTGCTACCCACCTCGCCCGAGCAACTCCAGGAAGCTATGGACGACGCGACGGTCGCGCTGCGCGTGGCCCGCCGGCTCGAGGCCACCGAGCCGGACAACTTCGGCATCTTCACGGCCAACACGCTGCTCGACATCTACGAGCAGTTCACTGCAGGGATCTTCGGCGTGCTGGTCGGCGTGGTCGCGCTGTCGCTGGTGGTTGGCGGCATCGTCATCATGAACATCATGCTGATGGTGGTCAGCGAGCGGACGTGCGAGATCGGCCTCCGAAGGGCACTTGGCGCGCGCAAGCGCGACATCATGTTGCAAGTGCTCACCGAGGCAGTCACGCTGTCGGCGATCGGCGGGCTCGTCGGCATCGTCCTTGGGTTCGTCGTCGCGCAGGGCATCGCGGCGGTCTCGCCCCTGCCGGCAACGCTCAAGCCTTGGTCAGTCCTGCTCGGCATCGGCGTCACCGCGGGCGTCGGGCTCTTCTTCGGTGCCTATCCGGCCCGACAGGCTGCGCGCCTCGATCCAATAGAGGCATTGAGACGGGAATGACTGCTCCCGACCGGCCCGGCCCTCGGCGGCTCGACCTGATGCACGACGTTGTCGCGATGGCACTCGACACGCTGCGCACCAACAAGATGCGGTCGGGCCTCACTGTGCTCGGTATCGTGATCGGCATCATGGCCATCGTGGGCATGACGTCGCTGATCCGCGGGTTCGACGAGTCGCTACGCGACAGCATTGCCGAGCTGGGGCCCAACACGATCTTCGTCGCCCAGTTCAGCAGCCTCAGCATCGCCTCGGGCCGTGACATCGCCGAGCTGGCCAGACGGCCCAACCTGACAATCGACGACGCGACCGCCATCGAGCGGCTGGCGCCGTCGGTGGAGGTCGTCGACGTGTGGCTGGGAGCAGGCAACGATGTGCGTGAGCGTGTCTACTACGGCGCCGAGCGGACACAGCCGGTGGTTGTCATGGGCGCCACCGAGAACTTCGCCGAAGTGAGCTTCGTCGACGTGACGCTCGGCCGGTTCTTCAACGAACCGGAGGTGCAGTTCCGGCGGCGTGTCGTGGTGCTGGGTGACGGCCCGTACCAGGCGCTGTTCGCCGGACAGGGCCTCGACCCAATCGGCCGCGAGATCCGGATCGGGGCGAGCCGCTACACGGTGGTGGGCGTGGTGGGGCCACGGCCCTCGGCCGGAGGATTCAACACCGGGCAGGACGACCTCGTGATCATCCCCCACTCCACGCACCAGGTAATGTTCGGCACCCAGGCCGAACGCGGCTTCGGCGGCCGGGGCGGCGCCATGTTTGCCATTCTGCCCTACGAAGCGGCCAGCCGCGACCAGGCAATGGCCGAGGTCGAGGAGATCCTGCGGATCCGCCACCGCCTGACGCTCGACCAAGAGAACGACTTCGATCTCCTTACCCAGGACGCAGCGCTCGCGATCTGGGAGCAGGTCAGCCAGGCGGTCTTTCTTACGCTAGTCGTGATCTCGTCGATCGCCTTGATGGTGGGCGGGATTGGCGTAATGGCCATCATGACGCTCTCGGTCACCGAGCGGACCCGCGAGATCGGCGTCCGCAAGGCGCTCGGGGCGCGGCGCGCCGAGATCCTGCTGCAATTCCTCGCTGAGGCGCTGACGCTGACGCTCATTGGCGGCACGTTCGGCATCCTGTGCGGCACTGCCATCGGTGTCGGGGTCAACATGGCCACCGGCTTTCCCATCTCGCTGCCATGGTGGTCGTTTGCCCTCGGCCTGGGCGTGTCGGCGAGCGTCGGAATCTTCTTCGGCATGGTACCGGCCGTCCGCGCCTCCCGCCTCGATCCGATCGAAGCGCTGCGGTACGAGTAGCTCGGTAGCTTCGCCTGTCCCTGATTCGTAGCACGTTGCTACGCGCGAGCGGCTTCCGCCCGGCCCAAACTGACGCCGCTCTTGGGATCATGGAGCCAGGCCGACACGTGTACAGAAAGCAGGGGCCGAAGGACCACCCGCTGCAGTAGTCCCCCAGCCCCCAGTCGCGCAGTGCCGGGCCGGGGTGCGGTGCCGGCCCAGCTGCCCCCCCCGCCTGCGCTACTCCTGCGCCGCCACGAAGTGCGGATACGCCTCCATGGCGTGCTCGCCCATGTCCAACCCTTCGGCTTCCTCGTTCTCCGACACCCGGACACCCACAGTGGCCTTCAGGACGCCGAAGACGATCAGCGAGAAGAGGAAGGCAGCCCCGCCGACGGCCAGCACGCCGATCAGCTGGCCCATCAGCGTGTAGCCCGACCCGGTGGTGTCGAAGATGCCGCACGCTAGAATGCCCCAGACGCCACACACACCGTGCACCGAGATGGCGCCCACCGGATCGTCGACCTGGACCTTGTCGAACATCAGGACCGACAAGAACACGATGATGCCAGCGATCAGGCCGATGAGGATCGACCCGCCCGGGCTCACGATGTCGGCGTTCGCAGTGACACCGACCAGCCCGCCGAGGATGCCGTTGAGGCCCATTGACAGGTCCGGCTTCTTGAGCACGACCCACGACGTCAGGGCCGCGCTGATACCACCTGCGGCCGCCGCCAGCGACGTGGTGGTGAACACCAGACCCAGCGGCCCGGGTGCGGCCGACAGCACCGAACCGCCATTGAACCCGTACCACCCAAACCACAGCAGGAACACGCCAATGGCGGCCAGCGCCATGCTGTGGCCCTGGATCGGCTTGCCGCCCGGGCCGTACTTGCCCTTCCGCGGGCCGAGCAGGAGGACGCAAGCTAGCGCGGCGAACCCACCGAAGGCGTGCACCACGGCCGAGCCGGCAAAGTCCTTGAATCCGTTGCCGCCGTTGAGGCTGCCCAGCCAGCCACCGCCCCAGTGCCAAGAGCCGATAACCGGGTAGGCTAGTCCCACCAACAGGGTGGCGAAGATCAGGAACGGCCCGAGCTTAACGCGCTCGGCTACCGCACCCGAGACGATCGTCGCGGCCGTGGCAGCGAACATGGCCTGGAAGATAAAGTCACCGAACCCGGTCATCGCCAGGCCAACACCGCCGTAGCCGAAAGTGTCACCGCCATCGGCGTTGAGGTTTCCGATGCTGCCGCCCAGCGAGAAGAACCCGTTGAAGTCGCCCGGGTAGTGGGTGTTGAAGCCCAGGATGGCGTAGGTGATCAGGCCGATGCACACGATCATCATGTTCTTGAACAGAATGTTGACCGTGTTCTTCGACTGCGTCAGGCCGGTCTCCACGCACGCAAAGCCGAGATGCATGATGAAGACAAGCGCCGCGGCAATCACCGTCCACAGCATGCTGACCGTGAAGAAGTCGAATGCGTAGGCGTACTCGCCCTGCCCGGCCACCAGCTCGTCGTAGCCGGTACGGGTCTCGTCCACCGCGACCGGTTCGGGTTCGGACGTCAGCGGCGGCGCCTCGGTCTCCTGGGGCGCGGCCTCGACAGCAGGTGGCTGCTCCTGGGCGACCAAGCCTGGGGTCGTCAGGCCAAGTATGAGCAGCAGCACCAGCGCAGCCGCTCTGTGCCTGTGCCTGAAGCGGAAAAGACCGGTCATGGGATTCTGCCTCCTCGATGTTGATGAGTGATTCCAGATAGCTCGTGCCGACTCCGCCGCGACCACGGTGCCCGACGACGCCCATGCCGTGCGCCACAGGCGCGACTGCACCGGCGGCAACGCATCCGGGACACGCGGGGCCAAGCTTCGTGGACTCAGCACTGCCCTGGAATAAGAGCAAGACGGCGGCCAAAGTACCAAGGGTGGACGGTCGCCGGAAAATCGGTGTTTTCGCTAGCCAAATCGCCTGTTCCTGGTGTCGTGCGTGACGGCTGAAATGATCTGGAATTACTACATTTTTGTCAATGTAGAGCTTCTACATAACATTGATGTGTGGATCCACACTAGGCGGTCGATCCGGCACCGTACGCCGGGAGACTCTGGACGACGAGGTGTGCTGCCCAGAGGCTCCAGGGTTCGTCGCACGAGCCAGGCAATCAAGACAAAAAGGTCGTTGTGAGAAATACAGCGTACAAAACAGTAGCAAATGGAAATGGCCGCACGGAATCGCACGGCCATTGGGACGCCATGGGGGAAAGCAAGACGACACGGAAACGAGAGGACACGGCATGTCCGTGCCCCCGGGCCTATCTCGCGCGCGAACGAGGACTAGAGAGCCTTCTCGCCCGTACGGATGCGGTAGCTGTCCTCGACCGGAATGACGAACACCCGACCGTCGCCGATCTCACCCGTCCGCGCGGCCTGAATGATGGCCTTGATCGCGTCCTCTGCTTGGTCGTCGGCGACCGCCACGTCGATCTCCATCTTCGGTAGCAGGCTGACGTTGTACTCCTTGCCACGATAGATGGCTGTGTGGCCCTTCTGCTTCCCGTGGCCACGCACCTCGGTCACTGTCATGCCCGAGATACTCAGCTTGGCCAGGGCCTCTTTCACCTCATCCACCTTGTTCGGGCGGACGATACTCTTGATCAGTTTCATAGCGCTCCCTCCAGTGTGCGTTGCAGATCAGACGTCAGCGCCTGCTGCTCCTCGTCGGTCAGTTTGGTTCCCGCCTTAGTGACATGGAACACATCGATGGCGCGTTCGCCCTCGGTCGAGATCAACACCAATTCGACCGCACACCCGCGCGTCGAGATGGTCCGGCTAATCCGGTGCAACAGGCCGAGCGAGTTACCGGCCACGATGTCAACGATCGTGTAGCGCCCGGACGCCTTGTTGTCGATGCGCACGACGTGCTCGATGGGCGCAGCCGCGTGCAGAATGCCCGCTTCCCGGCTGCGCAGGCGATCGGCGATCCGCACCTCACCGGAGA
Source organism: uncultured Bifidobacteriaceae bacterium (assembly GCA_964535675.1). Taxonomy (GTDB): domain Bacteria; phylum Acidobacteriota; class Vicinamibacteria; order Vicinamibacterales; family UBA2999; genus CAZHTD01. The sequence goes on along the minus strand of CAZHTD010000018.1, from coordinate 23,044 downwards.
TGGCGTCGCGCAGCATCTGGACCATGCGCGGCTCGCCGTCCGCATTGAGGGCGAGGAACTGCTCGTCGTCGGTGAACTGGAACACGTCTAGGACGAGGCCATTCGGGTTGGTGAACGCGTGGCCCCGCAGGATGTTCATGCCGAGGAACGACAACGCGCCGCACGCGTTGGCGAACAGCTGTGGCTTGTCCCGGGTGGCGACCGCGACCGTCCAGACCCCGTCTGTAGACTCGAGGGCCACGTGCACCTCGTCGGGGCCAATGCCCCGCGCCAGCGCGACGTGCCGGAAGATGGTGGCCGGCGAGAACATCGACAGGTAGCGCTGCGGCAGGCCCTCCAGAAAGGCCTCGAGCTCGGCCTGGCTCACGTCGCTGGGGCGCTGGTCAAACAGCTCGCGCAGACCCGCCTCGTTGCGCTCGATGAGCTCGTCGGCGTAGCGCTGCGTGAGATGACTGTAGGTGTCCATGTAGAACCGCCACAGCAACTCGGCCTTCCACGGCGTCAGCGTCTCGGGGCTCACCGCCTCGACATCGGCCATTGTCATGAGACACAGCATCTGAAGCCGCTCCTCGGTCCTCACCAGCGAAGCGAAGGCGCGCACGACCTCGGGGTCCTCGGTGTCGCGACGAAACGCCGCCAGCGACATCTTCAGGTGCTGTCGGATCAGGAATAGCACCATCTCGCGCGCCTCGGCCGACAGGTGGAGACGCTCGATCATGGCCTCGGCCATGCGGACGCTCTCGGGTGCGTGGTCGTCGTCTCGCCACTTGCCCACGTCGTGGTAGAGCAGGGCCAGCACCAACAGCTCGGGCGTGCGCAGATCACGCAGGATCGACGCGAAGCCTGACCGATAGGGATCCTCGGTGGTGACTAGCCGCGCCAGGTTCCGAATCGTGAGCAGGGTGTGCTCGTCGACCGTGTACTTGTGGTAGAAGTCGCCGACGACCCGCCAAGAGATCGCCCGGAACTCCGGGAACAACCGCCCGAGCAGTCCGCAATCGTGCATCTCGGACAGCCGCTCGTATAGGCCGGGCTTCGGCACCAGCAGGTGCAGCACAGCCTGCCGCTCTCGGGCGCCCGGGAAAAAGTCCTCGGCACGATAGCGGTCCACGTGCTGCTGGATGCAGGAGAGCGTCTCGTCGGCGACACCTGCCCTGTGGTCGATGGCTGCCTGGAAAACCTCAAGCCACGAGGCAGGATTGCGCGCCGCCTGAACGGGGTCCATGAAGCTGATGCCGTCGCGCGACAGCCCGAGGTTCGGGCCCACCGGCACCGGGGCCGCCCGCCGCGCCCACTCTAGGCAGCGGCTGACGATCCGCGCGTGGCGGAAGTAGTCGCTCATCAGGCGCTCGACGCGCTGGCGCGGGTTGGTGCCCGGATAGCCCAGGATCTGGGCTACTCGCTCCTGCATCTGGTGGCTCAGCTCGTTCCTGTTGCGCCCGTACTCCAGGTGCAGGACCGAGCGGATCCGCAGCAAAAAGTCCTCGGCAGCGTCGAAGCTCACCGCGCCGGTCGGCGCCCGGCGCAACAGCAGCGGGTCGGTCAGCATGGCGATCGTGCGGGCCGCGGTCAGGTCGCGCAGCCCTCCCGGCGAGTCCTTCACGTCGGGCTCAAGCTGGTACAACGTGCCGTTGAAGCTGTCGTGGCGTGCCTCAATGAGCTTGAGCAGCGACCCCAGGATGACGCCGTGGGTCGACGACTGATGGAACGCGTTCCCCATCGCCTCCAACAGCGGGCGCGAGCCGGCGACGAGGCGGGCATCGAGCAGCGCCAGCAGGAACTCGGGGTTGTCGGACTCAAGGCGGTCGAAATCCCGCAGCTCCCTGACGTGGTGGCCCACCACTACGCCGAGGTCCCAGAGGGGATTGAGGAAGTGGCGAAGGAAACGCTCCTCGGCCGGGCCGATAGCCTGGCCGAAGAGCATCAACAGGTCGATGTCCGAGTGCAGGCACAGGTGCCGGCGCCCGTATCCCCCCAAGGCCACGACGGACACGGCGTCGGCCAGCCCGCCTGCGTCGGCGAAGAGCTGCCGAAGCAGTTCGTCAACGTGGTCGGCATAGCGCTCGAACACCGGCCGGCCCCTCACCCCGCGAGCAATGTCAGCCTGGCAGGTGTCTCGCACCTCCTGGAACGTCTCCGATAACGCGGGCCGGGAAGGACCGGGTTGGGTCAAGGACATGAGGTGAACATCTCCGGTGGCCGGGTCCGACGTCAAGTCACGACGGGTCACCGGGGGCTTGGCGGCCCGCCAAGGCCCCCGGAACCCAGCGCGCTCAGGGACCCGGACGGCCGAACCGGCCCGTTGGCCGACTCCGCCACACCTTGCCCTGGATTATCGCTGATCAGGACTCGGCTGTGTCTGCGTCAGTTGGACAGGCTCAGTCCGAACGACACCACGCCCTGGGTGGTGTCGCCACCAACCTCACCCAGGTTGACGACGCTCACGCCGCCCCACACCTCAAGGGTGTCACTAATCGGCTGCGCCGCCGTCATCCCGACACTGAAGAACCCGTAGGCGTTGTCCTCGCCCGGCGCGCTCTCGAAGTAGTTGTTGAGGCTCATCCCTAGCGCGACGGGAAACGACACGGGCCCATAGGCGGGCTCGAGGCCCAGTTCCAGGTACGTGCCCTTCCCGTCGCCGAGGTCAGCTCCGCCCTCGACCTCGAACGCGAAAGCCGCGTAGGGCGCCACGAGGCTGTCAAAGCTGAACCCGAGGCCGATCTCCTGGACCGCCGGGGCCCACCAGTCGCTCGGACTCATGTACACCGTGTAGCCCACGTCGACGCCCACGGGACCGGCCGCCATGCTGGCCGAAACGTAGAAGTCCGACTCGTAGAAGGCCCCTGGCGTACTGTCCGGGGCATCGAACGCGCTGTTCCACGAGCCGATGGCGATGCTGGCCCCTGAATCGCCAAGGTCAGTACCCACCTCCATCCAAGGCTGAAAGCTGATGAAGTTGTTCGTCTGAGGAATCCCCCGGAAGATGTAATTGTTAGTAAAGTCGATGCCTCCGGACACACTCGCCTGGGCAAGGGCCGGTGACGCTGACGCCACGAGCAGGCCTGCAGCGGCCAGTACCGAGAATCCGAAGCGCTTGAGCAGTCGCGACATTGTGCTGTGCCTCCTGGCAAATGAAGACGTCTGGCGATCGCTCCATCGGGCATCGCCGGCTGGAGCCTCCATCCTTACCCCTGATAGAGCAAGATGGACGCCAAGGAACTGGAGACACGGTAGAGTGCTGTCAACGCACTTCTTTTCAACGGCTTGAGGCGCTCTTGTACCCATGCCATGCTCTAGAGATAATTCCGACATAAAAGTACAACACAACCCTAAACAAGACACAAATGTCGCAACAAGCTCAGGGAGGGATCGGTTTCCTCAGAGGCCCAAGCACCCCGGCGCCCATACCCACGGCAGGGCTCCGGCCACGCCAAGTAGCAAACCTACATATTCGTCAAAGGTCCCCTCATGACGATACAGCCATGTCAAGTCTCAGGTTGCATGCCATTAGCGACCTGTCTCGCTTGCCGCCCCCCATCCCCCCTGACTATGATCCCCGAGCAGTTCGGTGGGCCACGTGCCGTGGACCCGGCTGCCAAACGCCACATCTGAGGCAGGAGGGCTCCCTCGCATGAAGGTCTACGACGCCGAGTCGATTCGCAACGTCGCCTTAGTCGGGCACGGCGGGTGTGGCAAGACGCAACTGGCCTCGGCCATGCTCTTCGTGGCCGGCGCGGTCAACCGCTTGGGCAAGGTAGACGATGGCTCTACTGTCACCGACTTCGACGAAGAGGAAATCGCCCGGACGCACACGCTCTCCTCCTCCCTCGCGCATCTTGAGTGGCAGAAAACGAAGGTCAACCTGCTCGACACCCCGGGCTTCGCCAACTTCATCTCGGACGCACAGGCCGCGCTGTGCGTCGTCGAGGCGGCCGTGGTTGTGGTTGATGCCGTGGCGGGCGTCGAGGTGCAGACCGAGAAGCTCTGGGGATTGGCCGAGACCTTCAAGCTCCCGCGCCTAGTCGCGCTCAACCGGTTCGATCGTGACCGCGCCAGTCTGAGCCGCTGCCTGGAGGTTCTCCAAGAGCACTGCGGACGCGGCATCGTCCCGGTACAGATCCCCATCGGCGAGGGCCCCGACTTCTCAGGCGTCGTCGACCTCGTGCACATGAAGGCCTATACCTTCGCCGGAGACGAGAGCGGGAAGGTTACTGAGGGCGACGTCCCCAGCGACCTGCAGCAACGCGCCGACGAGGCCCGCACCCAGCTCGTCGAGATGGTCGCTGAAACGGAGGAGTCGCTGATGGAAGCGTTCTTCGCGAAGGGCGCGCTCACCCAGAAGCAACTCCAAGACGGCCTGCACGCCGCCGTGCGCGCCGGCACGATTTTCCCGTTGGTGTGCACGGCCGGCCTCCGGACGGCTGGCATCCAGCCGCTGCTCGACGCCATCCACGCGTACGTACCGTCACCGGCCGAGCGGCCCTTCCCAGCCCTCGACGAGGCCGGCGACCCCACGACGGTGGCCGCTGCCGATGCCGACCCGTGCGCGGCGTTCGTGTGGAAGACGATTGCCGACCCCTTTGCTGGGCGGATCACCATGCTGCGGGTGGTCACCGGCACTCTGAAGTCGGATACCACCGTGCACAACCTCGTGCGTGACGGCAGTGAGCGATTGGGTCACCTGCTCGTGCTGCAGGGCAAGGCTCAGGCGCAGGTGGCGATGCTGAAGGCCGGCGACCTCGGCGCGGTCGCCAAGCTGAAGGACACCCATACCAACGACGTAATCGGCGACAAGGCATCGCCGGTCCGAGTCCGGCCGATCCAGTTCTCCGCACCGGTGCTGTCCTACGCCATCGAGCCGAAGAGCCGCGGCGACGAGGAAAGGATCAGCACCGCGATGCAGCGCCTGCGCGAGGAGGACCCGACCATCAGCTACGACCGCAACTCGCAAACGCACGAGTTACTGCTCGCGGGCCAGGGCCAGATGCACATCGAAGTGACCGTCGCCAAGCTGAGCCGGCGCTTCGGCGTGGCGGTGAACCTCAAGCCGCCACGGATTCCCTACCGCGAGACGATCACGGCGTCGACCGAGGCCCACGGGCGGCACAAGAAACAATCGGGTGGCCACGGGCAGTTCGGGGACTGCAAGATCCGGATCGAACCGCTACCGCGCGGGCAGGACTTCGAATTCGCCGACGAGATCTTCGGCGGGGCGATCCCCCGGCAATTCGTCCCGGCCGTGGAGAAGGGCATCCAAGAGGCCCGGGCGCGCGGCTTCCTGGCGGGCTTCCCGATGGTGGACTTCAAGGTCACCGTCTACGATGGTTCATTCCATTCCGTGGACTCGAACGAGATGTCGTTCAAGATGGCGGGGTCGCTGGCTTACAAGGATGCGATGACGCGGGCGAGACCCACGATCCTCGAGCCGGTGATGCAAGTAGAGATCTACGCCCCGAGCGACTTCGCAGGCGACCTGATGGGCGACCTCAACAGCCGGCGGGGACGCATCGCGGGCATGGACACTCGCGGCGCGACGACGGTCATCCGCGCGCAGGTGCCGATGGCGGAGATGCTTACCTACGAGCAGCACCTGACGTCGGCCACCGGCGGCCGCGGCACGTACCACATGGAGTACTCCCACTACGAGGAAGTGCCCCAGCAGGTGCAGCAGAAGATCGTGGCAGCCGCGAAAGCCAACAAGGGGCAGGAAGCGGAGGCCTGACACCTCCGCATGACGGCACCCGCTGCGGAGACCGCAGCGGGTGGATTGGCTACGACCCGCCCGCTTTGCGCGGCGTCGAGGTCTGGCGCTTGCCGGCGCTCTTGGTCTGTGCCTTTGCGCCGCTGTCCTTCTTCCGCCCGCCCCCGCCCACGTTGCGCGTAACGGCCTTCAGCCGTTCGCCCATCCCGCGGCTCTTCGGCACCTCGGCGGCCTCTTTCTCGCCGGCCATTCCCTTGTCGGCCTTGGGCTGGTACTCGCTGCCCACGAGTTCGATCTGCGCCACCTCGGCGGCATCGCCCCGGCGGAAGCCGACCCGCAGGATGCGGGTGTAGCCGCCCGACCGCTCCGCGAAGCGGGGCACCAGGGTGTCGAAGAGCTTGCTCACGACCTTCTTGTCGGGCAGTTCCGCCAGGACCATCCTGCGGGCATGCAGTGCCTTGCCTGCCCCCGCGCCCTCCGCCACGCCGCGCTTGGCGATCGTGATCAGGCGCTCAACGAACGGGCGCAGCTCCTTGGCCTTGGACACCGTGGTCTCAATGCGCTCGTGCCGAAGCAGGGCGATCGCCTGATTCCGCAGCAACGCCCGGATGTGCTGCGCGTCCCGGCCGAGCCGGCGATGTGCGACGTTGTGTCTCATGGTGCCGTTCCCACGCGAGAACTAGGGCCCTGCTAGACTTCTTCGCCTGGCTGGCCCGGCTGGTCGAGCCGCATGCCGAGCCCGAGGCCCATGCTCGACAGGAACTCCTTGATCTCGTTGAGCGACTTCCGGCCGAAATTCTTGGTCTTGAGCATCTCGGCCTCGGTGCGCTGCACCAGTTCGCGAATCGTCCGAATGTTCGCGTTCTTCAGACAGTTGTACGACCGCACCGAGAGCTCCAACTCCTCGACGCTCTTGTCGAGGTGCTCGTTCGAGACCCCCGTGCCCACCTGGTCCGCCTGGATTTCCTGCGCCGGGTCGCCGGCGTCATCGAGGTTGATGAAGATGTTCAGGTGGTCGCGTACCAACTTGGCAGCCAGCGAGACCGCGTCCTGCGCCGTCACCGAGCCGTTGGTCCACACGTCGAGGATCAGCTTGTCGTAGTCGGTGGTCTGCCCAAGCCGGGCGGCCTCGACCAGGTAGTTGACCTTCTTCACCGGCGAGTGCACCGAGTCGACCGGGATCCAACCGATGCCGAGATCCTCGTCGAAGTTCTTGTCGGCCGACACGTACCCGCGGCCGCGCTTCATCCGGAGCTCCATGTGGAGCTTGCCGTTCTCGGAAACCGTGGCGATGTGGGCGTCGGGCTCGAGGATCTCGACGTCTGCGTCGGCCTCGATGTCCTTGGCCAGCACCACGCCAGGCTTGTTCACGCGCAGGTACAGCGTCTTTGTGTAGTCGACGTGGAGCTTCAGCGGAACCTGTTTCAGGTTGAGGATGATGTCGGTTGCATCTTCCACCACGCCCGGGATTGGCGAGAACTCGTGCAGCACGCCGTCGATCTTGACGGCCGTGATCGCCGCACCCTCGATCGACGACAGCAGGACGCGCCGCAGAGCGTTGCCGATCGTCGTCCCAAAGCCCCGCTCGAACGGCTGGGCGTAGAAGCGGCCGAACCGGTCCGTGAGCGTGTCGCGCTCGTACTCGAGCCGCTTGGGCCGCTGAAATCCTTTCCACAGCATGACCTGATGTCCTTTCGCCAACGGGCCGGCAGCCCCGGCCTCCGAACCTGCGAGTCGTCACCGCCGGCCTCCCGCCGCAGGTTCGTAAGGCTGCGGGCCGACGGGTGCGAAAATCTGTCGACGAGCTGGCTGGCGCCCTCTCGCTACTTGCTGTACAGCTCGACGATGAGCTGTTCCTGCACGGGCAGGTTGATCTGCTCGCGCGTCGGTACCGAGCTGATCGTGGCCGAGAACCCCTCGGAGTCCACCCGAAGCCACTCCGGGACCCCGCGCCCTTTGACCTCCGCCTGCGCGTGTAGGATCGAGGCGATCTGCCGGCTACCCTCACGGACGGCCACCACGTCGCCCGGCTTGACCGCGAACGACGGAATGTCGGCCTTCCGACCGTTCACCGTGAAGTGCCCATGGCGGACGAACTGCCGTGCCTGCGACCGCGAGGTGGCGAAACCGACGCGATAGACCACGTTGTCGAGGCGCCGCTCGAGCAGTTGGAGGAGTGTCTCGCCCGTGATGCCCTTGGTCCGGTCGGCCTGCTCGAAGTAGCGCCGGAATTGAGCCTCAAGCACGCCGTAGGTGCGCTTGACCTTCTGCTTCTCGCGCAGCTGCACCCCGTAGCCGAGCATCTTGCGCATGCGGCGCGACTTGCCGTGCTGGCCGGGGATGAAGTTGCGCTTCTCGATGGCACAGCGCTCGCCATAGCAACGCTCACCCTTGAGGAAGAGCTTCATGCCCTCGCGGCGGCACAGGCGACAGACGGGTCCGATGTATCGAGCCATGTTCGAGCAGTCCTTCGTGTGGTTAAACGCGGCGGCGCTTCGACGGCCGGCACCCGTTATGGGGAATGGGGGTCACGTCGCGAATCGACTTAACATCGATCCCCACCGTCTGCAGCGCCCGGATCGCGGACTCGCGGCCCGACCCAGGCCCTTTCACCCGCACCTCGACCGAGCGCAGCCCGTAGGCCTTGGCGGCGTTGCCAGCGTTCATCGCCGCCTGCGTCGCGGCGAACGGCGTGCCCTTGCGGGATCCCTTGAAGCCGATGCCGCCGGCGCTCGACCACGCGATCACGTTGCCCTCGGCGTCGGTGATCGTGATGTGCGTGTTGTTGAACGACGCCTGGATGTGCGCCAGGCCGTGATGTACCACGCGCTTCTCGCCGCGCTTCTTGAAAGTCTTCTTCGACTTCTTCTCGTCGGTCTTGGCCATGCTGCCCTACACCGTCTTCTTCTTGGCGATCGCACCCTTGCGCGGGCCCTTCCGGGTCCGCGCGTTGGTTTGGGTCCGCTGCCCGCGGACCGGCAGGTTGCGGCGGTGGCGCAGGCCGCGATAGCACCCGATCTCCATGAGCCGCTTGATGTTCATGGAAATCTCCTTGCGTAGGTCGCCCTCGACCCCGCCAACCTCCTCAATCACGCGGCTGATCCTCCGCACGTCGTCCTCAGACAGGTCCTTGACGCGCACGTCCGCGCTCACGCTCGCTGACGAGAGGATGTCCAACGACCGCTTGCGGCCGATGCCGTAGATGTAGGTGAGCCCAACCTCGATCCGCTTCGTGGGCGGCAGGTCGACGCCTGTAATACGAGCCATGCTACCCCTGCCTCTGCTTGTGTTTCGCGTTGGTGCAGATCACGCGCACCACGCCGTTGCGACGAATGATCTTACACTTAGCGCAGATCCGCTTCACCGACGCTCTGACCTTCATCTGCTCCACACTCTGCTTTCCGCACGATCTGGGCATGGCCGGATCGCGGATGGGTCACCGCGACGATCTCCCGGTCGCCAACCAGTACTCGCACGAAGTTCCGTTCCGCCGTCCGACCCGCTCTCGCAACAAGCGCGCGCCCGCCGACCTTGACTCGGTAGAGGCCGCTCTTGCAGCGCCTCCACGACCACGCCCTCGGAGCCCGCCGACTGCTCAGGATCGGACGGCCTCACGGTGCAGCAATCGCCCCGCAGCCCCCTGCCCATCACGCAACGTTAGGATCTCGCTGCCCTCTGGGGTCACCACGATGGTGTGCTCGAAGTGCGCCGACCGGCTGCCGTCCTTCGTTACCGCCGTCCAACCGTCCGAGAGTACCCGCACGCCGGCTTTGCCCGCGTTCACCATCGGCTCGATCGCGAGGACCATGCCCTCGGCCAGCCGCGGCCCGCGACCGCCAGGTCCGTAGTTTGGGACTTGTGGCTCCTCGTGGAGCTCTGTGCCGATGCCGTGCCCCACGAACTCTCGCACGACAGAATACCCGTGCGCCTCGACATGCGCCTGTATGGCCGCGCCGATGTCCGACACCCGCGCGCCCGGCCTCCCGGCCTCAATCCCGTGCTGCAGAGAGGCCTCGGTGACCCGCAGCAGCGATTCGTCCTCGGGTGAAACCCGGCCAACGGCCACTGTCACGGCGCTGTCGCCGAAGAAGCCGTCGAGCTTCGCGCCTATGTCGATGGAGAACACGTCGCCCGCCTCGAGCAGCCGGTCAGGCAACGGGATCCCGTGGACGACCTCGTGGTTGATCGAGGCACAGATCGTCGCCGGGAACCCGTGATATCCCTTGAAGGCCGGGACGGCACCCGCCGCCCGCACCCGCTCCTCGGCCACTCGGTCGATGTCCGCCGTGGCTGCCCCAGGTACCGCAAGCTCACAGAGATTGGCCAGTACCTCGGCCACCAGTTGGTTCACCCGGCGGAGCTTCTCGATCTCGGCCTTCGAGCGGCACACGATCACGTTCCGGCTCGCCCCCTCCCGTCGGCCGACATCATACGCACGCCCGCCTCGGCCGTATCCACGATCACCAACTCTAGCACCGCGGCCACTCGTTCCGGCGCTTGGGCACCGTCCACCACACGGAACGTCGGCCGGTCGCAATCGCACTCCACCAGCGGCCACATCACGCGCTCGTCGACTCACAGGTGTTCGTCGACGATCGTCCGGTCGTCATCAGCCCGCTATACGAGGTGGCCGCCACACCGGTCACATGCCTGGTGGTCGGTGTCGCGTTAACCCCCCCGCAGCACCCGCAGATGCGCCGACCCGCCAGCCGCCGCACCAGCTCGTCGTGCGGGACTTCGACATCGACCACCACCGGCGGCCCGTCCCGCCGTTCAATCTTCATCACGTCCAACACCTCAGCCTCCCCCGACCGTGCGTGGGAAACCATCAAGCACGGATCCGTGACGGGCGCCGTCCTGCCCCATCCGGTCAACCACGAGGCGGATTGCCGTCTCGCCGTCCACCAGCTCGCCCCGGTCCATCCAGATCTGCGCCCGCTGCCCGACCGCGGTGCGTGCCTTAGTGGCCTCACGCAGCATGTCTCCAGTCGGGATCCACAGCACCCCGCACGCCTCCGCGAACTGCTTGGCCTGCGTGTCCTTACCCGCCCCCGGTGGGCCCATCATCACTACGTGCAAGCCCAACTTGCTAGCCCCGGCGCCCACGAATGCGGGTCTTCTTCATGAAGCCGTCGTAGTGCCGCATGATGAGCTGTGATTCGACCTGCTGCACCGTGTCCATCGAGACGCCGACGACGATCAGGAGCGAGGTGCCACCGAAGTAGAATGTAACACCGAGCCCCTGCGTCACCCAGTCCGGCAGCGCCGCGTCCAGCGTGTCGCCAACGAACGGGATCGGCGCGACCTGGAACCCGCTGATCAGGAAGTCGGGCAGGATGGCCACCGCCGCCAAGTAGCAGGCACCCACCAGCGTGATGCGCGCCAGGATCGTGTCGATGTACTCTGCGGTCCGCTTGCCGGGGCGGATGCCGGGGACGAACCCGCCGTATTTCCGCATGTTCTCGGCCACGTCATCCGGGTTGAAGATGATCGCGGTGTAGAAGTACGCGAAGAAAATGATGCCAGCTACGTAGAGCAGGTTGTACAGCGGCATGCCATACGACAACTGGTCCACGGCTGCCTGCCCCATCGACCCGGGCTCGAACATCGTCCCGACCGTGGCCGGGAAGGCCAAAATCGACGACGCGAAGATCACCGGGATCACGCCGCCGGTGTTGACCTTCAACGGGATGTGCGTACTCGACCCGCCGTACTGCCGGCGGCCCACCACGCGTTTGGCGTATTGGACCGTGATGCGCCTGTGACCGCGTTCGACGAAGATGACCGCTGCCACCACGACGATCATCATCAGCAGTAGGAAGAGGATCCGGATCAGGCCGATTTGCCCGGTGCTCATCTGGCCGAAGGTGTTCAGCACGGCTGTCGGCAGCCCGACCACGATGCCAGCGAAGATCAGCAGTGACATGCCGTTGCCAACGCCCCGCTCGGTGATCTGCTCGCCCAGCCACATAATGAAGACCGTGCCGGTCGTGAGCGACAGCACGCACATGAACCGGAAGCCCCAGCCTGGGTCGTAGACCAGCGGTAGGCCTCCCGGCACGTCCGTGCTTCGCTCCAAGAACACCGCAATGCCCAACGATTGGACGATAGCCAAGCCGAGCGTCAGGTAGCGTGTGTACTGGGTGATCTTTCGGCGCCCCAGCTCGCCTTCCTTCGACAACCGCTCGAGGTACGGCCACACGACCGTGAGAAGCTGGAGGATAATCGACGCGCTGATATAGGGCATCACGCCCAGCGCGAAGATCGTTACTCGGGCCAAGTTGCCACCCGAGAACATATTGTAGAGCCCGAACATAGTCCCTGCGGCCTGCTCGGCCAGGATCTCGAGCGCCTCGGTGTTTACGCCAGGGGTCGGAATGAACGTCCCAATCCGGTACACGCCCAACAGGCCCAGCGTGAAGAGCACGCGGTTGCGCAGGTCCGTGACCGTGAACAGGTTCCGCAGTGTGTTTTCCATGTCCGACCCGTACCGGGGTTAGGCCTCCGACTCCGACATCTCCTTCTTTGGCGCCGGGAGCACCTCGGCGCTGCCGCCGATGGCTGCGATCTTCTCAGCCGCCTTCCCCGAGAACTTGTGCGCCCGCACCGTGAGCTTCTTCGAGATCTCGCCACGCGCCAGCACCTTCACCGGCTGACTGGTCCGCACGACGCCGCGCTTGCGCAGCACCTCGGGCGTCACCTCGGCGCCTGTCTCGAACCGCTCGTTCAGCGCATCGAGGTTCACCACCGCGTACTCCACCCGGAACGGGTTGTGGAAACCCCGCTTGGGGACGCGACGGTGCAGCGGCATCTGGCCGCCCTCGAACCCGCGCTTCTTCGAATAGCCCGAACGCGACTGGGCGCCCTTGTGGCCCCGGCCAGACGTGACGCCGGTGCCCGAGCCGTCACCCCGGCCTACCCGCTTCTTCGACCGCTTCGATCCGTGTGCAGGCTTCAGATTGCTGAGATCCATCGTTTATTCCTCGACCGTTACCAAGTGTCGCACCTTGTGGATCATGCCTCGCGTCGCCTGCGTGTCAGCCACCTCCACAGTGTGGTGGATCCGGCGCAAACCCAAGCCTCGGACAGTCTCAGCCTGGGCTCGGTTGAAGCCGATCGTGCTCCGGACCAGGGTGACCTTCAGCGCCTTCGTTGCCTTACCTGCCGTCTTCGTCGCCATCGTCCTAATCCAAGGAGCGACATCAAGCCGCCCCGGAGATGCTGCAGTTCGCGAGTGGCGGGGCCGTTTCAGGCAACGCCACTTGCCAGTTCGGCCTGGTCCTTGTCGCGAGCCCGCGCCACGTCGGCCGGGTCCATTAGGTCCATCAGGCCCACAAACGTCGCGCGGACCACGTTGTGCGCGTTGGGCGACCGCAACGACTTCGTCAGCAGGTTCTGGATGCCCGCGAGCTCGACGACCGCGCGCACCGCACCGCCCGCGATCAATCCCGTGCCGTCTGGCGCCGGCTTCAGCAACACGCTTCCGGCCCCAAACCGCCCTACCACCTGGTGCGGGATCGTGGTGCCCTTCAGCGGCACGCGGATGAGGTTCTTCTTGGCCGCCTCGATTCCCTTCTTGATCGCCGATGGAACCTCCTTCGCCTTGCCGACGCCGAAGCCGACCAAGCCCGCCCCGTCCCCCACAACGACCAGGGCACTGAAGCTCAGGTTCTTACCGCCCTTGACAACCTTAGTGACACGGTTGATCGAGACCACCGCGTCTTTCATCTCAATCTGCGAGGCATCGATCTTCTCGCGATTGCGGTTCATGTTCGCCACGCTAGAACTCCAGTCCGGCCGCGCGCGCGGCATCGGCCACAGCCTTGACGCGCCCGTGAAAGAGAAACCCGTTGCGGTCGAAAACCGCCCGCTTCACTCCCTTCTCGATCAGGCGCTCGGCGATCGCCTTGCCGATGACCTTCGCACCCGCAAGGTTTCCGCCGCGCGCGCCCTTGTCGAAGGCGGCCTGGACCGTCGGCTCGGCGCTTGATGTCGCCGCCAGCGTCCGACCCGTCACGTCGTCAACCGCCTGGGCGTAGATATGCGAGATGCTCCGGAACACGGTGAGCCGCGGCCGCGCACCGGTGCCGTGCACGCGCTTGCGGATCCGGAACTTGATGCGATCGCGCCGGTCTTCCTTGGTCCTGATCTTCATGGTCCTGCACTCCGCGCCTAGGCGCCGGTCTTACCCACCTTCTTCTTCAACTGTTCGCCCGTGTAGCGCACGCCCTTCTGCTTGTACGGGTCGGGCTTACGCAAGCCGCGGATGTTCGCAGCCACTTGGCCCACCAGCTGTCGGTCCACGCCGGTCACCACCACGTGCGTCTGCTTGTTGATCGCGACGTCGATCCCCTCTGGCACGTCGAATACAATCGGGTGCGAATAGCCCAGTGCAAAGTGTACTTGCTTGCCCTTAAGCTCGGCGCGGTAGCCGATCCCGACGATGTCGAGTTCCTTCTTGAACCCGTCCGTCACTCCGGTCACAGCGTTGGCCACGAGGCTTCGCGCCAAGCCATGGAACTTCCGCAGCGCCTTCTCGTCCCGCTCGGGCGTAGCCACCAGCGCCCCCTCGGTCTTGGTGAACCGCACGCCGGGTGGAATCTGCTGCCGGAGCTTCCCCTTCGGGCCTTGCACCTCGACTGCGGCGGCGGCGATTGACACCTTCACGCCGCTCGGAATCGGAATGGGCTTCTTGCCAATGCGCGACATCTACTTCGTCCCTCTGCCGCCCTTTACCACACGTTACAAAGCACTTCGCCACCCACGCCGGCCCGCTTGGCGGCACGGCCCGTCATCACGCCGCGCGACGTGGTCAGGATGTTCGTCCCGAGTCCGCCCAGCACCGGCGGCACGTCCTCGACGCCGAGGTACACGCGGCGGCCCGGGCGACTGATGCGCTCGAGGCCCGTGATGACCCGCTCGCCGCGCGGTCCGTACTTCAGGACGATCCGGATGAGCCGCCGCGACGCCCGGCCAGACCGGATCGGCGGCGCCTCGACTTCGCGGTAGCTCTCGATGTAGCCCTCGTCCCGAAGGATACGTGCGATCTCCGCCTTGAGCTTGCTGGCCGGCATGTCCACCCGCGTGTGCTTCGCCGCGACGCCGTTACGAATCCGCGTGAGCATGTCGGAAATCGGATCGGTCATGTTCGTCTTCTCTCGACTTACCAGGAACTCTTGGTCACGCCGGTGATGTCGCCCTCGAGTGCTAGCTTCCGGAAACACAGGCGGCAACAGGCGAACTTCCGCATGTAGGCCCGCGGGCGCCCGCAGAGCCGGCAGCGATTGCGGTGGCGCACCTGATACTTAAGTGTCTTCTCCTGCCTGGCAATCTTCGCGGTCGTAGCCATGCGCGTCGGTCCTTTGGTCCTAGTTCGTGCGGAAAGGCATGCCCATAAGCTGGAGCAGCTTCCGCGCCTCTTCGTCGGTCTTCGCCGTGGTCACTACCGACACGTTCATGCCACGTGGCTGATCGACCTTCATGTAGTCGATCTCAGCGAACAGCAATTGGTCGCGCAGCCCGAGCGTGTAGTTGCCGCGACCGTCGAACCCCTTGGCCGACACGCCACGGAAGTCGCGGACGCGAGGCAGCGCGATCGAGATCAGCCGGTCGAGGAACTCGTACATCCGCTCGCCACGGAGCGTCACCATCGCCCCCACCGGCATGCCCTGGCGCAGTTTGAACTGCGCGATCGACTTGGTGGCCTTGCGGATTACCGCCTTCTGGCCAGTGATTTGGCCCAGCTCCCCGGCACCGGTCTCGACGATCTTCGCGTTCTGCGTAGCCTCGCCGAGACCCATGTTCACGACGACCTTCTGAATCTTCGGAATCGCCATAACGTTCCCGTAGCCGAACTCCTTGCGGAGCGCCGGCACGACCTCGGCCTGGTACCGATCCCCGAGACGGCTCATTTGTCGACCACTCCCTCGCACTTGCGGCACACGCGCACCTTGCGGCCGTCCGAGAGTACCTGACGCCCGATGCAGGTCTTCTCACCGCACTCGGGGCAGACCAGCTGGACGTTGCTCGCGTGCAACGACGCCTCGCGCTCCACGATGCCGCCCTTGACGTTGCGCTGCGGATTAGGCCGCGTGTGGCGCTTGACAATGTTGACGCCCTCGACCACCAGGCGGTTCTTACCCGGCAGCACCCGCAGCACTCGCCCGCGCTTGCCGCTGTCGCGCCCGGCAGTGACGACAACATTGTCGTTCTTCCGAATCGGCGTCTCCAGTCGCGACACGGTTAGAGCACCTCCGGCGCGAGAGAGATGATCTTCATGAAGCGCCGCTCGCGCAGCTCGCGGGCCACCGGCCCGAACACCCGGGTGCCGATGGGCTCCCGCTGGTCGTTGATCAGCACTGCCGCGTTGCGGTCGAAGCGGATGCAGCTCCCGTCGCGTCGCCGGTACTCCTTCCGAGTACGGACGATGACCGCCTTGACCACCTGGCCCTTTTTGACGGTGCCGTCGGGCGTGGCTTCCTTCACCGACGCCGTCACGATGTCGCCGAGCCGCGCGTAACGGCCGGTCGCCCCGCCGAGCGGGTTGATCACGGCGATCTTCCGCGCCCCAGAGTTGTCGGCGACGTCGAGTACCGATTGCATCTGAATCATGGCGTCCCTTGGACTTCAGCCTCTCCCGCTAGATGCGCTGCGCCTTCTCGACGACGCGCGTCACCACCCACCGCTTGCGGCGGCTGAGCGGGCGCGACTCGACGATGTCCACGCGGTCGCCGATGCCGACCTCGTTGCTCTCGTCGTGCGCCATAAAGCGCGAAGTCTTGCGCTGCCTCTTCTCGTACACGCCGTGACTCACCCGGCGCTCGACGGCCACGACAACGGTCTTCTCCATCTTGTTGCTGACCACCGTGCCGCGCAGCTTCGCCTTAACGTGTGTGTTGACACTCATTTACTGCCCCGCCTCCGCCGAGCGCTTCTCGCGCAGGACTGTCTTGACCCGAGCCAAGTTACGCCGCGTGAACCGAACCTTGTTGGGCGCCTCGAGGGTGCCCATCGATTTCTGGATCCGCAGCCGGAACACTTGATCCTCAAGGTCGCGCTCCTTCGCCTCGAGCTCGTCCACGCTCAGCTCGCGAAGTTCCTCGGCCTTCATCCCCTTCATGCCGGCCTCTCCTGGGCGAACCGCTTGGCAAACCGCGTGCGGATCGGGAGCTTTGCCGCGGCCAGCTGCATCGCCCGGCGCGCGTCGGCTTCGGCAACGCCCTCCATCTCGAACATCACCCGGCCCGGACGCACGACACAGACCCACTGCTCCGGCGCGCCCTTGCCCTTGCCCATCCGGACTTCCTGGGGCTTCTTGGTGATGGGCTTGTCGGGAAAGACGCGAACCCAAATCTTGCCGCCGCGCTTGATGAAGCGCGTCATCGCCACGCGGGCCGCCTCAATCTGCCGGTCGGTCAACCAGCACGGCTCCATGGCCTTGAGACCATAATCTCCGAACGACACGTCGGAGCCCTGCCAGGCCTTGCCGGCCATGCGCCCGCGCTGCTGCTTGCGGTACTTCACCTTCTTGGGCATCAACATGTCATCAGCCCCCTACGCCCGGGGAGCGGCGAGCGCTGCTCCGACACGCGCTGGACCTGCTGCACGAGCATTCACGCCCGTGCCCTTCTCGGGCCACGATCCCGGTATTCCTCGTCGCGCCCGGTGCGCGGTACCAGCCGCTCGCCCTTGTAAAGCCACACCTTGACACCGATCTGCCCATAGGTCGTGTTTGCCTCGGCGAACCCGTAGTCGATGTCCGCGCGAAGCGTCTGCAGCGGCAACTGGCCGTGCAGGTACCACTCGGACCTAGCGATCTCCGCGCCGTTCAGCCGCCCGCCGACACGCACCTTGATGCCACGCGCGCCGAACCTGAGCGCCGACTCAACGGCCTTCCGCATAGCACGGCGGAACGCCACGCGGCGCTCGAGTTGCACGGCCACCGACTCGGCAATCAGCTGCGACTCGAGTTCCGGCTTCTGGATCTCCTGGATGTTGATGAAGACCTGGCGGCTAATGCGCCTCTGCAGCTCCTGCTTCAGCTTGTCGATCTCGGTGCCCTTGCGACCGATGATGATGCCTGGCCGCGAGGTGTAGATGTCAATCTTCAGGTTGTTCGCCGCCCGCTCGGTCTCGATCCGCGACACGCCCGCGTGCGAGAAGCGCCGTTTTAGGTCGCGCCGGAGCGCGAGATCCTCGTGCAGCAGCTTCGCGTACTCGCGGTTCGAGAACCAACGCGAGCGCCAAGTCTTGTTGAACCCAAGCCGGAACCCGTACGGGTGAACCTTCTGGCCCACTAACTCTCTCCTGTCCCCGACCCTACGCGTCCGAGGTGGCCTTGGCCGCCTCACGGGCACGCGGGGTCGCCTTCTTCGTGGCCTTCGCCTTCGCCGTCTTCCGAGGCGCCTCCGCCACCGGCGGCTCATTGTCGCCCTCGGCCAGCACTGCGGCAATCTTCACGGGGCGCTCCGCCACGCGCACGGTTAGGTGGGCGGTCCGTTTGATGATGCGGAACGCCCGGCCCATCGGAGCGGGGCGCAGGCGCTTCATCGACGGCCCCTGGTTGGCGTAACAGGCCGAGACGTACAGCCGCTCGATGTCCCCGCTGAATGCCTCTTTCTCCTGGGCGTTGGCCACCGCCGAACGGAGCACCTTAGCCAAGTCGCGGGCGATCATCTTGCGCGTGAACTGCAGCGTCGCCAGCGCCTCGTTGACGCCCTTGCCACGGATCAGATCGCACACCAAGCCCGCCTTCTGGGCGGAGGTCCGGACCCCGCGCGCCGTCGCCTCTGCCTCGACCATCGCCTTACCCCTTCTTGCCCGGGCCCGCGGCTTTCTCGGTCTTTGTAGTATGGCCCTTGAACGAACGGGTTGGCGCGAACTCACCGAGTTTGTGTCCCACCATGTTCTCGGTCATATAAACCGGGATGAACTTCTTCCCGTTGTGGACGGCCATCGTGTGACCCACCATCTCGGGAATGACCGTCGAGCGGCGCGACCAGGTCTTGACGACCTTCTTCTCATTGACCCGGTTCAACCCCTCGATCTTCTCGAGCAACGAGGTGTCGACGAACGGCCCCTTCTTCAGTGAACGACTCATGCCATCTGGTCCTGTGCAACCCCTGTCGCCTACTTTCGCCGTTTCCGGCGCTGCACGATAAAACGGTCGGTCTGCTTTCCGCTCCGTGTCCGGTAACCCTTGGTGGGCTGCCCCCACGGCGAGACGGGATGCCGGCCGCCCGAGCTCCGGCCCTCGCCACCCCCGTGCGGGTGATCCACAGGATTCATCACCACGCCCCGCACGTGGGGGCGCCTGCCCAGCCAGCGGCTGCGGCCGGCCTTGCCTAGCTTCACGTTTTCGTGGTCGACGTTGCCGACCTGGCCGACCGTCGCCACGCAGGTGACGAGGATCTTCCGCACTTCGCCCGAAGGCATTCGTAGCGTCGCGTACTCGCCCGCACGCGCCACCAGCTGCACGGACGAGCCCGCGCTGCGCGCGATCTGCCCACCCTTGCCAGGCCGCAACTCCACGTTGTGCAGCTCGGTGCCCAGGGGAATGTTCCGAAGCGGCAAGCAGTTGCCGGGCAAAATGTCGACATTGTCGCCCGCCACCACCGTGTCGCCCACCTTCACTCCCTGGGGCTGGAGGATGTACCGTTTCTCGCCGTCGGCGTAGGTCACCAGCGCGATTCGTGCAGAGCGGTTCGGGTCGTACTCGACCGTCGACACAGTGCCTAACACGTTTTTCTTGTCGCGCTTGAAGTCGATAAGCCGGTAGCGCCGCTTGTGCCCGCCGCCACGCCACCACGACGTCAGCGCCCCAGAGTTGTTGCGGCCGCCCGAGCGGTTCAGCTTCTCGGTGAGGGGCCGGTACGGCTCGGGCGTTGTGATGTCGTCGAACGTCTGAACCGTCTGGAACCGGCGGCCCGCCGACGTCGGCTTGTACTTGCGTATGGCCATGCGTCCCTCTCGTGACCTCGCCTAGGCACCCTGCAGGAAGTCGGGCAGCGTCTCGCCGTCGCGCAACCGGACATACGCCTTCTTCCAGTCGGGCCGGCGCCCGACGTAACGCCCCTGCCGCTTCTCCTTGCCGTGCGCCACCGCGGTGCGCACGTCCTTGACCTTCGACCCGAGCAGCTGCTCGACCGCACGCCGGACGTCTACTTTGTTCGCATCGCGCGCCACCTCGAACACGATGGTCAGGTCCTCGTCGCGCATGAGGGTGGTCTTCTCAGTGATGACCGGTCGCCGAAGCACCTCGGTCAGCTTCATCCCAGCACCGCCTGCAGGCGCTCGAGCGCCGCCTGCGTCACGGCCACCCGGCGGGTGTCCATCACGTCGCGCGCGCTGACCCGGTTACTCGGTAGTACACGCACACCCTTGATGTTGCGCACAGAGAGCACGAGCTTATCGTTGGGATACACGTCGACGAGCAGCGCCTTCCCCTCGATGCCGAGCTGCCGGAGCATGTTGGCCGCAACCTTGGTCTTGATCTCGGCGACCGCCAGCGCGTCGACGACAGTCACCTCGCCGTCCCGCAGCTTCTGGGTAAGGGCCGCCCGCAGAGCACCACGCTCGACCTTACGGGGCAGTCGGTACGCGTAGTTGCGCGGCTGGGGGCCGAACACCGTGCCACCCTTCCGCCACAGCGGGTTGCGAGCCTCACCGGCCCGGGCGCGGCCCGTGCCCTTCTGGCGCCACGGCTTCTTGCCGGTGCCCGAGACGCGGCCGCGGGTCTTAGTCGCGTGGGTGCCACGCCGGGCCGCCGCGTTGGCATGGACCACTGACTCGTGGATCAGGTCTACCTTGACACGGCCGCCGAACACGTCCTCGCTAAGGTCGAGTGACCCGACCTTCTCGTTTTGCTGGTTCACGACGTCTACGGTCATCTCTGCCCGCCTATTTTCTTGCCCTTCTTGGGCTCGTGATTCGGCCCAGCCGCACGCTTGGGAGCGACCGCCTTGCGGATCACGACCACGCTGTTCGGACCGCCCGGCACGGCGCCCTCGACCAGCAGCAGGCCATTGTCGGTATCTACGCGCACTACTCGCAGGTTGCGCACCGTCGTACGCGCCCCGCCCATGCGCCCGGCCATCCGCATGCCCTTGATCACCCGCGACGGGTAGGACGAGGCACCGATCGAGCCCGGGGCGCGGTGAAACATTGAACCGTGCGACCCGCGACCGCCGCCGAAGTGGTGGCGCTTCATCACGCCCTGGAAGCCCTTGCCGCGGCTGGTGCCGATCACGTCTACGCGGTCGCCGTCGGCGAAGATCGACACGTTCACCTGGTCGCCGGTCCTCGCGGGCTCACCACCCTCTGCCAGCCCGACTTCACGCCGGATGCGTGTCGGCGCCACGCCCGCCTTCTTGAAGTGCCCGGCCGTCGGCTTGTTGGCCGTCGCCGGCTTGCCCTCGACCAGCCCCAGCTGCACAGCGGCGTAGCCGTCGGTCTCCACCGTCTTGGCCTGTACGACCACACAGGGACCGGCCTTGAGCACGGTCGCCGGCGCCACGCGGCCGTCCGCCGCGAACAACTGGGTCATGCCGACCTTCTTGCCGATGAGTCCCGCCACCATGACTACTTCCCGTGCTCCTTGCCGAACGCCTTGATCTCGACATCCACGCCGGCGGGCAGGTCCAGCTTCATCAACGCATCGACGGTCTGCGGCGTTGGCTCGAAGATGTCGATCAGCCGCTTGTGCGTGCGGATCTCGAACTGCTCGCGCGATTTCTTGTCCACGTGCGGCGAGCGCAGCACGGTCCACTTGTTGGTCGACGTCGGCAGCGGAATCGGGCCCGCCAGCCGCGCACCCGTCCGCTTGGCCGTGTCGACGATCTCGCCCGTCGACTGGTCGAGGATACGCGCGTCGTACGCCTTGAGCCGGATCCGAATCTTATCGCTGAACATCGCCATGCTTCGCTCGCTTCGAGCGGGCCCCGGCCCCCTCGCTCCGCCTCTTCGGGAGGCCTGCAGGCCCCCGCTACTTGGTCTCGCGGTGCGACGTGTGCTTCCAGCAGAACCGGCAGTACTTGTTGAACTCCAGCCGACCGGTTGTCTTCTTCTTGTTCTTCGTCGTGCTGTAGTTCCGCCGCTTGCACTCGCCACAGGCCAGGTGAACGATGTTCCGCATCGCCCGCTTCTTACTCGACGATCTCGGTGATGGTGCCGGCGCCCACCGTCCGCCCCCCCTCGCGGATGGCAAACCGGCTTCCCTGCTCGATGGCCACCGGCGTGATCAACTCGCCGGTGATCGTCGTGTTGTCGCCCGGCATCACCATCTCCACGCCCTCGGGCAGCTTCAGCACCCCCGTTACGTCCGTCGTCCGGATGTAGAACTGCGGCCGATACCCATTGAAGAACGGCGTGTGCCGCCCGCCCTCGTCCTTCGACAGAATGTAAACCTCGCCCTTGAACTTCGTGTGCGGCTTGATCGACCCCCGCTTGGCCAGCACCTGCCCCCGCTCCACGTCCTTCCGCTCCACGCCCCGCAGCAGCACCCCCACGTTGTCGCCCGCCTGCCCCGAGTCCAGCAGCTTCCGGAACATCTCCACCCCGGTCACCACCTTCTTCTCCGTCGGCCGGAACCCCACGATCTCGATCTCGTCTCCGACCTTTACCTGCCCGCGCTCGATCCGGCCCGTCACCACCGTGCCCCGGCCCGAGATCGAGAACACGTCCTCGATCGGCATCATGAACGGCTTGTCGACGTCCCGCTCCGGCAACGGGATGTACTCGTCGAGCGCCTCCATCAGCTTCACGATGCTCGCAACCCCGTCGTCCTCCCCGTTGAGCGCCTTCAGCGCCGACACCCGCACTACCGGCACGGCGTCCCCCGGGAACCCGTAGCTCGAGAGCAGCTCCCGTACTTCCAGCTCCACCAAGTCCAGCAGCTCCGAATCGTCTACCGCGTCAACCTTGTTCAGCGCCACCACCAGATACGGCACGTTCACCTGCCGCGCCAGCAGCACGTGCTCCCGCGTCTGCGGCATCGGCCCGTCGGTCGCCGACACCACCAGAATCGCCCCGTCCATCTGTGCCGCGCCCGTGATCATGTTCTTGATGTAGTCGGCGTGCCCCGGACAGTCCACGTGCGCGTAGTGCCGTCTGTCGGTCGCATACTCCACGTGGCTCGACGCGATCGTCAGGATCTTCGTCTCGTCGCGCCGCCCCTGCGACTCCGACGCCTTCGCTACCTGATCGTACGGCACATACTCCGCCCACCCCTTGGCGGCCGCCACCTTCGTCAGCGCCGCCGTCAACGTCGTCTTCCCGTGGTCGATGTGCCCAATGGTCCCCACGTTCACGTGCGGTTTCGACCGATCGAATTTTTCCTTCGCCATA
>CAZHTD010000017.1:0-50357 GCA_964535675.1 uncultured Bifidobacteriaceae bacterium | reverse complement strand
CATCGCCGTCGCCATCGCCGTCGCCGTCCCCGTCCCCGTCGCCGTCCCCGTCGCCGTCCCCATCCCCACCTGCGGCCGGAGGCGGATTTGTCAAGACAGGTGTGGGCCCTGTGGGCAGCAGCGGCTCAGTATCGCCGCTGCACCCAGCGACCACGAAGCCCGCGACCACCAGCAACACGAAGACCTTTCCCCACGAAGAAAGGACTCTGCGCTGGAAGCGTTCTCTCAGATCGGTTCTGGGTTCGGAGTCGACGTCAAAACTCATGGTGACGTTCCTCGCAGTGTGGCTGGGACGTGACTTGATAAACGCGGTATATCACCGAAGGAGAAAGAACAACAAACTGAAACTGAGACGTTGTCTCAACGGAAAAACTGCAGGCGACGCGGAATCGAGGACCAGTGTGGCGGAACGATGGGGGTCAGGGGTCAGTGGCCTGCATCCCAATTCTGCTAGTCCACCACCCACACCGGTGCCGCGGTGGTCACAGTCGCAAAGCCGTGTGGCCTCCACCGGCCCCGCACATACGCCCGGCGGGCGTGGTTCTGCTCCGCCATCGAGAACAGCTGTTGCTGTACCGGCGACTTCATCACCGTATCTTCGTCTTGGACATGGAACAAGCCGAGTGCGTGGCCAAGTTCGTGCGCCCAAATCTCCGGGAAGGTGTGTTCACAGGTGCTTACCAGCCAGATACTCCCCGGATCACCGCCCACCTGGGCGCGGCCGCAGGTCCGCTCGGTGTTGTCGTTCCCAGGGAGTGCCTCACGCGACACCATGCGGACGGTGATCCACCCTGGCCGCTCGATGTCCTCAGCGCCACTCTCGATTAGTCCTTGGTACGGCTGTCCGGTCACTGCTTCGACGAGCCACGGGGTCGACCGGCGAATGTGCTCGAGCCGGTTGCCGTCGATGTTGGCGGTCCTGACATAGATGTTCGGACTCGTTGTCGGGAGTACCCAGGACACCCGGCCCACGAGGTCGCCGGGGTCGTCCAAGGCGTTGTAGATGAGCTGATCCCAGAACGTTTGGTTGAACCACGCTGGCAGGGGCGGCGGGGCGACTGCTGGAAAGGGCATGTGTGGCGGCGTTGGCCGGGTCGGGATGCCGGACGTGTTCCCGCATCCGGCCAGCACCACAGCCACTGGCACCACCAGAAGCGTCAGTCTCTCCATCGAGGCCCTCTTTCGCGTATGGCTACGGTCAATCACTCCCACTGTATGGACAGTACGGAGCTCGCTGGACACCCTGTCGTTCAGGGGAGAGACGAGATACGCCTTCGTGGGCGAGCTCATCGGCCAAGCTCTGACTGGCAGTCTCCGGGTGTGAACACCGGTGGAATCCGCGAGACTTCCTCGTCTTGGCGGTCACGCGATAGCCGGAGAATCTCGCGTGCAGGAAGCGGCGAAGTCTAGCATCCGCGGCATTGTGCGGGGACCCCGAAGCGCTTCTGGCGAAGTCAAATCCGGCCGAAGCCGACGTGTCTGCGGTTCGCGACCAGTTGAAAGCGGTTCTGGCCGAGGCGCTGCTACGATGGGGACAAGCATTAGTGTTATCTACTGACGCGTCAGCTCGAGCGTCTGCGGTCCACCACCGCGCCCGCCACGTCCTTGGCCGACGCCACGCCCACGACCGCCGCCGCGCTGTTCGCCCTCGAAGGTTGGAGTCAGCGTCAGCGTATCGTCGTCCACTTGGCCGGTGTAGGTCAGCGTGAAGCCCACTTGGCCCACCGTGCGCTGGAAAGTGACGGTGTTGCCGTCGATTGAGCCCTCCTCGATGTCAGTCTCCTGAGCGCCTTGGGTGAAGGTGCCCGTGAGGGTGTCGCCATCGACGCTGAGCACGAGCATGACCGCTTGGGTGCCTCCTCGCCCCTGGGTTTCGCCGACCCACGTGCCGTCCACCGTGCCCTGTGCCTGCGCCGTGAGGCTCATGCCGGCCGCCGCCACGAGTGCCAGCCAGTAGTGCTGCTTCATACTGATCTCCTTTCGACTGGGAATGTCGTCTCGATTCCCAGAGTACCGAACCTCCGTGGCGATCATGTGGCTGTCACAGTATCTTCACGGCGGTGCCACCGGAGGTCAAAGGAGGCCGTCGAGTCTTCCAGCATGGACAAATGAGCCCGGGAGCGTCCCCCGATCCGAGACGCACCCGTCTCTTACACCGCGTTCCCGGATCGGTTACGAAGGTGCGGTGGACAGCCTGTAAGCCGCTGTCTCGCAATGCGTTCTGTTGTTTGGACGGTGCAACAGGGTTGGCAAAACCACCTGCACTTGTCGCCATGAGGGGTGTCGTAGCCCGAGCGCCCTGCGGTCCATGTGACTTGTTCCCGAGTTGGTTTCGCCCACGCCGACGCTGGACGATCATACCGATGGCGAGCGTGCGTGGGGGACCAAGGACGCACAGGCGCGAGCAGTCGTCCGTGGTCGTCCATGATCCGAGCCTTCCGCCGCGCGCGCGAGTGTACTCGGCACGCGCGGCGGCTGCACTGCGAGTAGTGCGCTCCTTGCTGGTTCCGGCTGTCGTCGTGCCCGTAGACAGTCTGGGGTCACCCGTGCCATGTAGCTGCTGTTCGGGATGCCCGGGCGGACCGCCCGGGCACAGTGTCCTTCCCGTTCACATCACCTGCCCACCACGACCGCGCCTTGGGGCCACGGTCGTGACGGGTAGACCCGCCGGCCGCTCCGCGCGTGGATCTCCACGTTGTTGCTGTCGAGCCACCAGCCGTCGTGGTCGTGGCGGAGCCGCTTGACGATGGAGCCCTTCGTCGCGGGTCGCAAAGATCTGGTGCCCATGACCGGGCGTACCGCCCCAACTTCGTTCGTCAATGTTGTGACCCAGATTGCTAGTTGTAACCATATGGGTTACGTTCGTTGTCGTGGCGATCGACGGCTTTCGGCACAAAGGGCTCGAACGCTTCTTCGCCACAGGAAACAGACGCGGGATCCAGGCGAAACATGCTGACCGATTACGGCTGATACTAGGTCGGTTGAACGCAGCTGCGGACCCACGCGACCTGAGCCTCCCGGGCTTAGACGTGCACGAGTTACAGGGCACTCGAAAAGGCATCTGGGCCGTGAGAGTCAGCGGGAACTGGCGGGTCACATTCAGTTTTGCCGACAATGAAGTCGAGCACGTCGATCACGAAGACTACCACTGAGGATCGCGCCATGAAGATGCATAACCCGCCCCACCCTGGCGAAGTACTCCGAGAGCTGTGCGTGAAGCCGCTGGGATTGACGGTGACGCAGACCGCGACGGCACTCGGCGTGAGTCGGAAGACGCTCTCGCGCATCCTCAATGCCCGCGCCGGCATTAGTCCCGAGATGGCCGTACGGCTGTCGCTTGCGTTTGGCACGACCGCCGAGAGCTGGATGAACCAGCAGGTGCAGTACGACCTATGGCGTGTCGAGCGAACGCGGAACACGCTCCGTGTCGCAAGGCTGTCTGCAGCATGACTGCTGAGTGGCACTGCGTGGAGAGCGCTGTGAGCCGCCGAATCGTCATACACGTGACTCCCAGAACGCACTTGAAACGTCGTGCGTAGTTACTTAACTGGCGCCATGGGTAGTACCTGACTGCGTTTGGGATTATGTCCAAAACGACCTGGCGGGACTGCGCCGGATTGTGAGGCGCTGCTAGCCGAGATGGAACTCCAGAGACAGGAGCGCCGACGGCCTGATCACGCTCTACGACCTGACAATTCTCCCGTTTGGGTGGATGGTAAGTCCTCGCGTAGCGGTTTCGTTTCGACCTGCGCCTATCGAACCGGTGACACAGGCCTCCAGCTGGTTGCCCGGCTCCAGGAGGTGGTGCGACAAAAGCTCTGGGGCCTGCCGAGCGCCGCGGGCTGGTCGACGAGGTGCGCACGATGTGGCCGATGAGCATTCGCCGCGCGTGTACGGTGCTCCAGGCCGGCTGGTCGCCTTCGCCCGACCGCGCCCGACGCGCGTCGCAGGCGGTGTTGAAGCAGTGGATTCGTGAGGTCGCCGAGACGCGGGTTCGCTCGGGAGTATCGGCGGATCCAGGTGCTGCTCAGGCGAGGGCGGGGCGGTCAACGGCAAGCGCGGCTCTCGGCTGGACGGCGAGGAGAGCCTGCCGCGGCGGACCAAGCCGCCCAAGCGCACACGCCCGGTGGGGCGGCGCGAGGACCGTGGGCCGGACTCGGCGCCGCACGCGGGCTGGGCCATGGACTGCCTGGCCGCCCAGCGCGTCGACGGGCGGCGGATCCGCCTCCTGACGCTTGGCGATGCCTACAGTCGGCGCTCACGGCGGTGGACGTTCGGCACCGCGACCGCGGCTCGGACGTGGTGGAGACGCTGGCACGGGTACCCAGGCGCCATGACCATCCCAGAACCATCCGGTTGGACACCGGTCCGGAGTGCAGCAGCCATGCGCTCGACCGATGGGCCTCCCTGCACGGCGTGCCCCTGGACTGCTCCCCCGGCTGGGCGTGCCCACAGACACCGCCTGCATCGAGTCGTGCAAGGGGAACCAGACGTTCGGCTCAGGCGGGTTGACGTCGTGGTCGATTCTGCAGGCGCGGGTTGCCAAGGTCTCGGTCCAGCGCGACTGGTAGGGATCACATCGCGACCGGGAACGGTATCATGGCAAGATGTTTGGCATGATCCGTGCGCCGAGGGGGGGACGACATGAAGAGACTGCTGGTTCTGATTGCTGTGGGAGCGGGCGCGGCCCTGGCGTGCGCCGTGGGGGCCCCTGAGGAGGACCCGGTCGCCGAGGCGCCCGCACCGGAAATGGTCGTCGACGTCGAGCAGGTACGCGACAACCTGTACGTGTTCACCGGGGGCGGTGGCAATACGGGCGTCTTCATCGGAAGTGAGAGCGTTACCGTGGTCGATACCAAGCTGGCCGGGTGGGGACAACCGATCCTCAATGCCATCGGCGAGCTCACGGATCTGCCGGTGACGACGATCATCAATACGCACACCCACTTCGATCACGTAAGCGGCAACGTCGAGTTCCCCGAGCCTGTCGAGGTTGTCGCACACGAAGTGACGGCAGCCAACATGGAAGCGTGGCGCCCGGTGACCGGCCTCGCCATCGACCCACCGCCGAACGTCTTCGAGGAGAGCGGTGGCCGCGGGCTGGCCACACGGACCTACAGCGACGTGCTGACCCTCGGCGAGGGCGACGACCAGATCGACCTGCACTTCTTCGGCGCCGCCCACACCGGCGGCGACTCGTGGGTGGTATTCCCCGCACTCGGCGTCCTGCACGGCGGGGACGCCTTCCTCGGCAAGAATCTGCCGATCGTCGACGCCAACAACGGTGGCAGCGGGGTGGCGTACCCCGACACGATCACTGCCGTGCTTGAGAACCTCGAAGGAATCGAAACGATCATTACCGGGCACAGCACGCTCATGACCATGGGCGACCTTGCGGAGTTCGGTGACTTCAACCAGGCCATCCTCGACCATGTGCGCAACGGCAAGGCCGCCGGGCAGTCGGTGGAGGACATTGCCGCCACGTTGGATCTGGACGCGCGCTTCGCCGAGTATGGCGTGCCCGAGGACCGGTTGCTCACCAACGTCGGGGTGATCTTCGACGAGTTGCCCTAGCGACCGGCCCGCACGGAACGCGTCGACGGATCATGACCGCGTTTCCTGCAGCGTACTCGGTGGGCGTGTCTGATCACACGCTCACCGCTGCCGCTCCGACGGGTCGCTCTCAGTTGCAGAGAGCCTCATGCGGGAAGGCTGCTATGTGCGGCAACGCCGAGTTGGCTGGTTACACGCAGCCCCGCGGTGTCCTCATCGTGCTGGTACGAGCGATCGCCGGAACGCGATGCACGTGACCTGGGCGTGGCCGTGCAGGTGGAGCGCACGCAATGATCCGTCCGTCTGACTCCTGTCCTCGGCCCGATGCTCGCCCGCGCGCGGCTCGTGCGCGTCTTCGCCCACTGAAGGAGAACTGAGTGGTTGACGACTCCAAGACGCTACAGGCGGCCCTCCAGTAACTTTGCGCCGAGCGCGTGACGCGTGATCGGCAGATTGCGGCACTTGCGCACGTGCTGGACAGTGTGGAGGACACGCCGGGCCGGTGGGCGGGTGCCGTCAAGAAAAGTGCCCAGTTGGCTGCCAGGATGCGTCGCCCGATGTCGGTTGTGGCAAGAAAGGCGGGTTCTCGGCGCATGAAGCAGTACGAGGCGCCCCGCCGCACGGCGCAGCAGACACAGTAGGACAGCTCAGAGCTGCTGCCCGCCGGTGGGCGGTGTGTTCATCTGACATCAAGCCTTGGCCCGGTCGACCTCCCCCCGGAAGAAGCTGTGCAGAGGTGTCCTGGGTCAGCAGTCGGTCCCGGTTCCCACGCACCAGCGAGACAGCAAGTTGTAGCCGAGTGGCTCCCTCAGCAACGTCTCGCTACGGATCGAGGAGAAGACCAGGGCAGTCGAGATCGGGCGGTCGATCTCTTTGCGCGGACTGTTGCGGCAGCCTGCTAGAGGTGCCTCGGGCTGGGGCAGGTCAGGGGAGCGGGCCGCCCCGCGCACGAGGCGCGAAGCCGGCTTCGCTGCAACATCAGGAGCCCATGACCGCAAAGGCCACGGGCTCCGGGTGCCGTCAGTTGCTGTTCGTCGAGGCGAGAAACTCGCGCGCTTCAGCGTAGCCTGGATCGTCGGCCGCACCAATCCAGAAGTCGGCGAGTGTCGCGTAGTGCTCGCGGGCGGTGGCGTGATCCCCGAGGGCCGCGGCAGCGCGGCCCGCGCCGAGCAGTGAACGCATCCGGTTCGGCATGCGGAGCAGCGACGTCTCGAACTTCTCGAGCGCGTCGTCGTGACGCTCGAGTTGTAGCAGGATCTCGCCGTACAGCTCGTACGGCGGCTTGATCGGACTGGCCGCGCCGTTCGGCAAACGCAGCGTCTCGACGATGGTGATGGCTTCGTCCATCGAGGCAATCGCCGCCTCGGCGTCGCCTTCGGCCGCCTGAATCGAGGCGGCGACCTCCTTATGGGCGATGCGATTCTGTACGCCCCCGGACTCGGCCCGCGCCGCCAGCGCTGCCTCGGCCTCGCGCGCCATGGCCAGGTCGCCGCTACGGACCGCGCTCAGGCCCGTGGCCAGCAGCTCGTGCATCGATGAGTCGTCCGTGATCGGCTCGACGCGCCACTGCTCGGTTTCCACTACGTAGCGCGCGTTGACTAGGGGCAGTGCGCTGACGGCTCGCGCCTGCCCGTCACTGTCGACGATGAGGCGTTCCAGCCTTTCGATCCAGACCCGAGCCTTGTCGTAGTCTCCGCGCTGCAGGTCGCCGTACTGCCCCCAGTCGAGCGAATGGACCGCGTCGCCGACGCTATCGTCGGGCTGCCACAAAGCGATGGCCGCGTCATGTGCCGACTGGTTGTGCTGCGAGACGAGGTCCCACATGCCATGCTGAATGAAGATGTGCGTCGGCATGTGGCGCGCATGCGAGACCGCCGGTGCGATCTCGGCGTAGCGGTGGGCCGCGTCGAGTGCCAGCGGGGCATGGATCGGATCGTCGAAGGCGTGAATGGTGTAGTGTGCCGCCCCGGGATGGTCGCGGTTCTCGTTGAACACTTTCAGCGCGATCGTGCCGGCCCGCACCTCAAGCCGCAACGACTGATCGCCCAGTGCCCGGGATCCGGCCAGCATCGAGAGCGCGTAGAACGTCGCCACCTCGTCGTCGTCGGGGTAGCGCTCGTAGAGCCGCCCCATCGCCTCCATGTAGCCGACCCGCCGCTCGTTGTAAGTTCCCTCGTTGCTCCACAGGACCTCGACCGCCTCGAGGAAGCCCCTCTCCCGATCGGTCGAGACCTTGGCGGCCCGCGCCGCCGGCGTCGGACCGAGCCGTGCGAGCACCGCGCGGGGATTCTCTTCGTCGAGGTCGGGGCCGCCGCCGAACAACGGGTGGTTGTAGCTCAGCGTCTCGCCCCAGTACGCGAGAGCGAAGTCCGGCTCGATGGCCTGCGCAGCCTGGAACTGCTCGATGGCCTGCTTCCAGCCGAAGCTGTGCAGGATGGCAACGCCCCGCAGGAAATGGCGCTGCGCCTCCTCCGACCGCGCGGACGTAGGAAAGTCGAGCGACCCGACCTCGGCGAATTGCCCGGCGGCGGGCACCGCGAGCAAGAGCGTGACGATCAGACAGATGGCAGCCTTCATGGGATCCCCTTCCGTTCCGGAAGCAGCCTAGCACAATGCGGCGCGGCACGAACGGCGGGGCACGGAGCGCGGCGGGGGTGTCGGCCGCCTCGGCGTCGGGACCGCAGCGTTCTAACGGACGTGGAACGATCCTGCAACAGAAGACGAGCCTCCCGACGAGGCGCCGACGGTAGCCTGATCCCGTGTGCCAGACTGCGTGCGTACACCTGACCAGCAGACAGCGGCAGGTCGAGCGCCTCTTCGGGGGTTTGGTTTCCTGTCAGCAAGTGGCTCATGCACGTCAGAACATGTCACGCGGGCTCACGTCGCGTTCCCTGCAGTGCTTTCTAGACATTCTTGGCCTCGTTGGACACGCTGGACAGTCTTGGGAGGAGGGAGAAGGTGTCCACAGCTACACGGGCTAGCCGACGGAAGCGACAGGGCCTGGAGGAGGCGGAGCGGATCGGGACCCTCCGGACGGCGTGCCGGTACGGGGGAGGGGAACGCCGGACTTGTCGCCTGACGGCCGTGCACAATCAGGAGCGCCCGCAGAAGCCCTTGGGGCTGACACCCGCGCAGTATGCGAAGCGGCTGATGGAGAAACGGAGTCCTGTTACCGCCGAACTCTACACTGACACGCTACTCAAGTCGGAGGGACGTCACACAGACACTAGATCGCCGCGCGACTGAACACGGGGATGACGTCGGGAAGCTCACACCGAGCCACCGAACCGTTATCGTCGGTAGATTATTGCCCAGCGCACAATGCCCAGCGTGTTATCAACATGGTAAGGGCAAGGTCTTTGAGCGTTTCCCGGGCCACACCGGTTGTTGGCTGCACGATTCACGTAATGGGTACCCTGCCCGAGATTTAGATACGAAGCCTCCATTCGTAGGCTCCAGGCATTGGTGAGCGGAGTTTCGACGCCGCCCCCGACCACCCAACCAATCTCCATCGCATTGTCCCGAAAGGAATCGTCAGGGTCCACCTCTGGGGGCATGTTTGCGGTGAAATCAACATCAGTCACCGTATTGGCGATCCCGGCAGCCGCCAACCCCCCGGTGGCGAATATCGTTGCGCCTTCGATGACATGGTCAATACCAGCGCCCATCGTGGTGATCCAGCGCAACTCGGCTTCCGCTGTCTCGTCCAGGCCGACGGGGTCGAGCTTGTTTGTTTCTGCGGACATGTTCCCGAACAGACCGTTGAACTCGATCCTGAGCGGAACACCCCCAAGACTGAACTTCTTCCCTATCAGCCCCCCGCCGACAAATCCGGCAATGTCGTAATCGACAACCGAGCCGGGATGACCCCAGTTCGCAAAGCCGTCGACGTCGACGATCCGGGTGTCCATGCGTCCAGCGCCGCCGAACCCACCCGCATACGTCTCCGCCCATTCCAGAACGGCATCGTTATTGCCAGCGCTTGCAGAATGGGCGTTCGCGAGTACCAAAAAGGCCGACAGCGCAACGACCACATAGTGCCATGCGCAGGCGTGCCAGCAGATGAGTCGGGGAGTGATTCCCATGGCCGTACTGTCCCTTGTCAACACCTAATCCCAAGACTGCCGCGGCAATGTCAGCAGGCCAGCGAGCTGCACGAAGCCCGACCTGCCCTCGTTGACTGATCCAGTGCGAATGGTAGTGCATGGATGGGTGAGGGGCTCGGGGTTTTCGGTCCACTACGAAGGTGCGTTCGCGGCGGTTGTCATCGCTCGCTGAGCGAATTCCCGAGGGCTGAGGCCCTTGAGAGCCCAGTGAGGATGATGCTCATTGTCGTCCCATCGAAAGGCATCGATCTGCTGTTGCGCCTTTTCCCGCGAGGCGAACCAATGTGCGTTGAGGCAGTCCTCACGGAGGCGGCCGGTGAACGATTCGATCGTGGCATTGTCGGTCGGCTTTCCGCGACGGCTGAAGTCGAGGATGACCCCGTTCAACAGTTCGTCCCGTAACCGCGCGTTGACGCTGTTGCTATGTCCGTCGTCCCAGGCGAGCCAGGCTCGCGACCGGCCGTTTTGGCCCCCAACCGCGATCCATTGCTTCGAACTTCGCCTTACCGGCCGTCGGCGTCGTAACGAGATCGTCGTTCGTGAGGGGTGCCTTCCAAGTCGCCGTCCACCGGCTGCGCCCGGCGCGCGGCTTCGGCGGTGCCGGCCAAGGTGGACTGCCCCGCGGTGCCGTGGAGGCCCTCCATGCCAGCAGCTAACCGCAGGCCGCTCGACGGGGCCTTAGTGGCGCCAGGGTCTGCCCCCACGGTGACCCTGCCTGTCAGACGCAACGGCTTCCGAACGGACTCGCGGCTGCGGGCGGACGGAACGGCACACCTTCGTGCCGTATCAGGAGGAGGCTGCGAAGTGGGAGCTGCACGCCGCGCGCGGGTCAGCGCCCGGCAGCGGTGTGCAGCCTCCTGTGTGGCTCGGCTCAGGCCGCGTTGCGCACGTACTGGTTGAACCAGTCGATGGTGCGCGTCCACGCCTCCTCGGCGGCAGGCTTGTTGTAGCGCTCCGGCGTCGCGTCGTTGAAGAACCCGTGGACCGACTCCGGGTAGATGTTGCCCTCGTGCGTGACACCGGCACTCTGCATCGCGGCCTCGTACTCGGGCCAGGCGTTGACGAGCCGCGTGTCGAGCTCGCCGTGATGGACGAGCATCGCGGCTCGAATGTTCGGCACTTCGTCGGCTGGTGGCGCGCCGCCATAGAACGGGGCCGCCGCGGCGAGCTCGTTGCCCAGCAGCACGGCCAGGGTGTTCGACATGCCGCCGCCGAAACAGAAGCCGGTCGAGGCGATGCGGCCCGTGCAGTCCGGACGCGCCGCCAGCCAGCGCGCGGCGGCGACAAAGTCCTGG
This sequence comes from uncultured Bifidobacteriaceae bacterium, assembly GCA_964535675.1. Taxonomy (GTDB): domain Bacteria; phylum Acidobacteriota; class Vicinamibacteria; order Vicinamibacterales; family UBA2999; genus CAZHTD01. Next base: position 39,403 of record CAZHTD010000017.1, on the reverse strand, counting down.
GTCATCCGGTCGCGATCGATCTGGCCGAAGAGTTGGCCGCCGCGGAAGTCGTCGCCCGGATAGCCGCCGACCGTAGTGAGGGCATCCGGCGCGAAGGCCATGAAGTTCTCCAGCGCGAAGCGCCGGGCCACGTCCTCGGTGTGAGGGTTCAGGCCGCGGTTCTCGTGGATGACGATCACGCCGGGTAGCTGCGCCGGCGTATCGCTCCGTGAGTCGGCGCTGAACGGCCGGACGAGGTAGCCACGGATGAACCCGTTGCCGTCGGGCGAGGGCACGGTCTCGTAGCTGGTGGTGATGCGTTCGTCGTCCCTGGCCACCTGCTGGCCGAGGGCGTAGTTGGGCATCAGGGCTCCGATGATCGCGCTGGCCGTAAGGCCGCCGACCGCGTAGCGGCTGACGCCGTCGACGAACTCGCGACGACTGATATCACCGTGAATGAACTGCGTGTACAGGTCTACGGCCTCCGCCGGAATCCTGCGCTGTCGTGCTTCCATCCCGTACCCCCCTGAGAAACGAATCTGGCTGCGCCGTCGACGCCGAGTCTATCGAAAACCGGGTGGTTCGACCACTCGACGGTGCCCCCCGCGCGCGCGAGGCGCGCCATCATCACGCCTCCGGGGCGCGTGAGGCGTCCACCGCGACGGCTGCACTCCCGCGAGCAGGCCGGGATCGACTGGCCTGTGCGGATGGCGGCGCTGCCCGCAGTACTGCGGTCGTTCCGCCTCGAGCCGGGCGACGCGGTGCTCGTCGCGGACTTTGCTCCGAGGGTGTCACGCGGGCGGCTGTTTTTGTCGCGGGTGAGGCCGGTGCGACGTGCCGGACCCTGGAGAGGCCATGACGGAAGCCGTCGGGGCGGCTCCGAAGCTGGCCACGTCGATCACATCAGGGCTAACACCGCCCTGAATTTGTCTGGTGGCCAAGATTGCCGGATCAGCGGTTGTCGCGCTCGTAGCGCGCGACCACCCGGCTGGCGGCCTCAGCGCGCGAGATGCCTGGCGCGCGCGAGAGTTCGGATTGGATCAGCCGGTCGATTTGGGCCTGGTCGCCGAAGCAGATCCGCCGCAGACGCCTCTCGGCGCCTTCCGCCCCACCCCCGCGACTCCGCATCCAGAGCCAGAGGCCGAGCGCAATCACGGCGACGACGATGACCGAGTGCCAGGCGTTCATGCGCGGCGCTCACGGGCCGGCTGGGTCGGCCGGCGAACGAGCGGGTCGCTCAAGGCCCAGATGTCGCGGGTCAGCAACCAGCCGTCCTCTGGCTGGCGCCGGGAGTGCTGCAGCCCCGACCCCCGCCTCAGAGGGGGGGACGGCACGTCCGGGTTCGCGATCGTCAGCGCGTGGGTCGCATGCAGGTGGGCCAACCCGCTCAGTCGGTCCGTCTCGACGATGTCGATCGGCAGGTTCGAGCTGGGCGGGGATGTGGCCAGCCAGGCCTCAATGGCTGCACGGGCCACCGCAAAACCGTTGGGCGGCATCATGATCGTGTCGTCACTGTAGTACGGAGGCCCACCGGGGTGCGTCCGGTCCGTTGGCCCCGGCGGCGTACTCGGCAACGACCGACCGCGTGCAGTGCGGTCCCGTCGTCGGTCGTCAGTGATACCCCCGGTGCAGCTTGGCAGCCGGCACGGGCGGCCCCGGTCACGAGGAGGCCCGTGGCGAGCGATCGGGTGAACCTGCGTGCCATGGCGGCATTCTAGCGTGGAGGGGATCCCGACCACGGGGTGACGGGCGTATGATGTGCGGGCACTGGGTGGCGGACCGGCTCGCCTCCGGGGGGGGGCCGAGGTGGTGACGGTGCTCCGGAGGAGGATGCATGCAGGCGAAGGTCATGATGTTCACGATCGCGCTCGCGGCGCTGGGTGCGGTCACCATGTTCGGGCAGCAGCAGCCGGTCGACCCGGAGCGGACCCCCGGCGTGCAGGCTGGCGGGGATCCGAACCGGCAGGCGTTCCTCGAGGCGAACTGCAGCGTCGTCCCCGAGCCGCCAGCTGGCCGCGGCGGCGGCCGGGGCCGTGGCGGCGGCTCCCCCAACGCGCACTCGCCGTACATGGTGGCCGGCATCCCCGGTGTGATCGCGGCCGGGCAGCAGTGGCGCACGCTCTGGATCGAGACGGGCAACAACGCCGACAGCCCGATAGGGGTCGAGGATGGCGTCCTGCTCGCGCAGAACGACAAGAGCCAGATCGTCAAGGTCCGGCTCGACGGCGTCGTGGAACTGGTGGCCACCGATACCTACACCGGCGGCGCGCTGGCGATGGCGCCCGACGGCACGCTGTATGTGGGGGAGCGGGCATTGAACCGGGGCATCTGGCGCGTCGAGCCGCGCGAGCTGTTCGCCAACACGATGAACGGCGAGCCGCTCGAGTGCCTGACGGCCAGCGTCCTGAACGACATGATCGCCGACGCCAACGGCGGGATGTACATGACGATGGGTGGCGTGTACTACGTCACTCCACAGCGCGTGGTCAGCGGGCCGTACGGCACGCAGGGCGGCAACGGCCTTGCCCTGAACCCGGACGGCTCGATCCTGTACGTGACGGGGCGCATGGATGGCGTCGAGCCGCCGGCGAACCTCGCCGTGCCGGTCGGGGCTCCCATGCCCACTGGCGGGCTCCGCGCCTACGACGTGCAGCCGGACGGATCGCTCGCCAACGAGCGGCAGTTCGCGTGGGCCGGCGGTGACGGCACGACGGTCGACACTGAGGGCCGGATTTACTCGACCGGCAATGGCGGCACGTGGGTGATCAGTCCCGACGGCGACATCCTGGGCTTCATCTCCGGTCCGCGCAACATGATCAGCGTGGCCTTCGGCGGACCTGACAAGCGGACGTTGTTCGGCGTGTCGATTCGCGACGTCGAGATCTTCGCAATCGACACAATTGCCCAGGGGCTCTAGCGCCCGCCCAGGTGTTCGGGCAGTGCGAGACGGGAGGCCGGGCACGTTGCGGGCTCCCCGTGATTGTCGACCGGCGGGGGTCTGCGGTTCGCGGATGCCGTCAGCGGCTGGCGGAGGCGAGCATGTCGAGCGTGCCGGCCAGCCAGTCCGTGGGGGAGGGCATGGAGCGCTTCTTGATTAGATTAGCAGCGCGGATCCGCGCTGTCCTCAGGGGTCAAGCAGCTAGGGTCGGCACCAGGCACGGCTGCGATCCTGCGAGGCAGGCCAAGACCCGTCGATGAGACCCTTGACTGCCGAGATGGTGGGCACGTTCTGCCTCGTTTTCGCGGGGACCGGCGCCATCATCGTGAACGACGTGTCCGGCGGCACGGTCTCGCACGTCGGCATCGCGTTGACGTTCGGGCTCGTCGTGCTCGCGATGATCTACGCCGTTGGCGACATCTCCGGGGCGCACCTCAACCCGGCGGTCACCCTGGGGTTTTTCGCCGCCCGGCGGCTTGAGGGGCGGCGTGTGCTCCCGTACGTTGCCAGCCAGCTCGCTGGCGCCCTTGCCGCGAGCGCGCTCCTGCGGATGCTGTTTCCCGGTCATGCCACGTTGGGTGCGACGATGCCCTCGGGACCGCTCGCACAGTCGTTCGTGCTCGAGCTGGTGCTCACCGCGATCCTGATGTTCGTGATCCTCAGCGTCTCGACCGGTGCCAAGGAGCGGGGCATCACTGCGGGGCTGGTCGTGGGATCCGTGATCGCGCTTGCGGCGCTCTTCGCGGGGCCGATTTCCGGAGCGTCGATGAACCCGGCACGCTCGCTCGGGCCGTCGATCGTGGCCGCCGTGTTCTCGGACCAGTGGCTCTACATCACCGCACCGATTGCCGGTGCGCTGGTCGCGGTGGCGGCCTGCCGTTGCGTGCACGAGAAGGGGTGCTGCGTGGGGCCCGGCGAGCCCTGTCCGACTGACCTCGGCTCCTGAACGTCGGACCGGGCTATGGAGTGAGGGGGCTGCCGGGCACACGTGAAACGCTGCACACGGTTCTGCCGGTTCCACGCTTCGGGCAACTCGACTGGCCGCCGACGTGCCACGCGTCGGGTCGATCGGGCTTGTGCTGCCGGCGATCCGTGATGTGCCCTGTGGCTCAGGGCATCGTGCCCTTGAGCGTCAGGATCGCGCCCACGCCCGAGCGCGACACCGTAGAGCTGAAGCCCTGCTGCGGCGGCTCGGCGCCCCGCGGTCGCTCGTAGGTGACCCGTAGCTGGTTGCGCTGGTTCTCGTAGCTGGCCGCGATCTGCGTGCCGATCTCCGGGAGCAGCGTACTCATGCGCTCGACGGCCGAGAGCGCCTCGAAGCGGCCGCCGGTGATCTGCGAGAGCGTGTTGGCCACGCCCGTCTGCACGCCACTGGTATTCGAGCCGAATCCACCGGTGGTCCAGATCACGAAGTGGTTCACCACGGACTGTTCCAGCGTCTGATCCTGCAGGCGGTTGAGCTTGCGGTCCATGCCGCCCGAGGGGTCCCCACCGTCGGCGGCGAGCATCAGCACGACCGGGAAGTGCGGCTCGTCATCTTCGCGGATGCGGTCACTGGCCTCGACCAGTGCGTCGACGAATGCCGCTCCCCCCGGGTCGGGAGCCAGGCGGTCGAGGGCCTCGAGTGCCTCGGCACGGTCGGCCGTCATGCGGACGAGAAAGCGGGGCTGCGGGGCCGTGGAGAGGATGGCGATCTGCACGCCCTCGGGCTGCAGCGCGATCAGCTCGCGGAGGCCGTCACGGATCCGGTTGAGCGATGGGGCGACCGGGCGGCTGTTGTCGACCAGGATCGTCAGCTTGATCGGCCAGTCGACCACCTCGACGTCCACGGTCTGCCGGGGCTGATCGTCCTCAAGGATGGTGATCTCGCTCGGCTCGAGGTCGGTGACCGCCTGGCCGTTGGTCACGTCGAAGACCTTCAGAAAGAGCACGGACTCTTCCTGCGCCTGCAGCGTGACGACAGCGCTTGCGAGAGCGAACACCAGCGAAGCCGCCAGCGCGCGGTGGCCGAGTTTTCCGGTGCGGTGCATCACAGTCTCCCTTCGGTCGTGTGGGCGAGGCCCCACCTGCCAAGTGCAGGGTCCTCATTATGCTAATTCGACACCGCGCGCGGCGGATCGGCTGTGTGACATTTCAGCGGGCCTCGGCCAGAACGGCCCGGGCGGTGTCGACAAGCAGGCGAACACCACGATCGCGGCGCATGGCCGGGCGGGGTGTCGGCCCGTGCGCGCTCCCGCGCGGTCGGCGGAGTCCCGTTGATACGAGCAGCTGCGGTCGCCCTATCGTGGATCCGAATCGCTGCCGTCGCCGGCGTGCGGGAGGGTAGCGGGGCTGCGAATCGAGCATTGCCTCGACGCGACCCGCGAGGCGCTGGCTCCGTGGTCGTCCTTGTCTTTTGCACCCAGGCGTGGCCATTGCTGTGGCGTGTATCTGGCGTGTTTGGCGGCATGCCACGCAACCTGGGGACCAAGGCCACGTGTGACAAAGCCGTGAATTCGTTGACCATCCGACGAGGGAGTCTTGCGACGCACGCACGCGTGAGCCACGATTGAGCATGACGATCGTGCGTGCTCGCTCGGCAGTCCTCGCGCTTGCGCTCGTGGTCTCGGGAGTGCTGCTGTGGCAGACTTCCGGGCTCGGTCAAGGTGTCTTCGACCGGCGTGGCTTCAGGGCGGCCGCGCCCGGGGACCTGCTCGCACCCGAAGCGCTCGACTTCGGAGACGGGGCCGCGACGGTCCCGGACCGCGAGACGTTCGTCGCGCTCGCCTACCAGGGACAGGAGGTGCGCATCGATCGGCACCTCGCGGGTTGGGAATTCGTGAAGTTCGTCGTTGCTGGCGCTGGGACCGACGACGCCAGGATCTACTTCATGAACACGAAGACCCATCGCGCCCACGGACAGTTCATGCGGGTGCTTGGAGGGAGTCGACGCGACCGCGGCAACATGATGGGCGTGCTGGTGTATCGCCCGTTGCTCGCGGCACCGAGCGGGCAAGCGGGCTTGTACTCCTTCGAGTTCCAGCCGAGAGATGCGTACCCGTTCGACATGGTGCAGGTCGCCTACGAGTTGCTCGAAGACTATGCACCCGCTGTCCGAGGACACCTCGCGTACCATCCGATGCCGGCGGCGGTGTCACGCTATCAACGTGAGCGTGAACGCTACGAGGCCGCCGGCCTGCCCGTGTTTCTCGACGAGCATCTCTATAGCGACATCGCCTACCTCCCGCTGCACGAATCCGAAGGCTATGGACGGTTGCGGGTGATGTCACCCGCGGAGCGCCCCGGCGAGCGCGACGTCGTCCTGTATCGCACACTCCCCAACGAACTGCCGCGCGTGGCGGGGATCATTACGGCCTTCCGCCAGACGCCCCTCTCGCACGTGAACCTGCGAGCGGTGCAGGACGATGTACCGAACGCCTTCATCAGAGGCGCCGCCGACGACCCGGTGATTGCCGACCTCGTTGACCAGTACGTGTACTACCGCGTGACGGCAAGCGGGTACGAGCTGCGTGCGGCCGAGCGCGCGGAGGTGGAGGCGTTCTTCGCGGCTCGGCGCCCCGCGGATCCGCAGCGGCCGCTGCGCGACCTCGCCGTGTCGACGATTCGCCCGCTCGCACAGGTCTCGTTTGCCGATGCCGCAAGCGTTGGCGTGAAAGCCGCCAACGTGGCGGTGCTCCAGACGCTGGGCTTGCCAGAGGGTGTTGTCCCGGACGGCTTCGCCATCCCCTTCTACTTCTATGACGAGTTCATGCGGCACAACGGCTTCTACGAGTACGTGTCGGATCTGCACGAGGCGCCTGCGTGGCAAGACAGTCCAGCGCGCGCGGTGGCGCTGGCCGAGTTCCGCGAGGCCATCGAGAATGGCGAGATGCCGGAGTGGATGCTGGTTGCGCTCGCTGATCTGCAGCGCAGGTTTCCCGAAGGCACTGCGATTCGCCTCAGGTCCAGCACCAACAACGAGGATCTGCCGGGCTTCAACGGTGCCGGGCTGTATGACTCCTATACGCATCGACCTGAGGAGGGACATCTCGCTAAGTCCGTCAAGCAGGTGTACGCAAGCCTCTGGAACTACCTGGCCTACGAGGAACGCGAATTCCATCGCATCGACCACTTCGCGGCCGCGATGGGGGTGCTGGTCCACCCCAACTACTCTGACGAGCGCGCCAACGGTGTGGCGGTCACCGACGATGTGGTGTATCAGTCGGGCACCCAACAAGTCGGGCGTCGGTATTATGTGAACGTGCAGGTGGGCGAGGACTTGGTGACGAATCCTGAGGAAGAGTCAGTACCGGAAGAGATTCTGCTGAGCCCGGGGAGTGCACGCGACGACGTGTTCGTCACGGCCTCGAACCGCGTGCCTGACGACGAGACTATCCTCAGCGCCGTTCACCGTGATGAGCTCCGTGCATACTTGCGCATGATTCACAGCGGATTCTCCGGGTTCTACGACGTGGAGGGATCCGACCAGTTCGCGATTGAGATCGAGTTCAAGATCACCGTTCAAGGGCAGCTCGCAATCAAGCAGGCAAGGCCCTGGGTGTATTGAGTGACGATGCACTCCTGAGCGCTGTCATGACTGTGGACCCAGCAGGACCACTCGGGAGTCGCCAGGCTCTTGTTGGTGCCGAGTCATCCTGGGCGTCGGTGCACTACTGGCCGTGCTGGTCTTGGGGCAACCGGTTGTCAGTGGCTGGTACCGCTCGGGCGATGGCGTACGACCGGAGGCGTATTGCGATCGATGCAGACAACCACTTGCGTTGGCCCTCGCCCACTCGGCCTCGGCGGCCCGGCGATGAGACGTCCCGGGCGGATTAAGCCCCTGGCACAACAGTCCGTCGCACGCAATAAGCCCTCACGGCGTCCGCTGCGCACCACTACGAACGACGTCGCCACATCCTGCGGGCAGGCAGATCGCAGTCTCCTCGGCGAGACGTGCATAGCGTCCGCGGCTACCACCAATGGGGTCACCCATGAGAGGACTACGACACCTCGTGACGCTGGCGACAGCGATGGCATGCCCGTCACTCGCTGCAGCCCAGAACGTGCTTGAACCCACCGGCTCTTGAGTTCGCCTTCGAGCTGCGTGCCGAAGTCGCGGCTCCCGTCGACGTCGGTGAGACGCCGAAAGGCATGCGCCGCATCATCGACATTCTCGGTGGTGACTTCGAGGGCCGCATCACGGGGCGGCTCGTGCCGGGCGGTGCGGACTGGCCGCTCATCCAGGAGGATGGTTTCACCGACATTGATGCACGCTACGTGCTTGAGACCGACGACGGTTACCTGATCTATGTGACCAACATCGGCATCCGCCACGCGAGACGTCATGGCGCGATTGAACGCAGGGGAAGCAATCGATCAGGCCGACATCTATTTCCGCGCGATTCCCAGATTTGAGACCTCGGCGCCAGAGTTGCAGTGGCTCACGCGCTCGACCTTCGTATCGACGGGCGAGCGCTACCCGCGTGGAGTCATCATCCGCTTCTCGCGTGTGCTCTGATTGTGTGTCGTGATCCGCCTGCTCGGAGGCGGAACCGGCGTGTTCGGGAGTGGACGGCGGCGAACCATGGCTGAGGGGACGAACGGGATCCGCCTCGACTGGTATCGACACGGGCGCTTAATCCGTCCGCATGATTCAAGGCCGCCGCGAGCCTCGAACGCTCGTGCGGACGATCCAGGCAGCGTGTTTCGACCGGGCCTGTTAGGCGAACCATACGTCTGACGGGCGATTGCCGAGGAAGTGGTGCACGACGATGCGCAACGCCTACACCACGGAAGTGGTACACCGGCTCGTGCAAACGACTCGGCCGGCCTGTTGCCACGGTCAGCTTCGCCGCCGGGTCACGCGCGGCGGACTCCTCATCTATGACGCCCGGGCGGCCTGAGGGGTCGACCGAGGAATGAGCCCCGACGAATTCAGCGCTTCGTCTTCCGGCGCGCGGCCCAGTACTTCTTCATGCGCTCGCTCACGGCCTTGCGCTGGGCGGCGCTCATCGTGCGGGCGTTCTTTGACAGCTTCTTCGCTCTGCGCACTGTCTGACGGATCCGGTACCCGGTTCTGACGTCTCCGAGTGCGGCAATCGCATCCTGCACCTTGCCGAGTTGTAACTTGAGGACGTTCTCCTCCTGGCGCAAGGCACTCAGCACAAACTTGAACTCGTTCGACTTTGCCACGTGGGTGACTCCTCTTAGCAGGCGCACCCGCTATGGGGCACCCGGTCCACTGAGTGTACCAGTTCGGCACAGGCCGTTGCGACTCTTAATTCCGGAATGCCGCAAGGGACGCACTATGGCACCAGGACCCAGTGCGGGCTGCGCACGCGCTCATTGAGCGTGCTGAGCGGACGCATCAAGTGACGCGGACCAACGAAACTGATGCACTTGACGGTCCAGGGCAATAGCAATCTGGCGGTCCCTGCTGGGGCACGAGACGAGCACGCGCCGCTCCGCGCATGTCGGCGTGCCAGGGGCGTATCACAGCAGTGCGCACAACGAAACGCCGCGCTCAGCACCTATCACGTGGCGAATCGGCCCGGGGGCCTCATACAGCTGAGGCATACCCCAACGAACGACAGTACGCGGCTCGATCACGCGATGGTCTACCGCGGTCTGCGGCGTCGGCATAAGCACCGGCGACGCGAACAACGACTACTCACTGCCGCCCGTTGTAATCAGCGGTGCCAACGGATACCTCCGTGGCAAGCGCCACCTTACGGCCGACCGAACGAATTAGGAGCCCACGGTGAACCTGCTGGTTGGGCTGGTGCAGGTGGCCGGCGCCGACGTCGACCGGAGCGGACCGAGTACCGGGAAGTTACCGCCCTCACGTAGACGTCAGCCTCGTGCTGGAGGACGGTGCCCGCGTGGACAGTGGTGACCACGCGCGGGTGTTGATTAGGTGATGCTGCCCGCTCGGGCCCCGGCCGGGTGCCAGGTTCGTGATAGCGTGACCAGTTGCGCCGTACGCGCCGGATACCGAGGGGACACTGCAGCCATGTGGGGAACGAACACCAGGTTCTGGAACGCTGTCGAGTTCGCGGGCGACAGCAACGCCTTCCGCGGCGCCTTCTATACCGGCGCCGTGGGCCGTGAGCTCTACCTGACACCGGCCGAGCACATGAGCGTGTTTCTCTTCGACGAGGAGACGGCCGGTGACCTCGGCATGATGCCGTCGAGTAAGAGCGCGCACGAGCGGCGCCACCACAGTGCGACCTTCGACCCAGCGGGGCGGACGCTGTTCGAGAACCGGGGGCTCATCGACCAGGTACTCGACGCTGGCGGTGACGAGCGCGTGATTTCGTCCTACGCGCGCGAGATGCTGACGCGCGCGGTCTTGCTGCCCGAGCGTACCCCCGAGGGCATCGAGGATCGCCAGCGGATGGTGCGGGCGCTGCAGGACAAGACCCGGCGTCGGCGCCTTGGTGACTTCTTCTCGGGCGCCCATCTCGAGAACACGCAGAAGGATGGGCTCGACTCCTTTCTCGATGTGTTCGGAACGATGATCGGCACGCGCCATCAGGTGATCGGCGAGGCTGAGTTTGCCGCCACGCGCAACGTGGCGCGGATCGTTCGCGAGCTGAGCGCCGATCCCGCCACTCACGTCATCTACTCGTTCATGCGCGAGATCTGCCGCGACGGCATTTTCGAGCTGAACGAACTCGCAGCGGCGCGCGAGATGACGTTCCGCCTCTCCGGCGGGCTCACTTCTGGCACCGCGGAGTGGAGCAACACCCCGGAGCCGGTCGGTGAGGACCGGATCGCGGTCAGCGGCATCCCGAGGCCGGAGGATGACCGTATGGTGCTCGACCAGCTGCGTCATGCGTTCATCGAGACCATGCTGCGCAGCTACCAGAGCACCTATCAGCTCCAGGCGCTCTTCCTGCTGCGCAACCTGGGGCTGCTCGAGGCGCTGGTGCGCTACGTGGATTTCACCGAGCGCGACACGCAGCCGTGGTGCCTGCCCGAGCTGGTCGAGAGCCGTGAGCCCTTCCTGGAGCTGCACGGCCACCGGCATCCGATGTTTCTCGACGTCGGTGTCGTGCAGGATGCGCTTGTGGTTGGCCCGGACAGCCTCGTCAACGTCATCACGGGCGCCAACAGCGGTGGCAAGACGCAACAGCTCCGTGGGCTGGCCCAGCTCATCACCTTGGCCCATGCCGGGCTGCCGATCCCGGCCGCGCGTGCCCGCATGTCGATCGCGTGGTCGCTGTACAGCAACTTCGGGGGCCGGGACGACTCGGCGAAGGGCCGCTACGAGAAGTCGCTGACGCGCTGGATGGAGGACATTCTCACCAAGATCAACCGGTCGGTCGTGTTCTCGGACGAGTCCAACGACGGGACGTTCGTCAAGACGGGCGTCACGCACACCATTCAGGCGCTCGACACGCTGGCGAAGCGGCAGGTGATCACCTTCTTGACGACCCACTATCACGAGATCGCGGAAGGGCTGGCGGCGTCGGTGTCGCACTCGCGGAACCTGCACGTCGTGTCGAGGAAGAACGCCGACGGCACGCTCAGCCACACCTACACGATGGCCGACGGGCATGACCCGAACAGCTACGGCGACGAGACGGCGAGGGCGGTGGGGTTCACGGAAGAGAACCTCGCGCGCATCGCGCGCCGCGACATGCCGGACACACGTCCGGCGATCGAGCGCGAGGCCGGCGTTCACGTGCTGTTCGAGGACGCGCGGCGCGGGTAGCGCAGGAGGACGAGGCGGCGGGGGGCGGGCGCCGGCGGTCGGCGCCCGCCCCCGTCGTGATCAGACGCCGGGCGTGACGATGCCCGTGACCGCGGTGCGGTAGGCGGCGGCCTCGAGGGCCTCGACGCTGCGCTCCAGCGGCACCACGTCGCCCACCAGTGCGGCGCCGTCAAACGCGCCGGTCTCAAACAGCCGCGTCCACCGTGGGAGGTCGCGCATCATCTGCACGCCGGCCAGGTTGCCGCCCGCGTGGTTCTTGGTGGCATTGGTCCACCGGCCCGCCGGGAAGGTCACCGTGGCATCGGCTGGAAAGCCCACGCCGCTGGTCCGCATCACGCCACCTGCGGGGCAGAGATCCCACACCGACTGCAGCACGTCGAGTCCGTGCGGCTCGCGCGCGTAGCGCTCCACCCGGGGCACGAAGCGCTCGCCGCCCACTGCCTCGATGAGGAAGTCGGGGCCGTCCTGCGCCGGGTTGCGGCCGCCGGCAAACGGCCGGTCGGGCGCCCAGTTCACCAGCTCGCGGATGGTCTCCACGAGCGCCTCGCGGGTGTCGAAGTCGTTCGGGTCGAGGACGTCGGTGGCGCCCACGCGCGTGGCCAATTCGCGGCGGTAGGCGATCGGCTCGATGACGATGATCTGCGCGGCGCCCTGCAGCCGCGCGCCCTGCACGGCAGAGAGGCCGATTGGCCCCGCACCGAATACGGCCACGCTCGACCCGGCGTCGACCGGATGGCGCACCATCGTCATCCCGAGGCCCGTCATCGTGACGCAGGTCAGGTTCGACAGTTCCGCTGCATCGTGGCTGCTGAAGACGGGCACGACCATCTCCTCCCACGCCACGATGTACTCGGCGAAGCCACCCAGCCGCCCGTTGACCGGCGTGCCGTCGGGCATCGTCGCCACGAGCTCGGGCGGGCGGTTGAAGCCCGCCTGGCAGTTGGCCGACTCGCTGCGCAGACACTGGGCGCACTGGCCGCACTGGCCGGTGACGACGACCAGGATACGGTCGCCCCGTTGCACGCGCTTCACGAGCGGCCCGGCTTCCTCGACCACCGCCACGGCCCCGTGGCCAATGATCCGCGGGTTGTCGTCGGGCGTCGAGGTGTCGAGGGCATTGACGATCGTGTAGCAGGCCTGGGCCGCTTCGACGCGCGCGACGACCTGCCGCGGATGAATGGGATTGAGCGTGAGCTCTTGGACGTCGAGGCTGGTGCCGTGGCGCACGAGCGCCTGGAAGGTCATGCCCGCGGTCTGCGGCCGCCAGTCGGTGAAGACCGCCGGAGCGTCGCCGGGCGTCTGGGCCAGCGCGTCTCGGCCGCCGAGCACGGCGGCGCCTCCGCCGACCAACGCTGCGGTGCCGGTTTTTAGCAACTCCCGACGCGACACCGACGCCGACCGACCCTGTTGCGGCTCGAACGGGTACACAGTGGACATGCTGTCCTCCTAGGTCACGCGGATGGCCGAAGCGGGGCGATCATCCAACCGCCCCGGGCCGAAGTCAAGCGGGCCGTTTGACCCGGCGCCGCGCGGGCGCCGTGCTAGCCGGGTACCGCGCGGGTGACGATGGATTCGACACGCAGGACCGGAGCTGACGATGCACGACAGGGGGAGGCGGAAGGACGACGTGAGTTGCGATCCCTCGGCGGATTGTGGCCCCTGATCCCGGGCATGATCGGCGCGGCCAGGTCAGCCCGGGTGCGTGCAGACCGTGACCGGCATGCCCCCCTGGCGAGTCGAAGACGGCCGCCATCGCGTCCGGGCCGGCGTGGCGAGGTGTCCCCGGGCGTTGATCGGGTCGACGCTGCCGCCCGAGTTGTAGGTCGCTGCAGGGCAGCAACGCCTTGTGACGCAGCAGGATGACGCACCGCCGTCTGGGCTGGCGGCACCGCATCTTCGCCCTGGCGGCGGTCGGCATCGTGGAGGCCCGTCGTCGCGAGGGGGCCTCGTCCTCATCGGCCACGGCTGCCGGGCTCTGGGGCTCACCATCACCGGCGGGGTTCAGGCCCCGCGTCAGAACGGTGGGCGGAAGAACGTCAGCAGTCGTCCGGCGCTCATGACGCCCACCCACGCTGTAAGTGACACGGCTCCGGCGACTTGTGCACTCAGCGGCGGCGGCGCCTCGGCCGGCAGGGCGTGGAGTCGCGCGAACACGCGGCCGTAGAAGAACAGCACGTTGAGGCCTGCAATGGCGACGAGCGCGACCTTGACGTGGAACGCCGCGTTGAAGAGGTACTGGTCGGGGGTGCCCGCCAGGAAGCAGAACCCGGTGGCCAGGTTCAGTGCGAAGCCAGCGATGCCAATGGGGATCAGCCGATGCAGCACGAGAATGGGCACCTGTCTGGCGAAGCCGAGCAGCCGCAGGTCGAACAGCCCCACCGTGCCGATCAGCAGGGACATCCCGAAGAAGTGCAGCGACTCGCAGATGACCCACGCCCATCGCGCGCGGCGCATGTAGGCCGAGAGCGTGGTGTCTTCGAGCGCCATCTGGATCACACGCAGCAGCTCGTCCATCTGGATTCCGCTAGAAGTCCACGGTGAGACGGGTGTACGTGTAGGCGAGGAAGCGGCCGGCCGTGATGCTCGCTGCCCAGCAGAGGAGGCTGACCACGGCGCCCAGCTTGCACCACGGTGAGCCGTCGCGTTCGTTGCCGCGCGCCAGTGACCGGAGCACAGGGGCCAGCGCAGCCAGGGCGGCGGCAATGAGTGCGAGCTTCCAGAAAAAGAGCGGGTTGGTGAGCGCCTTGGTCGGGTAGGCGACGAGCAGCGCCACGCCCGACGCCGCATTCAGCCAGAACCCCGCCCACAGCACCTGGCGATACCGGGCGAGTGAGCCCAGCGGAATGGCCGCCGCCACGCCGAGCGTGCGGCTTGCGAGGGCCACGCTGGTCCCCACCAGGAAGGCGAGACCCACCGTGTGAAGGATCAGGACGAACGGGAGCGCCAGCAGCGACGGCGAGTCGCGCAGCCACACGCTGAACGCCGTCTCCTCGATTGCCCGGAACAGGGGATCCATCGTCGGGGCGAAGCATACTGGACCCGAGTCGGGCGCGAGCTGAAGACTTCTTGGCTTTGTTGGCCGCCCTAAAACCCAGCTGTGTGACGCACGCGGCCGGCGTGGGGGTAGGATCGCGTTGGCCCGAGCGTTTTCTCGGCCGAGGAGGAGAATCGATGATTCCAGATCGTCTCGCCCCGCAGCTCTATGCGCTGATGCGAATCGTGTTCGGGTTCGTGTTCCTGCTGTACGGCCTCCAGAAGTTCGGCGTGGCCGGCGATGCGGTGCCCTTCTTCAGCTGGCCGTTCGGGATAGCCGGCGTGATCGAGGTCATCGTGAGCGTATTGGTAATTCTCGGCCTCTACACGAAGTACGCCGCCTTCCTCGCCAGCGGCGAGATGGCCGTCGCGTTCTTCATGGTGCACGTGGGGCAGATAGGTGGGCTTCACCCGGTGAACAACATGGGTGTGCCAGCCGTGCTGTTCTGCTTCGCGTGGCTCTACATGGCCACCAAGGGCTCGGGCATCTGGAGCGTCGATGCCATGCGGTCGTCCAGCTAGTAGCCACCTACGACCCCGGGGGGGACGCCGCCCCCTCCCGGGGTGACGCCGCCTTGCATGGACCCTTGCGCGCCGCCGGCCGTCCATGCCGGGGCACCAAGCCCGCAGCCGGGATGAGGTGCGGGTCGTGCTGATGATTCCACCGGGTCCAGCAGGTGCCGTCCTGCGTGCACAGGCCGAAGCCGTCGGAGTGCAACCGGTGCCCCGCCACCGCGGCATCGCCCCTTGCCCCGACCGGGCGGCTTTCCGACCGTGACCGCTGACGCGTGCGATGCCATTCGGCTGCCGGCCAGCATTGACGACGGCCGCGGCAGGAGTGCGATCACCGGCGTGGCTGCGGGTGCGGTGTCCGACGGCGCAGGCGGGCGCCGGATCGAGCGCTGGCCGGTACCGTATGACGGCGTGACCGCGCGGGCCCCGCTCCTGCGGCGTGGGGGACAGCGTGCTGCGCGACAACCGCTAGGCCTACCCTCAGCCCGGCGTCGGCATTGGCCCCCCCCGGCGGGCGGGCCTGCTACTGGCCACCCGCCGCGCACGACGTTACCCCCATCTGGTGAAGCCGCCCTGCCACGGCTGTGCCCCGACACGCGGCGACGCTCCGGCGCGTCGCCGCGCCGTGCGACCCGTAGGGTGCCACCTCACTGCGCCCGCTGGTTCGCCGATGCTGGGGACGGCGACTTCCGTCCGGTCCGGGAGTCGATCAACAGGGGGGTGGCGTCGAGATCCGCCACTTGCGCTGGAGGACAGACCCAGCCTGACCCGCCGTTAGGCGCTCCAGGTATAGAGGTCGCCCTCCAGAGGCCAGCCGATCATGCAGGGTTGACGACGACCCCTTATCGAACACGGGCGGCACTCAGGCCCGACGCTGCGACGAAGTATCGGGCCGGACGGTTTCGAACACCTTCATCGCCGTGGCGACCATCGTGGAGATGTCCGAGACGTTGGCGGGCAGGATCACGGTGTTGGTGGCGCGGGCGAGTTCGCCGAACCGCTCGACGTACTGCTCGGCGACGCGCAGCTGCGTGGCTTCCGTCCCACCGTCGGTGTTGATAGCCGCGGCCACCTGCCGGATTCCCTCGGCGGTGGCACGCGCCACGGCGAGGATCGCCTCCGCCTCGCCTTCCGCCTCGTTGATCTGCTGCTGGCGGCGGGCCTCCGACTCCTTGATGGTCTTCTGTTTTTCGCCTTCGGCGGTGTTGATGGCCGCGTCACGCTGGCCTTCGGACGTCAGTACTACCGCGCGCTTCTCGCGCTCGGCACGCATCTGCTTCTCCATGGCGGCCAGCACGTCCTGCGGCGGATTGATGTTCTTGATTTCGTAGCGCAACACCTTCACCCCCCACGCGTCCGACGCCTTGTCGAGCTCGGTCACGACCTGGAGGTTGATCGCGTTGCGCTCCTCGAATGTCTTGTCGAGGTCGATCTTGCCAATCTCGCTGCGCAGGGTCGTTTGGGCGAGCTGCGAAATCGCGAACACGTAGTCGTTGATCCCGTAGGAGGCGCGCTCGGCGTTGAGCACCTTCATATAGAGGACACCGTCCACACCCACCTGCACGTTGTCGCGCGTGATGCAGATCTGCTCGGGGATGTCGACTGCCGCCTCCTTGAGTGAGTGGCGATACCGGACGCTGTCAAGAAACGGCAGGAGGATGTGGAAGCCGGCGTCGAGCGTCGCGCTGTATTTGCCGAGCCGCTCGACGATGTAGGCGCGTTGCTGGGGCACCACAACCGCGGTCTTGGCGATTACCAGCAGGACCAGCGCCGCCAGCACGAGCAGAGCGATCAGTCCGCCATCCATTACCGGCCTCCCTCGGGCTCGACGTGCAGCGTGAGCCCGTCCACTCTCACGACGCGGCAGACGGCGTCGCACCCGATCACGACCTCGGTGCCGTTGTGCGCCTCCCAGGCCGCGCCGCGCAGTTCGACGCGCCCCGAGCCGTGGGGGGCCAACTCGTTGATCGCCCGGCACGATTGTCCGACCAGTGCATCCACTGCCGCGCTCCCGTCACGCGGCAGCAGCGCCATGAGCCGGCCGCGAAAGAGCAGGAGCGAGGCGACCGACAGCACCGAGAACAGGATCAGCTGCGCCCAGAGGGGCTCAGCGACGCCCAGCCTCGCCAGCACCCCGATCAGGAGCGCCGACACGCCGAAGAAGATGATGTAAAACCCGCCCGGCGCCGCCATCTCGGCGGCCACCAGAACCAACCCGAACACCAGCCAGTGCCACCAAAGGATCGTCATGGCCGCGTCGCGCGGATTGTCGCACGAAGCTCATCCGCGCTGCCACCTGAAACGGTGCGGATCCGAACTTGCCGGCAGGGGGGCGGCGCCGCCCGCAGTTGAACCCGGGATGGCGGTGTCGCAGTGGCGTGGAAGGAGCGCCCCCAGAAGCACTGGATTATTGCCTGGGGGGGGCAGGGGCATCTGTCGGACGCAGGTGCCCGGGGCGTTACAACTTGCGGGCGCGGCTTTCGCGGATGTAGTGCGGACTCACCGTGAGGCCATACGCGGTCTGCTGGGCGGCTTCCTGCTTGTGCTTCAGGAACGTCTGCTGCGATTCCCGGATCGTCTCAAGCTCGGCCTCGGTGCAGTCGCGCATCGTGATCTCCTCTCGTGGCACGAAGAAGACCTGGCCGATCGGGATGCTCTGGGCGATGGTGATGCCTTCACCGGGCTGCAGGGCGTAGCGGAACTCGGAGTCGTGCATGTACCAGTCGCTCTCCACTCGGACGAACAGCGCGGGCGCTGAGGGGCGCTCGATCATGTTGAGAATCGAGCCGTACACCGTGTCCCAGCCCTCCGCAGTCGCGAAGCTGGTTGCGCCGCGCAGTGCCACGCCGCCGGGCGGCACGCCCATGTTTTCGACCACTAGGAACACGCGCACGACGCGGAGGGCGTCCTCCTTCGAGATCGCGGCGTTGAGGACCTGCACCTCTTCCTTCACCATGCCGACGCCGCCCACGGGCATCCGCATGGCCACGACAAACAGTGGGGTGGGCTTGCCGCCCTTGTCCTGGAGGTAGTAGACGAACTTGAAGACCCCCTCGCCCTCGTGCTCGATGTAGTAGGACTCCTTCTCCTCGAGGGGCGCGTAGACCATGTAGCCGAGCAGGCTCCCGGCTTCGAGCACCGGGCAGTGGCGCGCGTGCTGGGGGAGCATGGGCCGCGTGCCCTCACGCTTGGGCTTGAGGCCCACGCCGGGCCGCAGGGGGTGGGGGAACAGGCGCACTTCCATCCGCCTATCTTACGCGCACGGCGCGGCCTCTGGGGCCGGCCACATGCTCGCGCGCTGGACCCAGAGCCGACGGTGATCGAGATCACACCCGTGGCAGGACGCTTGGAAGTCCGGCTCGGACCACTCGTCCCACAGGCGCCGGCACGAGCACCGGGTCGAAGTCGAACACGCCCGGGTCGACCAGCAGGTGACGACGCTGGCCGGGGCAGGACGCGATCTGGTCGTCGTGCTGGTCGGCGCCCGGGTTGGCCCCCAGCGTGCTGAGAGTCGTGCGGCCGCGCCACGCCGCCGCCCGTCCGCGCGTCGCGGAGGGGGTCGCCCGTGTCGCGCCTGGGCAGTGTTGAAGTGGCCCATCGCACCGTCGTGCTGCGTTGACGCGAGGGCGGCTCGCGATGGCCGGGCCGCCCCCCGTACGACGGCCAGCGTCTCGCCGAGCCGTAGTCTGGGGTGCAGGGTGATCACGCGCATCCGCCGGCTGAAGGCTTCAAACGCCGCGAGGTCCGGGCGTGGGGGCCGAAGGCCGTGCACTGGCGCGTGACGCCTGGGGATCGTCACGTCGTGGGCCTGCGGTGCAGGCACGGTCCCCGCGCCGAGCGGTGCGAGCGGCTTCACTGTCTGTGCCGCGCAGACGCGCGCCGTGTGTGGTCGCCAGCGTCGGAGCCCAGGAGCCGCTACGAGGACGGCAGGTGGTCGAGTACGCCGTGGAGGGTGTGGTGCCGTCGCGGCGCTCCTGCCCCGCCACCTCGCGCACTTGCTGAGCATCTCGACGATCAGGTGGCGGGCCTTTGGGCACCGCGTCTAGGCGCCGAGGGGCGCGATCGTCATGGGTGACGGCCAGCCGGTGATTGCGGCCCTTGCGGAGAACCCGTCGGTGGCCTGCGTCCGACGCCGCCTTGCTTCGGCCCGAGTGTGTCGGCGCACGCGCACCGTGGCGTGGGGAACGAAGACACGCGCGTGCCGAGCCCTTACTCCTCGACGTTGGTGAGATCGAGGGGGGCCGCGCCCTGCCGCCGCTGGCTCAGGGCGCCGCGCGGCATGTGCACCGGCCGTCCCAGTTCGTCGTAGCGCTCTTGATCCGAGTCGAGGAGGGCGCGCACCACCTCGTCACGGTGTAGGTCATCCTCGGTCAGCACGCGAGGCGGCGCGGGATCGAACGGGTGTCCCGACGCCCGGTTGGACACCGTGACGCGCGTGCGGAACATCCGCGCGAGGCCGGTGCCGATCATCCAGCCCGCCGCCAGCGCCAGTGGCGCGGCGACCAGCAGCGGCAGCGGGATCGTGCGAGGGCTCATCGTCTCAAGGTGGCTCAGCGTCATGACGCCCTCACGCTACGACGAAACCATGCGCAGCGCAACCGGCCATGGCATGAACGAAATGCTGTCAACAAAGGTGACGCGGGAATATGGCGCGCGAGCGCCCGCGACCGGGCGCCTCGAGTCGTCACTGCGCGGGGTTTCCGAACGGACACCTCGCGTGGAGCGCGAGAGGCTCAGGCCGCTGAACGCCAGGCAGTCAGCAGTGACGAGTCACGACTTGTCGAGGCGAAGCCGGCAGTCGTCGATCTTGCCGTCCTGCTCGGCTTGCGTCGTGTGTCAAGTGGCGACGGTGCGCAGCGCCGCGGCCACCGCTCGGCCCACGGCACCCCGCAGTCCGCAGGGCGCCTTGGCGTGCCCTGGCGCACCGGGGATCGTGCGGCCAGCTGAGTGGGGGGGGCAACAGGGCAGGGCACCGCCGGCACAAAATGGCCTCGCCGAATTGCTTGCAGACCGCTCCCACGGTGCGCCTGAGGCACACGGCCGTGCACTGCGGGGTGTCGTGGCCGCCTCCGGGTCGGCGGCGCGGTGGAGTGCAGGTATGTCGACAAACTGTCAGATCACGGATCTCTCTCATTTGTTCAATAGGTTGCCGAATTTAGGCCACTCACCAAAATCGATGGCAAGCGATGCCAGCAAATGTGCAGCATGAGCGAGCGTGCCGATTTTTCTGGGATCCGTGCCGATTCTTCTGGGATCGGATGCGACATCGCGTTACAATTGCATCGTCACCGGAGGACCATCCACCTGCGAGTCGCGGCTTGACTTGGGGTGTAGATCTGTATGCACTGGCGGTAGGATTGCGTTGCTTTAACTTTCGATCTTTGGGCGGGGTGAACCGAATGCGTACGCGACACGCGTGGAAATGGATGCTGGTGCTGCTGTCGGTGGCCGTGGTCGGCCTTGCCGATACAGTGCGAACTGCTGACAGCTTGGTGGCCGAAGCGGCTAGGGCTGGCGATCTCGCGGCAGTGCGGTCGCTCATCGACAGCGGAGAAGACGTCAACGAGCCGCAGGTCGATGGGTCGACGGCACTCCTCTGGGCCGCGTATCACGGCAATGCCACCATGGTGCAGTCGCTGGTAGCCGCCGGTGCCGAGGTTGATGCCGCGAACCGCTATGGCGTGACGCCGTTGTTGCAGGCCAGCCGTGCCGGCGACACCGCTGTCATGGAGGCGCTGCTGAATGCCGGGGCCGACCCGATGCTGGCGCACCCCGAGGGTGAGACGCCGCTGCTTGGCGCCTCCCGCACGGGGAACATCGAGGCGATCCGTTTGCTGCTGGCGCGTGGGGCCGACGTGAATGCCGCCGAGGTCTATCAGGGCCAGACTGCGCTGATGTGGGCGGCGGCCGAGGGGCACGCCGACGCGGTCAACAGTTTGCTCGAGGCGGGCGCGAACCCGGATGTCCGGGGCCGCGAGACGGTGCTCGAGGAGCGTGGCCATGGTGATCATCCGACGGGGGGCTTCACCGCGCTGATGTTCGCCGCGCGCAACGGCCACTTCGACGCGGCGCGCGCGCTGGTTGCGGGCGGCGCCGACCTCAACGTCCGCAACGGTGACGACCTGACGGCGATGATGATCGCCATCATCAACGATCGGTTCGACCTCGCGGCCGAGTTGCTCGATCTGGGCGCCGACGCCAACGACGGCTCGTTGTTCTTCGCTGCCGACATGCACGACATCACGGTCGACGCGCGCGCCCGCGACGGCTCGCGACTGCGCGCCAATCACCCCAACGAACTGACGGCGCTGGACCTGCTGCAGCGGCTGCTGGCGCGTGGCGCCGACCCGAACCGGCCGTTCGTGGGCCGGGTGCACTCGACGTCGATGGGTACAGGGGAGAACTACAACGGCACGGCGTTCTATCGTGCGGCCGTGGCGGCCGACATCGAGGCGCTGCGCGTGCTGCTCGAGGCCGGGGCCGACCTGACGTGGACGCCAGTTGCGCCCGAGGGTGGCGGCGGCGGCCGCGGCCGCGGGAACTTCGGCGTGCCGGCCCTCATGGCGGCGATCAATGGCGGCAACGGGTACGCGTTCGGGGGCGGACCGGGGTTCAGCCGTCTTGGGTTGCCGCCGTGGCGCGAGCCCGGGAGCCGGGTGCCTGAGGAGGCGGTCGCGTTGCTGCTCGAGGCTGGCGCTGATCCGAATGTGGCGACGCCCAATGGCGAGAGCCCGGTTCATCGTGCGGCTGATGAGGGGAGCCTCGAGATGATTCAGATGCTGGCCGAGGCCGGTGCGGATCTCATGGCTCGCAACAACGATGATCTCACCGCGCTGGAAGAGGTCGAGGCGTCGATTGGTGAGGAAGAGGACGACAACATGGGGATGAACGATCCGAATAGGGTCGTTGAAGAGCGTGCGACCCCGGAAGAGGTCGCAGCGCTGCTGCGCGAGCTGATGGGTCTTGGCCCGGATGAGGCCGTGCCGCCGCCCCCGGATGCCGAGGAGACCGGCGAGGAGGCCGACGCCGACAGCGGTGCAGGCGATGAGGCCGACACCGATAGTGAGGCAGGCGACGAGGCTGACGCCGACAGCGCTGAAAGCGAGGTGGGTGCGTAATGAAAAAGGTGCTACTTGCCGCGGCCTTTGCCTGGGTCGGGCTGGCTGTGCTCGGGGGCTGGTCTCCTGCGCAGTTGAGTCCGCTGCCCACGCTGGAGCCGCAGGCACTGAGCGCTCAGGATGAGCCGGTCCTCACAGGCGAGGCGGCCGAGTGGCGCGCATTCGTGAATCAGTACTGTGTGGGTTGCCATAACAGCCGAGCGAATCAGCCCGTGACCGACCCGGTCAATCTGGAGGACGCCAGCTTCAGCGACCTGCTGGGCTCGGCAGCGACCTGGGAGCGCGTCCTGCGCAAGCTCAGCGTCCGCGCGATGCCCCCGCAGGGGATGCCGCGGCCCGAGGAGGCGCAGTATCAGGCGTTCACCACCTGGCTGAGCACGTCGCTCGACCAGGCCGCCGCGGCCCAGAACAACCCCGGCTTCTACGTCGTGCATCGTCTGAATCGGGTCGAGTACGCCAACGCCGTCCGTGATCTGCTGGGCGTGGAGGTCGACGTTGCCGACCTGCTGCCGAGCGACGGTGGTGACTTCGGCTTCGACAACATCGCGACGGCGCTGCCGACCACGCCGCTGCTCCTGGAGCGCTACCTGACGGCCGCGCTCCGCATCAGTGCGCTGGCCGTTGGCGACGTGGAAGCTGCGCCGGGCACGACCGAGTATTCGATCGGACTCGAGACCACGCAGGACGAGTACGTCGAGGGACTGCCGCTCGGCACCCGCGGCGGCACGGTCATCCGGCACGTGTTCCCGGCCGATGCCGAGTACGAGTTCGGTGTGCAGCTGAATCGCACCATCCTCAACGGCTACGCCGGCGTGGAGGGCTGGGACGAGCCGTGGGATCTGATCATCACGGTGGACGGTGAGCAGGTGTTCACGGCGAGCGTTGGCGGTCCGGAGGATCACGAACTCAGCAGCGACGACACCATCGAGATGGCCAACATCCTCGATGAACGTCTCCGCGGCCGTGTCTATGTGACGGCCGGGCCGCACGACATCGGCTTCACCTGGGTCGACAAGCCTTACGCCGAGCAGGGCGTGTGGCAGCCGTCGCTGCGTGATAGCCAGGAGGTGCACCTCACGGCCGATCGCCCGCGTCTGCGCTTCATGAACATCGTGGGGCCGTTCAACGTGACGGGTATCAGCAGCACGCCGAGCCGTGACCTGATCTTCACGTGCCAGCCGGCCGCGCCGTCCGAGGAGGCCGCCTGTGCCGAGGACATCTTCTCCGACTTGGCGCGGCGTGCGTTCCGCCGCCCGGTCAGCGACCAAGATGTTGCGGCGCCGCTGCAGTTCTACACTCAGGCGCGCGAGGACGGACTCGACTTCAACGCGGGCATCCGCGCTGGCGTGGCCCGCATTCTGGCGAGCCCGTCGTTCCTCTATCGCGTCGAGTCGGATCCCGCGGAGTTGGCGGCTGGCATGCCCCACCCGGTGACCGATCTTGAGTTGGCGTCGCGGCTGTCGTTCTTCCTGTGGAGCAGCATTCCAGACGACGAGCTCCTGAACATCGCCATCGCGGGCCGGCTCCGTGACCCGGGTGTGCTGGCCGGGCAGGTGCAGCGGATGATTGCTGACCCGCGCGCCGACGCCCTGGTGTCGGACTTCGTCGGGCAGTGGCTCCAGTTGCGAAACCTCGAGGCGCGCGTCGCGCCCGACCTGCTGACGTTCCCGGACTTCGACGACAACGTCCGGAAGGCGTTCCGCACCGAGACCGAAATGCTGTTCGGCTATATCATGCGGGAGAACCGCAGCGCGATGGAGTTGCTGAGCGCGGACTACACGTTCCTCAACGAGCGGCTGGCCAAGCATTACGGCATTGACGGCGTCTACGGCACGCGCTTCCGCCGCGTGCAGCTGGACGACCCGAACCGCTTCGGCCTGCTGGGTCACGGCAGCGTGCTGTCGCTGACGTCGGTCGCGACGCGGACGTCGCCGGTGTTCCGTGGCAAGTACGTGTTGGAGCAGTTCTTCAACACGCCGCCGCCCCCGCCGCCGCCGGCCGTGCCGGCGCTGGAGGAAAGCGACGACGCCGCGGCACCGCGGACGGTGCGTGAGCAGCTCGAGCGCCATCGGGCGAACCCGATCTGTGGGTCGTGCCATGCTGTGCTCGATCCGGTGGGTTTTGCGCTGGAGAACTTCAATCCGGTCGGCCAGTGGCGTGACCAGCTCGAGGACGGTCGCCAAATCGACTCCGAGGGTCAGCTTGCTGACGGTTCGGTGGTGAACGGTCCCGCCGAGCTGCGGGAGAATATTCTCAGCCGTCCCGACGCGTTTTCCACTATCATGGTCGAGCGTCTGATGACTTATGCGCTTGGTCGCGGCGTCGAGCCAGCCGACATGTCGGTCGTGCGCTCGATCGTCGAGGCTGCGTCGCAGGATGAGTACCGGCTCCAGGCGATGATCTCCGGCATCGTCGAGAGCGCGCCGTTCCAGAACCGGACGAAACTACCTGAAGCTGATTCCGTTGGCACACTCGCACAAGCAGACACGAGGGTAAATTAGCTATGTTCATCACTAAGAAGCATCTGTCTCGCCGCACGTTTCTGCGTGGCACGTTTGGCGCTGCCGTTGCGCTGCCATTCCTGGATGCGATGGTGCCGGCTGTCTCGGCGCAGTCGCGCACGGTAGCCAACGCGCCCTTCCGCTTCGGTGCCGTCTACATCCCGAACGGCATCTATCCGGACACTTGGCATCCGGACGAGGTCGGCAGCGACTTCGCCTTCAAGCCGGTCATGTCGCCGATGCAGCGGTTCCGTGACAACCTGGTGACGGTCAGCGACCTGACCGCTCCCTGGGGCGAGTCCGTCCACTTGGGTGCCAGCGCAGCCTTCCTGAACGGTGTTGGCCCAGTTGGCGCCCGCGAGGGTACCGGCGACGCGTTCGGCAAGATCCAGTCGAAGAAGACCGTCGACTCGATCATCGCCGAGGTCGTGGCGGGCGACACCCCGCTGCAGTCGATCCAGGTTGGCACCGAGGACATGGGCACCGCGGCCGGTGCCTGCGACGGGTTCCCGTGCACGTTCTTCAACACGCTGTCGTGGCGTGACGACGTGAGCCCGCTGCCGGTGGCCATCAACCCGCGCGTGACCTTCGAGCGCATGTTCGGCGAGACGGGCACCGCCGAGCAGCGGTTCCGGGCGCTCAAGCAGAAGCAGAGCATGCTTGACTCGATGCTTGAGGAAACCAACCGCCTGCGCGCCGGTCTCGGGGCCGCGGACGTCGCGATTCTCGACGAGTACCTCGGCAACATCCGGCAGGTGGAACTCCAGCTCGACCGCATGGAGAGCCGCGTGGCGACGCTCGGCGAGACGCCGGACGCGCCGGTCGGTATGCCCGAGGCGTTCGACGATCACATGACGCTGACCTACGACCTGATGCACCTGGCGTATCAGGGTGACATCAGCCGTGTGTTCTCGTTCCTGCTGGGTCACGAGGCGAGCACGCGCAGCTACGCGCACATCGGCGTGCCCGACGCGCACCACAGCATGTCGCACCACGGCAACGATCCGGAGAACATGGAGAAGTACGCCAAGATCGGCACCTACCATGTCGTGAAGCTGGCCGAGTTCCTCCGGAAGCTCCAGAACACGCCGGACGGCGACGGCACGCTGCTGGATCACTCGCTGGTCTACTTCGGCAGCGGCATGAGCAACGGCAACCAGCACGACCGGAACAACCCGCCTGCCCTGCTGGTCGGCGGCGCGCACGGTCGGATGCGGGGCAACCAGCACATCAAGGCCGACAAGGACAACGAGCAGCCTGTGGCCGACCTGCTGGTTGGGATGGCCCAGCTGGCTGGTGCCGAGGTCGAGACAATCGGCCCGAGCAAGGGCACGATCGACCTCAGCTAGGTCGCGTCCTGCTAGGACGGGAAGCCCCGGGGGCCGAGACCCCCGGGGCTTTTTCTTTGTGAGGCAGTCCCAGGAGAGGAGAGGGCAATGAAGCGCCTGTTATTTGCAGCGGTGGTGGCGATGATCGGGGTACTGGCAGCGGGAGTGTCTGCGCAGGGCGAGGGCTCGGCCTTGACGCAGGCATTGGCGCGCCAAGCGATAGACGCGGCGGAGGCCGAGGCTAGGGCCAATGGCTGGAACGTCACCATCGTGGTGGCTGACATGGAGGGGGTGCCGGTCTCCCTGCGCCGTCTCGACGGGGCGTCGGCTCGCTCCTACGAGATTGCCCTGCGGAAGGCCGCGACGGTGGTGGCGACCGGTCTGACGACCGCTGAGTACGGACAGCGCCTTGAGGCCGGGCAGGTGGAAGAGGTGCCGGACGGGATCACGTTCGCTGGTGGCGTGCCGATCATGCGGGATGGTGAGCAGATTGGCGCGGTGGCGACCAGCGGTGTCCGCGCCGTGGAAGATGCACAGGTGTCGCAGGCGGGGGCCGACGCGATCACCGGGAACTGAGGAGCCGCGGTCAGACGGCGGGCGCGAGAGGCGGCGGGCTCGGCGAGCCCCCCGGAGCATGCGCTACGCGATATCGGGACGCGCCGCGGGGCCTGCGCGTTGTGTTCAAGGCACGGTATCCTGCAGGGCACGCCGCCCCCCTCGGGCGGCTGGCTACCAAACCAGAGATGGCACCAGACAAGCATGTTTCGGGCGACCCTGCGTACGTCGAGTTTAAGGGTGTCAGCAAGACGTTCGACGGGCAGACAATGGTCGTGCAGGACCTCGATCTGCAGGTCCGCAGGGGCGAATTCCTGACGCTGCTTGGACCGTCAGGTTCGGGCAAGACCACCTGCCTGATGATGCTCGCCGGGTTCGAGACGCCGACGGCAGGGGTCATCCGCATCGCTGGGCACGCCGTGCAGCAGGTGCCGCCGCAACAACGGGGCATCGGCATGGTGTTCCAGAACTATGCCCTGTTTCCCCACATGACGGTGGAGGAGAATCTCGCGTTCCCGTTGGAGGTGCGGGGCGTCGAGCCGGCCCGCCGCCGCGCGCGCATGCGCCGCGCGCTGGAACTGGTACGGCTTGAGGGGCTGGAGCAGCGTCGGCCGGGCCAGTTGTCTGGCGGTCAGCAGCAGCGGGTCGCAATCGCCCGCGCGCTCGTGTTTGAACCGACGCTCGTGCTGATGGACGAGCCGCTTGGCGCGCTCGATCGGCGTCTGCGTGAGGAGTTGCAATACGAAATCCGACGGATTCACCGTGACCTCGGCATCACCATGCTGTATGTGACGCATGATCAGCAGGAGGCGCTGGTGATGTCGGATCGAGTTGCGGTCTTTCAGTCGGGGCGCATCGAACAGATCGCCTCGCCAGAGGGGCTGTACGAAGAACCGGAGTGCTCGTTTGTGGCTCGCTTCATCGGTGAAAACAACCGGCTGGCCGGCCGAGTGGTGAGCATCGACGATGAGATCTGTGCTGTCGACGTAGGCGGTCAGACGGTCCGCGGCCTGCGCGTAGCGCCGTGTGCACCGGGTGATGCCACGACCCTGTCGATTCGGCCGGAACGGGTGGCCGTTGCACCCACGCCAGGCCTGTACACGAACGAGTTCAAGGCCCGGATCGAGGACATGACGTTTCTGGGGGACCATCTCCGCTTGCGGGTCACGGTGTGCGGCCGATCGGACTTCATCGTCAAGATTCCGAACGTGGTCGGCCACGGGGCCGTGATCGAGGGCGACCACATTCGCATCGGCTGGGCATCCACGGATTGCCGCGTCTTGGATGCGGGAGCTTGGAAGGCCGAGACGTGAATGGCGGCTGGCGGCGCATTGGCGCCCGTATCGGGCTCCTGGGTATCGGCATGGCGGTCGCGGTGGGGTGCGGTGGTCCGCGCGGCGATCGCCTGACCGTGGTTTCCTGGGGTGGCTCGTATGCGCGCGCCATCAGCCAGGGATACCTGGAGCCGTTCGCCGCGCAGTCCGGTATCGACGTTCGCCTTGAGGATTACAACGGCGGTCTGGCGCAGATGCGCGTACAGGTGGAAACGGGCAACGTCCACTGGGACGTCGTCGACCTAGAGACGGCGGATGCGGTCAGTGCCTGCGACGAGGGCATCCTGGAGCAGATTGATGTCGCGGCCTTGTCCCCCGGGGCAGATGGCACATCGGCGCGTGATGACTTTCTGCCCGGGTCGCTCTTTGAATGCGCCGTGGGCACGCTGTTCTATTCCACGGTGTACGCCTACAACCCCGAACAGATTGCGGAGGCGCCGCCGACGACGATGGCGGATTTCTTCGACCTGGAGCGCTTTCCCGGTCGTCGCGGGATGCGCCGGGTACCGCACGCGAACCTGGAGTTTGCGCTGATCGCCGACGGTGTGCCACTCGATCAGGTGTACGCCACGCTCGACACTCCCGCTGGCGTCGACAGGGCCTTCCGCAAGCTCGACACGATCAAGGACCAGGTCGTCTGGTGGGAAGCCGGCGCCCAGCCGCCACAGATGCTGGCGGACGGAGAGGTGGTGATGAGCACCGCCTACAACGGTCGGATCTTCAACGCCCAAGTGTTGGAGCGCCAGCCGTTTGTCATTGTCTGGGACGGCCAGCTCCTCGATGTTGGTTTGCTGGGGATCGTCGCCGGGACGCCGGCGCTTGAGGCCGCCATGGAGCTGCTCCGCTTTGCCACGACCGCCGAGTCGATGGCCGCCGTTGGCCACTACATCGCCTACAGTCCGACGCGTCGCTCGGGCCTCCCACTCATCGGCCGCCACGCCGAGGTCGGAGTGGATATGAACCCGCACATGCCGCTGTACCCTGCCAACAGTCGCCGCATCCTCCAGAACGACTGGGAATGGTGGAGCGACCACGCAGACGAGATCAATGAGCGTTTCAGCGTCTGGTTAGCGCAGTGATTCGTGCGCGGCTGCGGGCGGCAGGGTTGGTGCTGCCTCTGGTGGTGTTCCTCAGCGTCACGTTCATCGCGCCGGTGGCGACGATGCTGGTGCGCAGCGTGTACGACCCGGTGGTGGCCGATGCCCTGCCGGACACGCTGACGGCCTTGAGCCGTTGGGACGGCCAAGGCCTGCCGTCGGAAGCCGTGTACGCCGCCGTGGTGCAGGAACTGCTGCAGGCCCGAGAGGCGCGCACGCTCGGCCGTGTTGCCAGCCGTGTCAACCGCGTCGAGGGCGGCCTGCGCAGCCTGCTGGTGCGCAGCGTACGGCAGCTGCGTGAGGTCGACACGGGGCCTTGGCGCGAGGCCTTAATTGCCATCGACCCAGAGTGGGGCGACTCGCGCATTTGGCATGCTATCCGGACCGCCGGCGACCGCGTGACGGTACGGCACTACCTGAATGCCGTCGACCTGCAGCGGCTGCCAGACGGCTCCATCGCGCCGCAGCCGCCGGATCGCCGCATCTACTTGCCGCTGCTGGAGCGCACCTTCGTGGTCAGCCTGGGCATCACCCTGCTGTGTCTGCTGCTCGGCTATCCGGTGGCGCATCTGATTGCTCACGCGCCGCCGCGTCGTGCCGGGCTGCTGCTGGCACTGGTGCTCGTGCCGTTTTGGACGTCACTGTTGGTACGGACGACCTCCTGGATCGTGTTGCTGCAGGCACAGGGCGTCGTCAACGACCTGCTTGTTGCGTTTGGGCTGGTCGCTGACGCCAGCCGGATCGCGATGATCTACAACATGACCGGCACAGTGGTGGCGATGACGCATGTACTGCTGCCCTTCATGGTACTGCCGCTGTACGCCGTGATGCGCACCATCCCCCCGCAGCAGATGAGTGCGGCCGCCTCCCTCGGGGCGAGCTTTCCTCAGGCGTTTTGGCGCGTCTACTGGCCGCAGACGCTGCCGGGCGTTGGCGCGGGGTCGCTGCTGGTCTTTATTCTCGCCATCGGGTACTACATCACGCCCGCGCTGGTGGGGGGGCAGAGCGGGCAGCTCATTTCCAACTTCATTGCGTACCACATGCAGACCTCTCTGAATTGGGGCTTGGCCGGTGCCCTGAGCGGCTTTCTGCTGGTGTCGGTGGTGGGGCTCTATCTGCTCTACGACCGGCTCGTTGGCGTGGATCGGATGCGCTTGGGATGACCAGGCCGGTGACCACGGTGGGACGAAGCGCCGGACACTTGGCCTACCTCTCGGCCTGCGGCGTGATCTTCGCGTTTCTGGTGGCGCCGATCCTGGTGATCGTGCCGCTCAGTTTTAACGCGGAGCCGTACTTCACGTTCACCGACGGGATGCTGCGCTTCGATCCGGCTGCCTACTCGCTTCGCTGGTACCGCGAGATCGTCGAGAACGAGGTGTGGACGCGTGCGTTGATCAACAGCCTGCTGATCGGCAGTGCTGCGACCGTGCTGGCGACCGTGCTCGGCACGACCGCGGCCCTGGGGCTCGCCAGCCGCGCCATGCCGGCGCGGCGTGCCGTGATGGGACTGCTGTTGTCGCCGATGGTGACGCCGTTGATCATCTCGGCGGCGGGGATGTTTTTCTTCTATTCGACGTTCGGCCTGTCACAGACGCACCTCGGCCTAATCTTGGCTCACGCTGCGCTGGGGACGCCGTTTGTCGTCATCACGGTGACTGCCACGCTGTCTTCGTTCGATACGAACCTGACGCGCGCTGCCGCAAGTTTGGGCGCGGGGCCGCTACTGACATTCCGCCGCGTGCAGCTGCCGTTGATCGCACCGGGGGTGTTGTCCGGCGCGCTGTTCGCCTTCGCCGTCTCCTTCGACGAGGTCGTGGTGGTCCTGTTCATGGGGGGCGAAGATCAGCGCACCATTCCACGGCAAATGTGGGCGGGCATTCGGGAACAGATCAGTCCGGCTATCTTGGCCGTGGCGACGTTCCTGATTGTCTTCGCGGTGATGCTGCTGGTGGCAGTCGAGTGGCTGCGTCGACGCGCTGGTGCTAGCCCGCGTGACGGCCGCTAGGTGCGGGACCGTGTCCGCTTGCCGCTCCGGGTGCGACTCGACCGGCGGGCCGACCGGGCGGCTGCCGCCGTCTCGCGGCTCGGATCTCCCGGACGACGCGGCGGTATAATCCACGTGGGAGGTTAGGCCACACGGTGAGGATGGACCTGCCTCATCGACAGCGCCCGCCCAGCGGGGGCATGCGGCGCACGTGGCTCTGAAATCGCGGGGTCTGTGTCGGTCGTTGCGTTGCGAGTATAGGCAGCCGCCCAGCACCGATCGGCGATGGCCACGAGTGGCTGCAGGTGGGTCCGCACGATCCAGGTGCAGCGACGGCAACGAGTGTGTCACGGTGGATCCGCCCCGCCGTTCAACAGAGTGGCAGCCCATGACAGCCAACAACGCCGATAGACGACTGCCGCATCGCGGCGTACTGGCGGTCGCACTCGCAATGGGTGTGGCCGGGGCCAGTTTGCTTGCGGCCGAGTTGCACGAGGAAACGGTCGCGGCATGGGAGCGCTATATCGTGGCCACGGCGCAGCGCGTAGACGCCGAGGTCAACGACGGCGAACGCTTCCTGGTCATGGATTTCCACGACGAGGGCGACCGGTTCCGCCAAGCGGTGCTGGCTGGCAACGCGGTGGTCGAGCGGCTGGAGACGCGCGACGAGCGGGGGGAGCAGTTCGATGTGCCGAGAGGCACCATCCAGCACTGGCTGGGTGCCGTCCTGATACCGAACGCAGAACTGAATGCCGTGCTGGACGCCCTCCAGTACGACCTCTTGCCGCACGAGCTCCAGGAGGAGACTGTGCTTGACTCGCGTGTGCTCTCGCGCGACGGCGACACGTTCGAGCTGTATACGCGAGTACTGCTCGATGCTCCGATGGCCTCGGCGCAGTTCAACATGGACCAGTTCGTGGAATACGTGCGTCTGGGGGGCGGCCGGGCCTGGAGCCGAGTCGAGGCGACACGGATCGCCGAGATTGAAGATCCCGGCTCCCCGAACGAGCGCGAGATGCCGATAGGCAACGACAGCGGCTATCTGTGGCGGCTGAACGTGTGGTGGCGTTTCGTGCAGGTCGACGGCGGCGTCCTGGTCGAATGCGAGCAAGTCACGCTGAGCCGGTCCATTCCGCGCCTTGCCCGCTGGTTCCTGGGGCCGATCATCAACGGAACGCCGCGTGCCGCGATGGAAGACACGTTGCAGGCCGTCGTCGATCATCTCGGGTCGCCGGCGTCGGGCGGCGGTAGCTGATCGTACGGGGCCTCACCGGAGGGTCATGGGCCGTGCTCGTGACTCGCGGTAGTGTCGGTGACGCAGGCCGGACCAGTAGACTGTATGCTGTCCATGAGTTCCGGGGGTCAGGGTATGCCGTATCCATGGTTGGGTCGCGTCAGTGCCTGGGTCCGGCCATGGCCCATCCTCACGAGTTGTCTATGCGCGGCCTGCGCGTTGGCCTCTCCGCCGGCAGTCCCTGAACGCGATTCCGATCCGCGCCCCCTGGTTCCCGGCGGCTTCACCGCCAGTAGCGTGGCAGGCGAGTATGAGCCGCTGGAATGGTGGCGGGCCTTCGGCGATCCGGTGCTTGATGCGGTCGTCGAGAATGCGCTGGCCTCCAACTTCGACATGGCGGAGGCAGTTGCCCGGGTTGAGCAGGCCAGGGACACAGCGCTGTTGGCCAGGGCCATGATCTTTCCGGTGGTCGGGGTGCGGGCTGGCGTCGACGACTTCAGGTCGCCGACGAACGCGGGCATCGGTGCGCAGGTGCAGGAATTGGGATTGGAGGAGTTGCTCAGCGCTGCGGGCGATGACTTCACGTTGCCCGATCGTCTGGGGCTCACCAACTTCGCGCTGAGCGCGGACGTCGCCTACGAGCTGGACTTTTGGGGACGTGTGCGCAGTAGCCGCTTGGCGGCCGGGGCCGACTACCTGGCCTCGGAGTCGGACTTGCACGCGGTCCGGATCGGCATCCTGTCGGAAACGATCGCCGCCTATTTCGAGATTGTCGACCTTCGGCAGCGGATTGTGCTGGCTCAGGAATTGGTGGAGGTCTTGGTGGAGCGGGAGGATGTGGCCGCGCTCCGCTACAGCCGCGGCTTGACCGATTCCCTGGAGCTGTATGGCGTGCGCCAGGAGCTCCGTAACACCCAGGCGGGCTTGCCGCAACTGGAGCGCCAGCTTGCTAGCGTCGAAGCCCGTCTCGCCGGGCTGCTGGGCGGCTATCGGCAAGACCTAGACGCGCTCCTGCCGAACGCGCTCGCCGCGTCGCCGCCGCCGGACCCGGTGCCGGCAGGGATTCCAGCCGACCTGCTCCTGCAGCGGCCGGACGTACAGGCCGCGGGGCATCGGCTCGATGCGGCGGGCTTCGCCATCCAGGCCCGGCTCGCAGCGCTTCGGCCCTCGCTGTCCCTCACGGGGTCGATCGGACTCCAAAGTGCCGGCATCGGCAGTTGGTTCAACGTCAACCAGTGGTTCACGAATCTCGCGGCGAACTTGCTGGAGCCGGTGTTCGACGGCGGCCGGCGCGAGACGCAGGTGGCGCTGGCGGAGGCCCGCTTCGACCAGTTGGCCGCGGCCTACGGCCGTGCGGTCGTCACGGCCGTCAACGAGGTCGAAGTGGCCTTGGCCGGGCTCGATAGCGAGACCCGTCGCCACGCGTTCCTCGAGGCACGGCTGGAGGAGGCCCAGGCAACCCTCGATCTCCGATCGGAGCGCTACACTGCGGGCATTGGCGGCTACGCGGACGTGCTCGACGCCTTGCGTACCGCCCTGAACGTCGAGGTCGCGTTCATCGGCGCCCAACGCGATCTGGCGCTGGCGCGCCTCGCGGTGCACCGCGCGCTGGGCGGATCCTGGGTGGCCTCGGATCCGCCGGTTGTCTCGGAGGCGCTTACGCGTGCCGACGGGGCCGAGGGGCTGGACGAATAGCAAGTCAAGGATTGACGGAACCGATGAACAGAACGCTCAGTGCTGTCGTGGTCGTTGCCATCCTCGCCGGGTCCGCGGCGCTGGCCTGGGTCCTGGTTGCAGGGAGACCCGAACCTGCCCGCCAACCCGTGGCGACCCGTGTCCCGTTCGCGACGACGGCCCCGGTGATTGCCGGCGCCGGCTCCATTCCCGTGTACGGCGCGGGTACGGCTCGGCCGCGTGCTGAGGTGGACATCGCGGCCGAGATCGGTGGCCGGGTCGTGTGGGTGGACCCCACCTTTCAGAGTGGCGGACGGGTCGACGCGGGCCAATTGCTCTTTCGGATCGCCGGCGCCGACTACCGCAACGCAGTGGAGCAGGCGCAGGCGAGTGTCGCCGTGCAGACGGTTGAATTGCTGCGGGTAACCGAAGAGGCTCGGGTTGCGCGCTTGCAGTACGAACGGTTTCGACGGTTGCGGGGAAGTGACGATCCCGCTACGGAGACCAGCCCCCTTGCCTTGTGGGAGCCGCAGATGGCCGCTGCCGAGGCGGTGCTGGCCAGAAACCGCGCCGCTCTCGCGGATGCCGAGTTGGCCCTCTCACGTACTGAGGTCCATGCGCCCTTTGCGGGCGTGGTGCTCAACGAGTCCTTGGACGTAGGGCAGTTCGTGGCGCCCGGCCAGAGTGTGGGCCGTGTGTATGCGACTGATGCCATGGAGGTGGTGGTGCCGCTGTCGGACGCTGGCGTAGCGCTCATTCCCGACCTGTGGCAGTTGGAGGCGGGCAACGCCGACCGGCGGGTGCCGGCTCGCGTTGTCGCCGAGTACGGCGACGCGCGCTATTCGTGGGACGGCTACGTGGACCGAGCGGAGGCTGCCCTTGACGAGTTGACGCGGACGATCGACGTGGTTGTGCGCGTTCCGAATCCATTCGTGTCCGGGTCGCCAGTGGGAACGGGTGGTGATGGCCGGGCCGCGGACCACGACGGTCCACCGCTCCTCGTGGGGAAATTCGTGGAAGTCGAAATCGACGGGGTCGCCTCGGACGAGTACTTCAGAGTGCGGCGGGCGGCGCTCAGGCCCGGCAACGAGGTGTGGGTCGTGCGCACCGGCAGTGTGCACATCGTGCCCGTGCACGTCCTGCAGCGATCGGACGACGAAGTGTTCCTGACCGGCGCGCTCGAAGCGGGCCAGGAGGCCATCGTCGGCGGCATCCAGGTGGTCACCGAGGGCATGCCGGTGCGGACGGGCACTGGAGGCGCGCCGTGACCCCGATTCAACCCGACCTCTACCACGGGGAGCCCGCCGGGCCCATCGCCTACATGGCCAGCAGCCGTGTCGCTGCCACTCTGTTGATGTTCGGCATCTTGGCGGCCGGCCTCGTCGCGCTGGGTGCCCTGGAGCGGGAAGCGTGGCCGACGGTTCCCTTCAATACCATCGAAGTCTCCATGGCCTATCCGGGCGCCACGCCCGAGGAGGTGGAGGAGTCCATCATCGTCAAGATCGAGGAGCAGGTCGAGGCGCTGCAGGATGTCAATGCGGTCAAGTCTCTGGCGGCTCCCGGACTCGCATCGGTCAGGGTCGAACTGGAGACCGGTACGAACATCAGTGAGGCCATGGACGAGGTGCAGTCCGCGGTCGCGCGCATCCAGTCGTTTCCCGGTGCGGCCGAGCGTCCCCAGTTCCGGGAGATGGACAACCGTACCAGCATGATCCGTCTGATCGTCTATGGCGATATCCCCGAGCGCTCGCTGAAGGAGTTGGCCCACCAGTTCGAGGACAGTCTGAGCGCACTGCCCAATGTGTCCCATGTCGAGACGACAGGGACGAGAAACTACGAGATCTCGATTGAAGTGCCGCTCGTCCGTCTGCGGGCCTTGGGACTCACGCTCGACGACATCGCCGATGCTGTCCGTCGAAGTTCGCTCGATCTGTCCGCCGGTAGCCTCGATACTCGCGACGCCCAGGTACGCGTCCGGACCCTGGGCCAGAGCTACGATCAGCTCGACTTCGAGGAGATCGTCGTTCTCGCCCGGAGCGACGGGACGGTCGTGCATCTCGGCGACATTGCCGATGTACGCGACACCTTCCAGGACACCGACCTGCTCGTCCGGCACCAGGGGCACCCGGCGGCCTTCGTCGAGGTGTTCCTCGCTGACGGTGAGCAAGTGATGGATGTTGCCGAGGCAGTCCACGAGCACACGGCAAACGTGATCATCCCCTCCTTGCCGAATGGGGTCCAAATTACCATCTGGAACGACGACTCGCAGACCTACTCGGAACGGACCGACATTCTCGTCAAGAACGGCGTGCTCGGGCTTCTCCTGGTGTTCATCGCGTTGGCTCTCTTTCTGGAGATTCGGCTCGCGTTGTGGGTTGTGCTCGGTCTTCTGGTTTCGGGCATCGGGACGCTGGCCGTGATGCTGGTGTTTGACCTCGCGATCAACACGATTTCGCTGTTTGCGTTCGTCCTGGCCATCGGCATCATCGTTGACGATGCCATTGTCGTGGGTGAGCACATCCACTACGAGCGCCACCGAGGCGTGTCGGGAGTCGTGGCGGCGATCCGGGGCGCGCGGCGGATCAAGAGCCCCTTGATATTCGCGGTCCTGACTTCGGTCGCGGCGTTTACGCCCCTGCTCTTCATTCCCGGTGGCATCGGAGAAGTCTGGGGAGCGCTGCCGGTGATCATCATCGGCATGCTTCTGATCTCGCTGGTCGAGGCGCTCCTGATACTGCCGAACCACCTGGCCCATGTCCCTGGACCAGAAGGCGTACGGACCAACGTGGTGGATCGGTTCTTCGCACGCGTCCGGGGCTCCGTGGATCGCGGGCTGCACCGCTTCGTGCGCGGCCCGCTGGATCGGGGGCTGCGCTTTTCGACGGATCATCCCGTTGTCGTGATGGCAGGGATCGTTGGCCTGCTGTGTATCAGCTTGTCCCTGGTGCCGGCAGGCATTGTCCCGACCTCGTTCGCCCCCGTGGTCGAGGGTGACTTCGTCACCGCCACGCTCGAAATGCCGGATGGGACACCGGCCGAGCGGACCTACGACGTAGCGATGGAACTCGAGCGTGCGGGCCGGCGGGTACTGGACCGCCTGGATCTGAACGGACCAGTCGGCGCCCCGTCGTTGCTGTCGGGCGTGACCGTAATAGTCGGCCAGAGGCCCCGTGTGGAAGGGGGCGGACTTGACCCGACTCCCACCATGAACCCCGAATCAAACATTGCCACCATCGAATTCAAACTCCTGAGCGCCCAGCAACGGGACATGTCGACCATTGCCATCATGCAGGCGTGGCGGGAAGAGGTCGGCGTGCTCCCCTACGTTCGGGGAATCGCCTTTAGCGGCGAGGTCATCGATCTCGGCAGCCCTGTCCACGTAGTGCTGACACATCCGACTCAGGAGCGCATTGCGGGTATCGCGGACGCGGTCGTCGACGGCTTGCGGAGCGTGGCTGGCGTTTTCGATGTTCGGTCTGATCATGCCCCGGGTATCGGCGAGATTCAGCTGGCGTTGCGGCCGGAGGCGCGCACCCTTGGCCTTACGGTCGAGGAGCTGGCACGGCAGGTGCGGGCCGCGTTTTTCGGCGTGGAGGCGCTGCGGCTGCAACGTGGCAGGGAAGAAGTCCGCGTCTACACGCGACTACCCGACGACGAACGCGATGCGATCACGGATGTTGAGGGCTATCTGATCCACACCCGCTCGGGGGGCGATGTGCCGATCAGCCAAGCGGCATCGATGGAGATGGGCACGTCTCCGCCGTTAATCCGGCGCGAGGACGGCCAGCGCGTCGTCACGGTCACGGCGGATGTGGACGAGACGGCGATCTCGAGCGGGGAAGCGAACACCATCCTTGAAGAGACAATCCTGGCGCAATTGACGGTCGACAATCCCGAGTTGACCTTTGCCTTCGGCGGCGAACAGCAGCAGCAGCTGCAATCGCTGGATGCTCTGTATCGCGGCTTTGCACTCGCTGTGCTCGTGATCTTCGCGCTGCTGGCCATTCCCCTGAGGTCCTACGGCAAGCCGTTCATTGTCATGGCGATCATTCCGTTCGGTCTCATCGGCGTCGTCCTCGGTCATTTCATCTTGGGAATCCCGATGAGCGCTGCCTCTTTCCTGGGCTTCTTCGGGCTCAGCGGAGTAGTTGTCAACGATTCACTGGTCATGCTCGATTTCATCGATCAGCGGCTCAGGGAGGGTGTCTCTCCGAAGCAGGCGATCATCGAGGGCGCGAAAGGGCGCTTCCGCCCCATCCTGCTGACCTCGCTGACCACCTTTCTCGGCTTTACGCCGCTGATTCTCGAGCGGGCGATCCAGGCACAGTTTCTGGTGCCCTTCGCTGCGTCGCTCGGTGTCGGGATCATGATTTCAACCGGGATCCTGATGCTGCTCGTGCCCGCGCTGATGGCCGTGCATCTGCGCGTAAACTCGCGTCGCGCCCCAGCGGCGGCCGCCGTGTGACTGCTCCCGGACTCCCCGATCAGATCCCGGCGCGTGCCGGCGTGTGCACCTGAAGCGCGGTACGGCCTTGCCCAGAAGGATTGCCATTATCGGCGCCGGCGTCTCGGGGCTCGGGACGGCTTGGGCGTTGCATCAGCATCCTGATCGATTCGATTTTCGACTCTTCGAAGCGCAGGCACAGATCGGCGGCAATGCTGTGACCGTCAACATGCCGCAGGACAACGGGCCCACGATTCCGTTCGATATTTCCGTCACCGCGTGCATTCCGTCTGTCTACCATCACATCGTGCTGTTCATGCAGCGCCACGGCATCGAGCTGGTCGATACCTGGTTCAGCTACAGCGTCAAGTATCGCGGGAGTGTCTATGCACACGACTTCGACTCCGACATCAGGAGCCAGCTGCAGCCGGAAATCGAGCGATTCCAGAGGCTCCTGAGACGCCTGCACTGGTTTGGCAGGCTCAATCGCGGCAGGTCCAGACTGCTCAATGCGCTCAACCCGTTCAATTACATCAGCATGGGGGCGGTGCTCAATCTGGGCCGATTCTCTGGTGACTTCAGATACAAGGTCCTGAAGCCGATGGCGACGAACGTGTTCGACATGCCAGCGTCGCTCTTCGCGCGGTATCTGGTGTTCTTCGATATCGAGACCGCGACGCCAATGCAGACCTGGGATCAGGGCACGCGGCGCATGTACGAGGCGATGTCGGCGGCCTTCCAGGACAAGATCTATCTCGACCGTCCGGTCCGAAAGGTGTACCGGCGTCCGTCCGAGGTCGTGGTCGAGACCGAGAACGGCGCCACGGAGACATTCGACGACGTCGTGTTCGCGTGCAATGCGAATCAGACGCTGATGCTCCTGGACACCCCGACGTTGCTGGAAAGCTCACTGCTCTCCTCGATCCGCTACGAGAGCGAACTGCACAACCATACGGTCGTCCATTCGGACGCC